>CAYFPQ010000084.1:0-11907 GCA_964345005.1 uncultured Victivallales bacterium | reverse complement strand
GGACGCGATGGGGCTGGTCAACCTGCCGGAGGTGGAGTGGGAGTCCTATACGCGCGAGCGGAGCGAGCCGCCCGTGCCCTATACGCGCCACTATGCCGATGCGCCCAGGCCCGAACACATCGAGAAGCGTGAAGCGGCCCGGCAGCGCACGCTGGAAAAGCAGCGCGAAGCGGGGGAGCGCCCACCGGTCAAAGAGCAGGAGCGGATCCTGATGACGCGCATCAAGGATCTGACGACATGGTCGAGCTGTTCGGTCCCGCTGGATCTGGTGATCTGCCGGGACGAGAATGACGAGGCAATGGAGGAGGCGTGGGGCATCTTGTCGACAGCACGGGACGAGTCGCAGGCTGTGCCCGTGGCCAGGCGTTATCATCTGCGGATCGGCATCGAAGAGCGTCATCGCCACTTGAAATGCTTCTGGGATCTGGCGGGGTTCACCTCGCCGTGTTTCGATCTGGTCGTCAATCAGATCGTTTTCACGGCGCTGACCTATTCGTTGCTACAGCAGCAGATCCTCCGGCAGGGGCGCAAAGCACTGAACAAGGCGAGCAAGAGCCGCATGCTGGAGGAGCTTGTTCCGGTCTCGGATGCGGTCATTGTCTATACGGACAACTACTATGCGGTATTCAGCAAACTCGACTATACCGACATGGTGTTGGACGTACCTGAAGCCTCCAGAGGCAAGCTGCGCGAGCTGATCAGGCGCAAGAAGTCAGCGGAACGTGTCTCGGCCGCCACGGATGCCTCCCCATAAAGGCCGCCCCCCGGCCATCCAGGATCATGGCTTCAACCTGAACGACCGGCAGGCTCTGCCCGCTTCCGGCCAATCGCGGGTTCACACGGGGAAAGCTGCGGTGCGAAGCGGCTGTCGGATCGGGAATGGCCGGCCCGACGCTGCTCAGCGGCGCTCGCGTGGCGTCGTTCCCTCCCCAGTGTCTGAATCGCAGCGGTACCCTCAGTGATCACTAGCTGAAAACCATACAGAAAGGTACTATATGCCAAACTTAGCAGTCGTCTTGAAAGATGAAGTCGCGCGTCTTGCCCGTAAGGAGATACGGAAGCAGACAGCGCCCCTACAGAAAGCATCTGCACAGTACCGGCGCGACATTGCCGCGCTCAAGCGCAAAGCAGCCGGACTGGAACGGCAGGTTGCTGCCCTCGAAAAGACGGTCGCGCTAATCCCGGTACCCGAGACACCACCTGTCGAGGAAGGCGCTCGTCTTCGTTTCACTGCGAAAGGTCTCCGTTCACAGCGGAAACGCCTCGGCCTCTCTGCGGGCCAGTATGGCAAACTCGTCGGCGTAACAGCACAGTCCATTTACAACTGGGAGCGTGAAGTAGCACACCCGCGTCCATCGCAGATTGCCAAGCTCGCACCACTGAGGAGCATCGGCAAGAAGGAAGCGAAAGCGAAGCTTGCCCAACTGCCGAAGGCTGCACCGGCCACGAAACCGAAGAAGAAGATAAAGAAGAAGGCTGCTGCAGGGAAAGGCCGCAAGACGGCCGCTCGCAAGACGAAGAAGGCAGCTCCCAAAAAGGCAGCAAAGAAAAGAGCCGCCGTCAACAAGTAGCGCCTATGGTCGTATCGCGGCCTGCCAGAGACAGGTGGCCGATAGAACGGCCTCGATCTCGCGTTCCAGTCGCTCCTCATCCCATCCACACGTGTCTGCCATGACCGCCCCACAGGAGCGCACCAGCGCCGCATCGGGCACACCATTGGAGCCGAGCCCTGTTCGCCGGAAGATGAGGTCACCTAACGTCTGTGGCATCTCGTTCTCGATCACGTGCCGGATCTCGATATCCAAAACGCTGTTGCTCCCCTCGATCAGTGATCCCTGATCACCAGAAGCCAGGATTGCATCGATTCCGGAACCGTAGAACCGGAACAGTCGCTCGATCACAGGAAGCGGCGTACTGTCACGATACTTCTCGATGGTGGCCTCACGGAAGCTTGCGAGATCCCCCACCACGTCGCCCGGCAACCGCCTCACTGCGCTGCTCGATGCCACCACCGGACAGTTCAGCCGCGACTCCGCTGCCGAGACGGCGTGCTGCGCCACGTCCCGGGCAGTTGTGTACTTAACACCAAGAACCGTAAACAGACCCTCGACACCATCGGCACTGCCGTGGTCGATCAAGCGGTAGTGGCGCAACAGCGGGGGCTCCTCTCCTGCATTGGCAGCGCGAGAGGCCGGGAGTACACCCGCGTGAGCCATCAGGATATCGTCGCGACATAGGTCTGCCCCGGGATAGCAGCTGTTCAGTGCCTCCAGGTAGGCATCGAGATCCTCGTCCGTAACCGCTGCAGAGCCGACGGGCCCCTCGTGCGAACGGTAGTACGTGCCGGCCATGACGACCCCACGCCACGGCACGAAGAAGAATAGCCGCCCGCCGGATGGCGTTCCTTCGGCTGCCGTCAATCCGGCTGCCATATCGCGTACCGGCCACCGCTTCAGGATCAGATTTATACCAAGGGCCAGGTGCCGACACGGCAGGGACAGCTTTACATCCAGAGATTCCAACAGCTCCGCAGACCACGGGCCGGCCGCATTCATGACGACATCGGCGTTAATACTCAGAGTCTCGCCCGTTAGAAGGTCTTCAGCGCGCACCCCAACAACAGACCCGGACTCAATAAGCAGTTCAGCCGCCCGTACGTAGTTGGTCACACTGGCGCCTGCGTCACAGGCATCCAACAGCATAGAGATAACCAGCCGTTCCGTGTCGAATCCTATCGCGTCGTGCCAGATCGCACCACCGGTCACGCCCGTATCCTTGAGTGCCGGAAGCACCTCGAGGCAGGCGTCCTTCGAGACCGTGCGGCAGTCCGCGATGCGCCGGAGCGGATCTAGCCCTTTGTTACGCCCCGCACTCATAAGGTCGTTGAGCGCCATCCCAAGAGACATAACGGACCGGTTCCGCAAGAGCGACGCCGTGGTCGGCATGATGCAGTTCAGGGGCTCCACGAGGTGCGGCGCCGTACGTAACCAGATGCTGCGTTCGCGGATCGACTCGAAGATACGGGGTACATCGAGCTGCTGAAGATAGCGCAAACCGCCATGCATAATCTTCAGGCTGTTGGCCGATGAACCGGAACAGAAGTCCTTCTGCTCAATCAGTCCGGCACGCAGTCCGCGAGTGGCCGCCTCCCGCACGAGCGCTGCGCCGTACACGCCGCCACCAATTACAAGGATGTCAAACGAGGTATCGGATAGATGCTGGATGCTCCGTTCCATAGGTCAAAAAGTATCAGGCGAAAGATGGTCGCTCAAGCTTTCCGCCGGAACCACGCACATCTTTTTTTTCAATAGTTCCTCGCTTTGGCTTGCTTTTTCGAGGAGGGGCGGCTACTTCATGTGCTTTCCGGTCATATCAAGGACCTCGAGGACGGACTGAGCGATGGATTTCACGATCAAGAAAGGCTTCGATATTGCGTTGGCCGGCAAGCCTGCTACCGCCGTCGTCGACTTGATTCCATCCGACACCGTCGCCGTCTATCCGCTCGAGTTCACCGGCATGAAGCAGCGTCTGGTCGTCACCACAGGCGACATTGTGAGACACGGTGCCGTGCTCATGGAAGACAAGGCACACGAAGCCTTCAAACTGCGCGCCCCGGCCGGCGGAGAAGTTGTCTCTATCACCCGCGGCGCACGCCGTTTCGTGGAGCGGATCGTGATCAGGGTGGATGACGATGCGGAATCCGAGACATTCAGCGCTTACGCCGCAGACGCCATGCAGGAAGTCGACCGGCAGGCCATCATCGACCAGCTCATCACCACGGGCTATCTCTCTCTCATTCGTCAGCGTCCGTTCTCCCTGATGGCCGACCCGACCGTTCAGCCCAAGTCGATTTTTGTGAACGCCATGAATACGGCCCCGTTTC
Source organism: uncultured Victivallales bacterium (assembly GCA_964345005.1). Taxonomy (GTDB): domain Bacteria; phylum Verrucomicrobiota; class Kiritimatiellia; order UBA8416; family JABMPJ01; genus JABMPJ01. Next base: position 8,024 of record CAYFPQ010000084.1, on the reverse strand, counting down.
AGGCCGATGCCGAAGTCGTGGCGGCTTCGGACATACCCGCATTCCAGGCTGGCCTCGACCTCATGACACAGCTTACCGAGGGCGACGTGCACCTCTGCGTGGGGCACAACGCCGGCGATGCACTCAACGACGCCCATAACGTATCCATCCACCGTTTCTCAGGGCCACACCCGTCGGGCAATACGAGTGTCCATATCGATCGCATTGACCCCATGATCCCGACCGACATCGTCTGGACTATCCAAGCGGTTGACGTGGTGAGCATCGGGCGTCTATTCATCGACGGTACGCTGCCTTCCACACGCATCTTTTCTCTGGGCGGGCCCTGCATCAAGGATGAGGCACGCAGCCACTATCGCGTACGGACTGGCGGCGACCTGAACCCGCTCTTTGACGCCGCCCTTGCCGACACGAAGGTACGTGTCGTCGGCGGCGACGTGTTGGCCGGATGCACGATCCCGCGGGACAGCCACCTTGGATTTCTCCAGTCGGCCATCACCGTCATACCTGCACACAAGGAGCGATTCTTCATGGGGTGGACGATGCCCGGCTTCAAGAAGATGAGCTTCTCGCGCCTCTTTGCTTCGACCTGGCTACCGCAACGACACGACTGGCGCCTGGGCACGAACCTGCATGGTGAAGAGCGTGCCCTCGTGTTGACGGGGCACTACGACAAGGTCATGCCGCTCAACATCATGGTGGATTTCCTTGTCCGAGCCATACTCGCCGGGGACACCGACGAGGCCATCGCACTGGGCATTCTCGAGACCGATCCGGAGGACTTCGCGCTGTGCGATGTTATCTGCCCCAGCAAGATCGAGGTGCAGGACATCGTCGATCGCGGCTTGCGGATGATCGAGGAGGAGGGCATCTAGTGAAACTGCTCCTCAAACTTAACAACCGCGTACGCAACCTCTTCAAGGAGGGAGCCCCCCTCCACCATCTGAAGCCGATCTTCGACGCGGCAGATACGTTTGCCTTCACGCCTGCAGAAGAGACGCATCGCGGAGCCCACGTGCGTGACGCGATCGATATCAAGCGCGTTATGATTACGGTCATTTACGCCCTACTGCCCTGCTTCTTCCTCGGGGTTTGGAATGCCGGTTACCAATACAACATGGCGCATGCGGTGCCCGATGCAGGAATGCTCGATCATATCCTGCGCGGCCTGATTATCGTCATGCCCATCATTATTGTTTCCTACGCCGTCGGTGGATTCTGGGAAGTGCTTTTTGCCTGCGTGCGCAAGCATCCGATCAACGAGGGGCTGCTCGTCAGCGGGTTCCTGTTCCCGCTCGTGCTTCCCCCAACCATACCGCTCTGGCAAGTTGCTGTCGGGATTACGTTCGGCATCGTGATCGGCAAGGAGATCTTCGGCGGCACAGGCATGAACATCGTCAACCCTGCCCTTCTCAGTCGTGCGTTCATCTTCTTCGCCTATGCCAAGTCGATGACCGGCAACGTCTGGATCTCGGCCAAGGGCTCAGAGACGGTCGATGCCGTAACAGGCGCTACGCCACTGGGCATCCTCTCGGCGCTGCCCGAAGGCACCACCGTCGCCGATGCGATTGCCGACGGCCAGATAAGTTTCATGCAGATGTTCCTTGGCGTTATGCCCGGTAGCATTGGCGAAACCAGTGCGCTGGCTTGTCTTATTGGGGCTGTCGTGCTCATCGTTACCGGCGTGGCATCGTGGCGCATCATGCTGGCCTGCGTGATCGGACTCCTCTCGAGCGCGACCGTAGCTCATATCTTCGGCAGCTCGCCGATGTCGCAAATTCCGCCGCACTACCATCTCGTTGCCGGTGGGTTTGCTTTCGGCGCCGTATTTATGGCTACCGACCCGGTTTCGGCCGCTGCCACCAATGCAGGCAAATGGATCTACGGGTTCCTGATTGGGATGCTGGTGGTCGTCGTCCGCGTCGTCAATGCAGGCTTCCCCGAGGGCGTGATGTTGTCGATTCTCTTTATGAACCTCATGGCGCCGCTCATCGATAGTTTCGTGGTGGACCGCCACATCAAGAGGAGGCGTAAGCGTGCGTGATCAAGCGAAAGTGATCGGCTTCGCCACCGCCGTCTGCCTCGTCTGCAGCGTACTGCTTGCATTCGTTTCGACCAGCCTTGCCCCTCGCCAGGCCCGGAACAAGGCGAACGACGTAAAGCGTAAGGTGCTGCAGGTCTTCGGCGTGACCGTAACCGACGACAGCGGCAAGATGGCCGTTCCCCCGACTGAACTCGACCGGATGTTCGAGGAGCGTATCACGGGAATCGTGCTGGACAACCAGGGGAACGTCGCTGAAGGACGTACCGTCGAATCTCTCACCTCACAGGAGATTAACGACCGCAACAAAGCGACTGGCCTGAAGACCTTCTACCCCTTCTACACCTACAGGGACCCGGAGAGTGGAGCCATGCAGTATGCGATCCATCTCAGCGGCAAGGGCCTTTGGTCTACGGTCAAGGCGTTCATGGCGCTTGAGTCCGACCTCTCCGCGATTGCCGGCATCGTTTTCTACGAACACCAGGAAACACCGGGCCTTGGCGGAGAAATCGAGAAGCCGTTTTTCCAGGACAGTTTCAAGGGAAAGAAGTGGACCGCCAATGGTGAGGTGCAGACGTTCCGCATCACCAAGCCGGGGACATCCGAAAGCGATCATTCCGTGGACGGCATCACGGCCGCCACCATGACCTGCCGCGGGGTCGAGGAATTCCTCAATGCCGACTATGCCGTCTACCACAGCTATTTCGAAAACCTGGGGGCGACTGACTGATGGCCAAACTACGCAAGATCGTTACCGATCCGCTGTCGGACAACAACCCGATCACCTGGCAGGTGCTGGGTGTTTGCTCGGCCCTCGCCGTCACGACGCAGGTCTCTACAGCCGTCGTGATGAGCATCGCCCTCACGGCGGTGCTGTGCGGCTCGAATGTAGTCATCTCGTTACTCCGGAATATGATCCCAAGCAAGATTCGGATGATCGTAGAGCTCTGCGTGATCGCTACGCTCGTGATTCTCGCGGACCAAATCCTGCGCGCTTTCGTCTATGACATCAGCAAGCAGCTCAGCGTGTTTGTTGGCCTGATCATCACCAACTGCATCGTGATGGGCCGTGCGGAAGCGTATGCGCTCCAGAACCCGCCTTTCAAGTCGTTCCTCGATGGCATCGGCAACGGCCTTGGCTACAGCGTCATACTGGTCGCGGTGGCTTCGTTCCGCGAGCTTCTCGGCAGCGGTAGTTGGTTCGGCATTCAGCTCCTCAGCCCGGAGTGGTACACGGGCAACACCTTGATGTTGCTGCCGCCGGGAGCTTTCGTGATTATCGGGCTGCTGATCTGGTTCCAGCGCACCGTGATTTCCACAACGCTCAGAGAGGAGGACTGATCATGGGACTGCTCAACCTGGCGATCGAATCGATCTTCATTCAGAACATCCTGCTCTCGCTCTTCCTCGGGATGTGCTCCTACCTGGCCCAGTCGAAGAAGATGGAGTCGGCCAAGGGCCTCGGCATGGCTGTGATCATGGTGCTGACTATCGCCACACCCCTGAACTGGCTGATCCGCCGGTACCTTCTCGAGTCGGGTGCGTTGGCATGGACCGGTGTCGAAGCGCTGGCTAACCTGGACCTCTCGTTCCTGACCTTTATCTGTTTCATCGCCGTGATTGCCTCGTTGGTCCAGATCGTCGAGATGGTCGTGGATCGCTTCTTTCCGGCGCTTTACAACAGTCTCGGCATCTTCCTCCCGTTGATCACCGTGAACTGCGCGATCCTGGGTGCTTCCCTTTTCATGGTTGAGCGTCAGTATTCCCTGCTGGAGTCACTCGTCTACGGCGTGTCCTCCGGAATCGGGTGGGCGCTTGCGATTATGTCGCTGGCCGCCATACGTAAGAAGATTCGTTACTCTAATGTACCGGAAGGTCTCCGCGGTTTAGGGATGGCGTTCATCATTACCGGGCTGATGGCCATTGGGTTCCTCTGTTTTTCGGGCATCTCTCTAGGAAACTGATTCCATGGTGCTGTTTGTCATAGCAAGTGCAATCGTGTTCACGGGCGTCATCGTACTGCTCGTGATTCTCCTCTCTGCGATTTCCGCCAAGCTCTCCCCGGGAGGCGAGGTCACGATCGACGTCAACGACGGCAAGAAGTCCGTCACCGTCGCACCCGGCCAGTCATTGCTCTCGGCCTTGGTCGGCGCCCACGTATTCGTGCCCTCCGCCTGCGGTGGCGGCGGTACCTGCGGTATGTGCACGTGCAAGGTCAAGAAGGGCGGCGGCGACATTCTTGCTACGGAGCTCGGATTCATCAAGAAACCCGACCGGCGCGAGGGCATGCGCCTGGCTTGCCAGGTCAAGCTGCGCGAAGATACCGAGATCGAGGTGCCAGAAGAAGTCCTCGATGTGAAGAAGTGGGAGTGCACGGTCGCTTCCAACGACAACGTCGCCACATTCATCAAGGAATTCGTTGTTGAGCTGCCCGAGGGCGAGAATCTCGATTTCGAGGCCGGTGGCTACATCCAGATCGACATCCCGCAGTACAAGCTCGACTTCGCCGAGTTTGACGTGGCCAACGAATACCGGGACGACTGGGACCGATTCAGTTTCTTCGGTCTCAGCGCCGAGAACGACGACGAGTGCTTCCGAGCCTACTCTATGGCCAACCATCCGGCCGAGGGCAACCGCGTCATGCTGAACGTGCGTATCGCCACCCCACCCCGCGGGATGGATGTACCTCCGGGCATTGCCTCGTCATACATTTTCAACTGCAAGCCCGGCGACAAGGTGATGGTCAGCGGCCCCTACGGCGAGTTCTTCATGAAGGACACCGATCGTGAGATCGTCTTTGTCGGCGGTGGCGCCGGCATGGCCCCGATGCGCAGCCATATCTTCGATCTCTTCCACACCCGGAAGACCACTCGCAAGGCCAGTTTCTGGTACGGAGCACGCTCGAAGCGGGAAATATTCTACGAAGACGATTTCCGCCAGATCGAGGCAGCGTTCGACAACTTCAAGTTCCACGTTGCACTCAGTGAACCCCAGCCGGAGGACGATTGGCACGGCTATGTCGGATTCATTCACCAGGTACTGCTGGACAATTACCTGGACCGTCACGCCGATCCGACCGAGATCGAGTACTACCTTTGCGGTCCGCCGCTCATGCTCAGCGCGATGCAACAGATGCTCTACGACCTAGGGGTCGAAGAAGATATGATCGCGTTTGACGACTTCGGCTGAGTCGCACTTCAGGATTTGCGGCTGAAACGCCCCATCGTGGCAGACATTGAAGGGCCAGCAAGACCGGAGGTGTCATCCTCATCGCAGATATTCAGCTGCCGCTTGGAGCACGCGTCGCAGTCGATGGCCTCATCGTCTGAGCCCGAGTGGCTCCCGCACCCGCCGCGCATGACCTTGCCCCGCAGCATGAGCCCGATGGCCATTGCCGCTACAGCAAGACCAATAATGACAGCGGCACAAGCGATTGCCATGAAGGTTTGCATCGGTTAACCTATTCTCTCACCTGATCAACGGAGAACATAATGAAGGTAGCAGAAGACCTGGTCAAAGACAAGATGCGGGAGGTGGTCACCACCCCGGTTAACACCACTATCGCCGACGCAGCAGCCCTTATGGCCAACGAGAATGTCGGCTGCCTGCTCGTCTCCGAGCGCGATGAGATCGTGGGGATCTGGACCGAGCGTGACCTCGCCCGCGATGTGATTCTTGAGGGGTTCGATATTCACGCTTCCAGAATCGGTGATTTCATGAGTCAACCCCTCATCACCTGCCAGTGGAGTGACTCTGTCTATAGCCTCATGGACCAGTTTCTTGGCCTCCGTATCCGCCACCTCGTTGTGGACAAGAATGGAGAGCACATCGGTCTTCTGTCTGCCGGCGATGTCATGCGCGCAACCATTCACGAGAAGGACCGGGAGCTTTCCGAGGCCAATGCGGACATGAGCTGGCAGTACTACGAGGAGTGGATGCACAAGTAGCTCGGAGCCGGAAGCCAGAAATCGCACGTCGGAGATCGCTTTGGCGAAACATGACATAGCTATAATCAGGAAAGCCATCTCTGAAGCATTGGGACACACCTCGATGCAACAGGAATGCGAGCGCCTCGGAACGTCCGTCGACGGAGGAAAGATGCTTCGCGGGCGACTCGTGCTCCAGGTAGGTGCTGCTAACGGCACCGCGGACCAATCGCTATCGCGCCTGGCAGCTGCCGTAGAGCTTCTCCATGGTGCCAGTTTACTGCACGATGACGTTGTAGACGGTGGCACGGAGCGGCGCCATGCCCCCGCCCTCTGGGTCTCCGAGGGGACAAAGGCCGCCGTCCTGATCGGCGATCTCATGCTCAGCGTTGCGCTTCTGATCGTTGAGCAAGAAGCCGCGCGCCACCTCCCAGTTCTCATCCGCGCGCTCCGGGAGATGTGCGACGCCGAGGCGGAACAGGAATTTTCGCGCAATGCCCACCTCGACTCCTGGGAGGACTGCGTACGCATAGCCCGACAGAAGACGGGGTCCTTGTTCGGTTTTGCTGCAGCCTGTGCCTCTGGCAATGATTCTGCTCTTGCCAACGCCCTTGAACTGGCCGGACGCGACCTTGGAACGGCCTACCAGCTCGCCGACGATATGCTGGATGTCCACGCAGACCCCACGCTCGCAGGCAAGAGCCTTGGAACGGACGCCGCGACCGGAAAGCTCACGGCCGTGGGGGCTTCATCGGTCGCTGGTGTGGATCCATCGGATGCGATCGCCGCATTGCTCGACTCGGCCGAGGCGGCTCTCTCCGAGTGGCCGGCTGTTCAGGAGAAGTGGCGTGACTACGTGGCGCACACAATCCAGCCGCTGGTGGACCAATTCACCCGCGCAACGGCGCCGGTAGCGCAAACGTAACGGACTCCTCCGCCACCGGGGGCAGGTTCACAGGCGCAAACCCACGTGCGGCAAGGGCTGCCATAACCTCCTCCAGGAACGATTCCGGGGTGGATGCACCTGCTGTCAGCCCCACATTCGTCACGTTATCGAGCTCGATTATCGCCAAAGTGTCCATATCCGGCAACAGTTCTGCTGCCGTTCCCGCCTTTCGCGCCACCTCGACGAGTCGATTCGTATTGGCGCTGTTGCGCGCACCGAGGACAAGCACAAGCTCAACCCTCTCGGCAAGTCTTCGTACAGCATCCTGTCGATTCGTTGTGGCATAGCAAATATCGCTCTTCGAGGGACTCCTGAGCTCCGGGAAGCGCTCCCGCAGTACACCGAGCACCTCCCGGGCTTCAGCCTGGCTCAGTGTCGTCTGCATGACGACGGCCACCCGAGCGGGATCGGCCACTTCGACCGCACGGGCTTCCTCGACATCCTCAACAACGGTCACATTGTCGGGTGCCTCTGCCGCCACGCCAACGACCTCCTCGTGCCCACGCTTGCCAATGAGAATGACAGCGTATCCATCCTGTGCAAAACGTTTTACCTCGGCGTGGACCTTTGCCACGAAAGGGCAGGTAACGTCTATTACCGTCAGTCCTCGCTGCCGGGCATCGTCACGCAACTGTGGCGTAACACCGTGAGCGCTGAATAGAACGACACCTCCCGACGGCACATCGTCCAGGTCGAAAACAAAGACCACGCCCTTCCCCCTCAGGCGATCGACCACCTGACGGTTGTGCACAATCTCGTTATAGCAATAGATCGGCGGCGCGAACTTGAGGAGTGCTGCCTCGACCGCGTCCACCGCACGACTCACACCGGCGCAGAATCCCCGTGGAAAGGCTACGATGGCTTGCTTGGTTGACTCACGAGCTGCAGCATTCATGGCGAAGGCCTACGTGCAAACCGCACATCAGCGATGACCCGCCAGCCGTAGTCCTGGCGAAGGATGGTCGAGCCTCCTTATTGCGACTCGATCTTGGTTTCAGGAGCACTATCCTAAATCGTGACGCCTGATGCAAGGCGTCTCCCATATCTCATTATCATTCGTGGGTGGCTGATTGACTCAAGTACCCCCCATATGTTGTGGTTTCTTGACATA
>CAYFPQ010000083.1:6105-12481 GCA_964345005.1 uncultured Victivallales bacterium | reverse complement strand
AAGACTTATCGGGAAACGGTTGCAGAGCATCCAACCGGATTTTGCGGCAATAGGATTCTTACCACAAGCTAACAATAGGAAAGGGTAGGGCCATGAATATAAGATCGAAAATGTTGGTTGGGGTCGTTGGTGCAGTATTGTTTTCTCTGGGTGGCGTGGAGGGTGCGGCCGTTGCCCCGGAAGCACTGAAGCCGGAGGTGCTCTATATTGACCTGGCTGATTTCAGCAAGGCGAGGGGGCTGCGGGTCGAGGACCATGGGGAATATGCCAAACTGGAGAATACCAAGGTCATCGAAATCGGCGGGATGCCGGCACTGGAGAATAACAATAAGTACGGCAACGGGCTCAGTATCAAGATGGATCCGGCTCTGCTTAAGCATAACGACCCATACCTGCTGCTCTTCAACTACTTCGACAACGACTCGAACCGTATGGTCTATCCTGTCGGCTTCGGTGGAGCGCCGGTTGAGGAAGGCACAGGATCAGGTTTATTCTATATGTCCAAGAACACCCACAGTAGTGGCTTGACTGATACCTGGCGGTGGAAGACGTTCCGTTGTTATGCCAATACCTGGTATGGGAACCAGGCGTCAAGACTTGCCCCGGCCGGTGCACCGACGTTCTTTGTGCGCTCGAAGTATGCACGCTGGGTCTACGTTCTACCGATTACCGACCAGATCGAAAAGCAGTACAACGCCATCCGCTCTGACCTTCTGAGCCTGATGGCGGATTACAACCGTCTGCTGGCGGCGGAATCCTTTCTACAGGAAGAGCAACTCCGGGTGCAGCAGACGGTAAGCGTCACTGAGAAGATCAGCAAATCATCGGATATAGCTATATTTACAAATTAAGCAGGAAAGGTAGGGACTACATGCAAGAGATGAAGTGCAGCACAACGAAATTCGGAAAGACACGACAGGGCTTCTGGAAATGTAAATTTGGAGGACGGAGTACTTACAGGAGTGTCCTTCTGGGCCTAGGATTTGTACTTACCGCTTGCTGTCTTGCTTCTGCGGATGAAGTCATATTCGCGGATTCATTTCAATCGCAACAACCGGGAGCGGATTGGAAGGTGGAATCCGGCAAATGGCGTGTCGAAGATGGCTGTTTATTGGCAGAGAATGCGGAAGCGACAATTGTTTTGGACAGACCGCTTGGGGTCACATTCGACCTCACATTCGATCTCGAGTTCGATATCGACCATAGTACGGACCGGGTGACGTTCTATTTTGATAGGGATAGATCCAGTTACCTCGCGATGCGGTATATGTATCATGGACCAGATGATCTTAAGGATCGTATACATCTGACGGAACGCGATCCTGATAGTAACGAACTCCTGGTCTACAACACATACAACATTCGCAATTACGCCCCTATTGTGGGTTTTCGTAGAATCCGGATCAGCTACGATTGCGGCGATATCAGACTCTCAATTGACGGCAAACAGATTGGTCACGCGATATTCCGCTTCAACTCTAATCCGATACTGACCCTTGGCGCCACATTGGCAGATGGCAAATATGTGAAAATCAAAAACTTCAACATATCCAAGCCAGCGTCAGCGCATAATGTGGTGTTTGCATCGAATGCAGCCACCTTTGCCAACGCCAGCCTGTATTCCACTGACGAGCGCATCGCGAAACCGGTTCAAAACGAGCGCCTGGATGTTTCAGGTGACAATGTCAGCATGAAATACGAATTCAAGAGCGGGGATGCCTTTGAAAGCCGTTTCGTTCGCTTCCCGGTAGACGTTCTCAAGGGCAGGAAGATGCGGCTCGAGCTGGAAGGAGACAACTCGAAGAACCTTTTCTTTGCCGTTGTCATCGACCGTGATGGCGAAAGCCATATCGTGTCCGAGATTCCGTTGCGGTGGCAGGGCCGTCAAGACATCGGCATTAATCTGACCCCTTTTCTCAAGCCAACCAAAGAGAGAACGCGCAAACACTGGGGTGGCAACGAAAATCAGAGGATTGATTTTCCGATTACAGCGGTTGAAATCGGGGTGGTTAAACGCAGTGTCAGAAGCAGAAATAGTGGAATGATAACGTTCGGAAACCTGCGATTTGAAGATTAAGAGAGCAAGAATGTACAATCACCAAAGGAGACGATAGATGAATAGAAATGCTATAATGTGCATGGTGTTAACCGTTTGTCAACTTGCAGCTATACCCGCGTTTGCCGGTGTATATCCTACTGGCAAAGAAGAGCCGCTCTTTCAGCAGCAGGAATTTCAATCCTTCAAGGTGCCAAAGGAATGGATAGTTAAAGAGTTGCCAACTGGAAAGCAGTTTCAATTTGTTCTCTATTGGAACGGGTTCCGGACTGTCATCCAAACGGAGGATGGCCCGAAGCAGTTCGGAGAATCCTTTGACTTTGCCAAAGACTGCATAGTTAGAATATGTGAAACCCATACACCTAAAGCGGCAGAACTTGAGGATTTGCTCAAGAATAGGAATAATTCCATTCTTTTGTGGGTGCCAAGTAGAGCCAGGCCAAGAACTGCTGATCCTCACACGTGGTATACATCAGATGAGGATTTGAAGGAAGCTCTACGTGTAAAAGAATTGTTCGGTAAACGTTTTCTGGCACTTGACAATACAGAATGGTGTTATGGGTTGAACACCGGTTCTAGTAGTAAGGCGATTAAAGTCTGCAAGGAAGTGCTGGGACTGTCTATGCCTGATGATCGTGACGAGACGGCAACGTGGTTTGGGCTGAACTGGGACATCTACATGAAGAAGTACCAGGATGCCGGCCTGCCAATATGGTCGGCGAACTCCTATACGTTGCCACATTTAGAAGGACGCAAAGGCGTTTCATATATAGGAAGCGAAACGTCGTATAACGAACCGTGGCATGATCCTATTAAGATGGCTATCGTCCGCGGTGCAGCCCGGCAGTACAATATTCCGTGGGGACAATACATTGCCGACGCCACGGTGAAATATGAGGGAGGGCGTCCAGATGTACGGCTCGATAACAACGCCCACTACATTAGAGGCCCATACGGCGGCGGGTCAGCAGGCGGTGGAACCACCGGTATTCCGCACTGCAAGAGGATTCTTTTCCACTGCTATATGGGAGGGGTTAATCTTCTTGTCAAAGAAAATGACTATTTCTCCCTTTTATCTGACTATGATCCGCTGACTGTAGAACAAACGGATCCTCATATCCTGGCATTGAGGGAACTGAAGAGCAAGTATGCCAGTCCCTACGCGCTAATGTGGGAGGAGTTTTATAAGAATATTGTAAAAAAACATGACCGCGGAGTGCCTTACACACCAGTCGCGCTTCTACGCGACGGCGTCGACGGATTTGATATTCACGGTGCCAAAACCGGTAGAGCTTATGGACGATACCCCTTCACTCCCGGTGACGAACAGACGCGAGACATACTTGACGCTTTGCTTCTTCCGCCCTATGAGCATCACACGTACTTGTCAGCCAAACGCAAACCCCGGGGCAATTACGGGGGAGAGATCTATGACGTGCTGACAACAGACGCCTCCGAATCGCTGCTCAACGATTACCGCGCAATCGTATTGATGGGCGATGCCCGTATCAGTCCTGAATACGCTGCAAACCTAAGGCGCTTCGTGGAAAATGGCGGAACGCTATTCACGGTCTGCGAACAGATGACTCCGGAACTATGGAAGCTGGCGGGAATACGTGACACTGGAGAAATGGGCCAGGAAAGAGGCTTTAAGGCCGCATATCTTCGTGACAACGATCATTATGTCTATACCGGACAAGGAGGATTCACTTACCACAAAGTAGAGATGGAAGGCGCGGAACCATTGTTTGTGGCCAACCAATTCGAGAACCGGGACTGGCCGGTGGCCACAATCAACCGGGTGGGAAAGGGGAACGTAATTGTCGGTACCATACCTTGGCTACGTTACGTAAAAGGAGAAGAGAGCGTCACTTACGCGGATGGGACAAAGATTCGTAAACCGCGGGGAATGCACCCCTTATTCTCTGAAATTATGGGGATGCTTACGACTGAATTGGTCCCCGTGCGAGTATATGGTGACGAAGTCAAGGTAATGTACAACCGAAACAAAAACGGATGGGTTGTTACGTTGACAAACGAAGAAGGACTCGGGAACGAATGGCCGTGGTATTCATATCCAGAATTTCCGCCTGTTAAACCAGCTATACGCGAGCAGAGCACGGCCGGGGTAATACTCAAACCACAGTTTGAGTATGCCGAAGCACTCGAATGGCTAACGGATGAGAGATTAAGCCCTTCTGCGGACGGCAACATCGGACTATTGGTACCGCCCGGCGAAGTCCGGGTCGTTGAGTTTCGGCTGAAATGACACTCAGCGTTTCGTGCGCTTCGGAGACGCAGAGCATTGATTCGTGGGTAATAGAGCAAGGGACTGAGCATCCAGCGCTCAATAGCCGTCGACCACCGCGCAAGTGATGAACGGGAGACTCTTGTCTTCTCCTTGGAAATTGGTTCTTGGGCGTTCGCCCCAGATCTTAGAAGAAGACTGGGGAATGTCACGTGCCTGATGGCCTTGACTGAATGGCCTCTATTGCGTACGATTAAGCGCATAATCTTTACAGAGACGTCATGATGCGCTCATCCGCTTTTCTGAGTTTCGTGGCCGTGGCGGTGCTGTTGGTCGGCGCGGCCAGCGGCGTGGTTGAGTATGAGCCCTATCTTCTAGAAAAAGACTTTGAGGATGGGGTCGATCCGTTTATCTATTATGCGGCAGGCGGGACCTATACTGTCCATGAAAAGGGCGTTACCAACTCGGATGCCTTCTGCAGCGACAAAGCCTTCGTGCTGGATATTGAGTTCGGCACCGCCACTTATGTCTATTACCAGATTACCAATACCCCCGGCCGCTATTTGGTGAACGATCTGCAGCTCACGGCGAGGATGAAAGTCGAGCGTACGCCCGCAGTTCCGGGGGAGAATCCTACGATTCATTCTGCGCTCGGGTTTGCCTGGTATGGGTATCCCGCTGCTCTCACTCCGCCTGCGGGGTGTGGGGCGGTTGACCCCGACACATATGTCCGGTACGACACGATTGGGTGGCAGGCAATATCCGCTGATGTGGGCGAGTGGTCCAAGCGGCTAATGAACCAGCAAATGTGGGTTCGCTATTGGGGCATGTCAAGTGACCATACCGCAATCTATGCATACAAGACGTTGATCATGCTTATCGGCAAACCCGGCGAACGAATCAGGATTGCGCTCGATGATCTCAAGATCGAAGGCACGGTGCCGACCACGGCAAGTTTCGGCGAGGAGGTCGATGCGCGTTGGGCGGTCTATACGAACAAGCTGGCGGCAAAAGTTACGGCGTATGAACAGACCTATGACGATGCGCGCGATATTCTGGGCGACATAACGCCCGACGTCGGGTTTGAGCAGGACTGCTGGGATCGTGCCGATCAATTGCTTGACGATCTGGACGCCGCCTACGGCATATCCACAGGGGGGCTCAGTGCTGTGGAATACCTGACGCCGGCTGAATACGATGACCTTGAATGGGGGCTGGATCAGGCCCACGGCATTGCCGAGGGCATTAACCTGGCCCGGTCCAACACAATTGAGAGAAGCGGGCATCTGCTCTACAAGCTTGCAGCCACGGATTCGGATGCCATTCGGAGCGCCGCGCCTAGCACCACGAACATCTTGGGGCGAATCGCGAACGAGTTATCCCTCGATATCGCTCCGGACGAATACAAACCGGTGGCCTACGCAGTGGAGGCCTTCACCGATTTGACTAACCTGATGGTGACGGTCAGCGACCTGACCAACGGGACTGAAATCCTGTCCTCTACGAACATCGATGTTCGCGTCGTCAAATGGTGGTACCAGGCTGACTTGAACATGGGCAAGAGCACCAATGGCTATTTTGTCCCCGAGCTGCTGCTAAAGAACGACAGATTGGTGACCACGTCGAACGGGCACAACTATGTGTTGCTCGATGGCGATACGGACTACACCTGGATCAGCGAATGGTGTGAGACCAATGACGTCCGGCAGATTGTGCCGATTGAGGATTTCCCCATTGCGGACACGCCAGACCTGAAGCCGGTGACGATTCCGGATGCGGATACAAACGACGTACGAGTGTTCTGGATAACCGTGTATGCACCTTCGGACACCGCAGTAGGGGATTACCGGGGCAGCATGACGCTGACGACGACCGGAGGGGTGCAGGTCGGGCGATATGATTTCACCGTCAATGTGCTGCCGATCACGTTGCAGCCATCACCGATTGTTCAGAGCATATTCTATCGCGCTGTACTCACCAGTGACGGCCTTGGCTCTATTTCATCCGAACACAAGACGCCACAGCAATACGCCGCCGAAATACGAAACATGGTTAAGCACGGACTGACCTGT
>CAYFPQ010000083.1:0-6095 GCA_964345005.1 uncultured Victivallales bacterium | reverse complement strand
GGTGTATCAGAATCAGGACGATCTCACCCTCGTCAGCAATGCCCTGGACATCTGCGTGCAGAACGGAATGAGCACACAAGCGCTCTATCATGTTGGTTTGTATCCTCGAAATAGCCATCCCAATCCTGATCCGGCCTATCTTGATGCGGTCAGGGACACGGTAGGTGACATCAACGAGATTGCCCGTAATGCCGGATTCGGAGAGGTCTATTACTACACGAGGGACGAGCCGTCGGCCGATACCGTCTGCACAGAGCGACCGGTGTGGGAGGCCATCCGTGATGCCGCCGGGAAAGTTTTTTCCGGTGGCGCGGAAGGGTTGTCGGAGATTACCTATCCGGCCAACAAGCGCGCTTGCCTGACCTTTGACGAGTCTGTTGGTGTGTTTGCCGAGGATGTCACTGTTTTGAGTTCCGGGGTGAGTAATCCCAAGCTGATCCGGCGCAATAATCACGGCGAACTGTTGGATATGGATACAAACACCTGCTGGGTGACCGGTCAGATTGGCGGTGCGTTGGCGTTTGATGGGGTCAACGATAGGGTCGTGGTCGATCAGAGCGTCGACCTGGTTTACACCGGTAACGCTTTCAGTGTGTCGGCCTGGGTCAATCGCGATATAGCCGAAACGAACGGCGGCTTTCTTCTGTCGAAACCGTGGAACGACAGCGGGGAATACAACTATTGCCTGGGTGTTGATACCGGCGGGTTGCTTACCGTGACGGTGGGCGGGGCCACGGAGTGGTCGTCGAACACAACCGCCATATTACCCGCCGGTGCGTGGACTCATGTGGTCATGACGATCGACACGAACCGAAACGTGGCGCTTTATAGGAACGGGGTCGCGACACTGAATACACAGCACAGTGTGACGGACTGGACCCCGGCATCGGGTGACGAGGAGCTGGGGCTGGCGATTGGCTGCCATTTTCCGCACGCGAGCTCGTGGGTGGGGGATAGTGCCAACAGTTTCAAAGGAGAGATCGATCAGGTGGAACTGTTTGCCGGGTGGTTGGGTTCCAGTGCCATAGACAACGTCAATGAGATAGCCTTTATGTTTAACGACGGGTTGGCCGGCACGCTCGTTAGTGTAGGCGACTTAAAGGACCTGCATATTTCGGAGAATGCCACCGAAGCGGAATCTGCACTTGTTCACAGTGTTTCCGGACATCAGATCTTTACCTACACGGACCCCTGGGGAATGATTGAAATGCCGGAAATCTATCGCAGAGGAATGGGACTGCGTCTCTGGGGCCTTGATTTGGATGGCACCTGTACGTGGGTTTGGCAGGGCAGCGCGAATCATACATGGAACGATTTTGATTACTCATCCACCAGAGATTTCAACATGACGTATGCCACGACAAACGGTGTGATTGATACGATACAGTGGGAAGGCTATCGCGAGGGTATCGATGACCTTCGTTATCTGGCCACGCTGGAATACCTGCTTGGGTTTGTATCGCCATTCTCACAGGCCCGCCAGGATGCGGAGGCCTACTTGGATTGGCTGAAGGATGCCGACCGCCTGAACTATGTCGACCAGGACGAGGTTCGCGATCGGATGGTGGACCACATTCTGGCGCTCCAAGCCACTCGCCGAGCGGCGGCAACGCTGTACAATTTCCAGTGAGGTGATCCGATCTGCGACCATTAGACGGCCTCCAGTATTCGTTCTCGTGAAGTCTGAAAGGCGCGGTCCCGAACGGGTTTGAAATCGAGGTGTCGCATAACCGTATCGGACTCAAAAGGCTCACGCGCGTTCTCATCACGACAGTAGATGCATCGTCCCTCGCGAAATATTCGGGTTAGATCATATCCCAAGGGGCAGTATAGTCGTGTTCTGACACTTGCTCGGAGTGTTCCGCAGGGGCAATAATCAGGCCGGGAGCAATCTGTTGGTTTGGATACTGTTCGCGCAGCGAGCCGATACCTCGGGTATTCTTTCGTGTTGCTGAAAGAGGGAGGCTCGGAGTTACGCGTTCGCGAGGAGGCGCGGTAACTCTTCAACGGCGTACAGTGGCAGCGAGAGCAGTTCGTAAGATACTTGCTCCGTTCCGTCCTTGGTCCTGGCTAACTGCCTGAGCGCTTGACGCGAGGGAGGGTTGAGGTCGAAGCGTATCGCTCGGCTAGCATGCTTGTGCAGGACGAACTGCTGTAGCGATTTGAGACTCCCGCTCTTACCGGACTTGACCTCGACTGGATAAATGATCGGGCCTGCCGCGAGGGTGAAGTCGACCTCAGCATTGCCGCGGCGGCCTTCCCTGTGCCAGTAGGTAAGATCCGGTTTCCCTTTCCCCCTCCACGCCAGTTGTTGTGCCACGAACTGTTCCGCAATACTACCCTCGTTTACCAGCCGCGCTGCGGTGGCCTCTGCCAGCGTCTGCCAGTCAAGACCGCACAAATGGTTGGCCAAGCCTACATCCAGGAACGCGAGCTTGAAGACCGAGTCGTCGATGTCAGCCCCAAGGGGTATTCCCGAGCAATGGCTGTGAAAGACTGGCAGAACAACTTGTGACTTGGTCAGGAGGTCAATCATCGACCGAACACGTGCGGCTCGCTCTCCGGGCGCAAGGTTGACGTACTTGGTCTTTTGACCAAGCATGCGGGGCACGGAAGCGAACACGCGTTGCAGGAGCGCCAAGTCCTGCTCGCGGGCGTACTTCGCGAAATCATCGATGTAGGTCTCGACAATCTCACTGTGAACGTCCGCGACTTCAGAGAGGGAGCCGCTATCTTTGAATGTGGCGACGGCTTCCGGCATACCCCCAACATAGAGGTAGCGGCGTTGCAGTGAACACAGTCGGCGATGAGCAGTCTCTGGTGGTGGAGTGTCAAAGCTGATTCGGTCGAGTTGTTCCAAAAGGTCGGGCTCAAGCGCCTCGGTGAATTCTCTAAAGCTCATGGGGCCCAGATGGAGGTATTGTATGCGTCCGACCGGCATCGAGAATCGATGCTTGCTTAGCGCAAACTCCAGCAGCGATCCGGCAGCGATGACAGGAAGGTCGTTGCGTTCTTCGTAGAAATAGCGCAACGCCTGGAGTGCATTCGGAGTGGCCTGGATTTCATCCATGAAAAGGACTGCACCGGGGGTGATGGCGCCTTGGTTGGCCACGGCCTCCAGTTCGGTCAAGATGCGGGAAATGTCAAGACTCTCGAATACGCGGTCGAGCTGTCGGTTCTTCTCGCAGTTGATGGTGACAAGGCGAAGGCTGGCATCTCGTGCAAAGGCCTCAATCAGCGTCGATTTACCTACTTGTCGTGCGCCACGAAGAACCAGCGGTTTGCGCCGATGACTGGTGTGCCAGTCGTGGAGGCGTTTCATGGCGTGTCGATTCAGAATCACGTTATCACCTCATTATGCCCGAAGAATTATATTTGACCACTAAACAAAGGTGTATAATGTCATGAAGCGTGATGTTGTCAAGGTATGTTTCTTGTTCTGCATGCTCCGGTTACGACTAATCTGTTACGACTGATTTGTTGACTCTTTGGCGGCTAGATGATAGATTAATCTTTGAATCACAGAGGTTTAATCATGGCGACAACCATTCAAGATGTGGCAAAGCAATGCGGAGTTTCCACGGCAGTGGTTTCGGCGGCGCTACGTAACGCCAAGGGGTCGGTTCGTTTCTCGGAAGATACACGTCTGGCAGTTCTGGAAGCGGCCGAAGCGCTGAACTACAGCCCCAACCAGCTCGCGCGTGCCATGTCGACGGGGGTTGTGCCTGTTGTGGCGCTGGTGCTGCATACCGAAGATCATGACGCGTCGGTAATCAACACCTACCTGCATGACACCCTGCCCGCGGCAGGAATGCAGCTTCATAAGCTTGGCTTCGAGATGCTTTTCCTTCCGTGCTTGGATTACGAGGAGCAGACTCGGCGTCTGGGTACGCTTATCTCAGGAAAACTGATAGGCGGTGTGGTCTCCAATGTGATACCCGGCACGGGCGATGCGCTGGGCGCTTTTCTTGCAAAGGCGGGCATTCCGTTTGTGCTTATGGGAAACAACCTGGATGAATCGGTTGTGAGTGTGGCGAGGGACGCCAGCGCTATTATGCATGTGCTGCGTCGCTATGCCGCCAGTCGTGGGCTGGAGAGTGTTCTCCAAGTCGGCATGTCCGGGAGCGATGGCACGCGGATTCCGGTCGAGACGGATCCGTATACAGGTGCGGAGCGCTGTGTGGATGACGCTGAGCTGAATGACCCTGAGACACTTATTGCAGCCTCGGGCTCCCGAGTGTGGCAGTTTCTGCGCGAGAAGAAGGGTGTGCCGAAAGAGCGTTTGATTCTGGATGAAGACGCACGCCTGTGGGTGGGTATCCGGCCGGTTTTGCGGGTCCATTCGCGACAGTCGGATCGAGCGAGTCTGGCAGCCAAGCTTGTGGCTCAATGGATGAAGGAGGGGACTCCGCCGTGCCGCGGTCGGCAGACCCTTGTGATGGATGAGAGCGAAATAGAATTGGTGGAGCATTGAAGGGAGAACCGCTAATGGACGCGAATAGACGCGAATGTGTAACGTATCCACTATTGGCGTGCATTAGTATCCATTCGCGATTCTGTCTCTCTTGGAGGGTGAAAAGTTTTTCGGATTTGCGCTTGATTAAGCGGTGAATTCAAGTTACTGTGTAAGCAGTGTAGGGAGCCGGTAGGTATAGGGAAACCGGTGAAACAAGCAGATAGGAGGCGTGAAGTGAAGGCAATAGGGTCATGGGTATGGAGTGTTGTCGTAGTGCTTGCGGTGGCGGCATTGTGCGTGGGGTCGGCGGCGGGTGCGAACGACTTCTATTGGGATGGTGGTGGTGGTGCGGATACTTCGTGGGACAATCCGTTGAACTGGGAGAACGACTCCACGGTGCCGACGACGTCGGATGACAACGCGTGGTTTGCCGGCAACGGTCACGCGAACAACGTAAGCGCGACGATTACAAACGCGACTATCGCTCGAATGGTCCTAATAGCACAGGGAGCCAATGCTGCAACCGTAACGTTGGCTAATGCGAGTGCTTCGCTGCGGACCGCCGGCCACAACCTGTACTGCGGCTTCAACAGTACCAGCAGGGGGCATTTCGTCCATAGTAATGGAACGGTCATCGTGGACGGTAATTTCAGCATGGGCAATCACGGTTCATATACGCTTCACGATGGATTGCTAGCGGTCACTAATACTGGCGTGACCTTCGCTGGCCAATTTACAATGCACGATGGCACCTTTGAATGCAACAGTTTCAGTTTAAACGGGGGCGCAGGATACCCTGCCGCGGTCATCACACTCAACGGTGGCCTCCTTCGACCGGGCACCAGCCACGGTGTGGCCATCGGTATCGCCTATGATAATGCGGGGGGGACATCGATCGTCAATCAGACCGGCGGTGAGTTCCGGTCGGAATCCACGACGTACATGGGTTACAGAGGCGCCGGGATCTACCGGTTGGATGGTGGTGTTTACAAACAGACGCAAGGGCGCATGCATCTGGGGGTTGACGGGGGATCCGCCACTTTTGAGCTTAACTGCGGCGATCCGAACAATACAGGGATCTACACCAATGCGGGGGGTGGTTACGATATAAAGCTCAACAATAGTGGCGACTCTACGGCCACGATTCGGGGGCACGGTATGTTTCATAGTGCTAATGACAACCTGTACCAGAGCGGTCGCGTGATTGCCGATGGTGTGGGCCAGGACAATACCCTTGACATGACGGGTTTCGCCAATATCTACAACACCACCGACAACACGACCAATAACGGCTGGTTTGCGCAGAACGGCGGTAAGCTGGCGCTGCCGAAAATTACGGTGGCGAACGGGAGCAGCACGAATAACTGGGGTGAGGCGACCGACGACACGACCATTGACCTGGTCAACAGCGTGCGAATGGAGTTCGACGCTGTGACGGGAGGCGGGCTCGACGTGGCGTTGCTGGCGCATGATCGTACGGACGTGGTCGTCAGCGACCCGACGGTGATAGGGCTCTGGGTTTTCGAACCCTCCGCCGTGGCGGGCTTCGCCTTTGGCGGCGGCAGCGTGACACTGACTTTCCGTTACGTGGGTGGCTGACTTACTCAAGTGCCCCCTACATGTTGTGGTTTCTTGACGT
>CAYFPQ010000082.1:0-12578 GCA_964345005.1 uncultured Victivallales bacterium | reverse complement strand
AAGGAATATCCAACCGACCAACGGGAGCTAGGTGGTTCGTATTCGAACCACAACGAAGCGAGGCGGAGCGGCGAACGGAGCCGGATCCACAGCTCTGTCATGGAACGCCTCAATGCACTCCTGTCAATGCACTCCTGTTCCTCTTTCGGCATGTGTTTGAAAGGGAGTATGACATTGGGGACAGGGTCGTGCGGGTACCCCTAGTCTACGATCTTCACCAGGTAGAAGTTCTTCTTCCCCGAGCGGAGTACCGCAACTTCACCGTCGACCAGGTCTTCCGGCTTCACGCTGGCCTCAATATCAGGAACACGAATGTTGTTGAGGTTGAGACCGCCGCTCTGCACCAGCCGCCGTGCTGCGCCTTTGCTCTGACAAAGGCCAGCCGCTGCGGCCACGTCAATTACCGGTGCGCCGACGACATCGCTACGGGCCAGTTCAGCAGATGGCACGTCTGCGAAGATCGAGGCGAGATCGTCTGCGCTGAGGCCTTCAATTGAGCCGCCGAAGAGCACCTCGCTGGCCTTGAGCGCCACCTTCAGCCCCGCGTCGCCGTGCACGGTGCGCGTCACGTCTTCCGCCAGGCGTCGCTGCGCTTCGCGTTTCTCGGGTGCATCCTTCAGCGCTGTTTCCAGCTCGGCAATGGCATCGAGCGACAGGAGAGTGAATATCTTCAGGAAACGAATCACATCCGCGTCCGTCGTTCGAAAGAAGAACTGGTAGAAGTCGTAGGGCGAGGTCTTCTTCGGGTTGAGGTAGACCGCGTTGCCCTCGCTCTTGCCGAACTTCTGACCTGCGCTGTCGCAGACCAGTGGTGTTGTTACGCCGAAGACCTCTTCGCTCCGCAGCTTGCGCACCAACTCAGTGCCGGCCGTTATGTTGCCCCACTGGTCTGACCCGCCTACTTGAAAACGGCAGCCTTCCTGGTCAAAAAGGTGCAGAAAGTCGTAGCCCTGCAGCAAGGCGTAACTGAACTCCGTGAAGCTCATTCCTGCCTCGCTCGCAAGGCGTGCGCGCACGCTCTCCCGTCCGAGCATGTTGCCCATGCGGAAGTGCTTGCCTACATCACGAAGGAAGTCGAGGAAGGAGAACTCTCCCAGCCAGTCGTGGTTGTTAAGAATCTTGGCCGGAGCGGTGGGATGATCGAAGTCGAGGAAGCGTGAAAGGTTCTCTTTGATGCCCTCGAGGTTCTGCTGCACCTGCTCCTCGGTCAGCAACGTACGCTCACTGGTCTTGCCAGAGGGATCACCAATCATCCCCGTGGCGCCGCCAACAAGCGCAATGACGCGGTGCCCGCAACGCTGAAAGTGAGACAGCACGAGAATGGTGACGAGGTTACCGGCCTGGAGGCTGTCCGACGTAGGGTCAAACCCGGCATAGACAACGCCCGGCTCATTCAGCTTTTCACCCACAACCGGGTTCGTGCAGTCTTCGAAAAGACCGCGCGCCTTGAGGATATCCAGCACGTTCTCCATTGCATCACCTCCACAAAAAAAGCGGGCGCCCCGGACGACCGGAGCGCCCGCTCTAAGGGCTAGTTTTCTATTCCTTGGGCTCTTCTTCCTCAGCGGCCTCTTCGGCAGCCTCCTCAGCCGCTTCCTCGACAGGCTCCTCCGCGGGAGCTTCTTCTGCTGCCGGCTCTTCTGCCGCAGCTTCCCCGGCTGGAGCTTCCTCTGCAGCTTCGGCCTCAGGCTCCTGTGCCGCGGCCGCTTCGGCTGCGGGAGCATCGGCTGCACCAGGCGTCCACTCTTCGGTGTCCGTGGTCAGGCCGAGGGCCTCGTCAAAGGCGCCGGCCAGGTCAACCATGTGCTCGCCCGGGCGTAGACCGTCAAGGACCTCGTCCTTCTGTGCCTCGAACTCGTCGTCAGAGATCTCGCCGGCCTTGATACTCAGCCCGACACGACGCTCGGCACGGTCGATGCGCACGATGCGTGCCTCGACGGCGTCCCCAACATCCAACACGTCCTTGACGCGCTCAACGTGGCTGTCGCTAAGCTGCGAGATGTGCACCAGGCCATCTACGCCCTCGCCGATATCCACGAAAGCACCGAACGAGGCCACCTTTGTAACCTTGCCCGAGACCCTGTCGCCAACCGTGAACTTGCTGACCACGCTGCTCCAGGGATCCTCGGCGGCCTGCTTGAGCCCCAGGCTGATCCGGCTGTTGCCAGGATCCACTTCCAGGACGACTGCGTCCACTTCCTCGTCCTTCGCAAGAACCTCGGACGGGTGGTTGACCTTACGCGTCCAAGACATATCGGACACGTGAATCATACCGTCGATACCATCCTCAAGCTCCACGAAGGCGCCGTAGGAGGTAAAGTTGCGGATCTTACCATGCACACGCGATCCCACCGGGTAGCGTGCCTGGACGGTATCCCACGGGTTATCCTCGGTCTGACGCATGCCGAGCGCGATCTTCTGCTCTTCGATATTCACGCCCAGGACCACCACGTCCACCTCGTCGCCGACCTGCACCACGTCCGATGCGCGCGCAACGCGCTTCGTCCACGACATCTCGGAAACGTGTACCAGGCCTTCGACGCCCTGTTCGATCTCCACGAACGCACCGTAGGGCACCAGATTGACAACCTTACCGCGCAGGCGGCTGCCCACCGGGTAGCGGGCTTCGATATCTTCCCACGGGTTGGGTTGCGACTGCTTGAGTCCGAGCGAGACACGCTCGCGATCACGATCGATATCGAGAATGACGACCTCGATCTCGTCGCCCACGTTCACCATTTCGGACGGATGACGGATGCGACCCCAACTCATATCGGTGATATGCAGGAGGCCATCCATGCCATTGAGGTCTACGAAGACCCCGAAATCGGTTATATTCTTGGCCTTGCCGACAATACGCTGCCCGACCTCGATCGATTCCATCAGTTCCTTGCGCTTGGAGCGCAGACGCTCTTCGATCAGTTCGCGGCGCGACAGGATGATGTTGCGACGCTCTTCGCTGAGCTTGAGGATCGTGAACTCGAACCGGGTGTTGAGCAGGCTGTCGGTGTTGTGTACCGGGATCACATCGATCTGCGAACCGGGGAGGAACGCCTCGATACCATCCACGTCTACAATCAGACCACCGCGTACGCGCGTTTTGACCACGCCTTCGATCACACTCCCCTCGCCAAACGAGGACAGCACACGCTCCCACTGAATCTTCTCATCGGCCTGCTGCTTGCTGAGGACAACCATGCCGTTGTCATCTTCGATCTCTGCCAGCAGTACGTTCAGCTCGTCACCAACAGCCACCTCTTCAAGGTCTCTGAATTCGTTGGAGGAGACGACGCCTTCCGACTTGTAGCCGATATCAATCAGGACCTCATTGTTCCGGATTTCCAGCACCTTGCCCGTTACGATTGACCCCTCTTTGAAATCCTTAAGAGTCTGCTCGTAAAGCTGTGCCATGCTCTCGCGGTCACCCGCGCTGAAATCCACGGCCTCGAAGTCCACTTGTTCTTTTGTTGCTTCCGCTGTTTCCATGTTGTTTGTTTTGGTTGTTCTGTTACTTGGTTTACCTACCACCTAATTCGGCACCGTCATTCCCTGCCCCCAGGCAGAGCGGTCCCAACTGCTTGAAACCGCGCAACATATCCCAGATCGACATGGCGCTGCAAGGGCGAAAAGGGCGTTTTGTGACGCTTCATTGTCGTGTACAGAGAGACCTTCGCTTGCATCCCCCTACCCTCCTCGGCTAAAACATGGGTTCGAGGAACAGAATACAGGGGAGCTTCACCATGTCTGCATTAACCGCGCTTAGCCCGCTGGATGGGCGCTATCTGTCCAAGATTTCCGAACTGAACAGCATCTTTTCGGAATACGGTTTGATCCGTTATCGCGTGACCGTCGAGGTACGCTGGCTGCTGGCCCTCTGTGCCGAGCCAGGCATCCCGGAGGCACGGACGCTCTCGGCGGAAGAGATCGCGCTGCTTGAGTCCATTTCCGCCAACTTCTCTGAAGCAGACGCCCAGCGGGTGAAGGATATCGAGAAGACCACGAATCACGACGTCAAGGCCGTCGAGTATTTCCTGAAGGAGAAGATTGCGGGCACGTCGCTCGAGCCCCTCAGCGAGTTTCTCCACTTCGCCTGTACATCAGAAGACATCAACAATCTTTCGCACGCGCTGCAGCTTCGCGACGGTCTTGCGGCTGTTGTCGCGCTCCAGAACGAGGTCATTGGCGCCCTGGCCGACCTGGCGAAGGAAGGCCGCGATGTGGCGATGCTCGCGCGAACACACGGTCAGACAGCCTCCCCCACGACGGTGGGCAAGGAGATCGCCGTCTTTGTAGCGCGGCTCAGGAAGCAGTCCCGGCGCCTCGCCGAGATCCGCATCCAAGGCAAGCTCAACGGCGCCGTGGGCAACTACAATGCCCACCTGGCCGCCTATCCGGATGTTGACTGGCCCGAACTGGCTCGCAAGATCATCGAGAATGAATTGGGGCTACAACAGAATTCGTCCACGATTCAGATCGAGCCACACGATTACATGGCGGAACTATTCCATGCCATGATGCGTTGGAACACGATACTGCTGGATCTCGACCGAGACGTCTGGACCTATATCTCGTTCGCGTACTTTGGGCAGCGCACGGTCAAGGGCGAGGTCGGGTCCTCAACGATGCCACACAAGGTCAACCCGATCGACTTCGAGAACAGCGAAGGCAACATTGGCCTGGCTAACGCCGTCTTCGGGCATCTGGCCGCTAAGCTGCAAGTGTCGCGAATGCAGCGCGACCTGTCGGACTCTACGGTCCTGCGCAATATGGGCGTCGCCTTTGGCTACTCCTTGATCGCCTACCGTTCCACACTGAAGGGAATCTCGAAACTCACGATGAATCGGCAGCAACTGGCCGCGGATCTCGATAGCGCGTGGGAGGTGCTCGCCGAACCGATCCAGACAGTCATGCGCAAGTGCGGCATCGAGGAACCTTACGAGAAACTCAAGGCCCTGACGCGCGGGCAGACCGTGACGCAAGAGACCATCCGATCTTTCCTGGACACACTCGATCTGCCCGAGACAGACAAGACACGGCTGGCCAACCTGACTCCCGCCGATTACATCGGCATCGCCCCGGGGATCGTTGACGACCTCGAGAGTATGTGAGTGTGCGGCAAGGCATGAAGGTGAACGCGTGAGATGGTGCAACGCGGAAAGGTGAAATAGGGGAACACCGGTGAGAATCCTAGACCGTTACTTGCTGCGTGAGTATCTCGTCACCGTGCTCTACTGCGTGATGGGGCTCGCCCTCCTGCAGATTGTCTATGATCTCGTCTATCACTTCGCCAAACTGATCGCGGCGAAAATCACGTTACAACAAGGCATACGGTATTATCTTGGCTCGTTGGCGCCACATACCGAATTCATGCTGCCGGCCGGCGTATTGCTGGCAACGCTCTATACGTTGTGGCAGCTCTCGCGCCATGGCGAACTCACCGCCATGCGAGCCAGCGGCATCAGCCTCCACCGCATCATGGTTCCATTCCTCGTGGTCGGACTCGCCTTCACCGCCGGCACCGCGCTGCTGAAGGAGACCATCGCACCCGACGCAGCTTACTGGGCCCAGGAGTTCGAGGCGAACAGGTTCAAAGAACCGGAGGAACGTCTCTTCCATAACCTCGCCTACTACAACGCGATCGACCGACGCATGTGGATGATTGGCCGTACCGACCTCAACAAACCGGGCGTGCTGCACAACAGCCGTATTAGCGAAGAGCGCGCGGATCGCACGCTACTGCGTGACTGGCACGTCGGTCGCGCCGAATATCTGGACATGGAATGGTGGTTCTTTGACGTCAAGATTCATGAGTACAACGAAGACGGAAACCCCATGGGCGAGCCGCGTCTTGTGGCCGGTTCCGAAGCGGGCATCGAAATGTCTCGCTGGATGGAGAAGCCTTCCGATTTCGAGACGGAGGTAACACCCACCGAGTTTATGACCACGCGCGACATGCTCCGCTACCTGCGCCGCCATCCCGATATTTCGGACGGAGCCCTCGCCCAGAAGCGCGTAGATCTGCACCTCCGCCTCGCCATGCCATGGGCCTGCCTCATCGTAACGTTCTTCGGGATTCCTGCCGGGGCGCGTACCGCCCGACAGAGCGTGATCAACGGCGTGCTTACCACCCTTCTGTTCTTCGTCGCATTCTATGCCATGACGCAGGTTGGCGCCTTTTTGGCAAAGCGCGAATTGATTGCGCCCTTCATCGGGGCCTGGCTTTCCAATATCGTTTTTCTCGTAGCAGGATTCAGAACGCTTATGCAGATGAGATAGAACCGGAGGCAGAAGACCGGAGGACACAGAATGACGTTGTTACAACAGATCCTGAAGGCCGCAGTCGATAACGGGGCCTCTGACATTCACATGAAGCCGGACCAGGTGCCGGTTTTCCGCATTCACGGTCTGCTGACCAATGCAGATGACTCCCCCCTTCCTGCGCAAGACATTGCCAAGATGGGCAACCAGATCCTCCCCGACCATGCCCGGCAGGCCTTCGAGGTGAACCATGAGGCCGACTTCTCCCATGACGAGCAAGGTGTCGGCCGCTTTCGCGTGAACTACTTCATGTCCCAAGGCCAGCCGTGCATCGTCATGCGCCACGTTAAGACCGAGGTCCCTGATTTCGATGCCCTGCGCCTCCCCGATAAACTGAAGGTCTTGTCCGACATCCATCGCGGAATCATTCTGTTATGCGGAACTACCGGTAGCGGAAAATCCACCACGCTGGCCGCGATCATCGACGAGATCAACCGGCGCTACCGGCGACGCATCATTACGATCGAAGACCCTATCGAGTACCTGTTCACGGACCGCGAATCGATTATTACTCAACGCGAAGTCGGCATCGATACGATGAGCTACCAGGAGGCACTGGTGCACCTGATGCGTCAGGACCCCGACGTTGTGCTCATTGGCGAGATGCGCGACCAATCCAGTATCCGGGTCGCGCTCCTCGCGGCACAGACCGGACACCTGGTACTCTCATCGCTTCACGCCACCACATCCAGCATGGCAATTCCCCGTATTCTGGACATGTTTCCACCGAGTGAGCGCGAACAGATCCGGCACGCTCTCGCCCTTAACATGGAGGCGATCGTCACGCAGCGCATGCTGCGCGATATCGAGAACCGGTTCATCCCGGCGGTCGAGATCATGAAGAACACCCCAACGGTGCGCAAACTGATCGAGACTAACCGTCTTGACGTACTCTCCGCCGCCATTGAAACGGGCAGCGAGGAGGGTATGCAGACATTCAACCAGTCGATCTACGACATGATCAAGAACGGCACCGTCACCGAAGAGCAAGGCATGCAGTTCGCAGGCAACCCCGAATCCCTGGCCATGAACCTGAAGGGCATCTTTCTCGACGAGGGGAACAGGATTCTTGCGGACCTATAGTCCGGGCTTCGCCCGTTTTGGGAAGTGAGCAGTGGGCCGTGCTTACTTCTCCTAGAATCTACCCTCTACCCCCGTCATCACAACCACGCCGGGCTGTTCTACGCCCGGGAATTCCTCGTATGAAGTGTCGAAGATGTTGCTGACGTTGAGGGTCAGATCTATGTTCTCCGTGGCGTGGAATCGACCGCGCCAGTCGGCAACCACATAGTCGTCCATCCGGTTCTCTTTTGTGTTTGTTGCGTCGCCGTATCGCTCGCCAACGTAGCGACAGAGGAGCGTGTGACTCGTGCGGCCCAGCCCTTCGATGTCCAACCCCAGCGCGCCCTTGTTCGGCGCCAGGTAGGCAAGCTGCTTGTCCACAATCCGTGGATCCCCAGCCGATTCCTCGTAGACCCCCTCCGTGTAGGACCAATTCCCGAACAGCGTCGCGTGATCACACAGCCGAGCACGGAACGATGCCTCGGCGCCCTGCGTTTTGCTCTCGGTCACGTTGCGAATGCGAAAGACGCCATCCGGGTCGCGCGCGAAATCGAACGAATCATCCATGTCGTTGCGGAACAGCGCGAGTGAGATCTGTGTGCGATCACAAGGACGAATACGCGTTCCCAACTCGTACGCAGTCAGTGTCTCCGGATCGAGGTCGGGATTGCCGACAAACAGCATTCCGTTGAACTCCTGCATCACGAACCGGTCGGACAACCCCGGCGCCCGGTGTGCGATGTTCACCGAAGCGTAGACGTCGGCGTGCTCACACGGATGCCAGACCGCGCCCACGCGCGGGCTCCACTCCTCGCCATAGCCACCCGTGTTGTCGTAGCGTACACCCGCACTCACATCCAGCGTCTCGCTGACGATGATCTCGTCTTGGAGATACGCCGCGACCACGGAAGTGGATTCGTCGATCGGTCCACTCACCTCGTCGATGTCCACCGATTCCTCGCGGACCTCGAAGCCGGCCGTCAACTGATTCCGATCACCCAGCCACAGCGACTGCTGCGCCTCGGCTCCAAGCGTCTCCTGATCGTAGATACCCGTGCCCGGATAGACCCACTCGTACGTGTCCTCGTCCCCGTTACGCCAGGCACGCAGCACGAGTTGAGCATCACGATTGGCGTCCCATCCCCACGTCCAGTCGATCTGCTGGAAGTTCTTCTCCGCCGTGCGACGACTGTTGTCGTCACGACCACGACCGTGATAGATGCCGGCAAAAGCGCGCAGCTCCGACGCTTCGCCCGTCGCCCACCCAAGATTGCCGCCTATCCGCCAGGCAGCCCAGTCCCGGTCGCTGCCGTCCCGGTTTTGCAGGTAGCCATCCGTCTCGACATAACTACCGTTGATGAAATAGTCCGTCTCGCCCATGACACCGCCCTGCCAGAACTGCAGGTGGTGTGTCTCGTATGTCCCGGAAGCAGCGCGTACCCCTGTGGCATGGTTGTGATCATCGCCGACCACATCCCTGCCCCGCCGACTGAAAAGCTGAATCACGCCGCCCATTGCGCCGGATCCGTAGAGCGCCGATGCCGGGCCGCGTAGCACCTCAACTCGATCCAGACCATCCGCGGGGATGAGGGAAAACTCCGCGTTGCCCTGGTACTGTTCGTTGATGCGCCGGCCATCCATCAGAACCAATATTCGCTTACTCTGATAGCCCGGAGTCAGCCCACGCATGTTGAGTTTGATCTGCGCCCCAGGCATCCCGCTGCCCTGCAAATCGACACCGCCAACGCCACGAAACAGCTCGTCCACATTGATGGCCGCTTCCTGTTGGACCTTCGCGCGCGGTATCACCTCAACGCTCCCCGCGACATCATCGACCGCGCGTGCCGTCCGCGTCGCCGTCACTACTACGGTGTTCGACTCAGCCAGCGCGGTCGCCGCACACAGCACCATCATTCCAAACACTGCGACACATTTCATGCTTACCTCCTCTTTCCGTCTTTAGTCTCGACTACTTAGAAACAGATACGCACGATATCCCGAACATCTTAGGAAAGACATGACCGATTCCCTCTTTAGCGGCGACGGATTCAAGATCGGACTGGCTCCCATGGCGGGATTCACCGATCGAGCCATGCGCATGCTCTCCCTCGCGCACGGAGCCGCGCTGACGATGACCGAAGTGACCAATGCCGCCGGATTGACACACGATTCCAAGCGTACCTTTCACCTACTGGAAACCGGCGACGGTGAGCATCCCGTGGCCGCCCACATGTATGGCGTAGAACCGGATGTCATGGCTGAAGCCGCACATCGTGCGGAGGCGCTCGGCCGTTTCGACTTCATCGACATCAACTCCGGCTGCCCGGTGCGCAAAATTGTTGCCAAGGGCGCAGGGGCAGCCCTCATGGGCGATATTCCGCGTCTCGCAGCAATGGTCAGGGCCATCCGCGAGGCGGTTTCTTTGCCAGTCACCGTCAAAACCCGCATCGGACTCACCCCCGACACCTGCAATATCCGTGAGCTCGCAGCGGCCGTCGAGGATGCCGGCGCGGCTTGCCTTTTCATCCACGGCCGCTTTGCATGCAACAAGCACAGCGGACCGGTCGACTGGGAACTGGTCGGCAAGGTCAAGCAGGAGCGAACCATGCCCATCTGGGGCAACGGCAGCGCCCGAACCGGGGCGGAGGCCGTCAAACTGCAGAAGACCTACGGCGTTGACGGCGTCCTGATCGGTCGCGGTGCGATCGGCAACCCCTGGATATTCCGTGACGCGCGCGCAGCATGGGAAGACCGGGAGATCGTGCCACGTACGCTCGAGGAGCTACGCGAGACCGTAGAGGTCCACCTGCGTGATCTTACCCAACTTAAGGCATTAGAGCGAAAGTACCGTCGTGCCGGGGCATTAGCCGCCGAAACCGCGGCCGTCATGGTCCTACGTCCCCACCTCCTCAAATACGTTGCCGGACTTCCCGGATGGCGAGCCGTGCGCCGGGAGCTGAATGACATGCGGACGATCCAGGAGGTGGTGGATGCAGTCGACGGTGTAATTACGAATGTGGCGAAAGGAAGCGCCGATGGCTGAACCCCGCCTGATTCTGGCCTCCGCCTCTCCTCGCAGGCAACGACTCCTGAAGGAGATGGGGTTCTCTTTCGATGTTGTCGTGCCCGATGTAGAGGAGGTCCACTACCTGGACGATCTCCACGGCAGCGTCATGGAGAACGCATCGTTGAAGTGCGAGTGGTGTCGGGCGCTCCATCCCGATGCCACTATCCTGGCCGCCGATACAGGGATCGAGTTTGAAGGGCAGACCATCATGAAGCCGCGCTCACATGAGGAAGCGGCGGTTTTTCTGCGTCGTTTCTCGGACAATACTCACACGGTAATGACCGGAGTGGCTCTTTCTCTGGCTGACGGCGAGATCCGGCTTCACGTCGAGAGATCCGCGGTTACGTTCAAGAAACTCACTGAAGAGATCATTCAGTCCTATATCAATAAGGTGAACCCGATCGATCGGGCTGGAGCGTACGATATCGATGAACACGGTGACATGATCGTCGCAAGCCACGACGGCTCTTTCACCAACATCGTGGGCCTACCCTGCGAAGTGGTTGCCGACTGGCTCCCAGCACCGAACCCCGCTGAACTTTTCAAAAATGAGGGTTGAGTACATCCATAAGAATCGGTACCCTCACTGCGATTCAGACACTGGGGAGGGGCGCGCGGCGCACCGTCGTCGGATAGCGCGACAGCCCTGAACTGACGGGCTTTTCGGATTTCTCCTCCTCTTGCCGCCCGCCGAGTCGGAAGAATTTTCAGAAAAATGTTGCGCGCGGAGGTTTTTCGTGCGAATCTGTATCCGGATATAGATATCAGGAGACAGATATGGACGCCGCTCAGCTGCGCCTGCAGCTTCAGAAGTGCGACCGGGAGCTCGGGGATCTGCTTCGAATGGTGAAGCAGCGCCGCCCTCTCGTTCGCGGAAACGTCTATGCCCTGCGCCGCCAGTGCGGGAAGAGCACCTGCCGCTGCCAGGAGGGGCATCTGCACGAGAGCTGGGTGCTTTCCGTGCCGGAGAAGGGCCGCAAGCGCATGCGGATCGTGCCCAAAGGCAAGCGCACGCAGTGGCAGACGATGACAGAGCGCTATCGACGGTTCCGCCGCACGCGTGCGCGCCTGGTCAAGCTTTGCGCCGAAATCATCAAGCTGGTCGATGCACTGGAACGGGAGCGCACCGTGCCCCCGCCACTATAGAAAGGAGCCATCCATGCCGCCGATGCTTCTCTACGAACATAACCGGCCCTATGTGATCGAGAAGTTCCACAACGGGCACTTCGACTATATCGATGTGGTCCACGAGGTCGCGCAACGCGATTTCCTGCGCTATACGGCCTCCACACTGCTGTTGGAGCGTCTTGCCGAGACCTATCCGTGGCCACGCGAGAAGACCGAGGTGCCCGCCTGGTTCTTTATCGCCGCGGATATGGCCATGCGTCTGCACGGCAACCATGCATTCCAGGGCTTTCCATGGGTGGTGAGCACCGGCGGGATGCTGGCCGCTTTCGGGCCGAAGCTGGGCACCCGGCAGATCGACAAGGATACCGGGGCCCTTCGCATCGAATGCCAGTGCTTCAACGACAAGAACGACTATCCGCGCCAGACGCCGTGCGATCCCGATTTCCTGCGCAAGATCGCCAAAGATACGCCAGCCGATCAGTTGATGAGCTGGTTCAATGGCCCTGTGCAGCAGATCTTCCGCAGACACCGTTACTTCGACAAAGCCGGCATCTTCATTGCTGACGGTTCCTATATCTTCGTTCCGGACAACGAGAACTACGAGGGCAGCGTCAAGATGCTCTTCGATGAGCACAACCATCCGGTCGGCAAGAAGCAGGAGCAGAAGATGAGCGCGGCGCAGCTGAAGCGCTGTCAATTACGGCGCTGCTACAAGATGATCAGCCTGCTCCACACCAATGAAACCGGGGAGTTCTTCCTGTATGCGGGGCTGCGGGTTGTGCCGGGCAACGTGCATGAGAACCCGGTACTATGGGAAATGATCGACGAGTTCGTCTCGGTGATGGGCAAGGGCGTTATCAAGGATCTGATCCTGGATCGCGGGTTCCTCGATGGCGAAGGCATCGCCAAGGTAAAGACGGAATACGGCATCGATGTGACCATCGGGGTAAAGCGCAACATGAACGTCTTCGAGGACGCGATGGGGCTGGTCAACCTGCCGGAG
>CAYFPQ010000081.1:5993-12694 GCA_964345005.1 uncultured Victivallales bacterium | reverse complement strand
GATTGAGTCGCGTGCGGCGAAGCCGCCGCGACGAGATGAACTCTTTGCCGCACGTACTTTGGATGCTCGCGTAATCGGTCACCCCCGCGGGAACGGGGTCGCTTGTATTTCCCCCGCGAACCGCCGCAAGGCTCATGCCGGCTTCCCGTGCCGCGGACGGCACCGCAAGCCGTCATGCCCTTTGCTCGTGGCGGTTCGCGCCCCTTTGTACCCCCAAGGCCGCCTGCGCCACGTCGTGCCTTTGGCGCTCGTTCCTCACACGCGCCACGAGCGGCGCAGATGGCCTTGCCCCTATCAGTGTGCTCTCTGTCGCCAGTCAGTCCGTATTGCCCCGAGAGATCGGGCAGCACTCCTGCCCCTGTTGCGGAGTGCACTCACGAGGGGTGCATCCTGTCGTGGGCTCACTGTCCATCAGTTGTGCGGCAGCCAAGAGCCCAGCCTTGATAATAAGATCAGAAGGAATGGCTTCGTAGGTCTTGCCGTCCAAAGTCATGGTTCGGCAATCCGAATCCCCACAGGCCTCGCAGCATTGGCTTTCTCCAATGCTCGCCGAAAGCCAATCCTCCAGCGGTTTGTCTGAGATCCAGATGCGGTTGGATTCCAGCGGGGCCTCCTTGAAGGTTGCAAGATCGAGAGTACTCTTATCCAGAATCACATCCATGTTCAGCTCTTTCAGCGACCGCTTCAGTTTCTGAACTGCTCTCTCGACCGCCGTCTCGGTTGCACCGCATCGGTTACATGTCTCTCCCGTGCCATCCACCAAGCGCTGCCAGCGAATCACAAGTGTTTTCATCTCGTTCCTTCCGGTCATGTTGCTGCCTGTCATTGATGCGCATCCTGCCAAGAGGCCCATGCAGGCCAAGAACGTCAGGGTTTTCATCCCGCTCTCTCCCTATTCTGGTTTGACTGCTTCCAAGGTCGCAGAGACCACGTAGTTCTCGATGTCGCTGCCAGGTAGCCAATCTCGGATGAACGCTCTGCTCTCCTCCTTCAGCGTTATCAGAATGCCCTCGAAACCGGCTCTCAGTAGGAGTTCTTCGATCTCCTCGACGGTTGCTGCCCCCGCTATGCACCCGGTATGGAGCGCCATGTCTTTCTTCAGGTCTTCTGGCAGTTCAGCGGTCGCAACAACGTCGGAGACCGCAAGCCGTCCTCCCGGCTTCAATGCCCGTAGGGCCTCGCGGAACACGCGCGACTTGTCTGGCGAAAGGTTGATGACGCAGTTTGATATGATGACATCAACGATTCCGTCGGCAACCGGTAGATTCTCAAGTTCTCCCAGTCGGAATTCGACGTTGGAGGCCCCGGCCGCCTCCGCGTTCTTCCGTGATCTGCTGATCATTTCCGGGGTCATGTCTACTCCAATTACATGCCCCGTATCGCCAACGGCCCGGGCCGCCAGAAAGCAGTCGAATCCGCCGCCACTCCCAAGATCGAGTACCGTTTCTCCGGGCTGTAGGGATGCGATCGCCTGAGGGTTACCGCACCCGAGCCCCAGATTCGCACCTTCTGCCACGGTTGCCACATCCTCGCCGGAGTAGCCTAAGGCGAGCGAGATGTCTGCTATCGTTGCGGACTTTGGAGTCTGTGAGCAGGATACGGGGGAACATGCACAGCTGGAGTTCCCGGATGTGGCGATCTTGCCGTAGGTCTCTCTGACCGCATCGCGGACGTCATTGCTTCTTCTCAGATCCATTTACCTCTCCTCTCAAGGGTGTTTCTGTCGCTATCACCCTAATAGACGGAAGGAGGTCAGGAAGGACGCAGGAAATCGGCACCAGGCGGACAACAATTGTGACGGATCCCGTCTTTCTGCTCATAGTCACGCAGACGTCCACCGTGGTCGAACTCGATCCGGCAGCAATCGCTCAGCATCTCCTTCAACAGCGCACGTCCCCGCTGCACACGAGACTTGGCTCCAGACAGGGAGAGGCCCTCTGTCTCCGCGAGTTCCTTTTGTGTCAGCCCTTCTATCTCAGACAGAACGATCGCTCGACGGTATTTCTCGGGAAGCTTCGCAATCATGGGCTCAAGGCATTGAGCCAACTCCTGCGTCACGACCGTGCTCGGATCATTCTGGGGATGAGCAAGTGATTCGGGGATCTCCGCAGTGGGTGTCTTTGCCCTGTAGTAGTCAACTGTAGCGTTGCGTGCGATCTGATAAAGCCAACTTCTTAGCTTTGCCTCGTCCTTCAGTGACTGCAGTCCCGTATGTATTTTCAGGAACACGGTCTGCAGAAGATCATCGGCGGCCGCGTCATCAGCCACTCTACTCCTGATAAATGCGCGAAGACGCCAATGATACTCCTGCCATACTGTCTCTGACGTGCTCATGGCAGATCCTCCGTTCCTCACAGTCCTGCGTCTTCCATCATCTCGGCAACCCTGCATCTCAGGACTGTGGCAAACCGGCCCAGCATATCGACCGTGACATTCTGCCGACCGCGCTCAACCAGGCTCACGTAGTTTCGGTGACAGTCAGCCATCTCTGCGAATGCTTCCTGTGACAGCCCCATGGCTTCGCGTCTATGCCGCATGGCTTCCCCGAGAGCCGTTCTGTTTGCCTGACTGTTCTTTGGGCGTTTCATGTTTGACTATCACAACATAATAGTGCAGCGTCGACCACACAATATAGTGCTGAAGCCAATAGCATGGGAGGCCACAATGAAGTTCTTCATCTACGCGCGGAAGTCAACCGACGACGAGGAGCGGCAGATGCTTTCCATCGAAGCGCAGCTTGCCGAGCTTCGCGAGTACGCGAACAACGAGGGGCTGACCATTGCCCGTGAATTCGTCGAGTCGCGCACTGCGAAGACACCTGGGCGACCGATCTTCAACGATATGCTGGCCAGGATCGAAAAGGGGGAGGCATCGGGGCTGCTGGCGTGGCACCCCGACAGGCTCGCACGGAACTGGTCGGACGGTGCGCACGTTATCCACCTGCTTGACTCCGACCAGTTGACGGAGCTCCGCTTTCCGTCATTCTGGTTCGAGGACTCACCGCAGGGCAAGTTCGTCCTCAGCATCGCGTTCTCTCAGAGCGTCTATTACTCGGATGCCCTCAGCGTCAATGTGCGCCGAGGCATGCGGCAGAAGCTCCGGCGCGGCGAATTCCCTGGCAAGCCACCTGTGGGATACCTGAACGAGCCCAGACTCCGAACGATCATTGTCGACTCACACAAGGCGGAGCTCGTCCGACGCATGTTCGAGACCTACGCAAAAGGCTGCCACACGTTTGACGAGCTTCACGAGCTTGTTGTCGGATGGGGGTTGACCAGTCACAAGGAGAAGCCGATTGCACGCAGCATGCTTCCACAGCTACTTGGGAATCAGTTCTACATCGGTTTCTTCCGATTCGCAGGCGAGATGCACGAGGGATCGCACGAGCCGATTGTCAGCAAGGCCCTGTTTGACGAAGTACAGAACGTCATGGCCCGACGTGGACGGCCCCACAAGCCACGCAGGAAGCCGCTGCCCTATCTCGGCTTCCTGCGGTGTGGCGAGTGCGGCGCATCCATCACCGGAGAGCGCCAGAAAGGACACCATTACTACAAGTGTACTCGGAAGCTCGGGCCGTGCTCACAGAAGCGGTTCATCCGTGAGGAAGCCCTCACCGATGAACTCCGAGCAGTCACCGCCCGCGTGGCGATCCCGGCTGAACCAGGATCGCTGATGTTGCTCGAACTTGCAGAGTGGCGGAAGACCGAAACTGACAGCCGCGCGGAACGGCTTACAGACGAGAGAGCAGGACTCGCCAAGGTCGAATCCAAGCTCTCCCGTCTGCTTGATGTGTACATAGACGGCTCTATCGAGCAAGCCGACTATGCCCGGAAGAAGGAGGACCTACTCCACGAGAAAGCCGGTATCCGCGAGCGAATCCGCAGGATTGAGAAGCAGGGCAGCGCGTGGATCGAACCTATGGAGGATTTCCTGAATGACGCGATTCTCGCGGGAACTACCGCATTCTCGGGGTCAGAGGAGGAATTGCGGGGCTTCCACCGTCGTATCGGATCGAACCTATCCTTGATCGAACCGAAACGACCCAAGAGCGCCGCACAGCGGCGCGCGCGAGCATCCAAAGAACGTGCGGCAAAGAGTTCATCTCGTCGCGGCGGCTTCGCCGCACGCGACTCAATCGGGACGGAGTCCCTGTCTCCCTCTCCCCGGATGAGAAACGCAAGATCATCGTCCGCCGAATCATCGGCGGCCCTGTCGCAAGTCGCTTCTCCCGCAGTCACTTCCACCGCCGCCGACGTGTCGGCGGCCTCCGGCAAGTCCGTCTCTCCCGTCGCCGAATCGCACGATTCGGCGACGCAGGAAATCGCGGTCAAGAGGTCGTCGTCACGGTGGGCAGACAGGCCGGTCCCCGTCCTTCAAGTCGAGTTCCCGGAACCGTGGTCAATCATCGCGGCGGCGAATCCCGCCGACGCCTCCGGCGACGAAATCGCCGGAAATCTGAAATGGTCGGGGTGGTGGGATTCGAACCCACGACTTTTAGCTCCCAAAGCTAACGCGCTACCAGGCTGCGCTACACCCCGCCGTTCTTGGCTGCAGAGTCGGAAGAGTATCTAGACATGCAGACTTACTCAACAGTAAATAGAGTCCGGCGGTCTCTCCCCAGCTCCACGCCGCGACGTGAAGCTAGGATTCAGTCCATACCCATGAGATGTTCAGCTCAGGGCATTGAGAAACAGTCGCATGCTGGCTGACTTGGGGCCGCACAGTACAAACGTTGCGCTCATAACTAGAATACCACCCACTACGAGATAGACGGGGATGCCTGCAAACGTCCTTATCGCTCGCCCGCAGTCTCCATGCTCCCTGGAGACCATCGAGAAGTAGTGCCAGGCGAAAGGCGCAATCGCGCACGCCCATGAGATGTAGTTGATCAACGGCACGCCGTGGTGCGCCCGCGGAAGCGAGGGATGCCACACCCACCAACCTACCCGGGCGGCAACCGGGTCAATCTGGAGGTCCATGCTGAGCGCTATACCCACCGCGAGTGCAGTTCGTAGCCAGACGGGGGTAGCCGTATCGGTAAT
This sequence comes from uncultured Victivallales bacterium, assembly GCA_964345005.1. GTDB lineage: Bacteria > Verrucomicrobiota > Kiritimatiellia > UBA8416 > JABMPJ01 > JABMPJ01. Next base: position 7,652 of record CAYFPQ010000081.1, on the reverse strand, counting down.
CCGTTCGGTGATGAATGTTACCATATAGAGGACCGTACACCATCCTAGGGCCGTGACAAGTGGTCCGGGCAGGAAGGGACGCAGGTAGAGTCGATAGCCCTCCTCGCTGAAGAACCCCATCTCGATACCACCGTTCTCCAACGCCATCCCATAGATCGCCCCCGCAACGAAGAAAAGCGCAAAAACCCACACGCCACGCTGACGCAGACAGTGTATAGCCATGACACCAAACAACAGTAACGACGCGAATTCGTACGCCAGCTTCAACGATTCATAAGCACGCAGGAAGTGGACCCCGGGAATCGACGCTGTCGCGAGGGGAAGCACGACACATGTCAGCAGTACTCGCCGGACACAGGACCTACGCTCCAGCCGGGCCTTTGCAGATTCACGCCAAACAGCCCAGCCCAGCCAAATCAATGGAAAGACGGCCGTATACACAAGTCCCCATGCGGGGGGATACAGCGTCCGACACTCAAGATGAACCAGGCAAAATACAACCCAGAATGCGCACGCCAGTGGGGCATTGCGCCAGATATCCCTCAACAGTTGAGTAACCGTCATTGGATCATAGTATCGCGGGTCTGACTCACCCCCAAGCAAACAGATACGGGATCTGAGCTCACAACCCATCTACGGACATCCTTTCTCTTTCATTGCTGCCCATCTCCCCCTATTCTCAGCCCGTGCCTGTGACACGACATTTTCTGGGTTGGGAGCGACCGCTCGTTGAGGCGGTGCGTGACTTTATCATCCCGATGGCGCCCACGGGGCCGGTCGATCTGTCGTCCGACCTTATCATCGTCCCCACCCGACACGCCGGGCGCCGCCTTACGGACGCCCTCGCGCTCCATTGCGCCAATGCCGGCACGGCACTGCTTTCTTGCCAGGTGGCAACCCCATCCACACTCCTTAATACGTCTGTCTCACAACCTGTAGCCAGTCAGCTCGACGTCATGGCGTGTTGGGTTGAGGTGCTCTCAGCCATCGATCCGACCACACTTCCCGGACTCTTTCCATCCGCCCCGCCCGACACGGATGCCGAGTGGGCCCTCCGCTTCGCCAGAATGATCGAGGACGTGCGCCACTCTGTGCTGGAAGCCGGTCTTACGATCAACACACTGGTCAATACACGACACGACGACCTGGCGGAACTCAACCGCTGGCAGGACCTGGCCACGCTTGAGACTGCCTACATCGCGGCACTCACAAAGACGGGCCTCCAGGATTCCTGCCATCATCAGCTCGTAGCGGCAGAAAGCCCCGAACTCGACGCGGCTATTCGCCGAATCATCTTAGCCGGCGTGCCGGACCCTAATGAACCGGCCCGACGCTGCCTGTCGCGTCTGGCTAAGGATTTGCGCGTGGATATTCTCATCGCCGCGCCCGAGGACGTCTCTGAAACGTTCGACGAGTGGGGACGTCCCCTCCCCCAGGTCTGGACTCGACGCCCGATCGATATACCCGATCCGGACAGCCGCATCATCCTCGCCGCCACACCGTCCGACCAGGCTGCGAGGGCCGTAGAATTGCTACAGTCGCACGCACGTGACAACACCCTCACTGCTCTCGGAACCCCCGACCGCGCATTGACGCCGCATTTGCAGGCCGAGATACAGCGGTGTGGTGGAGCCGCATTCGACCCTGCCGACAAGTCCC
>CAYFPQ010000081.1:3854-5983 GCA_964345005.1 uncultured Victivallales bacterium | reverse complement strand
CACCCGCTCTACCACCTGGTGGCGTCGTGGCTCAATCTTGTCACGGACCGCAGCTACAACGCCCTCTCCCGGCTCCTTCGTCAGCCCGATCTACTGGCTCACCTTGAAGATCAGGAGACAGGACGAAGTGCAGCCGTGCTGCGCCAACTCGACGAACTGCAGAACGAGCGACTGCCCTGGGATTTGGCCGCGATCCAACACTGGCTCTCGGCCGACAACGCGCCACAACCACTCAAAGAGAGCGTGACATGGATTACGACGGGGCTTCCGGACCGAAACGACTCCCTGGCATCCGCGCTCCGTAGTTTCCTGCAAGCCGTCCTTGAACAGCGCACCATAACCGCAGGCAACCCCGAGGATGACGAGTTCGAACGGGCTGCTCGTGCGGTCGACGAAGCCATCGGCGAGTTGGCCGGGGCGGAGGCACGTGCATCGCTATCGCTCCGTATCGCCTCTCTGATTCTCATGCGACGGCTCGGAGAAGCCCACTACCATCGCGAACGGGCTGCCGACGCCATCGACGTGGACGGATGGCTCGAGCTGCCATGGAACCCGGCTCCCGCTCTTATCATCGCGGGATTCAACGAAGGCGCCATTCCAACCGTCGCCTCTCGCGACGCATTCCTGACCGACTCGTTGCGCGCTGTGCTGGGGATACGCAGCGACGCGGATATCCTCGCCCGGGACGCCTTCCTCCTGCAGGGCATCATCGAGTCACGTCGCCGCGCGGGAAGCACCTGGCTCATTGCCGGAAAGGTCTCCGACTCGGGCGACCCCGTTCGCCCTTCGCGTCTCTTGCTGCAGTGCGACGACAATGGACTTCCCGAACGCGCCCGTCATCTGTTTCGCGATATATCCTCACCACGCGCCCGCCCTGCTGCGACGGCCAGCTTCCAACTCGACCCGGATCTGCCCGCTACAGCACCCCTTTCGGCAATCTCTGTTACCGCGTTCCGAGACTACCTGGCCTGCCCCTTTCGCTTCTACCTCAAGCATGTTCTGCGCATGGAGGAACAGAACGACTCCAAGCGCACGCCCGACGCGCTTGACTTCGGCATCCTCATCCACGACGCCCTTCAGCGGATGGGCGAAGCCGACGAACTGAGCGCATGCACGGATCCACGCATCATTGCCGAGTTCCTGACCAGACGAGCCGAGAAGTGGATCGCGCGGCAATACGGTAAGACGCCGCCCCTGCCTATCCGAATGACGCTGCACAGCGCACAACAGCGCCTCGAGGCGGCCGCGCGCGTCCAAGCTGAACTCGCTGCGGAGGGCTGGGAGATCATCGCGGTCGAGCAACCGTTCAAAGGCGAGCTTGGCGATCTGACCGTAAAGGGAAAGATCGACCGTATCGATCGCCATCGCGATACGGGCGCACTGCGCGTGATCGACTACAAATCATCCGACAGTGCCTCCGAGCCGGCGAAGGCCCACTTGGGCGCCCTACGAGGCGACACCCCGGATTACGCCCAAGTCACCGTAGCCGGCAAAGACAGGCGCTGGACCGATCTCCAGCTTCCCCTCTACGCCGTTCTCGGCATGCTGGACACCGAGACACCCCCCGAGCCAGCCTACTTCTCACTACCCCGAGCCGTCTCGGATACCGCACTGCATCCCTGGCCGACCTTTACCGCCGAGCTCGCATCTGCTGCGTTCGAGACCGCCGGCGCCATCGTGGAGAAGATCTGCGAAGGCGACTTCTGGCCCCCGTCCGAGAAGGTCGACTATGACGATTATGAATCCCTCTTCCATACCGGTACCGACGGATGGAAACCACTCCTAACCCACAGCCCTGAACCTTGAACGCCATCAACCACATAGCCATCTCGGCTTCAGCCGGTTCGGGCAAGACATTCCAGCTTGCCGACCGTTTCGTGCGCCTATTGTCGGGCGGAGTACCGCCCGATCGAATCGCAGCACTTACGTTCTCGCGCAAGGCGGCGGGCGAGATATTCGATCGCATCGTGGTGCATCTCTGCGAAGCATGTGCGTCTCCGGAACAGGCTGCAGCGGTGTCCAAGCGTATTGGAGTGCCGGAAACGGATCCCGCCGCATTCGTTTCGGCTTTGCGGTCGCTCATGGACAGCCTTCCCCGCCTCCACATCGGCACGCTCGACAGCTTCATC
>CAYFPQ010000081.1:0-3843 GCA_964345005.1 uncultured Victivallales bacterium | reverse complement strand
GGTGTGCTGCGCGCCTTTCCGACCGAACTGGGGGTGCCGCCCGACTTCCAGATGCTTGACGAGGACAGTAATGATGCGACGCGAATGCGTGAGCGCGTTCTCGACCGGATCTTCAGTCCCCTGAGTGTGGATGACGGCATCCAGACTCAGTTCTTCGAAGCGTTTAAGCAGGCCACGTTCGGCCGCGAAGAGAAGGACATGGAGTATAGCCTGCACCAGTTCGTCCAGGCCTACCGCAACTTCTACCAGGTCCTCCCCGATGCGGACGCCTGGGGGGAGGAGCAGCGCATCTGGTCGCAGGGCTCACCGTGGCTCGCCCCCACAATGAACGTTACCGCGGCGGCAACCGCCCTTGAGGCGAAGGTTCGCCGTCTCAACTGGCCGGCCAAACTCGAGGATGGGCTCCTGCGCATCGTACAGACTGCAGCCGCACACACTCCCGCCTCACGCTGGGATAGCTGGCTCTCGAGCAGCACCATCATGCGCCGCATCATGGAGGAGCTCGACGCGCTTGCCCGGGGCGATCTGGTGCTCGACTATGGGCGCAAGACCTATCCCTTCGACGCCGAGATGTGCAGCAATCTGCTGACGGTCCTGCGCCATATGCTGGGTATCGAATTGCGCGGTGCACTACGGCGTACGGACGGTGTCCACCGTCTGCTGAACTTGTTTGAAGTTCATTACGACACCTTGATGAGACGCTCCGGCAGTATGACCTTCGCCGATGCTCAGTATCTGCTGACCGAATCGAATCGCTACAGCGATGGCGCCTGCCTGAGCCGACTGGCCGATACCGAGGGACGCCTCTATATCGATTACCGGCTCGACTGCCGGCTCGACCACTGGCTCCTCGACGAATTCCAGGACACGAGCGACCTGCAGTGGGCCGTACTGCGCAACCTAGTCGACGAGATTCTCCAGGACAGCAGTAATACGCGCAGCTTTTTCTATGTTGGTGACGTCAAGCAGGCCATCTATGGCTGGCGTGGGGGCAACCCGTACCTCTTCGGAGACATCCTGGCCGACTACGGCCGCCGTATTACCGAAATGCCGCTGGCAACATCCTACCGCTCCGTCCCCCCGGTCATTGAAACAGTCAACGCCCTCTTCGAGTCCCTACCGACAGATCGTCTGCCGGCCGAGGCGGTCGCCCAATGGCAACAGACCTGGCATGAGCACGACTGCGCGCCGCACCTACGGAAGACCGATGGATACGCCACCGTCGTGGAGCCGGTCTGCCCAGCGGGAAAGAAGAAGCCTGACGCCGAGGACCGTTACGAGACCGTTGCGGCTCTGCTACGTGAGATCGATCCCGTAGCGCGTGGTCTCGAGACAGCTATCCTGGTGCGGACGAACAAGACGGGGCGTCACCTCGTCGAACGTCTACGTCACGTCTGCCCGGATATCCCCATCACACACGAGGGCAAGGCGACGCTGCGCGAAAACGACATCGTCGAGCTTCTCCTGTCGTTGATCGCCTTTGCTGCCCACCCCGGCGACCGTTTGGCCTGGCGTCATATCCAGATGAGTCCACTGCACAGCCATCTCGACAGGGAACGCCTCGACAAATTCTCCCTGCCGATTCAACCCCCCACCGAGATCCATGCCTGGGGGTTTGCCGAATTCATCCGTACCTGGGGGCTGCGTTTGGATGCCGAGCATCCGCTGAATCCGTATGCCAGGCACTGCCTGGACAACCTTATCGAGGCCGCCATCCGGTTCGACCGCTCGTACGAGCGCGATCCCGACGTGTTTCGCAGCTTCATCGACAGCTATGCGCTACCCGCTGCTCCTGCCCCCAGTGCTGTACGCATAATGACCATTCACCAGTCCAAGGGCCTCGGCTTCGATATTGTCATCATCCCCGAACTGGATGGCGACGACATCACCCGGGACGCTCGCCGCTCCCTGCTCCTCGGCCGCGAACGGGACACCCGTCGCCCCGATTGGGTTCTCACGCTCCCACACCGACTTGTAGCAGAAGCCGACAGCACGCTGTCGTCTGCCATCGCCACTGCCGATGCGCAATCTTGCTTCGAGAACCTCTGCGTCCTCTATGTGGCCGCCACACGTGCCCGCCGCGGTCTCTACATGGTCACCAGTTTCGCCGGGGCCTCAGCCAGGAGCTTTACAGCCAGCGAGTTCGTCAAGACGCAGCTTGCAGGACAGGCGCAGGACATCACCATTGCAGATACGCACGCGACGCAGCTTTATGCACGAGGGCGGCGCGATTGGTATGACGAACACGCCCAACTGCCACGCCCCCAGCGTGACGAAGCCGAGGACCCCAGCCGCCACGTGCCCGCGCGTTTCGAAGCCCTGGCGAAGCACGCCGGTGGAGGAGAGCTACAACGTCTTGAGCCCTCGGCGGGCGACACCACTCCGCGACGCGCGTCCTGGCTCTTCAGCGAAACCGCGCGCGAGGTGCTTCAGTTCGGGGGTGCCATCCATGAGCTCTTTGAACAGATCGAGTGGATTGAGGACGCCGACATCGAGGCAATGGTGACCCATTGGCAGGGCACGACCAGCGCCCCCGCACCAGTTGTCCGCGACGCCACCAAGCAGTTCCGCGACGCAGTCGCCGAACCGGAAGTCCGCGCGGCTCTGGCCATGCCGGGAACACCCGTGCGGCTCTGGCGCGAGAAGCGCTTCCACTTCATAAGAAAAGGTCGCCTGGTCAGCGGGGTATTCGACCGTGTGGTGATGACACTTGAGAATGACGCTGCCGTGGCTGCTACGATCCTCGATTACAAGAGTGACCAGGTTCAATCCGATGCCGAGGTCGCCACGGCGGTTGACCGCCACCGGGGGCAGCTTGAACTCTATCGCGAGGCGTTAGCGCACATTCTCAACATCCCCACCGAGCGGATCGACTGCTTGCTGCTCTTCACTCGCCCAGGCCGGATCGAAAAGGTCGATTCCGAATCCTGACTTCTGAATCCTGCGACCGAAGCGAAACAACGCGAAACGCTACGCCCGGAATCTTCTTTTCGCGCCGGTGGCAACGAGGTAGACTTTAGACCGACGAGCTGGCAATGCAGTGCCAGATGGGATAGCTGTCATGCCTTACGAAGTAGAACGGGCAAGAGTACATGATGACCCGGCACGCCGGGCGACCTTGTTTCCGATGGCGGGAATAGCCACCGGGCCACTGTCACCCACCGTGCTCTGCGAACGCATTGGTCTGAACTGGCAGGCCGCCGTTTGGTTGCACGAAAAGGGCTGGTTGAGCTTCGATCCCCAAACCACAACCGAACTGACCTCTTCACAACATGCCGAACTGCATTTCCTTGGTATACTGATCGTTGCCGGCTGCGGGGAGCCAATGCTTACGGTCATGCTGCGTGATCTCCCCAAACCGTATGCCTACCGGATTGACCGGATGTACTTCTCCTGGGAAGACCAGCTCTGGCGAAACCTGCCCGACGAATCCGAGAACCGCCGCCGTGTTGAGCGCTGGATTGACGAGTTGGAGGAATCGGCCTCACTGGACAGCCTGGAGTCCATCCGCGCTCAGGTGGATAAAGCGATCCGCGAAGTTCAATCCTGGGGGGTGTATTAGAGGGGATGGGTTCAGAGGTTCAGGGTTCAAGGTTCAAGGTTCAAGGTTCAAGGTTTAGGGTTCTCAGGTTCTCAGGTTTGTCAGGTTCTCAGGTTCTGGGGCGATTCCCAACCTTTGAACCTGTGAACGTTGAACTTTTGAACCCCTTACTCCCGCTTCGCGTTCCCGCCCCCGTCCAACATTGACATCCCGCCCCATCCAACCCCATAGTTGATTGCTTCAAGGAGACTGTCATGGTTAAGGCTAAAGTCATTGGTGCGTGCGGATATGGCGGGGTTGGA
>CAYFPQ010000080.1:0-12758 GCA_964345005.1 uncultured Victivallales bacterium | reverse complement strand
ATTTCACAGGGACACTACATATGGGGGGTACTTGAGTCAATCAGCCACCCACGTTCGTCAATGCCGCGCGCCTTCAATAGTTTTTCCCAGATTGAAAATGGGGCTGTATCGTGGTTATGTATCCACTATGAACAGCAAGTCACATTATCCATGGCATACGGCGGAACAACTTGCCAGCCAGATTCAATGCAGGGACGCTGCACAAGCGGTGAACAGTTTGAAACGGGTCATGGATTCCATCGCCGCGGATTGCGATCGGACCACCTTCGACACCGAACGTGTGCGTATCATCCAGGTCCTTACCATTGCGGCTCGTGCCGCGCTGGCCGCAGGCGCGAAGCCATCCGATCTTCACAAGGGAAGCGTTCGATTCATTGAACGGGCCCTCAAACTAAAGTCACGAAAACAGATGGCCGCACAGGCGCGAGGCTGGCTTGAAACGCTCATTACATTGGTGCCGGAGCACGATGCGCTCAATGAATCAAAGACGGCGCAGGCCATGCGGTATGTGCGCGAGCACTGCACGGAGAATGTGTCACGTAACGAGGTGGCCGCAATGCTGGGTTGCAGCCCTTCACACGTAAGCCGGATATTCCGTCGGTCTGCCGACCACACGTTCAAAGAGGTTGTGCTGCAATACCGGATCGAGAAAGCCGAAGAACTGCTTCGAGACGCGCGCAGAAGCATTACAGATGTCGCGTTTGACGTCGGCTATGGGGATCCGAACTACTTCTCCGCCGTGTTCAAGAGAATCACCGGCATCACGCCCAGCCAGTATCGCCGAAAGTATAGTGCGTCGGCCGAATAGTGCTGATGCCTGCGCAACAAGCCGGGTGCAGTTCCGCCTGGCTGGATGTCACATTATCTAAGATTCTTCTCCGGGTGTCTATAGACGCCGTCATTGGGTATCGGGCATCATCTTCTCATGAAGAATTATGAAGATGGTCTCTTTTCAGAGAACGTCCTTGCACGGATTCGTGAACGCTTCTGCCACGTCGATTCCGACCCCTATACCGGGTCGCGGATCTACCTGGAGAACGCGGGCGGTTCATTGACTCTCAAATCCGTGATTGACATTGTCGCGGAACAGACGGCCATGCCCGACAATGCGGGCCGGAACAATCCGGCGTCGCGGGCGATCAGTCGCATGATGGCCGCAGGCAAGGCCGATGTGTTGCGGTTGCTGGGCGCGCATAGCGGCGTGGTTATGTTTGGCGAAAGCACGACGGCCAATGTGTTCCGGATGCTTTCAGCGCTCATGCATGGTGTTCCGGGCGGCAATGTCGTTACGACCAATCTTGACCATCCGGCCGTTTACGATTCGACACGGATTCTATGCGAACGGTTCGGCAAGCAGTGGAGGGTGGCCGGGTTGAACCCCGCAACCGGCACCGTCCCGGCGGAGTCCATCCTGCAACACATCGACAAGGACACCATTGTCCTGTCCGTCATCCACGGCTCCAACATTCTCGGCACCGTGAATGATATCGCACGCATAGTCGAGGAAGCGCGCAGGATAAAGCCCGATTTGTACGTGATTGCCGATGGCGCGCAGCATGGGGCTCATGGCTCGGTGGATGTCGAGGCGTTGGGATGCGATGCCTACACACTGGGCTCGTACAAACTGTTCTCGAAAGTGGGCGCCTCCGTGGCGTGGTTGTCGGATCGGCTTGCGGCTTTGCCACATGATCGACTGTTGGGAAAGCCGGAGAGCCACTGGGAGCTGGGTACCCGCGAACAGGCTGGATATGCCGGATGGACGGCGGTTGTGGACTATCTGTGCTGGTTAGGGGGGCATCAAAGAATGTGTTCGCGTCTCCTTCGGACACTACAACTCGCCCGCTGAGGTCGATGCGTTTCTGGCGGCAGTAGCGGAGTGTGCGTAATGAGCCATCGGCTTGGCGTTGATGTTGGCGGAACGTTCACGGACCTGATGCTGTTCGACGAGAAAAGCGGTCGGATGGCACTGGAAAAGGTGCCCAGCACCCCGGCTAATCAGGCAGAGGGAATCGTCGATGGACTACAGAAGATCTGTGGGCAGTCCGATATTGAGCCTGCTGAGATAGGCTTCTTTATTCACGGCACCACCGTGGCCACGAATGCGGTATTGGAGGGCAAAGGCGCCGATACGGCGGTGATTGTGACTAAAGGGTTCCTGGATGTGCTGGAGATCATGCGGCAGGACCGGCCCAAGCTCTATGACTTCTTTGCGCGGCGGCCTGCTCCACTTGTGCCCCGAAGTCTGCGGTTTGAAGTGTCGGAACGCATTCTGCATACCGGCGACATTCAAACGCCTCTCGACGTGCGGGAATTGCGTCGGATTACCCGTAAAATCAAGCGCTCCGGGGCAAGAGCTGTAGCACTGTGTTTTCTCCATTCCTATGTGAATCCCGTTCACGAGCAGCAGGCCGAAGCTGTATTGCAGGAGGAATGTCCCGGGGTGGCCGTATCGGTATCTTCCGAGATTCTTCCCGAGATCAAGGAATACGAGCGCATGAGCACCACGACCATGAACGCGTGTGTGGTGCCTGTCGTACAGCGTTATCTTAACGAGCTGGCGCGTCAACTTGAGGCCTGCGGAGTCAACAAGACGGTGCATATCATGCAATCGAATGGTGGCATTATGCCGCTGGCCACGGCAGGCAGAAAAAGCATTGCCACGATCTTGAGCGGCCCGGCGGCGGGCGTGCTTGGCGGCGTCGCCCTGGCCCGGCAAGCCGGCATTCGAAACGCAATTACGGTAGACATGGGTGGCACGAGCTTTGATATTTGTCTGGCACATGACGGGAAGGTGCGCTTTGCGCATGAGACCGAGGTTGGCGGTCACGCTCTCAAGGCGCCGATGATCGACATCCACGCCATTGGCGCGGGCGGAGGCAGTGTGGCATGGATCGATCGTGGCGGCGCGCTCAAGGTGGGACCGCACAGCGCCGGCGCTGTTCCCGGACCGGTGTGCTATGAACGGGGCGGAACGGAACCGACCGTAACCGATGCCAACCTTGTGCTGAACCGGCTCAGCACGGATGCCTTCCTGGGCGGTGACATGCAGGTTAACCGCGACGCCGCCCGGCAGGCCATTGAAACCAAGCTGGCCAAACCGCTGGGCCTCAGCGCGGAAGAGGCCGCCGAGGGCGTCATCCGTATCGTCAACGCAGGCATGGTCAAGGGCATCCGTTATGTGTCCGTCGAAAAGGGATACGATCCCCGTGAGTTCAGCATGGTGTCGTTCGGCGGTAATGGTCCCGTGCATGCGGTAGAACTGGCCGAGGATCTGGGTATTCCGCAAGTAATGGTTCCTTTTGCGCCCGGCGTCAATTGCGCCTATGGACTCCTCGCGGCAGACTTCCGACAGGATGATGTGCGTACGTATGTCAGCAAGTTGCCTGATATCAATTTGCGGGTTGCCGCTGCCCGGTATCGTGAAATGGAAGCCGCCTGTCGGTCCCGGGTGCGTGACGAAGGGGTTGCGGATGACGACATTGTTATTACTCGCTCAGTGGATATGCGCTACCACGGGCAGGGGTACGAGCTGGAGGTTCTGCTGGGCAACGGTCGATTGACGCGAGAGGCGTTGAAGGACACAGAAAAGCGTTTTCATGCTCTGCACAAGAAACAATACGGCTTCAGTAACCATGGTGATGCCGTCGAAATTGTGAATCTCCGAATCACGTGTGTTGGACGATTGCCGAAGCCCGCTTTGCACAAAGAGCGACTCCTGAAGAAGATCCCCGCTGATGCGTTGAAGGGCGCGCGCGGTGTTTTCCAAAGGACGTTATCGACGGACCCCCATTTACAGTCGCGACCACTTGAAGCCGGGCAACGTTATTGACGGGCCCACGGTTATCGAGCAGAAAGATTCGACGACCTTTTTGACTCCCGACAGCAGCGCGCGTATCGATCCGTACCGGAATATAATTATCACGATCGAGGGGGCATCATGAAGAAGTTGGATCCCATCCTTCTGGAGATCATGCGTAACCGGCTTCAGTCGATTTCGGACGAAATGAACGCGGCACTGGTCAAGACGGCTTATTCGACCAACATCAAGGATCGGCGGGATTGTTCCTGCGCGCTCCTGACCCCGGATGGAGATGTTATCGCCCAGACGGAACTGGGTACACCGTTTCACCTCGCCTTTATCCCGGCGGCGATCAGAGTCATGCTCGAAAAATATCCCTCGGCAGGCCTGCAACAGGGCGATGTCCTGATGAGCAACGTGCCCTATCCCGTAGGCCCGGGCCACCTGAGTGATGTGACGGTTATGGCCCCCTGTTTTCATGATGGGCATCTGGTTGCGCTCATGGCCAATCAGGCGCACCAGGTGGATATGGGCGGCTATGCGCCGGGCAGTATGCCCTTTGGCGTCACCGAAATCTACCAGGAGGGGTTGCAGATCCCGGCGGCGCGGGTGCTTGTCGGGGCGGCTTGGGATTGACGCGTGAGATCGTCCTCCTGGGCGAGGAGACGCATTTCACCATGGGCGCCGACCGTCGCAAGGTGGGCCCCTGGGGTGCCCATGAAGGACTGCCGGCAGCGACGTCGGATTGTGTGGTTATTTCAAAGGAGAACAGAAGGCGGCGTCTGCCTGCCAAGCTCACTACCACGCTCTGCAGAGGTGACAAAGTTATTGTCATCACTCCGGGGGGTGGAGGATGGGGTAGCCCCGCCAGGCGGAGCCGCAGGCAGGTCGCTACGGACGTGAAAGAAGGATATATTACGACTAGACAAGCCCGGGAAGTCTATAAACTGAAACAGTAAGGAAAGAATGATGTTTGAACGACTGTCGAAAGAGGAACTGGATAAACTGCATGCCGCCAGTCTTGAGGTTATGGAACGCAGTGGCGTCAGGGTGTTGGATGAGGCCGCGCTGACGCTCTTGAAGAAGGGTGGCTGTGAGGTGGATGCCAACCTCGTCAGGTTTCCATCGAATCTCGTTGAATGGGCGCTTTCCACAGCGCCGAAATCAATCACGCTTTACGATCAGACGCAGAATCCCTGTATTGAGCTTGATGGCCGCTGTGCCTATTACGGGAACGGCTCTGATCTGCTCTATATCGTCGATCACCGCACCCGGAAACGGCGCGAGCCTGTGCTGCAGGATGTTCGTGATATGGTGGCCCTCCTTGATGCCCTGCCACATATTGATTTCGTCATGAGCGGCTTTATTCCGCAGGATGTGCCCGTGGCTGAGGCACAGCGTCATCAGATGTTGGCAATGCTGGAGCATACGAATAAGCCCATCGTGTACGTCACCACGGACTTGACCAATACGCAAAGTTGTATTGCCATGGCGGAAATCGTGGCGGGTGGAGCGGATGCCCTGCGCGAGCATCCGTTTGCGGCGAACTACATCAATATTGCCAATCCACTGCGACACAATCCCGAGAGTATCCAGAAACTGATGTGGTTGTCGGAGAAGGGCCTGCCCTTTGTCTATCGTCCCTCTATCGTCACCCGCGGCATTTCGACGCCGGTGACATGGGCGGGGTTCCTGGTGGTCAACAACGTGGCCGGGTTGGTTGGCGTGGTACTGTCCCAGCTTGTCATCTGCCATGAAATCATTGGCTGGGTTAAGCAATACATGAAGAACGTGCAGGTCAGCGACGAAACCCTGGCACTGGATGTCGTCGATGAAGTGATCGCGTCCGATGGTGATTTTCTACAAACCGAGCACACCGTCCTGAACTATCGTATCGATCACTACCCCGAACTGCTTGACCGCCAGAACTATGACGCATGGGAAGCCGAAGGCGGTCTCACCTTGCGCGAACGCGCCGCCACCAAGGTAGATGCCATTTTGGGATCTCATGCTCCCCTTCCCTTTGAGGATACCGTCAGGGCATCGCTGGAGGCCGTGATTGATCGATGAAGACCAACGCTATGGCAGAGAACCCAACAGACAAGGGTTGATTCAATACCGCCCGTACCTGTGGATCGCGTTGATCATGGCGATGAAATTCTCGTGCGGGATGTGATTGCCGATGCTGTGGCTGGACGCCGCGATCCAGCCCCCACCTCATGCATCTACGTGTTCTGGAAGTGTCAGGGGGTGAATTCCCGACTCGCGTACAAGATCCAAGGCATAGGCATAGCCGGCAGGGGCTACGCTGTCCGGTATGCCGCCGCTTCAGCAAGACGATCCATGCGATGGATTCGACCACGATCCAGCTGGTCGCCAACTGTATGGGCTGGGCCAAGCACCGTCGTCGTAAAGCCGCTGCCAAGTGTCATCTGCGCCTTAACCTGCAAAGCTTCCTTCCGCAATGCGCTATCGTTGACACGGCAAAGCATCATGACAGTACCAAGGCGCGAGATCTGTGCGCTGGGCTCAAATCCGGTGAAATCGCCGTGTTTGACAAGGCCTATACCAAGTTCAAGCACCTCTTCGAGCTGACCGAGCGCGGCATCTGGTGGGTTGGCCGGGCAAAGGACAACATGCAGTACTATGTGGTGCGCACCCTCGAAACCACCGCGCACAAGCGGATTCTGCGCGACGAGGTGATCGAGATGGCGCTCGAAAACTCGAAGGAGGCCTATCCGTGCGAGCTGCGCCGCGTCGTGGCCCTCGTCGAGGTCAACGGACAGGATGTCGAGATGGTCTTCATGACCAACAATCTGGATCGGAATCGACCCAATGGAACAGACTACAGAAACCTTAACAAACACGGGCGTTCACACTCCGTTGGCGCCCCCTATGGGATGACTGTGAATATTTTTTCCTTTATACCAGCCTCTTGTGTAATTTTTTTCACTCCGAATGTAACTGGTCCGGATGCGCCATGACGGCAACGCCGCAACGTGCGTCAAGAGGACCTTCTATATGGCATGAGCGTTTACACCATCGGCGGGTAGGTTTGGCATGACGATCCCATGCCGCACGCTGGCGCGGTCTGTAGGTGCGCAGTTTGAAGGATTGGCGCGCCATGTCGCGAATGTCGTCGGGGGTGCGTAAACGACCCGTCGCCAGTGCCTGAAGGCCCAGGTTGCCGCTCCGGACGCTCACATAGATTCGACAGTGAAAGAATCACCAACACACAGGCATGGGCAACCCGCAAGACTCTCTCGGCCAGCGTCCTCGATGAAGACTGGGCTCGCTTTACACTTTGACATTCGTAATCTCATATTGTAAACATCTGACATGATTACTCGAAGAATCGAATCAGTCTTGATGCATGCGGCCCGGCAGTTTAAAGCGGTGGCCATCACCGGTCCGCGCCAGTCGGGAAAGACCACCTTGGCAAGAATGGCTTTCCCTGATAAACCTTACGTCTCGCTTGAATCCCCCGATGAACGCGAGCGGGCGTTGCGGGATCCACGCCTTTTTCTTTCCCGGTTCCAAGACGGCTGTATCTTGGATGAAATACAGCGCGCCCCCGACCTGTTCTCCTACCTACAGGAAATTCTAGACTCGTACTCCGAAGCCGGGCGCTTCATCCTGACCGGTTCACAGCAGTTCGGCATGATGGAGAAGATTTCGCAAAGTCTTGCCGGGCGCATTGGCATCTTGTCGTTGCTCCCCTTTTCGGCCGCAGAACTCGCACAAGGCGGTTTTCTCCCACAACACATCGATTCCATGCTCTACCAGGGTGGTTATCCGCCCATTTTTGACCAGAAGATCGCTCCGCATTTATGGCTTGATTCTTACATTACCACCTATGTTGAACGCGATGTCCGGCAAATCGTTAACGTTCAGGACACCGCCTTGTTCCAGCGCTTCCTTTCACTTTGCGCCGGCAATGTGGGACAACTGTTCAATGCCAGCCGAATCGGTAACGATTGTGGCCTGAATCATGGAACTGTCAGCAAGTGGCTCTCCATCCTCGAAACATCCTATGTTGCTTTCCGCTTGCCTCCGCACCATAGAAACTACCGCAAACGGCTTGTCAAAACGCCCAAGCTCTATTTCTGGGATGTTGGACTGGCTATTCGCCTGCTGGGCGTCGAAACGGCTGAACAACTGGCAACCCATCCGCTTCGGGGGAACCTTTTTGAAAACTGGGCCGTTGCCGAACTTCAAAAGGGCCGCCTCAACCGGGGAAAGAAGAGTAATCTATTTTTCTGGCGCAACAACACCGGCATGGAAGTCGATGTCGTTGCGGAACAGGCTGACAAACTCATTCCGATTGAAATTAAATCGGGAGCCACGCTGTCCACCGACTGGCTGGAAAGGATCAACGAATGGCTATTACTTGCCGGCGACGATGCGGCTAACCCTACCCTCATATACGGCGGCGACACAGATTGGAATGAAGGCTTGACCTCCATTGTTCCATGGGGCAAGGTCTCCGAGCTCGCTGAAACAATCTGACCTGCAAACGAACCGTCACGTCACGCGTGCATGCCGGAATTCATCGAAAGCGGGATTAATCTGGCACCGTTACAGATGCCGCTCCGCGCCGGACCGTTCCAGTTTCCGGGGCTACACAGTTCCTTCTCGGGACTGCCCGGACTTCTGGCGGACAGCCTCCCTGACACCTATGGGAACACGCTCATCGACGAATGGATAAGAAGACAGGGCCGCTCGCCGTCTGATTTTTCTCCCCTTGAACGCCTCTGTTATGTGGGAAATAGAGGAATACAAATCCATAACGAGAATCGCTGTATAATACGCTTGCATTCGCTCACTATTGCCGTATCCTGAATGAATTGTCGAGTATAATTGTTTAATTAAACCACTTTACAGGGAGGCGATAATGTATTTTCCGCGCCGAAAGGACCGAGATATCCTGACGTTCATCACCCGTGCCTGCGAGCATAAGAACGTTCTCCTGGTAGAAGGGGCACGACAGGTAGGAAAGACGGCGTTGACTGAGAATGCAATCGCACAATCAGGCAAGCGCAGTCATTGCGTAAATCTGGAGAAGGACACCCTCTTGAGGTCGCTGATTGACGAATGCACAAGCTTCGACACGTTTACGCGACTCATGCGGGACCGGCTTGATTTCTATCCCGATGCCGACAGCATCCTGTTCATTGATGAAGCCCAGGAAAGCCTGACACTGGGGCGGTTCGTCCGTTTCATGAAAGAAGACTGGCCGAAGTCCACGGTGATCCTCTCGGGCTCGACATTACGTCGCCTGTTCCGCAAGGACGTCCGCTACCCGGTGGGCCGAGTGACGACATTGGTCCTGGGTCCGTTCTCTTTTTCGGAGTACCTGACATCCCTCGGCAACGCGGCACTGGCCAATGATGTACTCAACCCGGACATACAGTTTGATCCGCATCAACACAACCTGTTGCTGGACTTGTTCGATCGGTTTCTCGAAATCGGTGGGCTTCCGTCCGTCGTTCTGGCCGATGCGGATCAGTTCCAGGCTGTGCGGACACAAATCGTCGCCGACTACGAGCGGGACTTTATCAGGCTATTCGGCGAGGAATTGCTGCCTATCGTCAAGTCGTGCTTTCGTAGCGTTGCCAATTTCGTCGGGACCCCATCGAAGAATGCGTCGGTTGTTCCCCGTCCCGGTTCATCCTTGAACGAAAAGATCAATCAAGTGTTCAGCCGACTCGAGAACTGGCATCTCCTGATCCTAGCGGAACAGAGGGGGCCCGGACCGGAAGGCAGCCACAAGTATCTGCCCAAGCGATACATCTTCGATACAGGGATACTCCGCCATTTTCGAGAAGCAGCCGTACCGTCAATCAAGGTAGCCGGATCCTTGTCGACAGGTGCCCGCACCCCGCTGGGCGGTATCATAGAAAACCAGGTGGGCATTGAACTGAGTCGTACGGGAAGCCCGATACACGGATGGAAGAAGAGTTCTTCCGGAGTAGAGATAGACTTCGTTCAGCAGGGACAAAAGGGAACCGTTCCAATAGAATGCAAGTCGGCTTTAGCGGTCAATCTCAAACACGCACGCGGACTGTGCGAGTATATGCGGCTGTACGATCAGAATGTCGGCATGATCGTCAGCCTGGCGCCACAGCGCATATTGGATCTTTCCGGTGGCGGGCAGATCATCAATGTTCCCGTCTATCTGGTTGAGCGTCAGTTTCAATCGATCACCACCGGCACAATCGACATCGCCAAAAGAGTGCCGACGCAATAAGGTATAGCAGCGGAACGGTCGACCACCGCCACAAAGGTGATATCACACCATTGTGGACCGACTCACCGGATAGTTTTGCAGAAAGGGGTCTAGTGTCGTGTCCCCCATGACTGTTTCCCCATTCTCTCCGCTCAATACGAGCGCAAGGATCGGGCTTGGCAGGCATCAGGGTACTACGGCTGGCGCTTGGCGCGTTCCACGCGATAGGTTCGAGGACTGATACCGGTAAGACGTTTGAACGTCTTGGAGAGATGAAACGCATCGCAGAATCCGGTTTCCGATGCGAGCGCTTCAAGCGGCCAGTCCGTCTCGATCAACAAACGCTGTACAGCTTCAACTCGTTGCCAGAGCACATAGCGAGAGGGAGGCAGCCCAAAGCACCGGGTAAAAAGGGTTGAGAAGTAGCTTCGGTCCATATCCGATTGCGCAGCCAGTGTTGCAATACTGATGCGCTCCGAAATGGTTCACGCAGCCATGGAACGATTCACCAAGGCCTATATGTCCGAGCTTGATCAACTGGTGGAACAGGGTCTCCTATCCACGGGCACCGGCAATTGTGTCATAGGTAATGGCGGCTTGGGGTTTGTGGATGATCTGCCACAACCCAAACCCGAAGCTGAACCGGTCATCCCTGGTGATTTATGGGGCGCCACCATGGCGCAGATATTCTCTGAGGTTTCGCCCGACATGCACAAGGAGTTTGCCTTGGACTACGAGAGCCGCTTCCTCAAGCGTGCCGGCCTGTGCTACTACGGGTGCTGCGAGCCCCTGCACCACAAGATAGACATCGTCGCCAAACACATCCCCCACGGCCCGGTGTTTTTCTTTGATTGAGATTATTGGTAAGCCCGGTGTCTGGATGCCGTGCACTATCCCCAGGAGCGGGATCCGGGGCGGGAGCGGCGGGGTGTATCTGCGAGCAAGAGCCATTCCGCCATCCATGCCGATCGTCCCTTGAGATCCAGCTTGCTCAGTTCCCGCTGATCGTCGCTGAGATAGGGACATGATTCCGGAATGCGGTAGGGCTTCAGCATCCGCCGACTGATAGTCACGATACTTGCGTCCGTCATGGCCTGGCCTCCAAGAGCGTCTTCGCCGCAACCATCAGTGCACGATGCTGCTCAGCGAGGGCCAGATCGGACTTTCGCCAACCGGCACGCAACCGGGCGAAGTCCCGCGCATACGTGACGAGTTGTACCTGTATTTCATCAATGCGTCGCTCATCCGCCTGTATCTTGGCGTCCTGTTCAATCGCCAAAGCCGCAACGACCTCACTTCGCGCAGCACCTTCCAGAAGCCGCCGCACTGCTTCGCGTTCACAGGACGCGGTCTCGCGCGGCCAACGCTGTACGGCTTGCGAGAGCAGTGTGTAGTCCTGCAGGTAGTTCAACGCCAATTCCGCTGCATTCTCCTGCAAACCGGCCACCTCGGCCAGAGCTCCCACCATCGCGTAGTCGCGGAGCCGCCGAGTCTGTTTGAGCTGAAGCAGGGACTCAACGTCCACAATGTCAATATCTTCAATCTGTATCGCGCGTCTCCAGATCCGGTCAATATCCGGTACCCGTGGCGGTCGTGTACAGAAGTCCGTCCGCATTCGAAATCCTGCATCGGTCTGGAACTCGAAATGACTGGTCAGTCCAAGGCTCAACCAGTCGGGATGCAGGGGGACGCCCAAGCGATACTGCGCCCCATGCCTGCCCAGGACGTCGAGGATTGCCGCACACGACTCTTCTGTCTCGCGGACAATCCAATCCCCATCTTTAGAAAAGGCGGCTATGCCGAACACCACACAGGCCTGGCCAGAACTGAGCAAGACTTCCGCACCAGCAGCAGTGAACTCTTTGTGCAATACTATATATGGATTGTCCATGCCGGTTAACACTACCAGAATGGCTCCGTCCGCACACGACAAAAGGGTGAAGCAACACAGCGCCGTCAAACCACTCTTCAGGCCTACAAGGGAAGCATAGGCTACGCGGACTTGATTTCGTACAGATTCCCGTCGCAATCACGGATGAACGTGAGGACGGACGTCCCTTTGGGTACCCGGATGATTTCAAGGTCGTGATCTTCGCATCGCGCGAGAAAGGCGTCGCAGTCCTCGATCATCAGGCAGGCGTGAACAATCGGGTCGTTCGAAGGTTCGCGGTTCGGATCGATGAACACCTCGAACTGAAGTCCATCACCAGTGTAGTTGAGCATTACCAGATCGGCATCCAACCCAAAAAGGCCTTTCGAGACCTGACCGGGTAACGTCTTCGGCTCCGACTTTGTTAGGCCCAACACGCTAATAAAGAAACGATCCGCATTTGTTTCTGATTGGCACGCCAATCCCATATGCACCCAGTTCATGAGGCCATCCTCTTATGCAAGTTGAACGCTGACCGGCGTCTCAGCACTGATGTTGTCGGAAACAGGACAACGCCGCTCGATCTCCGCAAGAAGCGCCTCTTTTTCTTCATTTGAAAGATCGGCATCAAGATTGACGCGCGCCTGAATAGAAGGAAACCCGATACGGTTGTCGGTGGGCTTACCCAACAGGCCGGACGGATCCAGTTCGCCTTCAATCTCAATGTCCATACCGCGCAGATCAATCCGTTTCTGCATCGCAATAATGCGGCCCAACGACGCGATACAACCGGCTAATGACACAAAGAAATACTCCAATGGTGTTGGGCCGGTGTCTCCACCACCCGCCGCAGCCGGTTG
>CAYFPQ010000079.1:0-13015 GCA_964345005.1 uncultured Victivallales bacterium | reverse complement strand
AAGACTTATCGGGAAACGGTTGCAGAGCATCCAACCGGATTTTGCGGCAATAGTGTACTCCTGCTGTGCCGCGTTTAGAAGCCCTGCTTCTGCAGGGCGTTACGAAGCGTGGTCTGGAACTCCGCGAGATCCTCCTCTGACGGTCGGTACTCTGGATCACCGGCATCCAGCGCGAGGCGTCCAAGCTGATCCAGCATCCACGTGGCATTCCGCCCATCGCTGAAGGTCACACTGCCGCTCACCACGGCACCCGGTTTGACCACACGGTCGACCTCCACGCTGACGTTACCCCCGATGCCTGGCGGCTCCGTTTCCGGTGCGATCGGTTCCGGTTCCGCAGGCGCGGGCGCCGGTTCAGTCCCGGACTCCAGGGCAGGCTCAGCCACAGGTTCAGGTGCCGGCGGCTCTTCCTCCTTGAGAGTCAGATCAAGATCGATGATGAGGAAGCGAACATCCATATAGGTCATCGATACGTCAAACTCGGCACGAAGCCGCTTCTGAATCTCGGACAGACCGTCCCCTTCGCCAACCCACTGCGCTACTGCTGCTTTCTGCTCGTCCGTCAACGTCATTTCAAGTCCCCAACACCACTGTTACACTTGCCTTGGCAGTGTAGAGCATGTAGAAGTGATCCGAAAGACGAAATGTTGAAACTGGTCCAAACCACGGTTACAGACAGGCAACAGGCCGATCGACTGGCGCAGATGCTGGTTGAACAGAGGCTGGCCGCCTGCGTGCAGTCGCTCCCGATTGCCGGCACGTATCGCTGGCAGGGCAAGATCGAGCAGAACAACGAGATACTTCTGCTGATCAAGACCACGGCGGCCCGTGTTGCCGCCCTGTGCGAGGTTCTGGACCAAGAACACCCGTACGAGGTACCGGAGATCGTCACGATGGATATCGAAGATGTCTCCGGACCCTATGCCGCCTGGGCTGAAGCGCAGACGAAAGCAAACGAGTAGCCGTCATGGACAAAACACATCCAACTGAGAACGATGCCGGTGTCGGCGTGGTCAGCACGCAGATTCTGCAACTCGATCTACCGTCCGAAGGACTGCGACTTAAGTCCGGACAGCACCTACCGGCCGTACAGGTCGCATACGAAGCCTACGGGGAGCTATCGGAAGCACGCGACAACGTCATCTTTATCTGTCACGCCCTCACCGGCGACGCACACGTGGCCGGCAAGCTCGATTCCGAGGACGGCCCCGCCGGCTGGTGGGACGAGATGATCGGACCAGGGCGCGGCATCGATACCGACTTCTACCACGTGATCTGCGCCAACATCCTGGGCGGATGCCGCGGTACAACCGGGCCCTCTTCCAGCAACCCGGAGACGGGACAGTCGTACGGCTCAGCGTTCCCCCCACTCGCGGTCGAGGACATCGTCGATGTTCATAATCTGCTCCTGCAGCAGATCGGGATCGAACAAGTGGCGGCCGTGATCGGTGGATCCTTCGGCGGGATGCAGGTGCTGGACTGGATTCTTCGCTACCCGGAGCGCGTGGGGCGGGCCATCTGCATCGCTTCGGCCGAATCGCTGTCGGCCCAGGCACTGGCATTCGACATCGTGGGGCGGTCGGCCATCATAAGCGACCCCGACTGGAAAGGCGGAGACTACTATGGATCGGGTGCAACTCCCGAACGCGGCCTCTCCCTTGCGCGCAAGGTCGGCCATATTACCTACCTGTCGCCCGGCATGATGAGCGACAAGTTCGGCCGCGATCGGCGCGTTGACGGGAACAGCGCCGATGCAGAACAGCACGGTGCGTTCCACTCGAACTTCCAGGTCGAGAGCTACCTCGAATACCAGGGCGCCAAGTTCGTTCAACGTTTCGACGCCAATTCGTACCTTCACATTACACGCGCTATGGACGAATACGAGATAGCCGCGAACTACGGCAGCATCGAAGAGGCGTTCGAGCGCATCCAGTCCAAAGTCATGATCGTCGCCCTGAGCGAGGACTGGCTCTTCCCGCCCGAGCAGTCATGGGACATCGCCCACGCATTGCTCCGCAAGAGCAAGGCCGTATCGTATTGTCAGCTTCATGCACCGCACGGACATGACGCGTTTCTTATCGATATTGAACACATGTCTGAAGTGGTGCGCGCGTTCCTGCCGTGGGTGACCTCGGGAGGACACATCAAGCCCAAGCCGCCAACCACGCATCGTGGGGATGCGCGCCGCCGCGAATTTGACATGATCTCGGGGATGGTGCCTCAAGGCGCGCGTGTCCTGGACCTGGGCTGTGGTGGCGGGGAGTTGCTCACACATCTCCGCAAAGAGCGACAGACCACCGGGATGGGAGTCGACATCGACATCGGCCATCTCATCACGTGCGTGGATGACGGCCACGATATGCTACAAGTGAATATGGATCAGGGGCTGGGCATGATCCCGGACAACAGCTATGACTTCGCTGTTCTGAGCCAGACCATCCAGGTGATCCACAGGCCACTTCCCGTCCTGCGTGAAATGTTGCGTATTGCGCCTGAGGCGATCGTTAGTTTCCCCAACTTTGCCAACTGGAAACACCGCCTGCAGCTGGCCTGCGGGCGTATGCCGAAAGGCGGTGCCCTGCCCTACGAATGGCATGAGACCCCGAACATCCACCTCTTCACGTTGCTGGACTTCAAGGACCTCTGCCGCCGAGAAGGGTTCGGGGTTCGGGACATTATCTGTCTACCCGAGAACCGGACCCATGCACTGCTCATCAAGCTGGGCTGCTGCAACCTCGGTGCCGACCGTGTGCTGGTGCGCGTGACCCGCAATCCGGACGACCGTCCCCGTCGATGCACGCCTCGTATCGACGCGTTCTGAGTTGAATGTTCTCGGTGGGGCGTTTACAACAGTGATCGGCTGGTGGAAGGAATAGCGGGATGACCCAGGAGAAATGGATACAGGAATTGCTGCCCGATGCGATGGCGCATCTGCTTGGCTGCCGCGAGTGCCCCCGCTCCGCCAACACGAAGAGCGGACTTAACCTGGCCGGCAAGAAGGCGGTTTGCGATGTCCTGGACGACCTGATTGCGATCCTTTTCCCCGGATGCCACGGTCACGGACCGGTCGATGAAACCGATGTCGAGGCAGACATCCGCCACCACATCCGCGAAACCGCACTGGCACTCAAAGGCCAGGTTCGTCGCGCCCTGGAATACCAGTGCACGTTCGATGAGTGCAACGACTGCAACGAGTGCGAAGAAAAGGCCGAGGACGCGGTCGGTACGCTGATCCGGCAGATTCCTGTTCTCAAGAAACTGCTACAAGACGACATCCAGTCCGCCTACGAGGGCGACCCCGCAGCGCGCTCGACGATGGAAGTGGTGATGAGCTACCCCGGCGTCTACGCTGTGATTGTTCACCGCATCGCACACGTACTCTACCTCGAGAAGGTGCCGCTGATTCCGCGGATCATGTCGGAACACGCCCACGCCCTGACCGGGATCGACATCCATCCGGGCGCGCAGATTGGCCACGGCTTCTTTGTCGACCACGGTACCGGCGTCGTGATTGGCGAGACCACGGTGATCGGCGACCATGTAAAGATCTACCAGGGGGTTACGCTCGGCGCGATGAGTTTCGAGAAGGACGAAGAGGGGCACCTCGTAAAGGGCATCAAGCGTCACCCAAACGTCTGCGATAACGTGGTGATCTATGCCGGCGCCACGATTCTCGGGGGGGATACGACCATCGGGGCGAACTCGGTCATCGGCGGCAATGTCTGGCTGACCCACTCGGTACCCGCGGGCTCCAAGGTCTACAATCAGCAGCCACGTCCGCACATTCGCCAAGCCGACGGAAGTTGGACGGTCGCCAATGGCCCGTGGAGCGACCACGGAGCGGGAATCTAGCCGTGAAGATACTCTTTCTATGCAGTCGGAATGCCGCGTCCAGCCAGATGGCCGAGGCGTTTGCCTACGCCCGCTCGGAGGAGGAGGCGACCATCGTGAGCGCGGGCATCGAGGTCGCACCACTCCATCCCATGGCGATCAAGGTCATGGCCGAAGTGGGGATCGACCTTTCGGGGGCCATACCGAAAAGGCTTGAGGATATCGAAGACCAGGACTTCGACATCGTCATCACGCTCTGTAATGACGTGGCAGACCGGCTGCCGGTACTTCCGGGTTTCCCGCTGACCGTACATTGGAACCTGAATCCGCCAGGCGATGTGGAGGGATCTGAAGAGGTCGTCCTGCGCGCTTTCCGCCAGTCGCGCGACGAGATCAAGCGTCTGGTGGATGACCTGTTCGATAAAGGCTATGTAGCCGCCATGCGCTTCGCCCGTGAATGCGAAAGCATGCTGCTCGACAACGTGTCGGACGGCATTCTGGCACACGATCTCTCGCGCCGTATCTTCCACTTCAACAAGGCCGCAGAAGAGATCACCGGCTACAAGCGCGAGGAAATCATCGGCAAAGACTGCCACGACATCTTTCCAGGACGGCTCTGCGGTGGCAAGTGCCTCTTCTGCGAGGATCCCGTCCCGACCGGACCCGGTACAGTCAAACGCGAGATCGACATCACCACAAAGTTGGGCGAGCGTCGGACGGTCGACACCACGCTGCGGATGATGAGCGATGTCGATGGTCGTGACGCCGGCGTACTGCTCTCTTTCCATGACGTCACCCGCGAACGCGCGTTGGCCAGAAGAGTCGGTGAGATCAACCAGTTCTCCGGCATCATCGGGCACGACGAGAAGATGCTCGAGATTTATGATTTGATCCGCGACTTGGCCGACACGGATGTTCCCGTCCTCATCCAGGGCGAGAGTGGTACCGGCAAGGAGCTCGTTGCGGCCGCGATCCATAACGAGGGGCATCGTGGTAACAAGCTCTTTGTCCCGATCAACTGCGGGGCGCTTCCGGAGGCACTGCTCGAGAGCGAGCTGTTCGGTCACGTGAAGGGCGCGTTCACCGGTGCGATTCGCGACAAGAAGGGCCGCTTCGAACTTGCGGATGGCGGGACCATCTTCCTCGACGAGATCGGCGACATCTCGGCGGCCATGCAGGTCAAACTCATGCGCGTTCTGCAAGAGGGCACCTTCGAGCGGGTCGGTAGCGAAACGACCATCAAAGTCAACGTCCGGGTTATCAGCGCCACGAACAAAGACCTGCAGGAGGAGATCGCCGATGGCCGGTTCCGGGACGATCTCTACTACCGCCTGAGCGTGGTTCCACTCTGGCTGCCGCCTCTGCGGGAGCGCCGCAACGATATCCCGCTGATCGCCGATCATATCCTGAAGATGGCAATCAAGGATCGGCCGCAGGACGAGGCGGTGATCTCGTCCAGCGCGATGGATGCCATGCTTGGCTACTCCTGGCCGGGCAACGTGCGTGAACTGCAGAACTGGATTCAGTTCGCCCTCGTCAAGTGCAAGGGCGGCGAGATCCTACCCGAGCACTTCCCTCCCATGCGCGTAACAGCGCCCAGTCTTGGTACGGGTCGGCGGCGGCGCAAGCTTGACCTCTCATCCGTGCGCGAAGCCATCCGTGCTACCGACGGCAACAAGCTCGAGGCCGCCAAGCGCCTCGGTGTCTCGCGCGCAACGCTCTACCGTTTCCTGGAAAACGTGGAGCTGTAATCCGGCATCGCTACGCCTCCTCTTTCGCCAAGGCCTTCTACAGAAGACAGGCCGTCGGGCGTGGTGAGTGGCGGGAGCGAGTGGCACATGTCAGTCGGATGTATCCCGCGAATCCGCCATGTACTTCGCGGGTGACTCCTTCACCGCCCGCACCTCTTCTCCGGGCTCGAGCGGGAAGTCGAAGATCGACTCAAGCTCTATCTCAAGGTCGTCAAACGCAACACTGCGGAGCGTCTCTGCCTTGGCATAGGCCTTGACGTGGCGATAGCCCTGATCCGTGAGGCTGTACACCTCGACCAACGAGGGAAACGGGGTGACAATCCAAACCTCGACAACACCCGACCTCGCATAGAGATCCATCTTTGCACCGCGATCCTTGACCGCTGTTGAAGGCGACTGGATCTCGATCACCAACGTTGGCGCTCCCTCAATGTGTGTAGGCTTAATCTTCTCCTTCTCGCACACAACAAGAATGTCCGGTTGCACGACATCTTCTTCGGATAGTTTGACATCTGTCGGAGCGATAAACGGCTTGCAGGGATGTCCGGAAAAATGTCGATTCAAAGCGACAAACAACCCACCCAGCACCGACTGATGCCGTGTCCGCGGCGCCGGCGTCATGTTGTACGCGACCCCGCCAATCAACTCCCACCGCTCCTCGTCGGGCCATGACCGGTAGTCATCCCAGGTAAAGCGCCCATCGCGTTCCACAGCCAAGTTCGACATTCACTCTCTCCCCGGTATGCATGCAGCCTATCACCCACCAGCCTCACCTGCAATGGGACATTGACATTCGACATCGATATATAACGTCATGCGTGCCGTTTGATCCAAGACTCCAGATCCTGCCGGGGAATGAGATCCAGCGCCTTGAGCGTTTGTCCGGGTCTCCAGCGCAGCAGCAGTCGATAGTGCATGCCAATGCGGATACGGTAGACATCCTGTAGGATCTTGATGCTTCGGGCATGCTGCCACGTAGCAGCGTCATAGGCGGCAAATCCCGCCACAGCTCTCAGCGCTTTGGCCCCCACAGTAGCCGACAGCTGCGCGAATGCATCCCGGAAACGTGCGTCATATTCCGGTACCAATACGACACGCGCCTTTTCAGGCGGACGCTGAGGCGCTTCTTCAGCGGCCTCGGACGCCTTCGGCTTGTGTGATGCCGAGGCCTTGGCCGCACGCCGCCGTTCGCGTTCGAGTTCCTGCCGTAGCCGCTTCCGCTCTTCTTGCTGGTTGCCGATCTCTGCCTTAAGATTGTTAACTTGGCGTCGAAGCCGGGACATGTCCTCATTGATCTCTGCGGACAGTTCGTTCGACACAACATGCGAGACGCCCTTGGCATCGGCCGCTTCCGCCGCACGATCCAACTTTCGCTGTAGGTCCGCAAGAGCCTGTTCCTTATCCGCGAGCTCTCGGGCACTGGCATTAGCCTGTTCACGCATGCGGGAAAGCTCATCGCGCAATGCCCGTTCCGCTTCAGCCTGAGCCCTATCGTTCAGCGCCCTCTCATAGTCCTCTTCGGCCTCATCGAAGATATCTTCAATGGGGTCATCCCAAGGCTCCAGTCCCAGGTCGATTCGGGCCTGATGAACATTCTCTACGAGCAGCTCGTTGTCGAGCACGCGACGAGGATGCTGTTGCACCGCGGCCCTGGCGAACAGAATGCTGAGCGCTGGAAACTTGTGCTGGAACATGTGCGCAAGGTCGTAGAAATTGGATCGACCGGGGTCATAGTAATCATGCCCGGCCGAAAGCGCCTCCTTGCAGCTATTCTCAACAGTCTCGACGAGCCCCGGGTCAGTCTGCAACGCGAACTGCATATCGACATTGCCCCAGTTCAAGAAATCACAATCCTGAGACGTCATCCTCCGTGCCCGCCGGGCGACCTCGAGGTTGTCGAGGTCAAGAGCTCGTACCATGAGATCGGTGAAATGCCCCGCATCGAACTCGAACTCCCCATCGGTACGAGCAGACCTCTCGACAAGCATATCGAACGCCAAGTCGAGCAATCCAAGATCCTGTGCGCGCCTGCTGGCCGCCAGTAACTGTTCCGTGGCGAGATCTTTGGGGTTCAACTTCTTCAGTTCATACGGTCTCAACTCCCTGATCACGTCGGGGTCGTCCACAATGCCGGGATTCGCATGCAGTTCGGTCTGGGTAACGCCAGCGTACTGCGAAGCATCGGCCAGGACGTCCCTGTCTTTCTCGAAACAGCAGCGTTTGTACTTCCTGCCGCTGCCGCAATGGCACGGATCGTTGCGTCCGAGCTTGGCAATCGGTCGCCGCACGGTTCCACCACCGCCAATGATGGCGGCAGGCGGCCGCTCAGGGAGGTCGTTACGGATATTTCCCTCTATCATGATCGGGAATGCGTCCGCTTCAAGTTTGCCGGCATCCAGCATGCGGAGCGAGTCCACAACCAGAAGCTCCGTCACGGGTTCGCGGATTTCTTCACGCAGGTGATACAACACACGCCGCGCCTGATCCTGCCCATCATCATGCCGTAGCGCGAGTTCGGTGCCGATCCGAGCCGCCATGGCCTGTCGCTGCCATGACAACTCTTCCGATCGCACCATATCGAACAGTGGAGAAATCCCATTCGCGTCTTGATAGCGTGCGCAATAGGACAAGTGCGTGATATCGTCAATCGTCCCGACACTCCCGGCCAACGACAAGGGATCGACACGCATCTCCAGAAGAGCACACACGTTGAGCAGTCGATTCAGAGCGACAGCCTCGCCCTGTGCCGTCAACTGCGCCACAAGCAAACTCGCATCCGCTTCCGTTAGGTGTTCGCACTCAGCGGCCAATTCCACAATCGCGGAACGGCAGAACGGCGTCCCGGCGAGCTTCCGAACGAATTCAACAGTCAATTCCATAACCGTTGAATCTTGTCGCCATCCCTGCCGTCTGTGAAGCGAAAACACCATCATTCCTGCTTGATCACCTCAACCAGTCTGTTAGACTAGTCTCATGAACACAGAAACTATAGGTGCATTTGAGGCGAAGACGCATTTCTCCAAGCTGCTGGAGAGGGCGCACGAGGGGACGGTGTTCGTTGTGACGCGCCGGGGCAAGCCCGTGGCACAGCTCGGACCAAGCGTAGAGCAGGCCCATCATCCGGTCTTCGGCAGCGCCAAGGGGCAGATTCACATGAGCGCGGATTTCGATGAGCCGCTGGACGACATGGCAGAGTACACATCGTGAATCTACTGGTCGATACACAGGCCATGCTCTGGTTCACATCGGGCGACACGCGCCTCAGCGCGGATGCACGGGCAGCCATCGAAAAACCGGACACCATCAGCTACATCAGCATCGCATCATGGTGGGAGATGGCGATCAAGTGCAGTCTTGGCAAACTGCAACTCGACCTTCCGATCAAGGACTTCATCGCGCAACGTGTTGATGAAGGGTTCCGGGTTCTGTCCATCGGCACCGATCATATGCCCGTTGTCGCCACGCTCCCCTTTCATCACCGCGACCCCTTCGACCGCCTTATCATCAGCCAAGCAATTATAGAGAATATGCCCATCTGCACAAGCGACGCCCAGTTCGACACCTACGACATCCAGCGCATCTGGTAGCCATCGCTCTGATGAACCTGTCTCAGGCTGCGAGCCGGGAGACGTCGAGTCGCTCACGTTCGATCATTGCGGGTGCGCTCAATGAGGGGGCTGGTTATACTCTTGGCCTCATGGAATTTACGATCAGCCATGAGATAGCGCTCCCTTCACCGAGTGTGTAATGAGACAAGCTCCACATGCCGAAGCCGAACGAAACAATGAAGTACACCCACCACATATCTCTCCTCCACATCCTTCCGCTATAAGTCTACCTTGGCGCGGATAGATCCGCCTGTCTGTACGTGGCATCCATGCTTCAACCGTATTTCTTCCCCCGCTTCGAGCATTACGTTGCCGGGCGGGTCTACCTGGTATCCGTTGCCCAGCGCGATGCTGCCTGTCGCCGTGTAGTTCGTCGTCGTGTTGACCACCTGGTTACTCAACACCAAGTCCTGAATCGCCCATAGCCAGGTGATGCTGGAATCTTCATCCAGCGAGAAACTGCCGCTGTTCGTAGTGCTGCCCGAGGCAGGCACATGAGTTTGGCTGCTCTCACCGCGCCTTACGGCAGGATGAGCCGCCAACAACACCCCCACCAGCAGCACACGCCAATATCGGTTCAACAATCCCATCACTCGCTTTCCGACCCTTGTGTGTCGCGTAGTGTATAAAGATCCGATACGCTGTCAACAAGAAAAGACGGCGCATGAAGACGCGGCCTAATCGGAGAGATTGAAGAAGCGGAAGCCGGTGTGGCTTATGGTATAGACGACATGCCGCCGGATAGCGTAAGCGGGATACCGGGCGTGTATGTCGGCGGCGTAGGCACCGATTTGTTCGACATCTTCATCACGCGGCGCGGCCCAGTCCGCCACCCCAAGCCGGTCGGCTTCTTCACGGCTGAAGTGTTTAAACTCGATCAGCAACGCCTGATTCCGGAAATCCCGGTCCGGCCGCCCCATCGCCTCCCAATCGCTACGCCCGCTCGGATGGTTCACTTCGATGGAGAAGACAAAGTCATAGAAGAGATACCGGGTGCATAGCTCATAGAAGGTGGTACGGTAGAAGTTCTCGTTGACCTTGTCGAACGCCTGGGCCGGAATCTGACCGACATAGCGCTGCCAATAGTTTCCGAAGAGCGCCTCCAGATCGTGATCCCCGAGAAAACGCTTGAACATCTCGGTGTAGCCTTCGGAGACCGAAATACGCTCCACTTCGTTGAAGTAGTCGGTAAATATCGTTTTCACGGTCAAGTTGGGAAATGCGAGCGTGAACCGATCCCGGAAGGTCAGCATGCCGAGATAGTAAAGGCTGAGAGGATAGAAGTCCTTCTGAAAGAACTGGCTCATGCTGAAGGTCGACTGGAGCATGGTCATATCCGCGGGCAATGCGCCCTCGAACATAAGCTGTTCGAGGAGTTCGCGCGTACCCGCCTCGCTACCGGTCAGCCGCCGCAACCAGTTGACGTCGACCCGCAGGTTGTCGTCGATCGTCTCGTTCGGAATATTGCCTTTCCGGCGGACCAGTCTATCGAGAAAGAAGTTGAGAATGGTGGAGTTGTAGAGCGTCTCGTCGGCATCCGGCAACAGGCGATAGCCGTTGTAATGCGCACGCACCAGATCGTGCACCTGGGAAAGCTGTTCACTGGGTAGACCGGTATCGGCAAATACATTCTTGATGTATGCATCGGCCTCGCCTTGCGTGAAGCCCATCATAAGCAGCGTATCCTCCTCCAGCGTGATGATCTGGGCAATGTTGAATCCGCTGGTCAGGTCATCAATCGTGATGGGCAGCACACCGGTGATGAACACGCGTCCGACGCTGCCCTCTCCAACGCCGGCCTTGACAACTTTGAAGAAGGTGCGTAGAAACGAATCGCCGGTGGTCAGCGCACCATAAAGCCTATCCTGATGCGTGGTAATAAGCTGGTTGGTGAAATTGTCGTATTCGTCGATGATAATGTAGATAGGCGGCGTACGCTGGCCGGCTACCGTGCCCAGAACGGAGCGCAACGCATCCGTGGCCGTATCGGCATGGATAGCGTCCGCGAAATCCGCAAAATTGCTGTACTTGGCCGTGAAAACCCGCAACGCATCACGGCAGGCGTTGTTGAACGATCGCTCCAAAAGCGACAGATCGGGTTTGACGTCGACCACCGAGAAGTCGAACCGCATCACCAAGTGCGTGTTGCGCAGGGGGGTCGGTTCGCGCCCGATGTCAGTCTGCCCGAAGAGTTCCTCGAAACGTCCGGCACGATTGACGTCGTAGTAGCAGTCGAGGATCGAACACCACAGACTCTTGCCGAACCGTCGCGGGCGCAGAAAAACCGGTACCTGGTATTCCTCCAGGGTGCGAATGAACCGGGTCTTGTCGACGAAGTGGAAATTCTCGCCGACAAGCTTCTCGTAGTTGGCCACCGCGTATGGAATCTTCCTCGGCATGCGGACACTATGCTCGATCCCATCGAAGAGGCCAAGGCAATTCACGGCAGCGCAGCGCCAAAGGGCGGCGTGTCAACAACCTTCGCCTTCGCGCATCTCTTGGCGCCAGTCTTGGGTGGAGCGCGATTCCTACCGCGTCAGACATCCAGGATTCTCGTGTGTTCGCCCTCCATGCCCACATAGAGACAGGTACGGTACTCACTGGTCGATCGCAATTTGTCCAGCGCCTGCTTAAGACTGTCCACCGCTTCGATGCATCCGTCGACCTTGGATCTTGTATCGGGATCTTGATCAGGCGTGCGTCTAATCAGCCACAGATTCGCGCTGAGAGCTGTTAGCGGCTGGCCTAAATGATGACAAGCGGCTGCGAGACTCTCCTGCATGACCTTGAGCTGTTCGTTCTCACGTCTTACTTTTTCGGCAATTCTGCGTTCGGTGGCGTCGGCAAGCGATAAGACCATTCCCGTGATCTCGCCATCCGCGTCGCGACTGCAACTGGCCAAGACTTCAACCGGAAACATCCTTCCACTGCGGGACAAGGCGCTACATTCACCCTTCCACTCCTTTCCATCAACAAGCACAGCGGCGGCAATCTCATCGCCATGCTCGGCAGGGTTAAACATATCCCGAAAATGCTCCCCGACAAGATCGGCTAGGCAGGTATAATCCCACATCTTAATCGCACTTGGATTGGCGAAGTCCAGCTTTCCGTCGGCGTCGACGACCGCAATGCCGCAACTACAGTTCTGGATAGCATTGTGTTCGATGTGCAACCACTTCTCGATTTCCGTACGGCGAGTAATGTCGCGCAAGAATTCGTAGAAACGTGCATCCAGGTCGGGTACTTCCTGTACGTTGACAGCGCTGTTCTCGTCGGGGTTGCTTCGACTGTATGGAACCGCGTTCAGTTGCGGGCCCGCAGACGGGTCCGCAACCATATCGATAAGCATGGTCTCCGCTAGTCGCGAACGGTTCAATGCCGATCTCTCTGTTTTGCCCATGTGTTCTTCCTGTTCCTTCTTATCTTCGGTATTCCAGTCCAACTGGAGGAATGCTTCCAGGATACTTGGGTCAAAGTGCTTGCCCGCTTGCTGTCGGATCTGTTCTCGGACTTCTTCTTCCAGCCAAGGCTGTTAGCCTCTACTCAATCTCCTGCACCTCTCTCTCGCCGATTGTCATTATGACACGATCCTGATCTCTTCCGTCTCGCTTGTCAAACCCACTATTCGCTATCGCCCGGGCGACCGGACGGCACCAAGCAAGAAACGCAAGCAGGAGCAATACAATAGCAAGCCAGATCGCCGGATCATCATGTCCGTTAGGAAGCATTCTATGACGCGCGCTAATGCCCCGCATTTTCGACACTCCGGCTCTATTGCCGCAAAATCCGGTTGGATTTGATGTCATGCTGCCGCTTTTTCGACCA
>CAYFPQ010000078.1:200-13169 GCA_964345005.1 uncultured Victivallales bacterium | reverse complement strand
CCGGCCCGTCCCATTTACGAGAAACGCCAGTCCCATTCAAAATGAGACGCGACAATTGATCTTTCCCCGATTCCGGTCCTGCAAGTGATTACACTGGGAAGGTGAGTAGGGCGGGAGGGTTATGCTAAAAAAGACTTGAAGTCCTGATCAACATAATATACTTTGTGTCCCATGATTTTTAGGACCATCACAACCGAGCTGTTGACGCTTACGAACGAGTACCCGATCGTAACGATTCTGGGGCCTCGTCAGGCAGGAAAGACGACATTGGCTCAGGGTTCACTGCCCGATTATGCCTACTCGAACCTGGAGTTACCGGAAGTCCGGGAAGTGGCTCAGAACGATCCCA
This sequence comes from uncultured Victivallales bacterium, assembly GCA_964345005.1. Taxonomy (GTDB): domain Bacteria; phylum Verrucomicrobiota; class Kiritimatiellia; order UBA8416; family JABMPJ01; genus JABMPJ01. Next base: position 12,820 of record CAYFPQ010000078.1, on the reverse strand, counting down.
AGGCCTATCTGGCCCGGTTTACATCGAAAACGATTATTGACGAAATCCAGCGTGTTCCCACGTTGCTCAGTTACATCCAAGTGATCGTGGATAAGGAGAAAGAAAATGGACGTTTTGTTTTGACCGGTTCCCATCAGCTTCAGCTTCGCGAAGCCATTACGCAATCCCTTGCTGGCCGAACAGCTATCCTGAATCTGCTACCGTTTTCCATTTCCGAGCTTGCAGCAGCCGGCATCCGCTTCGACACTTTTGCGGATTATGCTTATCACGGCTTCCTGCCACGTATCTACGACCAATCGCTACGGCCCACGACAGCCTACTCGAACTACTACCAGACCTATGTTGAGCGCGACGTGCGGCAGTTGATCCATCTCAAGGATGTGACGCTCTTTGAGAAACTGCTTAACCTTCTGGCTGGACGCGTGGGGCAGTTGCTCGACTACAGCTCGCTGGCCAACGACGTAGGCGTTGACGCAAAGACAATCCGCAACTGGATGTCGATCTTGGAGTCCTCTTTTCTCATCTTCAAGTTACCCCCCTATTTTGAGAATTTCGGAAAACGTGTGATCAAAGCGCCCAAGTACTACTTTACCGACGTGGGTCTCCTGTCTTTTTTGTTGGGTATTCGAAAGCCCGACCAGATTATCCGCGATCCGCTGGTGGGTAGCATATTCGAAAACCTCATTGTTATTGAGTGCCTGAAAGCTCGTTACAACAGCGGCATGCTTCCCGATCTGTATTATTTCAGGGATAGCAATGGTAACGAGGTGGATTTGGTATGGCCGGAAGGCCGGGCCCTGGCTGCGGCAGAAATCAAGTCTGCTTCGACGTTTTCGATGAGCTTGCTAAGAGGACTGCGGCGTTTTCGCGCGATGGTTCCCGAATTTGCCCGCGGGTTTCTCGTTTTCAACGGTGACGCTCAGGCGCTCAGTGACGGAACCTTGGTACGAAACTACGCTGAGTCAGAAAGTCTCTTCACATAGCAACTGGGTGTCAATTTCCTGGGTAGCGTTGTTTCCATGCGCTTGGCGAGAGTCCGCTATACCGGCGGAAGGCCTTGCTGAAGGTGTACAGGTCGGCAAAAGCCGAGGCTGAGGGCAATGGCGGTAATATTCATGTCGGAGAATTGCAGCAGATCCTGAGATCGGTTCAGACGACACTCCAGATGTTTTGCTGCGGGGTTGCCCGGTAAAGAGCATTTACCGTGGTTAGGCTGAATTCAATCATGGTGAATTATGACATCAGAAAGGTTCTAAATGACAACAGAAAGATATGTTAATTCGGGAAACATTATATGAGAGTGTTGAGGAATGACAAGTCACAAAGGTGGTGCAGGTGTCCTGTATCCAGCAATGAAAGCAAGGAAGCGTTAACCAAAAGGGCTCTGCAATGTCGAATCAACAGCCTCTCAACTTTGCCGTGATTGGTTGCGGAATGCTGGCGCGAAGTCAGCACATTCCCAACATTGCCAAGTCAGGCAAGACCGTTTTGCATACCTGTTGTGATCTTTCTGATGAGGCGTTGGCCGAGTGCCGCGATGAGCATGGTGCTTTGCACATCTCGAAGGATTACCATGCGGCCATTGCCAACCCGGAAGTCGATGCGATCTGCCTGGCGACCACGCCTGAACTGCGGATATCGGTCATTCGCGAGGCCGCCGAAGCCGGGAAGCCTGTTTATTGCGAGAAGCCCCTGGCCAACACCTTGGAAGAGATGCGTGAGATTCAGAAGGTCGTGCATGAAGCGGGGATTCCCTTCTGCGTCGGGCATAATCGCCGCTCCGGCCCGGCGATGATTGATGCACATCGGGTCTTCCGAGAACACATGGAGAACCCTAAGCCCTGTGCCTGGCGGTATGACAGAGAGGGAGAGGACCGGCCACACATTGAAGGCGATGGGGTTGCGGCTATGTCCGTGCGGATCAATGATGACTGGTACAGTTGGAAGCTTCACGCTTTCGATCCCAATCGTGGCGGTCCCGGGCCCATGCTGTTTGAGATGACCCACTTCACCGATCTCTGTAATTGGTTCATGGCGTCCGAGCCGGTTGAAGTGACGGCTCTGGAATCCGGTATGTTCAACCATGGAATCGTAATCCGCTATCAGGGCGGCGAAGTTGCAACGTTGCTGATGTGTGCCAACGGCACCTTTGGTTATCCGAAAGAATTGTATGAAATGTTCGGCAACGGCGGTGCGGTGGTCGTCGATCATATGGTCGAGGTCCGTACGGCGGGAATAGAAGGTGCTGTACCGCGAACCGTTTATCCGATGAACGCTGACCGCCATCCGAACGTTGGCCAAGAAGGGGGTTTGTACGGGTGGTTGGCAAAGAAACGTGCGGCTTGCGAGGAGGCGGCTCAGGCGGGCGACTCCATGCTGAGTTTGACGGCGGAGCCTAACAAAGGGCATGCTCATGCCGTTGACCGGTTTGTCGATGAAATCCAGGGCGTAGGCCCGGTGGTCTGTGGGGTGGATGATGCCGTGATGGCAACCCGGGTGGCCTTTGCCGCCATTAAGTCGGCCGGGGAACATAGGCCCGTTAAGCTTGGAGAAGTGTAATGCGCGTTACTGAGACTTCGTCTGATTTTGTTCGTGAGCCATTTCTGGCGCCCTTTGGGTTCAAAGGAAGCTATGTGAACGCCGCCTGGCAGGCAGAGGCCACTATGACTGGAAGTGAAGGCTGCCGGGGCGTGGGATTCGGAACGCAAGGGGTTCTCTGGTCGGATGCGGCGGTGTTCACCGCCAACTCCGAGTCCGCCGGCAACAGCATGATGTTCCTGGTCACCTCCTATGCGCTTAAGCAGGCCGAAGGCAAAGAATGGACGGATCCGCTGGATCTGCTCGATCAGCTTTTGCCGGATGTCTATGAGTATGCAAAGTCCGTCACCTGTAATCCCAATCTGCGCTTAACCTTTGCTCTCAATGCGTTAGTCGCTGTCGACAATGCGGCCTGGCAGCTATTTGCCAACGCGAACGATGTCACCAGCTTCGACGACATGATTCCCGCGGCGTTTCGCCCGGCTCTGTCTGGTAAGCATGACAGACTGGCGTGCATTCCCTTAATGTCGTATGGCGTGTCCAGGGAGCAGATCAAAGCGGAAGCTGACGCCGGTCATTTCTTCCAAAAGATCAAGGTGGGATCTGATCCCGATAAAGACGGCGATCTCGACAAGATGCTGGAGTGGGACAAGCAGCGTCTTTCAGAGATCCATGACCTGCTCAAGGATATTGAAACCCCATACACCGACAATGGCCACTGCGCTTACTATCTTGATGCGAACGGGCGCTATGACAGCAAGGACCGGCTGATGCGGCTGGTAGACCATGCTGACAAGATCGGCGCCCTTGAGCGTATCGTTCTGTTTGAGGAACCTTTTCCGGAAGAGCACAAAGAAGATGTTTCAGATATTCCGCTTCGACTGGCTGCCGATGAGAGTGCGCATTCGGATAAAGATGCACTGGAGCGTATTGATCTTGGCTATACCGCGATAGCACTGAAACCCATCGCCAAGACCATGAGTATGAGTCTGAGGATTGCCCAAATTGCGCATGATAAGAACGTTCCCTGCTTTTGCGCGGATTTGACGGTTACACCGATTCTAGTTGACTGGAACAAGAACGTTGCTGCCAGGTTGGCATCCCTTCCGGGGCTGAAGATAGGCGTCCTGGAGTCCAACGGGCACCAAAACTACAAGAACTGGCAACGGATGGTCTCGGAACATCCCTGTGCCGGCGCCTCGTGGATTACTCCTGTCGACGGAATATTCAATCTTGATGAAACGTTCTATCGGGAGAGTGGCGGGATTCTTAAAAACATAGGAGGAGCCAATGGAGAATAAGATCAGAGTAGGATTTGTCGGTGCGGGCTGGATGGGGTCGGTCCAGATGCAAAGAATCAATGATCGCGACGATGCGGAAATCGTCGCGTTGTGTGAAGCCAATGCGGATCGTGGAAAAGAAGTATTGCGAAGCCTGGGGCTTTCCGAAGCGCTGTTGGTCGACAGCTTTGATGACATTGTAAACAACCCGGATGTTGATGCCGTCTGGCTGGTCAGTCCGAACAGCTTTCATGGCCACCAATCCATTGAGGCGATGCGGGCCGGCAAGCATGTTTTCTGCGAAAAGCCCTGTGCTACCCGCTTCGATGAATTCTGTACGCAGATCGAAATGGAAAGAGATAATCCGGAACTCAAGACGTTTGTGGATTACCTGATGAACTTCGACACCATGGAAGCCCGCTTGAAGCAGATGGTGGCGGATGGTGATTTTGGGCAGATCACGCAAATCCAGATCAATTATCGCCACCCCGTAAACATCATAGGCGACAAAGTGTGGAAGCTCAGCAAATCCATCATGGGTGACGCGATAGGGATGGGGATCATTCACTCGGTCTCCGCAATGGTCAACCTGATGAGCGCACAGGCCAAGCCGATTGCTGTGTATGCCACGAATCTTGAGGCGAAGGTCAGGGGCTTTGAAGCCGAACCCATCTATAATATTCTCATCAAGTTTGATAATGGAGCCACCGGCGTTTGCCTCGGAAATATTGACAGTGGCAATGGCTATGATGCGTATCATAACGTATTCGGCACCAAGGGCGGGTTTGTGTTTGAGTCGCAAACCGATAGATCTCACAAGGTCCGGTATTGGACGGAAAGCGGTACGGACGGGAAATGGGTGTGGCCATTGGATGCCGGCAAATGCAGGGAACAAGGGCAGGAGGCCCTTGCCTGGGCGGAAGACACCACCACCCCGGATAGTGGTGATGTGGTGGAGCATCAAACCGGCGCATGCGTCGGGCATTTCATAGACTGCATTAAGAATGGCACGGCATCACCGTTGAGCTTTGTTGGGAGTCAGGTGGTGGCGGAAATAGGCTGGGCCGCCCAGATGAGCGCAAAACTGAACAGGGAAATACAGCTTCCGCTGGATTGGGAAGAAGCCAGGGAGTTCTTCAATGACTGAAGAGACGAACGCTGCCGTAACGGCGGTTGTTGTTGGCGCGGGGCACCGCTCCCTGCTTTACGCGGACTATTCACTTGAGCATCAGGATGCGTTAAGCATTGTTGGGGTCGCCGAACCGGACGAAGTTCGGCGTGCCAAAGCGGCGGAGCGTTTTGGCATTCCGCCGGAGCGATGTTTCAAGAGCGCTGAGGAACTGGTACGGCAACCTGCTTGTGCGGATGCCGTCATCAACGGGACCATGGATGATCTGCATGTGTCGACCTCGCTGCCCTTGCTGGAGGCGGGTTATCACGTTCTTCTGGAAAAGCCGATAACACCGGACGAGCGCGAGCTTCAAGCGCTGCTCCACGCCGTAGAGAATAGCGGCAAAACGGTGATGATCTGTCATGTATTGCGCTATGCCCCCTTCTATGTTGCGATCCGCCAGGCCGTTGCCGATGGGAAGATCGGTGAGATCATGGCCATTCATACCAGTGAAAACGTGAGCTACCACCACATGGGTGCAGCCTTTATCCGGGGAAAATGGGGGAAGGAAGGCATGTCTCCCATGTTGCTGCAGAAATGTTGCCATGATCTTGACCTCGTTTGCTGGTTCAAGGCAGGCCTTGAGCCAAGAGCAGTGGCAAGTTTTGGGTCTTTGATGTTCTTTCGTGAGGACCACGCACCGCGGGGCGCTGGGTCGCGTTGCCTTGTGGATTGCGAAATTGAGCCGGACTGTCCGTACTCGGCGAAGAAGAACTACATTGAACAGGATCTCTGGGGCGAGTATGTCTGGCATTCCATCGAGCACATTCCGAATGCAAAGCTTGAGCAGAAACTTGAATCGCTACGGACCACCAATCCCTATGGGCGTTGCGTATGGCGCTGCGATAATGACGTGGTAGACCATCAATCCGTGATTGTTGAATTCGAGGATGGGGGCGTGGCTACGCACGACATGGTCGGTGGTGTTTCAAAGCCCTGTCGAACCATTCACCTTTACGGCACGAAGGGCGAAATCGAAGGGACTCTGGAAGATGGCTACTTTGTGATTCGCAAACCCGATGCCCGCCAAGGATGCGAGTATTCGGAGGAGCGCGTTGAATTGAATGTATCACATGAGATGCATGGTGGTGGGGATCACAGATTGGTCGAGGATTTTGTTCGCGTGATCAGAGGGCAATCACCTTCCATTTCCACAACCGATATAATGGATTCGATCCATGGTCATCAGGTCGTCTATGCCGCGAATAAAGCCATGCGGGAGCGCCGCATGGTAGAGGTCGCATCATGAACATTATCTGTTTCGGAGATTCCATTACCCAGTCGGGTGGGGCGGAGGGGGATCGCTGGCCCACGCGTTTGCAGCATAGCCTCGATGAGTGGCGTCCCGGCGTCTACAAGGTCTTCAATCGCGGGATTGGCGGAAACACCTCGGCACAGGGATATGACCGTATGGAAACGGAGGTGCTCCCGGCGCTGCCTGCGGTCGTGTTGGTAGAGTTTGGCATCAACGATGCCCATTGTGGTGCTTGGTCAAACAAGAGCAGGGTGGGGGTGGAAGAATTCAAGGATAACCTGAGAGCCATGCATTACGGCATTACGGGCGGCGGTGGCAAAGACATTCTGATTGTGAACCACACCATCACCGGCGGCCCGGCGGAGCAGGGCAACGGCAGAACCTATATCGAGAACTTCACACCTTACAATGAAGCCATCCGTGAGCTTGCAGAGGAGCTGTCCGTGCCCGCCCTCGATCTGCCGGCGATGCTGGTGGAGAAGCAAGTGGACCTGGAGGTGTTTCTGGCCCCGCACGACCACCTTCACCTGTCCACGGCCGGAAATCACATTTATGCAGAGTTGGTGTTCGAAGCGTTACGGAACATCCTGGATGATGTTTGAACCCCCTATTTGGTCGGAGATGCGGACAAGAGTGTAGTTTCTGCCTTGGACGCGCTGGCAATCATGTGCAGCACAAGCCGCTCGCATACCTCAACGCGATTGTGCGCCAGAGGCTCACTCTTCTCGTTGACTACGGCCCGAGCGTCGCGAGGGGCACCACGCAGACACCGTCTTTGCGCCGATGGGCAAAACCGTTTCCCGTGATGACACAGAGTACGGCTGGCGACGGTGTACTTGCGTTGTCGATCTTTGAGGCGAGCGCCAACAGACTGGCCGCTGCCTCGTCGGCCGCCGCCACCCCCATCTTCACCTCAAACGCTCCCCATTGACCATCCGGGTATTCGACAACGGCATCGACTTCATGGCCTGTCGAATCGCGGTAGTGTGAGACGCTGCCGCCGGCTGCCCAGGCATAGACGCGCAGGTCCCGAATAACAGCAGACTCGAAGAGCAACCCCAGGTATCGCAAATCGGAGCCAAGCTTTTGTGCGGTGATCCCCAGCGCACCCAAAGCCAGCGAGGGGTCACAAAAGTGTCGCTTGGGGGATTTGCGAAGCGCCGCTGAAGACCGGATGTGCGGATTCCATGCAGGCAAGTTCTCGGAGACCATCAGCCTTTCAAGGGCCGCAAGGTAGGCTCGGGCCGTGTCGTCGTCCAAGGTGTCGTCGCTGCCTGCGGCATCGGATGCGATCCGGTGCAGGGAGGTCTCCGTCGAGATGTTCCGCGCCAGGGAATGGATGAAGCGCAGAACCTTGGCAGCGTTGCGGCGACGTTCTGAAACACGATCCACATCCACCTCAGCAATGAGGTTGACATAATTCCGTGTGAAATCGAAGGCGGCGTTCGCATCTTCTCCAATGAGTCCCGGCCAACCACCAATGGCAATCTGCTCACACACGCTGGGGATGGAGAATTCGACATCGGACGAACGCGGCTCTCCTGCTTCGAAAAGCGATTGGAGCGACACCTCGCCTGAGGACCAACCGCGTTCAAACCATGACATCGGCCGCATTCTCAGCACGGAGAAGCGTCCGGCGCCGGAATGGCGTCGGGCTTTGTCATCCGGTGTAGCAGAACCCGTGAGCACGAATTGTCCCTTTTCCTTTCGTGCATCCACTTCTCGTCGCGTGAAGTCCCAGATTCCGGGAAAGAGTTGCCATTCATCCAGCAGGCGTGGCGTGTCGCCTTCGAGCAGAAGATGGGGGTCTATATCCATCTTGATGGCCACATCGGGGTCTGTGTCGAATCGTGCCGCACTCCTGGCAATGCGCGTTGCCGTCTCGGTTTTTCCGCATGCTTTGACCCCCTCAATGAGAACTGCACCTGAACTCTTGAGGCCCCTGGCTAGTACAGCATCCGCAATCCTTGGCCGGTAGTCCATGGTCACAGCTCCTTACTTGATGTCATCCATGCATTCGGCGATCTATACCCAATGCGTTCGGCAATTTATGCAGTATTCATTCGGTGCTATGCAACATCAAAATCCCCGCCCGCGTCATGCTGGGCGCATGGCAGTTTATGTTGCGTAGGTTCTTGTGCTATGGCAACAGAAGCGGGAATCTGGCTACGTCGTCAGTAACACTCGGGGTAGTTCGCGACAAAGTTCACGTGTGCAGACGACAACCGCCCCCCCCGTATCACTCAGTGATGTACGCTCACAGATCCTATCTCGTGAACTTTGTCGTAAACTATCCCGTCCTAACTGCTTCGTCAACTTTGTCGTGAACTTCTTCGATCCAATAGGCAATAGCCTTACAACCATCACAGAGATCATGGCCACTCCCCACATGCGTGACTCAGGAGGCGATGTACTCGCGCATCCTCTCGAGTCGGTAGAGAAACAATGGGCGGTCCCAATGGCGGAGTCCTTCCTGTTCCGCATGCGGAAGAAAGCGCTGAACATCCTCGCGTGCCTTGGCCCATTCGATGCCTTTGATCTTCTCTTCCAGCTTTTCCATCAACCAATCGGGCGTCGTTTCGGGTAGGGTGCCGGCCCATGGCCCCTGCTGTTGCAGGGCATTGCGGAGCAGCGGGAGATCCGGCGAGGTCTTGCGTGCTGTGTACCAGATGAAGTCATGCCAGTCGCGTCCCTTGGTGTAACTGCGACATAAGAGGGCATGCAGTTTCAGGGCAAATCCCGAAGATAGGGTCTGAACGGTCACGGGCGCCGGGCGCGGGAAGGTCAGATAGGCGGTCTCGATCGACGATCCGGATGGCGGGTTGGTATCGATTTCCAGTTTGATTCTGATCTTCTGGGAACGGTGTCGCCCAAAGGGCAGGTCAAAGGTAAGGAGGTGGCCAACGGAGCCGGTCTTGAGGAAGGTCTTTCGAACTGCCGTTCCGGCCGCATCACGATCCACGGCTTCGAAATCGATTCCCTCGCCCTTGCAGTCCCGCCTCACGCCCTTCAGATACTTCTGCCAGCCGAAGCGCTCGTTTGGCGTCTTGAGAAGGAAGTCCAGATCTTCGGAAAAGCGAGGCATGCCGTTGATAATCCGCAGGCATGTCCCTCCATGAAAGATGGCTTCCGGAAAGAGCCCCTGCTTCGAGAGGCTTGCAAGGATGTAGTGCTGCATTGTCTCCTTGAGCATGTTCTCCTGTTCCAATTCGTTCCGGGGGGCGTATTCCTCGAAACGAGCTCTCAAGACATCGTCAAGCATGCCGATACTCCTTGTGCATTCCTTCCAGAAACTCTCTCACCCTCCGGCTACGGAACGCCTCCATAATCTCGTCGTACCGTTCAAACGAGACTTCCCGTAAGTCATCTTCTTCGATTCGCAACGACTCCATCAGGTAGCCGGCGCCATCTTTCCGCCATGCTGTTGACCGATTGAGATAGACCATGTCGGCAATGGCTCTCAACGGCGTGGCGACATAGGCCCAGAAGGCATCGCCCAGTTTCACGGCACAGACACCGGCCCGGGGCGCATTGGTTGGAATGCAATGATAGGTGTATACGCCAAGTGGAGTTTCAAATACCCGGCTGCGTTGAACCGTTGCGCTTGCAACCTGATAGACGGCTTCGGGAATAAGGCCATGATGGGCCAAGGCTGTTTCAAGGCTCACATGCGAGGGCGAGTGAAGCATGGCGGCAATGCAGAAAGGCGGTGGCTCGGTCTTCCTGTATTCGGCGGCCAGCACGTAGAGACCGCGGCCGATCCGAATGATTTCCCCGGATTTGAGCGCTCGGTCGATCAGCAACTCCCGCGCGCCGCGCGACCTGTCCGCAAACAGGTTTCGTACGACTGTTTCGTTGAACAATCCGCCTGGCGGAGAGAGCGTGTATACAGCTTGCGTCAGAGTTTTCATAAATGCGTTGCAAACCTACGATATTCGTAGGTTGCAAGCAAGAATATTATACTGACATCAAAATCCCCGCCCGCGTCATGCTGGGCGCATGGCAGTTTATGTTGCGTAGGTTCTTGTGCTATGGCAACAGAAGCGGGAATCTGGCTACGTCGTCAGTAACACTCGGGGTAGTTCGCGACAAAGTTCACGTGTGCAGACGACAACCGCCCCCCCCGTATCACTCAGTGATGTACGCTCACAGATCCTATCTCGTGAACTTTGTCGTAAACTATCCCGTCCTAACTGCTTCGTCAACTTTGTCGTGAACTTCTTCGATCCAATAGGCAATAGCCTTACAACCATCACAGAGATCATGGCCACTCCCCAGTGGAGAGTGGGGTCATGGAAATAAGATTCCGTTGAAAAACCTCCTGTTTTCGCACCAGCGGCGGACCGTTGATCGGCCACGGCGGCGGCGCACGCCGTGCTTCATCTTGCGATGTTTTCCGATTTCCATCGAACCTGGGGCATCTTGGGGCCATCAGGGGCGCATTGAGACCGGCCGAGTCGCCAGGAACGGCAGAGAAGGGGGTGCTATGCCGCCTTCTGCCGCTTTTCGACCTCCCACTGGGTCAACCGGAGACAACGGTTGACATTGACGGCCGCACCTTGAAAGTGGTTCGCCAGAGTTGTCTTGGCCAACCCTCGATAGCGCGTGCGCCGGCCTCCCCCGCGCGTGAACTCGCTGATGGTTCCCTCGATGGCATTGCGTCGATGCATCTTCAGCTTGAACTCATCAGTCTTCATATCGCGTCGACGTTGCTGGAGCAGGTCATGATGCCTTCCAACCGACACATGACGTCTTCCGTCTTTGCGCCTTGTGCACTGCTTTTGAAGCTCGCAGTCATCGCAGAGACCGGCCCACTCAAAGCGATAGTAAACGGAAGCATTGTAGTTGTCGTTAATCAGGCTGCACTGCCGGCTCGTGTGTCCCGCGGGACAGACCGCCGTACGGGTAGCGACATCAACATCGAACTGGTCCACGTCCAGCAGATGCGTTGGGTTGCCGGGCTTACGCGCCGGACCGATGATCGCCCGGTCCTGTTCTTTGGCCTCGGCCATGGTGTCGTCGGTCACATACGCGGCGTCAACGTACAGTTCTGCGGGCTGCTCATCATGGTGCTCGGCCTGTGCGTGAAGGTTGCGATGCATGCCATCGAGATCGCCGGCAATCGCCTCGGTGGTGGTCACCTCGGTGAGAAACTGCTCGGTCGGCACCCCTTTCTTCTTGGGTGCGTCCGCGTCGGACACCGTCTCGGATACTTGCACCTTGTAGCCCACCCAGGTTTTGGTCTTGGCCTGATCCTTTGAGGACCACTGTGCGTCGGGGTCGTGCGGATTCTTAACCGTGCCGCTGGCCTCACACTTGCAAAGCGACAAGCATTGCGAGTCCGGTTCGTACTGCTCCAGGAACACGCGCTCTAACAGAATGGCTTTGTCATGATCTCGCACAGCCGACGCCTGCCGGCGCAACCAGCAGATCAGCATCAGGGCATCCTGACCGGCCTGTTCGGCCTTCTCAGCCAACGTCGACTTGCTCAAGCGATGCCACTGCACATCACTCTCACAGTAACGTTCCACATATCGTGTATACTCGGGAAGTGTCCCGGCAAAGCCGAGTCGCCTCACCTGCTCGACAAACAACCGGATGGTTTCGCGCACACATTCCAGCCGACTCATCTTGGCCACATTCCCCAGCACATGGGTCGAATCCAGCCGCTGCCGCTTGCATCTACTGACCAGACCTGCTTCCCGCAGCGCTGTGAGAATCGCATCGAAACCGATCCGCTCGGCGTCGCCCTCAACCAGCCGCCCCCGGAAATTGCACAAGCTGCTGTAGTGAAAGCCAGGGTGATCCACTTCCAGACCCAAAGCATACTTCCATCCCTGGTGGAGTCTAAGGTTTTCTCCGGCCTTGCGGTCCGGAACCTTCTCCATAAATTGAAGGAGCGTCGCCCCAAGCGCAAAAACCGGCTCGATGGCCGGACGCCCGTTATCCTCGCAATACAGGGCGCACAGGTCATCCCGCTTCGCCCACAGGACCGGAAGAATGTTCTCGTGAAAGAGTCTGTAGCGGTCTCCCTCGGGGAACAAATGCTCAAGCAGCATGCTGGCATCGAACAGTGACATCTGGACTTTTGGCTGCGGTAGGCTCATAGTACCTCCAGCTCTTGATTGACATACGAAGCATCTATACGTAGCCTACAGGCTAGTCATGAAAACGCAAGCAAAATATCCCGTTAAAGTCCAAGCCATTCGATCGAAGGGGCAGAAAGTCAGGCCCTACCTCTTCGTCCCGATCCCCTTGGCCGCGGCGATCGGATTGGAGGCCGGTGAGGAAGTCGAGTGGGAACTGCTGAGTCGCGACGAGCTGCACCTTGTGCGCCGCAACGCGCCCAAGCCGAGCACCCGCCGCCGCGCCGACA
>CAYFPQ010000078.1:0-190 GCA_964345005.1 uncultured Victivallales bacterium | reverse complement strand
GGAGGTTGCGCGCATCGAGGAGGCAATTCGATTCGCCTATGGGCGAGGCGACAGGAGGCACATGCAGGAGCGGCAACCACCAGAATAGGATGAGGTCGATTACGATTATGAGCAAATGTGCCCACGAGGAGATGGGGAAATAAGAAATAAGGATTGACCGGAGGCGCGCTGGTGGGAGTGTGGAGGCAGA
>CAYFPQ010000077.1:0-13457 GCA_964345005.1 uncultured Victivallales bacterium | reverse complement strand
TTCAATGTTATTGCATTGGCACCTCCAATTACTCAACCATGCCCGGCGTACACCGTGCCACGCTCGCCGTCGCGAGCCAGCACAACGTCGAGGTCGGTCAACCTCGCCACCGAACCGCCCAGGGAAAGCCGTCCTCGAAGTGCCTCCATCTCGACGCCCTGCAGCCCGCAACGCGTGAGCATGACCTCCGTCTGGTAGTTCCCGAGGGATGATGGCTGGCCGGTATTGCAATCGGAGATTATGAACTCGGGCCGCACCTCACCATCGATGATCTCCACACGCTGAACGGTGCTCATGCCGCGCAGCACCGCCAGGGGATCCACCCACAGGATGATTGACTTCGCTTCGACGCCAGGCGGACCCAGCCTGCCCCGCCGGTAGACCGACACATCCTCTAACCGTACGCCCTTGATCAGGCCTATCCGGATCGTCTCCGCCTCAACCGCAAACTGCCCGGTGTCGATGCGGCGCATCAGGGCATCACCCATCCGGGCGGGCAACCCGACGCGAGAGAGCCAAATACCGGCCAGGATGAGCATGCACAGCAGCCCCGTCAACAGGCGAAAGAACGTTCGCTCCCAGGCCTGTAGCGTGTTGCGTACACCGGGCTTCATGCGGGAACGTCCCCCCCCTCCCGGAAGTCGGCAATCGCCTCCATGAACGGTTTGCCGTAGCGTTCCAGTTTGGCATCACCCACACCTGTGATGCATCGCATCTGTCCCGGAGTAACCGGGAACTTGCGTGCCATCTCGTGCAACGTCTTGTCCGAGAATACTACATAGGGTGGAATGCGCCGCGCCGCCGCCAGCCGGCGACGTAACCCGCGCAGCTCGTCGAAGAGCGCCTCGTCATAGGCCTCAACCGCCGTCGCCGCGCTCGCCTTCCTTTTCGGTACATGCTTCCGCGTGCGCAACACCTGCACCTGTCGATCGCCAAAAAGGACCTCGCGCGCAGGCGGCCTGAGCTGCAGGATCGGGTAGCGGCCCTCGGTCTGCTCAACCACGCCCTGGGCCAGCAGGTTATCGAGCAGGAAGCGCCAGTACTGCTTCTCGCGATCCTTGCCCACGCCATAGGTCTTGATCCGGTCGTGTCCGAGCTGGCGGACCCGCTCCGTGTCCGCACCGGTTACCACGTCTACCACATGCATCATTCCGAACCGCTCCCCGGTGCGGGCGATGGCCGACAGAACCATCTGCGCATCGCGCGTCGCATCGACCCGCTCTACCTCGCCTGCACAGATATCGCACCCGCCACAGTTCGGCTCCGGGTAGGACTCCCCGAAGTAGTCCAGCAACACCTTCCGGCGGCACGCATGCACCGTTGCGTAACTCACCATGTCGTAGAGACACTTAATGGCATGCTTCTGCTCATCGGCATCGGATATCTGGTCGACAAAGAAGCGGATCTTCGGGATGTCCGCGTATCCGAACAGCAACAGGCACTGCGCCGGTTCGCCATCGCGCCCCGCACGCCCGGTCTCCTGGTAGTAGCTCTCGATGTTCTTCGGAAGATCGCCGTGCAGAACGTAGCGCACATTCGACTTGTCGATACCCATACCGAACGCGATGGTCGCCACGATCACATCGACCTCGTCGCGGTTGAACGCATCCTGGTTGGTGTCGCGCGTTTCGGCATCGAGTCCCGCATGATAGGGTAGCGCCTTGATACCCGCCTCTTCGAGCATCGCAGCGGTTTCCTCCACACTGCTGCGTGTGGTGCGGTAGACAATCCCGGATTCGCCGGCATGCTCCTTTACGAACCTGAGGATCTGCCGCATGCCCTTCTGCTTCGGCACTACCTTGTAGAAGAGATTCGACCGATTGAACGAGGCGCGCACTACGTGCGGGCGCCGCAGTCCCAGCCGTGCGACGATGTCCTCCTGCACGCGATGCGTGGCGGTCGCGGTGAAAGCTGTGACCGGAACGTCGCCAAACCGCTTCGCTAATGTCGCCAGGTTAAGGTAGTCGGGCCGGAAGTCATGCCCCCACTCGGAAATGCAGTGCGCCTCGTCGATCGCCGTGAAGGCCAGGTCCACGTGATCGAGCACATCGATGAACCCTTCCATCGCGAACCGCTCCGGGGACACGTAGATCAGGTCCAGTTCACCAGCCATGAGGCGACGCTGTACATTCACCCGCTCTTTGGCCGTGAGCGCACTGTTCAGGTAGGCCGCACGCAGCCCTGTCGCCTCGGCGGCGTCCACCTGGTCCTTCATCAAGGAGATCAGCGGACTGATCACCATGCACGTGCCCGGCATGATGTGCGCCGGAAGCTGGTAGCAGAGCGACTTGCCGCCGCCGGTGGGCATCACCACGAAGGCATCGCGCCGATCCATAATCGCCCGCACGATCTCCTCCTGGTTCGGCCGAAAGGAATCGAACCCGAAGACCTGCTTCAACACACGGCCGGTCTCGTGCTTCACATCGACCTTACTGGAAACACATGAATGCATAGCTGCCTATGATAGAGTGACCTACTCCGTCGCACCAAGCTGGAACTCGATCAATGTCCACCCCGGTCGGTCACAATCACTGCCTCAATCAGATCCGAAATGGCGGCTTTCCATTGGTCGGGCTGTTGTCCGAGGTAGGATTCATGGCCGACGCCTTCGAAGGCGAGGAAGGTCTTGGGGTCGGGCGCGGCGGCGAAGACGCGGCGGCCTTCTTCGAGCTTGGCACGCGGGTCCTCGGTGCCGTGCATAAAGAGCGCGGGACAAGACAACGCTTCGACATACGTCACCGGGTTGTGTGCAAACCCATTCAGCCCCCACTGCTGCCCCGCCCAGAACAACAGCAATTGGGCACTGGGAAACGAGGGGGCGTGCATCACTTCGAAACGATTGCAGACCGTGTGGAACATCGTGTCGAACACCGCCTCAAGAATCACGCCTTCGGGGCCAATCCCTTGCATATACACCGCGCGCAGGATGGCCGCCGCACCCATACTCTGACCGAAGAGGATGACGTTCGTGTGCCCGAGTTCCTCCCTTGCGTAGGCCAGGCTGGCAGCCACATCGTCCGCCTCGTGAACACCGATTGTCGTGTACGATTCCGAGGAGCCGCCCGAACCGCGGAAATCCACCAGCAGCACCGACGTACCAGACGCCATGAATGCCTTCGCCTCGGCCATGAGCGACGTCTTCTCGGCGCAGTAACCATGAAACAGGATCACGAGCGGAGTTTCTGCTCCACGATTGACGTACCAGCCGGAGAGCGTGGCGCCGTCGCTACTAATGGAGAGCGTTTCGCAGTTCGGATCCAACTCCTCCGGCCTCCGGGAACTTTCCGGACGCGGAATGCTGACCCCGTTGAAAAGCGCATCGGCCTTTTCGGCAAACGAGAGATCTTCAGGCTTCCGTAGCCGTCCTTCGGGTCCGCCGAACTGCAGCATCGATCGTGCATGCTTGTAGGCCAGGACATTGAGCATCGCGATCAGGACAAGCAGGACACTTAAAGTTCCCACAACAACGCGGTGTGCGGTTCTCTTCTTCATGTGGACCGCGCTCCCCCCTACTCCTTGTGTGACACATGAATGGCGGCGGCACCAAACATCAAGCGCTTGAACGAAACGTCTACAAACCCCGCATCACGCAGGACACCGGCCAGTTCTTCCGGCGTGTAGAAGCGTGGGATCGTATGAGAGAGGTAGGCGTAGGCCGGGCGGGCACCTGAAAGCAGTGCGCCAACGGGTCTTACCAGCCCTTTCACAAAACCGTGGAAGATTGTGCGGGTCAGTCGGTACGGTGGTTGGCTGGTTTCCAGGTTTACAAACCGTCCTCCCGGTTTCAACACACGGTGATACTCCGCAAAGGTCTTCGTCAAGACATCCCGGCTCAAGTTGATGTTGCGCGTAGCGAACGACATCGTGATGAGATCGAGGCTGCTGTCTTCAAAGGGCAAGTCCTTTACATCCGCCACGACGAAGTCGATCTCCTTCCCCTCCGGCTTCTTCATCGCCTGTTCCATCATCGCGCGTGAGAAATCGACCGCATGTACGGTGGTGCCTTCGGGCGCCAGCCGGCGCAAATAGACCGCCGTCTCGCCCGTGCCCGTACACAGATCTGCCCATTCCGTGCCTCCGCCCGAAGTCGCCAGCCGTGTCATCTTGCGCCGCCACCATACATCGCACCCAAACGTCAGCACATGGTTGACCAACTCATAGGTGCGTGACACCTTCGGCGAGAAGATCTTCTCAACTGCGTTGTCGGTCTCGGGAATCATCTGGCGCATACCCATACCATGCCCGGTACGGGGAGGGTAGCAGATATTGCGGGCAAGGCCGGCCCGATCACCGATCACGACCCACTACCTTCGCTTTGAATCGCCACACGGCGCCCGGTCGCCTACAGTGCCCCGACGAACCATGAACGACCGCGCGCTACGCCTCGCGTGACCAGGACGTATCCGCAACCCCCTCCAAGTGATTGCACATCCGGGCCAGGGCGTAGAGGTAGTCGGCCAGGCGATTGAGGTACACCTGAATCTGGTGCAGGTCGGGATCGTCCACCTCCGCCTGCAGCGAAACCACCCGCCGCTCTGCCCGTCGGCAGACCGTACGCGCCACATGGGAACAGGCAGCCGCCCGGCAACCGCCCGGCAACGTGAAGCCCTTGCGTTCGGGCAGGACTTCAAGCATGCAGTCGATAGCCGTCTCAAGCGCAGCCGCCTCGGTCTCGCCGGGCCATCTGAGGCCACGATCCTGTGCCGTACTCGCCGGGCAAGCCAGCCGGGCGCCCGCCGCAAGCAGGTCTCCCTGGATTTCTTTCAGCCTCTTGACGAGTTCAGCATCCTGCAGTTCCGCGGCGACCAACCCCAAACAGGAGTTCAACTCATCAACGGTCCCATAGGTCTCAGTGCGCAGACTATCCTTCCGCACACGCTCTCCCCCCAAGAGACTGGTGTCCCCGCCGTCACCGCCCTTAGTATAGATTCGTCCTGCCGCCATAGTGCCCGCACCCTACCCACACCTCACACAACGGTTCAAGGGTAAAGCCGAGCAAGAATGCCGCGCTCAGTCCTCGGGTGCGTTGTTGAGCTTGGCAATAATTTCATCCAGCTTTCTGGATGCATTGGTGACTTGGATCTGGATGCCCAGTATCATCAGCATAAGAAAGACGA
This sequence comes from uncultured Victivallales bacterium, assembly GCA_964345005.1. Classification (GTDB taxonomy): domain Bacteria; phylum Verrucomicrobiota; class Kiritimatiellia; order UBA8416; family JABMPJ01; genus JABMPJ01. The sequence goes on along the minus strand of CAYFPQ010000077.1, from coordinate 8,340 downwards.
CGATTAGAACACCTACCCCCTGAAGTACCTCGGACATGTTGTTTCTCCCTATACACTGTCAGGGCAGATCGCAAAAGAGAAGACCATGGATAAGAGGACCGGACGAGAGCGCGCTTCCTGGACACAAACCCTCCTTTGTGCAGTTGGAGAAGAGCTTGAAGCCCCCATATCACGGTAACCTTAGCATCGCGCCTGTTGCCGGTGAAACGGCTATCGGTGATGACGTTGACATGACAAGACGTTGTGTTAGTATATAGCTAGCCAGTCTAGCTAGATGGAGGGTGTGGAGATGGAAATGGTTTGGACGGTACAGGATGCCAAGAACCGGTTCAGTGAAGTGGTTGAGCATGCGCTGCACGAGGGGCCGCAGACGATTACGCGGCGCGGCAAGGAGACCGCTGTGCTGGTTTCGATGGGTGCTTTTCGTGCGCTCTCCGGTGCCAAGGGCGACTTGGTGCGCTTTCTGCAGAAGTCGCCCCTGGCCGATGCGGACCTCGACCTCGAACGCAAGCGCGAATACGGAAGGGGTGTCGAACTGTGAGATACCTCATCGATACCTGTGTCCTCTCGGAACTGATCAAGAAGCGCCCATCGAAACAGGTGACAGCCTGGATACGGAACCAGGATGAGACAGCCCTCTTCGTCAGCGTGCTGACGTTCGGCGAACTGGAGAAGGGGATCGCTAAGGTGGATGACGTGAGGCGCAGGCAGACACTGAGGGAGTGGGTGGACCACGACCTCAAACGGCGCTTTGCAGGGCGGATACTGACATTCGGCTACGAGACGGCCTGTCGGTGGGGCGAGATCACAGGTAAGGCCGAGAAAGAGGGCTCCCCCATTCCAGTCCTGGACGGCCAGCTCGCCGCCACGGCCCTCATTCATGGGATGACATTCGTGACACGAAACACCGCGGATGTCTCCCCAAGCGCGGTACCCGCCCTGAACCCATGGGAACAATAGACCGCTTCTTGCTGTCCCTTTCCCGCTCGGAATGCTAGATTCCTCCGTTTTTTGAGGGAATCGAAATGGTTGTAACTGAACCGGTACGAGTTAGATTTGCGCCAAGCCCGACGGGACACGTTCACATCGGGAATGTCCGTGCAGCGATCTTCAACTGGCTGTTTGCGCGGCACACAGGCGGGGAGTTCTTGCTGCGCGTGGAGGATACGGACCTCGAACGCTCAACAGACGAGGCCAAGGCAACGCTGCGCGAAGCGATGGAGTGGCTGCGGCTGGACGTCGATGGCGAGGTGATGTACCAGTCCGAGCGACGGGCCGCACACTTGGCGGCGGCGGGTGAACTGGAGGCATCCGGCACCGCCTATGCTCTCGCGGCAGGCGAGGACAAGGGCGCGGCGGTCTATTTCCGCATGCCATGGGATTCGAAGTGCTACGAAAAGGTCGGCCCGGCCAAGCTGGATGTTCACCCGGATGTGCCGGTGACAGTGAGCCATGCGGGCGTGAAGTATGCGTTGGTGAGCAAGAAGGGCAAGGCCGTCGAGGAAAGCGGCTGCCTGGCTGCTTTCAAAGGTCTACGCCTATTCGATGCAGACGACGTCTGCCTCTACGAGTTGGGGGCACCGGAAACGGTCCTGGCGGGCAAGGCTGAGTTCACGGTCGAGAACGTAGTTCGCATGGAGTTCCAGCGCCGGCAGGTCATATTCGACGACCTTGTAAAGGGACGCATGTCGAAGCCGCTCGACGGAATCAAAGATCTGGTGATCGTGCGCAGCAGCGGTGCACCCGTATTCCACCTGGCGAACGTGTGCGACGACGCGGCGCAGATGATTACGCATATCGTCCGCGGCGACGACCACGTGGAAAACACGTTTCGGCACATTCTGCTCTTCGACGCATTGGGGCAGAAGCCACCGGCCTATGCGCACCTGCCGATGATCGTAAACGCACAGGGCAAGCCCTACAGCAAACGCGACGGCGATGCCTACGTGGGCGATTTCCGGGAGCGTGGCTTCGACCCGGACGCACTGTTCAACTACCTCACGCTGCTAGGCTGGGCGCCCGGCGACGACCGCGAGAAAATGACGCGCGAAGAACTGGTGGCCGCGTTCACACTGCAGCGGGTGCGAAGTGCACCGTCACAAATGGACCTGAAGAAGCTGACCCACCTGAACGGGCAGTACCTGGCGGAGCTGCCCTTGGAAACGTTCGTGAACGGCGCGCGCGAAGCGGCGGCCGATTTCGCGTGGAGCCGTGACATGGACGAGGATCTCTTCAGAAGCGTCTGCGCGTTGCTGCAGTCGCGTACGCAACTCTACCCGGATGTAGCAGCGTGGGCGTACTTCTTTTCCGATAACCTGGAGTATGACCCCAAGGGCGTGCGCAAGTTCCTGCAGAAAGAAGGCGTCGCAGAGACACTGGCCATGCTGCGAACGCGGCTGACAGATATCGACTTCGAGGAAGCGACGATTGAGGCAGTCATTCGCGATGTCGAGCGGGAACGGGATATCAAGGAAGGCAAGATGAACCAGCCCATCCGCGTGGCGGTGACGGCAACAACGATCGGTGCGGGGCTCTACGAGACCATGGCTCTGCTGGGTAAAGAGCGGTCGTTGGCCCGGCTGGACTATGCTGCCGAGAATCTGTGCGCGAAGTGAGCGCGGGAGAGTTAAAAGATGTCCAAGGCTGAACACGAACCATTGAGCGACTTCATTCGGGACAAGGTGGCCGATGATGTGCGGACGGGGAAGTATGACGGACGCGTGGTGACGCGCTTTCCACCCGAGCCGAACGGCTACCTGCACATCGGGCATGCGAAGGCAATCTGCCTCGACTTCGGCATTGCCGAGGAGAACGGCGGCGTCTGTCATCTCCGGTTTGACGACACAAACCCGGTGAAGGAAGACATCGAGTATGTCGATTCCATTAAGGAGGACGTACGCTGGCTGGGATTCGACTGGGGCGAACATCTCTACTACGCCTCGGACTACTTCGAGCGAATCTATGAATGTGCCATCAAGATGATCCGCGATGGGAAGGCCTATGTCTGCGAACTGAGCGTGGTTGAGTTCAAGGAATATCGCGGAGTGCCAACCCGGCCGGGCAAGCCACCCCCCGGACGCGACCGGTCGGTTGAGGAAAATTTGAACCTGTTCGAGCGCATGCGCGCCGGAGAGTTTGAAGATGGAACCTACGTGCTGCGTGCCAAGATCGATATGGCGTCGCCGAACCTGCACATGCGCGACCCGGCGCTCTACCGAATCAAACACGCCTCGCACCACCGCACGGGTGATGCGTGGTGCATCTACCCAACCTACGATTTTGCACATGGGCTGGAGGACTCGATTGAGCGGGTGACACACTCGCTCTGCACGCTGGAGTTCGAAGTTCACCGTCCGCTGTATGACTGGCTGCTGGAGGCCTGCGACGTCTATCGACCTGAACAGACCGAGTTTGCGCGACTCAACCTGAACTACACAATCATGAGCAAGCGCAAGCTGCTGGAACTGGTGGAAGGAGACTTCGTCGCCGGCTGGGACGACCCACGTATGCCAACTCTGTCCGGCCTGCGTCGTCGCGGGTATACCCCTGCGTCTATTCGTCGCTTCTGCCGTGCGGTCGGCATCACAAAGGTTGAGAGCGTGACCGATATCTCATTGCTCGAATATCACATCCGTGACGAACTGAACAAGACCGCGCCACGCGTGATGGCGGTGTTGGACCCCATCAAGCTGGTGATCGAAAACTACCCCGACGACCAGGTCGAAGCGTTGGATGCCATTAACAACCCCGAGGATGAGTCGGCCGGAACGCGCACGGTTCCCTTCTCGCGTGAGTTGTGGATCGAACGCGAGGACTTCCGCGAAGAGGCTAACCGCAAGTATCACCGTCTGACCCCGGGACGCGAAGTGCGGCTGCGCTACGCCTACTTCGTCACCTGCACGAGCGTAACAAAGGACGAAACCACCGGAGAGATCAAGGAAGTCCATTGTACGTATGATCCCGCCACGCGAGGCGGCGATGCACCCGACGGACGGCGCGTCAAGGGCACCATCCACTGGGTCTCGGCAGCGAAAGGCGAAGACGTCGACGTACGACTGTATGACCGGCTCTTCTCCGTCGAGCGTCCGGACGATGTCCCGGAGGGTAGCGACTTCAAAGATCATCTGAACCCCGATTCGCTTAAGGTGCTTCGTGCCAAGGTAGAGCCCGCCGTTGTCGAGATGGCACCTGGTACGCGCTGCCAGTTTGAGCGGAAGGGATATTTTTTCTCAGATCCGAAGGACTCTAGAGAGGGCGCGCCGGTATTCAACCAGGTTGTCCCGCTGCGCGACTCGTGGGCAAAGAAATCGAAGTGACCGAGAGCACCAAACAGCGCGTCATCGCCATCGTCGGGCGACCGAACGTCGGCAAGTCCGCCATCTTCAATCGGCTGGCGGGGCGGCGCATCGCCATCGTACATGCCCAGAGCGGTGTAACACGCGACCGGTTGATGCACGAAGTGATCTGGAACGACGAACACTTCGAGCTGATCGACACCGGCGGCATCGGAACGATCGAATCCGCCGTGGCGGACAGCATCGATGGCGGGATCCGCCTGCAGGTGAACGCCGCACTCGAAGACGCTGCCGTCGCGATGCAGGTGGTGGACCTCGAGGCCGGAGTGGTGCCGCTCGACGAGGAGGTCGCATCGATTCTGCGGAAGAGCGGGTGCCCGGCATTCATCGCAGCCAACAAGGCGGACAATCCCAAGCGCGATCCGGACGCAGCGGAATTCGAGCAGTTGGGGTTGCCGGTCTTCCCGGTTTCAGCGCTACACGATCGCGGGTTCGGCGAGCTGATCGACGCCATGATTCCCGAGCTCCCTCCCCCGATCGAAAAGGAAGAGAAGGATGTCCTGCGCGTAGCGGTGGTGGGTCGCCCCAATGTCGGCAAGTCGTCTTATATCAATCGCTTGCTGCGCAGCGACCGCGTGATCGTCTCCGATGTGCCCGGCACAACGCGTGACAGTATCGACGTGCCGTTCACTGTCGGCCAAGGGCCCCAGGCGCGCCACTATGTGCTGGTGGATACAGCCGGCATGCGGCGCGTCGGGAAGATCGACAACTCGGTCGAGCGTTTCAGCCGTTTTCGCTCCGAGAAGAGCATCAAGGAAGCCGATGTTGTCGTACTGCTAACCGACGCGAGCACAGACCCCACGGCCATGGATAAGAAGATCGCCCGTTCCATCCTGGACGCCGGCAAAGGGTGCGTAGTGATCGTTAATAAGTGGGACCTGGCCCGGACGACACAGCGCCAATTCGCGCCCGAGGTGAAGCGCATCATGCCGTTCATGGGATACTGCCCACTGGTGTTCGCCTCGGCTGAAACCGGCTACAATATCCGGCGTACGGTTGAGGCGATTGACCATGTTGCCGCCCAAGTCAGTACCGATATACCTACCGGCGTTCTGAACCGCGTCATCGAAGGCGCGTACGCGAAAGTGGCCCCGCCATCGGTCAAGGGCAAGCGCATCAAGTTCTACTACGCCACGCAGGTCAGCCACTCGCCGATCGTCATCCGCATCTTCTGTAATGACCCCAAGCGTATTGTGCCAGCCTACCGTGCATACCTGATACGGCAGCTGAGGAGCCATTTCGGACTCGAAGGCGCGCCGATTCTGCTACAGTTCAGGGGGCGCAAACGGGCCGAATGAACCGAAAGCACAACTGCTACCGCCCGACCCCTATCGCCCCTATCGCCCAACGCCGATCGCCCTCTTCTTCTCTCTGCTTATCCTTCGCTACTTTTCTAGTTTCGAGTCAGGGGCTGGCGGCAAGTCATCTCCATAAAGATCAACTGTCACCCACCCCAGCAAGAAGTCCAGTAACTCACCAGGGTTCATTCCCAAGCGCAACCCGGGCCCAAGAGCCAATACGGCTTCAATCTGCGTGTAGTAAGAGAACGGGGGTGGATTATCGTCGGCCTCTGGAAGAAAGATGAACGGCACGTATGAGCGAGCATGATATGATTTGGATCGAGCAGTCGTTACGTCTGTGAAGTTAGACAGGTCGTATCCCCATGCACCCCAACATGCCTCGGATGAAAACCACTTCTCTCCTGAAATCGCAACAGATTGGCGGACCGTTCCGTTGCGAACGCCGAACATGTCTGTGTGCGCAAGTAAACCAGCTTGAAGCGGGCCAAGACGAACCTTCGCTCCCACCCCCGCTCCTACGGTACAAGTAAAGATGTCAGCGGCATCCCTTCCTCGTTGGGAGAAGTACGGAGCAGTGGCACAGCCAGAACTCACAAGAACGAGCACCAAGGCAACAGTAGAAGATAGGAGGTTAGCGCAACGATCCTTCATTGCCTCCGTCCCATCACTACTTGTTTGGTTTCAGAATACAGAAGGTACAACGGATACCCAACTTCTTGAGCCATGATGCTCTCGCATCTCCTGCGGCATCACAAAGCTGCTCGTCACATTGCTCACCACTGCTCTTGGGGTCAGCAGGCTTCCATGCAATCACATCCCAACCAGCCAAGCAGGCGTCATGAACCATGCATGCTGTGTCCAGATCATCAACAGGAATTGCTAGATCACCATCACCCCAATCAAAGTCACCGGCTGAAATCCACTTTCCGCTGGTCCAACCAGGACCGCACCAATTGCCGTGATACTTGAACTTTGCACGCCCATCAGGGTCGATTTCCTTGACGGGGTCATTCTCTACAAACGCATACAGATTGGGTTCGCTCTCAGAGAAGTCATAGATAGTCTCAACCCTCCAAGCGTGCGGGTTGAATCTCGTAAAGGTCTTGAAACCCTCCTCGAGCGGGTCCCTAGATGGCCACCGCCCGAGCTCGGGGTCGTAGAACCGATAGCCGTAGTAGACCAACCCGCTTTCATCGTCCGTATACTTGGTGCTGAACCGGAAGGGATTGTCCTCCGCCGCATCGCCAGTGGAACGGATGATTCTACCGAAGGGGTCGTATTCGTACTGGGCGACGGTTGCGCCGGTTTCGTTGATGAGGCGGGTTACGTTGCCGTTGTGGTCGTAGCAGTAATAGACGGTGTTGCTGCCGCCGAATGTGGCGCTGAGCAGGCCGCCGATACCGCCGGCGCCCTGGAAGCTGCCGCTGAGATCCAAGCTCCATGTGTAGTGGTTTGTGGAGATCACCACGTCATTCGACATGGTTGTGCTTCGCACAAGGTTCCAGCCGTCATAGAAGTACAGGTTGGTAGCACTGACTGACCAAGTCGAACCGCTGTATTCGGATGTGACCTTCTTCACGCGGCGGCCCATGTAGTCGTAGGCAGAGGCGACCTTACGGTCACCCGGTTCAGGGTTCAAAGGTTCAACGTTGGTGATGCGGTTGTCTAAGGTCCAGGTGTAGACACGGGTGCCGTCCCCGCCGATGGCGGGGCAAGCATTGGTGAGGTTGCCGGTGAGGTCGTAGGAAAGAGCATTGGTGGTGTATCCCGCTTCGCTCTGCGAGCTACGCATGACAAGCTGGTTGAGGTTGTTGGGATCGTAGGTGCTGGTGACTGATGAGCCCCCGTCATTCGACGGCGTGACCCTACGGGTCACGTTCCCCATGGGGTCATAGGTGTAGGCATATTCTCCGACAGAATCAACAGGATCTACCGGATGAGCGAGGGCGTTGGTGAGCTGATCGGTGGCGTCGTAGGCGTAGGTCCAGTTGGCCACTTCAATGACTCCAGCTAAATGTTGGCGTAATGTAGCACGATCCAGGTGATGTAGGAATTCTCCCATGCTTCAAACTCTGCTTTTATGGTTTCCCGCGTTCCGTTCGGCTGCAGGGTTACATCTAACTCAACTGTAATCACGGGATTCTCTTTATAATCGATATCCATCGCTTGAAACCTGAAATGCCCCCAACGTATCCCCCAACTGTCTGGTTTGCTAAATCTAACAGACCTTCGCCCTTCGTTACTTAGCAGATCATGCAAACCATCGACAGTGTAGAGTTTCGCATCGTTAATGTAGAGGCTGTTGTATCTGAGGGACTCTGTGCTCGTTGAAAAGCTCACTTCATACGGCCCGCCCTTCCTCATGACATAAATGAGAAACGGAATATGCACCTCTTTCTTGGTACCCCGAAGAACAACAGACATTTCCGCACCACTTGAAAGCGTTTGATTATACGGATCTGGCTCATAGCTACAGACGTTGATGCTTGCGCACCCCACAGGCATCAGAACACACACAAAGAGAAGGCAGAACAGAAGGAATGAAGTACAACGTTTAATAACAATCACCTCCCCCTTGATTCGGCGGCCTTACTTCAACGACATCAGGGACGAGCCTGGACTTAACACTTCGTGGGTGGCTGACTTACTCAAGTGCCCCCTACATGTTGTGGTTTCTTGACGTA
>CAYFPQ010000076.1:13359-14086 GCA_964345005.1 uncultured Victivallales bacterium | reverse complement strand
GTTTGTGCCAAATCTGCCCCGCAGATCAGTGCAAACGCTTGCCACAAACTCGCACTCGTTGAGTGGCAGGAAGAGTAAGTCAATTGCCCGACTCGGTCAACAGCTCAGGTCGGTTTCGTCGGCTTCATCGACCGAATCGTTTCCCCTCCAGCGCCGTGCGAAATCCGGCTCGTAGTTCGGGTCTAGTTCAAACCGCAAGAGCGCCTTGTAGAGAGGCGTGACCCGCACCGCATCAAGCTTCTTCATGCCATACTTCTGATCGATATACCTTCCCTCAAGCAACCCCCAATCGACCAACAGCGACAGGATCCTGTACTCCAGGAGTTTGCAGACAGACCAGTAACTCTCCGTGCCTGACTCGTACTCCAGCGTTTCCCGGATTCCCGGAAGGACAAGCGCATCCTCTGCTCCCTGCACCTTCAACCAGTCAACAGCCACCATCCCAAGCCGGTACAGCGTGTAAGGTGCGCCCTGCTGTAGCGCGCCCGCCTCGGGCCCTACCCAAGCCAAATAGGCAAGGTTGACTCGCCTGAAGCATGAGATGAACAAGGCACTGAACAGATCCGCGACGCGTTCAGGACTGAGAAGGCCAGCCTGCTTCTTGGGCACCACGAACTTCCCCTTGTAGCGGCGCAGCAGCCCAGCTTCCTGAGAAACCACACGACTGCGGTGCACAACGTGGACGTCTTCCTCGTTCGCCACCTTGCGAACACACCACAGATCTTCC
>CAYFPQ010000076.1:0-13349 GCA_964345005.1 uncultured Victivallales bacterium | reverse complement strand
GCAACAGTGTCCGTGCTTGCAGGAAGAACAAAGATGATTCCAGTGTCGCGGGCTCCACATCATTGCTGAACTGCACCGCAGCGCCAGGTTCTCCCCACGAGGTATAGAGCAAGTGGGCTACCTCCGCCGGAGAAAGACCTCCCATCTCCGGGCGCGGAGTCCTGTTCAGAGCCATCGACTTCGCCGCAAGGTGCCGGTTGACGACATCGATATCTGCCTGCGTCAGTTCCTCGTCCCCAGAATCAATCGGCATGATCATCCTGTATACTCCCCTACTTCTCGCCTGACACACGCGGACATACCGCATTGGCGGCATTGGCGTCGGGCAGTCGTTCGCCGCTCAGCTTGGAGAGGGGCTCATTCACCAGTCTTCCCCAGAAGCGTCCGCCCCTTCGTTGTGAGTTGATACTTCTGGAGTCGACTGTTCGGTTTCTCCGGGATCGTCATTGCGATGAGGTCGGCGGCCAGCATCACTCTGATCCGCAGATTGAGTTTACTCGATATGCTCTTGTGGCCGAGAGCAGAGGCCAACTCGGACTTTGAGCGCGGTCCGCCCTTCAACAACACCAAGACTCTATTGAGAATCGACTCTGGCCCCAACTCTGGCCTCGACTCTGGCCCCTGCTTAACTCTGGCAGCATCATCTCGGGTAACTTGTTCGGCCAAACCTTCGGGCATGGTTGCGTGGGGGTGGACCGGCAGCCGGCACATAAAGAAGCTATGGTCTTCATCGAAATCGCAGACCGGCGGCGGTTCCTTGATGCTGGCCAAAACCCCAAAGATGCTTTCCAACTCGCTCGTGTGATCCAGGAAGTGATCCGCCACCTGTGAGAGTGCACCGCCCTGCTTTCCATCCGCCCGGATCTTGCGCTCAATTCCCGTCGCGTAGGTACGCCCGATGATCCAGAGCTTGGCATTCACAACCGCCTGATCTTGATGAGCGGGATGGTTCTGGCACAATTCGTACGGATACTGATCCGTCAGCGCCCATGTCGCTTCATAGTCCTGAACATCGGACAGATATTCCTCAGTCGAGAACATGTCCATCGTCCCCAGTCTGGACGGGTTGAAGGTTCTCCACCAACACCCACGAGTCATTGGCGGTTTCCTTACAGAGAATGTCGGCACGGAACGGCCCAACATCCTTCTCAACACCCTCCAACTCCAGTTCACACCCTATGGTGTCCCCCAAGAGAGCAAGGTTCTCCTCCCTCGCAAGCCAAGGCGTGAAATCCTGCGCCTCAGACTTCCATACATCACGCAGCTCAACCTTAGTCAAACGGCCCAAGTCTTTGCTCATTTGGCAGCCCCCTCTCCGTAAGCGAACTTCGCCGCCAGCGTCAGGAAGCCCATGTTCACAAGGACAGCATTGTGTGGAATAATCACATAGGACCATGGCTTGCCACCGTTTGCCGCCATGTACTCGGTGGCATGGCGGCAGTACTCCTGTGCGGCGACGGCCTTCTCCTGGACTTCGTCGGCGTTCAGATCTCGTTCCTGTTTCGTCTCCACCATGAATATGGTGTCGGCCGTTTCGACCACAAAATCGGGCACGTACTGCCGGGAGTTGTGCCTCCAGTAGAGCCGGAACTGATTTCGCGCCGGGCGCAGCCACTTCAACACGTCCCTGTCTCGTTCCAAGATGGCGGAAAAGTCCTTCTCAGTCTTCGAGTCGAACTTGTACAGGTTGTGACAAGCCTTCTTGAACCCCGTGAAAACCTTGCTGGGGATTGCCTGGGCCGGCGTGATGGTCTCCGTGTAGTCATGGATACTGTCCGCCGCATACTTCGAGAAGTTGTGCTGCTCTATTTCGGTAAATGGCCGGACAATGGGCTTCTCATACTCCGGCGCTTCACAGTAGAAATGCTCCATCATCTGCGTGTAGACGAACTTGGCAATCTCGCGCTTGTAGTACTGGATTACGTTGATCAGTCCATCCTCATCGAGATAGGACTGGAGCTTCGCCAATGCCTGTTCGGCCAACCGGAACAACTGATCCGCCTGTTCGTCGTAGTCGATCTCGGGGAAGTTGATCAACTCGTTTACAAGGATGAAGTCGGGCCGGTCCGGCACGATGCGGCTGCTCCCGACAATCGTGTCTTCCTCGTTATCTGCAAGGCTCTTCCGAAGGATCTCCTCCGAAACCGGCTGAAAGTTCAGGGCGGAAACATCGAGATCGAAGTCCTGAAACCCTGACCGGACCTCCTCCGACTCCTTAATGATGATCCTCGGTATCTCAATGATGTTGGTGACCAGTTCATCGACAAGCTCGGCGTAGTGCGCTTCGGCCTCTTTGACCATCTCGTCGGCAAACAACACCTGTTGCGGTCGGCTCTGGATGCTCTGCTTTAGGCGTTCCAGAGCCTTCCTCTTGATGTCGTCAGCCGATAGATCACGGACCGACTTGACTTCCGTATTGAGAGAGTGCAGCGCGGTGATAAGCTGTCGCTTTGTATCGAGTGAGATCTGGGCCTGCTTTTTCTCTTCCTTGTCCTCAATGGCTTCAACGCGCTTCTTTTCTTCCTCGAGTTTCTGCTCAAGGCCAGAGGAAGAAGTCACCGTCTCTTTCTGACTCGTCAGCTCATCGTCGATTTCGATCACGTTCTCCAGCCTGATAATCGAATCCGCACGATTAGCGGTATCGACAATCTCCTGGAAGCGGTCGTGCGAAACGATGGTGAGCTTGTCCACCTTTGGCTCGCCTGTGGTTTGCCCGTACGGTAGGCGCAACCCGCGGCCGATAGTTTGCTCACGTAGCGTTGTCGAAGCGGCCGTGCGCAAGGGGATGATCGTGTAGAGGTTCGTCACGTCCCACCCCTCTTTGAGCATGTTTACATGAATGACGATTTCGATTGTGTTCCGCGCGTCTTCCAGCCCCAGAAGCTTCTCAATGTTCTCGTCTTTCTCACTGCCTCTCTGGTTGGAGTGGATCTCCATCACCTTCTCGGCATATCGCCCCTCAAAGAAGCCGTTCGACGCAATCAGCTCTCGCAGTGCCGCCGCATGGTCCGTGTCTTTTGCCACGACGAGCACGAAGGGGCGCACGGTCGGAACTATGTTGTCACGAGCAAATATGTCCAGGGTGACCTTTGTGTCCTCGTGTATACGCATTCCGTCTTCCAGCTTGATACGGTCAATCTCCTCGACGGAGATGCCGGCCGGGTCAAAATCCTTGCGCGTCGCCACAGCCGGAACCTTCACGAATCCGTCGCGAATGGCCTTCGCCAGGGAATACTCGTAGACAACATTCTTGAACTTGATTGTGCGCGTACCACGCTCAACCTGCGGCGTGGCCGTCAACTCCAGCCCCAGAACAGGCTGTAGCTCGTTGAGCACCTGCATCCCTCGGTCGGCACGGTAGTGATGCGACTCGTCCATCAGGAGGACGAGATCGTCCAGTCCAGCCAGGTAGTTGAAGTAGCTCTCCCCCAGGTACTCCGCCATGCGTTTCATTCGTGGGACATTGCCACCCCGGGTTTCTGCGTTCATCTTCGAGATGTTGAACACGTTGATGGTGATATCCGAGAGCATGTCCTGCTGCCCGGCATACTCGTAATTGTCGCCGGTCACCACGCGCGGGGGCTTCTGGGCAAACTCCCCGATGCCCGGAAACACGTACTTCGGGTTGTTCGGGTTGGACAGGTCTTCAATGAGCTTGTTGTACACCGTGAGATTCGGGGCCATGACAAAGAAGTTGCGCAGGCCCTTCTCAAGGTAGAGGTACGCAATGAATGCCCCCATGAGGCGAGTCTTGCCGACGCCGGTTGCGAGGGCAAAGCACATGGAAGGGAACTCACGCTCGAAATCTGTGCAGGTTGCATACTTCGCGCGCACCGCGTCCAGTTGCGGAGGCAAGTCGGCCCCCTTGTCGAGAGCCAGCACTTCAGCCAGTTCTGCCAGAATGGCAAGACTCTCCTCCTGTGGCGGCCGAAGGCTCAGCCGGTTCCGAACGTATGTCGCGGTTCTGTTCATTGGCCTTCCTCTTCCAGAAGCTCTCGCCCCTTGTCAGTGAGGCGGTACTGCTGATTCTTGCTGCGTTGCTTCTCAGGTAATGTCATCTCCACGTTTCCAGAGTCCAGCAGTTTACTGAGAGATCGCTTGAAATTTCCCGTACGGGTCTTGTAGCCAAGCACATTGAGAAGGTCTGGTGTGCTTCTTGGTTTAGATTCGCACGCGATGAGAATCTTCCTTTCAATCACAGTCATGGGCTCATGGGCCTCGTCATGGGCCTTATCATGGGCCTCAACTTGGTCCCGACTTGGTCCCGACTTGGTCCTAACCTGTGCGGTCGCCTTTTCTCCAGCGTCCCGGAACTCCGGCACGGCTATAATCATACGGAAGTTGTCACCCTCGATAAGCTGAGGATCGGCACCGCCGTATCTCCTGCCGTACCTCATCATGTTCCGCATACCGGAACCCAGCTCATCAGCCCGGTCAATTTCCCGGAAGAACGCGCCGATCACGGGGTTCTTTGGGTATGGCACGGATGTCTCCGGGTCCAGAACACCAAAGCCATGCGGACGATTGGCGTTGTAGGTGGTCACCTTCCCGTACTCGATGATAAGCCGCGCCGGAACACCGCTGGCATACTCCCGGTGGATCAGCATGTTCGATGCGACCTCACGGAAGATCGCGTCCCGCAGGCTCATGCGCTCAATTCCCTCCAGATAGAACGGATCCGGTAGATGCTTCCTGATGAAATCCAGAATCCGGTCGTAGCTGTCGAATAGATTGGTGCGCACGAGATCACGATCATCGTAACGATCCACGTTCACCTTGCGCAGGATCAGATCGGTGCGATGTGCCGGGCAGACCTGTAGAATCAGGTTGTCCGTCCCGAACAGCATCACTCCGGCCAGCGTAACGCCAGCCCTGTCTGTTTCCGAATCGGCCTGGTAGAGCTGGGCGCTCTTGATCAACTGCTGGTCGTCCATGCCGACCCATGGGTGATCCTTGCGGTTGATGCGAACATGATTGCGGCAACGCTCAATCAAGTCGGCACGAAGGTCGTCGACCTGAATATGCGGGTAGACCTTGTTCTCGCTGTAAGTCGCCTGCTTGCGTTGATAGAGGCGCGCCACTTCGGCGGTGTGATCGGTGATGTCGAGATCCCCGTCCTCATTGCGATCGTATATCCGCCCATTGCAGCGATGTACCTGGGAACTCTCCGGCACATAGATGTAGAGCAGCTTCTTTGCATCCAACTCGGCCTCGTCAATGGAGAGATACGTCGGGGGCGTGAGTTTTTGCGGGTTATTGATGGCCGTGACGAAGTCCTTCTTGAGCTGTCCTGTTGCATCCGGCGCGATACCCGTAACGTCTCCCGAGTCATCGACTCCAAGCAGAATCGTCCCACCATGTCGGTTCAGGAACGAGCACACTGTCTCGTAAACATCCCTGTTCAGTTGATCACGGCACGTCTTGAACTCGACCGTCAAGCCTTCGCCCTGGCGGATCAACTCTCTCAACTGTCGTTCAGTCACATTCATCGTTCACTCTTCCGTTTTTTCAGGGAAAGCGAGCCCGGAAATCAACTGCGGCGCTCATTCGCGACCACTCATTTCACCTCGCACATACTCAATGTAGTTCCGTGATGCCGGCCCCATCTTGAAGTGCCGTGCCGAACGAGCCAATTGCCCAAACACGGCTGTGTATTCGGCTTCACTCCAGGGGCGCTTGCCAAGAACCAAGGTAGCGCTCTGCCAGATTACATCGTGCAGAGGTCCCAAGCTACGCCCATCCGGTCTTCGGCGCATCTCCGAATACAGATTCACAAACTCGGCATCAACCGGACTCAGGTTCATTGTCAAACAGTAGCGGTACACGTTGTACTCAATCCGATAGAAGAAAGGAACGTATTGCTCGGGATAGTGCTCCATCTCGCCGTCTGGTGGCGGCTGACGATCTCCGCGAAACAGTGCGCGCAATGAGTCTACCTCCCAATCGACGATTCTCTGCCCGTTCCCTAGAAGCACGGTATTACGGTCTTTCTTGAACGGCTCTCCATCGGGTTCGAACAGAATACTGAGGAACAGGTCTTCCGGCCCCAGCCCGCCTGCCGATGCAGTCTGCTGTAAGGATTCGACCAGGTCGAAGTCTACGCCAGCTTCCCGGTCAGCCCGAGTATTCGGCTGACGCTTAGCCTTGCTCTTCTGTCTTCGCTGCCAAAACCACATATCTTCTTCCTGTGCCCAATCTGCCCTCTCCTTCGGTGAAGGCGGGGCTACTCAAAACAGCTCCCCCTGTTGATCGCTGGCCATCGGCCCTTTCCGTTTCGATTTCGCAGGTGCGGGCGGCGGCCCGGCGGGAATGAAGTCTGGGGCATCCGGGTCGCGGGGCATGTTCACGATGTTCAGGCTGTAGTCATCCCGCCCGAACTCGCAGCGGCCAAGTAGCATGTGCGGGATCTTCTTCACCTCGATATTCGTGAAGCGGCCCACGCACGCGGCGGAGAACTTCTTGCAGCAAATCAATAGGTGTTCGTCCTCGCGCATCTCCTCGTGCAACCGGTCAAGAAAGTCCACGCGGATGAAGCTGGTCGTCGTGAAGATGAAGTCCTTCTCCGAGGACTGCCCGTGCTTCCAGTACACTTCTGGGTCCGGCGAATACCGGAATCCCTCGTGCTTGGCCATCGCCGCCGCCAGCATATCGGCATTGTACTCCTGGCTGATCACCCAGTTCCCGTGGTGATCCTGCTTGAGTAGGCTCGGCGCGAGTTCGTAATACTTGAACCCGCCGCCGCCTTTCCATTCCACGGCTCCCGAGATGCCGCCCTGATCCGTGCCATCGCACACCTGCTCCAGACGGGGTCGACAGTGCGTGAAGCAATGGTCGCCAAGTTCCACGCCAATCCATCGCCGCCCCATCTTGTGTGCGACCGCAGCAGTCGTCCCGGAGCCCAAAAACGAATCGAGAACGAGATCACCTTCATCGCAACCAAGCGTTAGGATGCGGGCAATCAGGCGCTCGGGTTTGGGGGTGGCAAAGACCTCCTTGATATCTGAGAAGAGCTTCCTGATCTCCTTCTTGGCTTCGTCATTGTGCCCGGCATCGGAGTGCGGCCACCATGTTGTAGCAGGAACGGTCGCGTTGACTTCGGAGAGAAAGCGTTTGAGCCTAGGAACGTTGTTTCCTGCACGCCCAAACCATATTCGACTGTCTTTGACAAGCTCTTGGAAGCGTTCCTGCGTAAACCGCCAACTTGTCCCTGATGGTGGATTATGCTCACGCCCAGAAGGGCCGACAATCGGATAGATGGCGTAGTCTCGAGCTTCGTTCCTCAGCAAATCACCAGAAGTCCAGGGGCCCCGCGGATCGTTGTCAGGGTTCTTGTAGCGGCTATCCTGTTCTTCCGTTCTCGGCAGTCTATTGAGAACGAGCCTGTTTATATTCTTACAGAAGCAGAGGATGTGTTCCTGTGACTCGGAAAGGTATTTGGAGTCACTCTTTGCTCCGTATTTCTTCTGCCAAGCGACTGTTGCGATGAAATTCTTGCGACCAAACACCTCGTCACACAACACCTTGAGGTAGTGACATTCGTTATCATCAATCGTGATCCATAGGGAGCCCTCGTCACACAGTAAACTCCTAAGCAATACAAGCCTGTCTCGCATCAGACTTAGCCAGAGAGAGTGCTCGATACCATCATCATAGTGCTCAAAAGCTGAACCGGTATTGTATGGCGGATCAATGACGATACACTTGACCCTGCCAGCGAACTGCTGCTCCAGCGCCTTCAGCGCGAGCAGATTGTCGCCGTGAATCAGCATGTTCTTGGCATTCGAGTCTCCGTAGGACTTGTCCGCGTCCTCGACCAGTATACGCGGCTCAAGGTTGGGCTGCTGATCCTTGCCGATCCATGTCAATTCGAGTCTCTGTTTCTTCACCATCTACATCCTCAGTCTTTCCACCAGTTCTTCTCTTCTGACGAGGCGTACAGCAGTCCCCATTCTCGGTGCGCCTGAGCGGAGAAATGGACTTTGTTGCCTCTAATGCTCTCTCCATTCACCGTGAATCGCGGCAAAGCATCCATGATTGGATCTTTGGCAAATGGGATATGGATCATGCTCCCCTGCGCATTGCTGATGCGGCGGCTAAGCGCATTTGGCCAGTAGTAGGAGAGTAGAGCCGGCCGTAAGACAACCTGGAGGTCCGTATATGCAACCACCAGTGGCAGGTCGTAGGTGTCGACCGCCTGCTCTATCTCGTAGGTCAGCATGCTGCCCGACTTGCGCGTCTTGGGGCTGAGAATGACAAGCATGTTCTTCGATGCCCGCAGACGTTCCCGAATACGCGTCTTCAGCGTTGCCTTCTTGCTGGTGTCTCGCACAGCGCTGGTCTTGTCGTGGCTGTTTACGTACCTGAACTCGATATGCTTGCTGGCGTTCCATGCCTTGATCGTGCCGTAGTAGCGGAAGTCGGATTTGGTTGGGTCTGTCTGCCCCAATCCGTCGAAAGCGATGTATGTCCCTGTCCGGTTAGCCATGCCTATCTCCATTCCTTCTGAATGCTCGCCAAGCTGATGCGCTTCCTCATCGCGTTGGGCAGAACAATCCGAATGTGGTCTGTGATTTTGCGTACGGCGCTCTCCTCGAAGATGCCAAGGAGAATCAGGTGCACGATGATGTTCGGCTTGATTCCGGTGCGGGCAAGACCACTGCCGATCAGCGGGATATTCAGCGGAGCCCCAGAGCACACCGTCCGTGCTCTGGACAGAAGTCCACGTATCGCGTGCTGAAGATCGTCCGACGATGCCGACGCTTCGAGCGAATCCGTGCAAGTCCTTGTCACTGCTACGCACAGGAAATCGTGCCCGTTTCTGGAAGCAACTGCTGTGGTCCCAAGCGCATACCGATTTGGTTTGCCGGGCGCGGGGCGAGTGGTCAATACCTCCGCAGGCTCTGTGTGCGCAAGATCCCGCTCGACCTGGCTATCCCAATCCACTGTGTTGCCTGGCCAGTATCGGGAAAGCATTAGGCCATGAAGGGACTTCGAGGAAACATGCCTTTCGTCAACGGTACTGTCGAAGAACTCATTGACCGAGATCGCTTTGTGGCCATCCTGCCCGAACAGGTCGCCAAACGTGATCGTGATCTGAGTATCCAGCGCGTTGCTTGCGATTTCAATGGATCGCTTGAGGAAGCCCGAGACCAGAAGGCCATTGATCACGAACCACACGCACCCAACAGCAGATCCAATGAGAAGAAAGGGAAGAAACCCGAGCCTCTGGGCACCGTCCGGCCCCAACGCATAGTATGCCTCAAGAAACAGCCATACGAGGCCTATGCCCCCGAGCAACGACTGGCCAAGTTGAATCCATATCATACTCATGTCATCCTCCACCGAATCGTGAACAGCTCATCTCTTGAAAGCGATTGACTGAGCCTGGCTTCGATCTCCTCCAGAAGTCCTTCTTTCTTCGCGTCAACGTCGTCCTGAGCCTGGTAGAGACTGAGGCGCATCTCGCTGCGCTGTTTCTCCAAATCCTTGATCTCCCGGTGGGCCTTGACCTTCTCCTGTAGGTTGACCATCTTGCGCGCTTCAGCCTTACGGGTCTTGATCTCCACATCGAGCTGCTTGAGCCGGATCTCCAGACTCGTCTTCACGTCTTGCGCCCAGCGTTCCAGCTTGCTCATCTCTGTATCGAAGAACCCGGCGTTACGCTCGGCGTTTGCCTGTAGAATGTCCTTCTCAAGTTGCAGGAGCGTGCCGTCGAGTGTCCGCTCTATCTCTTTGGGCGGATAGCATGAACCTCCCACCTCGGCCGGGATGTTGAACAGTCGTTGGCACTGCTCAGGCGTGAGATCTTGTCCGGTGTCGGTGGCTCCGGCCAGCAAGACGTGATCCTCTGCCTCCAGCGATTCGATGCGCAACACCATGCTGCGCATCCAGCCCTCTTGTCCGTTCAAGGGTTCCAGGATAGACACCTTCGTGGGGGTCTCGCTGTAAGCAAAGGTCACATCGCATGTTGGCAGTGATGCTTGCGCGCACGTTCCCATGAGGTGCTGCGCCAGGGGATGGTTGAATCGGTAGTGGTGCGCGTCATCGACGTTCTTCCCCATCCGGTACTTACCCACCGGGACGGAAGTGCCTTCGGGGCACGCCTGCAAGGTGAATACGTGATCGTCGGGAGCGAAATCGGCGTAGGATTCGAGGGCATGACAGGTCAGATTCCAGAGCATGCGCTCATACCGGTTCAGGTAGTCGGTGCTCTCATGCAGGTTCACCTTGAGTTTCTCGTGCACCTCTTGGTCGAAATTCTCCAGCAGCCGTTGCCGCGTGATCTGCATCTTCTCGTCGATCTGGCCGCCGAGCTCGGCCTGAAGCTGGTCGAAGGAAAGCTGAATCTCTTCGGGTGTACGACAGGTCTGGTAGATCCCTAGAATCCGCTTCTCGAAATCGACGCCGGACTCAATGCTCCCCAGGACTTCGTCACTGGCCCCGAAGACTCCGCTGAACAGGGCGAACTTCTCGGAAAGCAGCTCGAACACGCGTTGATCGGCGGCGTTGTGCTTGTTCAGGAAGTTCACGACAACAACGTCATGCTGTTGGCCGTAACGGTGGCACCGCCCGATGCGTTGCTCGATACGCTGTGGATTCCACGGCAGATCGTAGTTGACCACGAGCGAACAGAATTGAAGGTTGATGCCTTCCGCCGCCGCTTCCGTGGCAATCATGATCTCGGCTTCGTTCCTGAAGTAGTCCACGATTGCGGCGCGCTGGTCCGCCGTCCGCGACCCTGAGATGCGATCCGTGCCCTGGTGGCGTTCCTGCCAATTGTGGTAGATGGCGCGGGCGATCTTGTTTCCGGCTTTGTAGACGTTGCGCAAGCGGTGGGCTTCGTCGATTACGACCAGATCCCAGCGGACCTGCGAGACCAGGTCTGCCTTGTTGCGTGCGAAGTGGTAGGAGCAAATCACAACCGTATCCCGGACAAAGGGATTCGCTCGACCGTTCTTGATATCACGATTGAAGTTCTTGGCCTCCAGAATCTCGGACGGGATGAAGAACTTGTCCGCCAGCTCCTGGCCCCACTGGTTCCTGAGACTCGACGGCACGATCACAAGGATGGTTCGCTTCTGTTCGGCCCATTTCTGCGCGAGGACAATCCCGGCCTCAATGGTCTTCCCGAGGCCGACCTCGTCGGCGAGGATGGCCCCGGTGGAAAACGGGGACTTGAATGCGAAGAGCGCGGCGTCGACCTGATGAGGATTCAGGTCAACCTGCGCATCGAGAAGCGACGTGGTCAGCTTCTCAAGACTATCCGACGAGCATCGTTTCGTCAGCTCGTGCGCATAGTACTTCGCATGGTAGTCAGTCAGCCTCAATCGTCGTTCCCATCTACGGGGCGCTGCCCGTCTTTACAGCATTATCCGTAGGGTGCCACCATAGAGGATCTGATGCAAGAGTGATGAGCGGCAAGACATGGATAAGGGTGATTTGTTGTAGTATCGGGATTGGATCGGTAATGTAGTTCGAACAAAAGGGATTTTGATGGAATGGTTCCAGCTTCAACGAGAGGTCTCCAGAGAAGACACAAGGGTTGCGGAATGAACAAGAAATCAGAGATCGGGCCTCAGTACGTCCCTGATGGTCCGTTTAAGGCGGCGGCAAGGTTGCATCAGTCGCGGTATCGCGCAGAGGTGCTTGGAGTTGGATTTGATGAGTACGGGAATCGCTTGTGTGAGGATGATGCGCGTCAGTTGCTAAACTACTATGACGGTGGCAACTCGCGAGAGGTCTTGCGGGCGCGGTATCCGGGCTATTCCAAGAAGCGTGATGCCGACATGCTTCGCAGCGAGCATATTCCGTTCAACCTTCTGGCACCGCTGGATTGCGACCGGTGCGCCGCAGTTGAGACTGTGCGAAGAGCGCTTGGGGTTCCGTGCACTTGTATTGATCGCATCGAAATGGAGTTTGCGCCGCAGCCGAAGGACCGCTACCTGGATGACGGCACGGCGTTTGACACTTACATAGAGTGCCAATTGCCAGGCGGCGTGCGCTGCGGAATCGGAATCGAGGTAAAGTACACGGAGGGCGCTTATCGGAGCGGGCGAACAGAGAAGCAGAGAGTGGACGACCACGATTCCATTTATTGGCGAACGGCCCGCGCATCGGGCTGCTTCATTAACCCGGACGACCCGATATTCGGCACGGACGATCTGCGCCAGGTCTGGCGGAACCACCTTCTCGGTCTCTCGATGCTGATTCGTGGCGACATTGATGAGTTCTATTCCATCACCCTATTCCCCAACGGCAACACGCACTTTCATCACGTTCTGCCTCAGTACTCATCCCTACTGACAGAGAAGGCACGTAACCGTGTGGCCGGCTGCACGTTTGAAACGTTCATTGCCCAGATTGGAGGATCACCGGAGTTTGACGCGTGGCGGGAGTGGTTGTGGCGGCGATATATCATCTAATCAGCCCACCGTCTTCGCTCTTGAATCCTCCGTCTTCTTACGCCTATCCTAGATTCAGAAAGGTTGGTCGCAATGCTGACAGCACAAGACAGAGCAAAGATCGTCGATATCGCGAAGCGGTATCGCGTCGGTCGGGTTCTGCTCTTTGGCAGCAGCACCACTGACGCCGAGGCCGGCGACATTGATCTGGCTGTTGAAGGGCTCACGCCATCCCGGTTCTTCTCGTTCTACGGCGAGCTGATTTTTGGTCTCTCGAAGCCGGTCGACCTGGTTGATCTAAGCCGCAAGTCACGCTTCACCGACCTGATCTCCCGTGAGGGGGTTCTGCTCTATGGCTGATCTTTCCGATAGAATAGCCGCAGAACTCGAGAATATTGACAGTGTTCTGGATCGGCTGCCGCCAGCGGACAGTCTCCCAAACCTGTCCGAGCTTGAACTTGCGGGCGTAGCGGCCCTCATCCATTCCTACTACAACGGGGTCGAGAATATCGTGAAGCAGGTCATACAGTCTCGCGGCCTTGTTCTGCCTACCGGAGAATCGTGGCACAAGGAACTGATCGAATCGGCTTCTGACTCGGGTATTCTATCGAAAGAGACCGCTCTCGGTGTTCGTGACTACCTGGCATTCCGACACTTCTTCACACACGCCTACGCATTCGACCTGGAACCAGAGCGCCTGGAACCTCTCGTCGCCAATCTTCGCAGTGTCGATGCGAGATTCAGGCAGGACCTACAGGCTCTGCTTTAGAGCCGTCCGATCCACAACCGAGAGTTTGTGCCAAATTCGCTGTGCAGCTTGGTGCAGCTCTGTGCAGCTTGGTGCAACATGTCGATTGGTGTAAGTGGCTGGTGTGCAGCTCCCTGCAGCTCTGTGCAGCTCCCTGCAACATCTTCCAGATGGATTAGACTACGAGGCGCGCGGGCAGC
>CAYFPQ010000075.1:14401-15627 GCA_964345005.1 uncultured Victivallales bacterium | reverse complement strand
GCGTGAGTCTCATTGAGCATGAGACAGCAGTCCCAAGTTACGTGGACGCGACACTGTTCAACGGAGATCTAAAGCCGTTGTAACGGCGCTGTTCGCGATCACTTTTGTTTTTCCGGCGCATGGCGGCACGGACTTGTCGGAGCCCTTCTGGGAATCCGACTGGGTTGAACCGTCCGTGAGTTCGGTGGCCGTGGCGTTTACGGAGACGATCCTTGATCCCGAAACCTCACTTCCGCTTACCCGCATGGGCGGCTCGGAGGAGGAGATGACCAATGCCTGTGCCGCTCCGATGACGTGGCACACCTGGCACGGCAATCATTGGTATTCGAGGCAGACTGTTCTCAATGCGGACGATTCTCTGATGATGGGGTTTCCGCGCAACCACTACGCTGCCTTGTGGCGTGTGTCTGACCGCGCCTTGATCGGATGGGCGCCGGTGGCGGCCAGGTACAGTTATTCAGCTCGGACTTTATGGGACAAGAACGAGGCCAACGTCTATTGGAGCATGAAGACCAATGATCTGATTCGTCATGAAATCACGTCGCTTGCCCCGCTCACGGTGACGCAGGAGATCTATCGCACGTTCGCGGGATATGACGACGTCAGCTTCGGTTGGGGCGAAGGCGACTTTTCGACTGATGGCAGCAAGCTTGCGCTTGGCGCCAAGCCGGTTGGGGTTACCAACGAAGTTGTGTTTATCGCCTACCGTGTCGATACCGACCAGATCGTCGCTACAACTAACTTCTCCGATACATGGTTCGAGGCAGGCCTCGTGTTTGTTGATATGAACTGGTGCTCGGTTGATCCCTCCGGCGACTACATCGCGTATGGCACAAAAGGTGATGCCGCGGGACAATATGTTCTGCCATGGGACCTTTCAGAGGAGCCGCTAAAGCTTACGGGCAGCCTCCGGCATTCGGACCTGATTGTCGATGAACAAGGCGAATCGTGGCTGGTGCGAACGCATTGGAGCAGTATCCTTGCCTATCCTCTCGCCGGTGGGCAGGTCCGTAACGTCTTCTATTTTGACCAAACAGGTGACGGTCATATATCGAGTATTGCAGGGATGCCCGGCAAGTTCTCGTATAGTCGCTATCAGGATGGCGGCATCTACTTGCTGGATGTGAATAGTCCGCGCCGAGCGTACTGTCTAGGAAATAGTCGGCATGACGGGGATGGAAACGGTATTCCGGGTCACCCAGAAAAACATCCAGCAAAAAGCCAAT
>CAYFPQ010000075.1:0-14391 GCA_964345005.1 uncultured Victivallales bacterium | reverse complement strand
ACGCCGCTTACCCCAGGGCGTCGATGTCGGCCAGTGGCCGTTTTCTGGTTTATGCTTCGGATAACCTGGACAGCAACACCGTTGCGCAATCCTATATGGTGGAGTTGCCTGAAACCAACAGTCTTGAGTTTGTGGAACCGATGAATCCGACATCCGTATTTCTATGTGTCCTCGATTTCAACGAGGGAAGCGGCAGTACGGCGGCGGATAGTACGGGCAACGGGAACGATGGTGTCATTGACGGGGCGCAGTGGAGCACGAACGGGTTCAGTGACGACGCGCTGGTGTTCGATGGCTCCAACGATTATGTGGATTGCGGCGCTGCTTCCAACCTCGCACTCGGGCGCTACAGCTTCTCGGTCTCGGCCTGGGTCAAGCAGGACGATGATACCGGGAATCAGACCATTGTCAGTCGTTATGGCTGGGGTTATCAACATGGAGGGGGGCTGGCCTACCTGCGTCTTGCCGTTGATGATGGCATTCCGAAGTTTACCTTGAGGGACGATTCGGGAGCTTATCAAAACGTCGAACCTCATTTCTATGATGCGACTGTATGGTCAACGGGGGACTGGCACCATGTCATGGGTGTCCGGGACATGGAAGCCGGGAAAATGAGACTGTACGTTGACGACTATTTGATAAGAGAGATTGATATGACAAAAACCCATACCATGGCGAACTGGGGCAACGCCCCTTTTCTTGTCGGAGCGAAATACAAATATGCGGAGTCCGGCTGCGAAATGCATTTCGATGGTCTGATTGACGAAGTCAATCTCTCGCGGCACAGCGTTCCGGCGCCACCCAAGGCAACAGGCACGCTTTATAGTTTCTTCTGAAAATGCGGTGCCGCGCCTCGTTCTGACGAGGCCAACAGTCGAGGGAGGTGTTCCGCCATGTAGACTGGTACTGAGCGGAGCTTGTACTGCACATGCCCCGCCCCTTTGCCCAGCCTGAAGCCGACGTTAACATCCTGTGCCGACGGGAGATTGAGATCGAGGCGAACAGCTTCCTGGAGCTGCTTGTCGTGCATGAAACGGTGAAGCGATTTCAACGAACCGGCTTTTCCGGCTTTCACTTCGACCGCGGTGACTTCTCCTCTATTGGCTATGAGAAAGTCAACTTCAGCATTATTCGACTTTCCCTCACGAAGCCAATAATTCAATTCAGGGGTTATGTTCCGTCTTAACGCAAAAAGCAAGTGCTGAGCTGCAAACTGTTCAGCAAGCACACCTTCATTGATGAAGCGTCCCTCCTTGAGTTGTTCGATGGAGATATGCGGTGTGCCGCACACGCTGTTGAGAAGCCCTACATCCAGGAAGTACAGTTTTCGGACACGCCAGTTAACCTCAGCTCGAAGGGGCACCCCATTGGCATCACAGTGGTAAGCGGCCAGAATAACGTTGGCCTTGAGCAGGAGGTCGACGGCTGGTTTCAGGGCGCGGGCCTGGCTGTGTGGGTCGATCGCGGAATAGATGACCTTTCGACCTGCATTTCGCGGCACATGCGTGAAGACCGTTTGCAGATGTACTAGTTGAGAATCACGGGCATACTTCCCGAAATCGTCAATGTAGGTTTCAATAATGGAGCTGTGAACATCCGTGACATCGGCAAAACCCTCCCCCTCGCAATCGGCAAGGATTGCTTCCGGCATTCCTCCGACGAGAATGTAATCACGAAAATGGCGAAGCAGCCGTTCGTGCGCGGTGGAGGGCAGATCGGAACCGACGTACTCAAAGAGAAGATCGGCCAAGTCCTCTTTTTTCCGGGCCAAAAGGAACTCGCAGAATGTCATGGGCCCGAGAAACAGGTATTCGATACGACCCACGGGCATGGAATAGTCGTGTTTTCCCAGCGTAAACTCCAATAGGGATCCGGCAGCGACAACCGCTAGATCAGGAAGATCCTCATACAGGTAGCGCAGAAAAGGGATAGCGTCGGGGGTTGCCTGAATTTCATCCAGAAACAGCAGCGACTTCTCGCTCGTGATGGAGGCCGAACCACATGCGTACGCAAGCTCCCGGATTACTTCCCGGGTCTTGCCGTCACGAAACAGAACGTTGAGGTTCCGATGCCGTTCCAAATTAATCTCGTGCAGCGTCAGCCTTTGCCGTTCCGCGAAATTACGCACGAGGGTTGATTTGCCTACCTGCCGTGCGCCACGGATGACGAGAGGCTTGCGTCGGGGTTTCCTGAACCACCTCGTCATATCTTTTTCTGCATATCGCCTCATAAGAGCCCTCCCTGCTATTGCCGAGAATCAGTACGTATTGGCCTACGGGATCTTGTTCTTTCTCAATATCAACGCAATCATATGGCGATTGTATGCGATATACAAGTAAATCATATCAATGAAATATTCAATAATTGAGATTAAATCCAGGATATTTCCTGTATTCCTTCATTCCTGAGTTCAACATCGTCGAAAATGACGCTCGAAACCCCCTGTAAACATTGGGTTGCTGTTTGAGTTTGGGTGTCCCAATGTTGAACTCAGGAAAAGAACAAACAAGAAAGATGTTGACGTCTCCAGGGGAATGTCGTATTGTGGTGATAATACGAATAGGG
The DNA here is from genome assembly GCA_964345005.1 of uncultured Victivallales bacterium. Lineage (GTDB taxonomy): Bacteria > Verrucomicrobiota > Kiritimatiellia > UBA8416 > JABMPJ01 > JABMPJ01. Next base: position 11,826 of record CAYFPQ010000075.1, on the reverse strand, counting down.
ATGTTCGTATAGTTGTTGGTCATGGAAGGAGATCATGGGGGTGAAAAACGGAATGAAGCGGGTATCGCAGAAGGATGTCGCCGGAGTGGCCGGCGTTTCGCAAGCGGTTGTGTCGCAAGTTCTTAGTGGCGCAGAATCCAATATACGGATCAGCGATGAGACGATTAAGCGGGTGCGGGATGCGGTGCAGGAGCTTGGTTATCAGCCTGATCATGCGGCCAGGGTGCTGCGCACGCGGCGCACTCAGACGATAGGCGTAGTCGTTCCCAGTTCAGGGGATCTGGCCGACCGGCTGAAAGCGGCTGAGGCGTTCGCCAGCGAGAATGGATATGAGTTGCTGCTGGGTATGAGTCGTTGGGGAACTCGTGGCTCCTCGGATTATGAAGCGAGGGAGATTCAGCGGCTGCTCCAACGGCAGGTTGATGGTCTGTTGATTCTCTCGCCTACCGTGGATACCCGGGATCATAGACTCCTTGAGAGCATGGCAAAAGAGGGCATTCCGGTTGTGGGTTATGGCCCCACTTTGGCGGAGGGCGTCGACTACGTGGATTGGGATCGCGTGGCGGCCTATCGGCAGATCACCGAGCATCTTCTGGAGCGGGGCTGTCGTCGATTTGCTTTTCTGGGACGGACGATGACGCCCGGTGTCGAGGCGCGTCTGGCCGGTGTTCGAGAGGCGTTGGTGCATGTGAACGGGGTGAACCTGAATACTTTGGGTTGTCGGGACCACTTTGAGGGGGTCCCGATTGATGAGATGGCGGTTGCGGTACGTGATGAAGTTGTAGGCATTCGCCCGGATGCGGTGATCTGTCAATCGGACAATCTTGCGCTGGCCGCAATGAGCATGGCGCGTGGTATGGGGTGGGGCATTCCCCATGACATGGCCGTGACGGGATGCAGCAATGCGCCTTTCGGCCGGGTGCTGGATGTGCCGTTGACCACAGTGGCGATGCCGTACGAGCGCTTGGTAGAGGCTGCGCTGACGCGTCTTATTGAGAGAGTGCAGGAACCGGATCATGAATTTGAACGTCTGGAAAGGCTCGTTCCCGCGGACGTGATCTTCCGTCAGTCCAGCAATTTATGATTGATGATTCAAGATTTTGGATAGTTTTAGAGGGATATTGATCGATGGTTGCACGAAAGTGGTTTCAAATAAGCAATCGGCAATCATCGATCTGCAATACCAATAAGGAGGTGCGGAGATGAGAGGCAAAGCGATCGTTGCAATACTGTTGGTAGGAGTGGTGTGGTGCGGACTATTCGCGCCGCATGCGACAGCCAACAACATGTCGGTAACTAACGTGAGCGTGATTCCACAATCGGGTTACGCCGAAGTTCAGTTTGACGTGAGTTGGGATAACGCGTGGCGGGCGTCGTGGCATGATGGGGTTAATACGGTGACCAACTGGGATGCGGCTTGGATATTCGTCAAGTATCGCGGGCCCGATGATGATGCATGGAGCCATGCGACACTGTCCGCGAGCGATGGCGAGCACACCGCGGCGGCGGGCAGCACGATTGACGTCGGTTTGACCGGCGGCGCGGGGATAGGGGCGTTTCTCTATCGTTCGGCGGAAGGCAGCGGGAGTGTGGACTACAATGAAGTGAAGCTACGCTGGAATTACACGGATGACGGTCTGGGGGCGGTGACGGGTTTCGATGTAGACGTGCATGCGATTGAGGTGGTGTATGTTCCGTCCGGTAGTTTCCACGCGGGTGACGGCTCGGGCCATGGGTTCGAGGCTGGGGTGAGTGGTTCCACGTTGCAGATTACGGGCGAGGGTTCCCTTACGCTCGGTGGCGGTGGCGCGGGAAGTCTGGGCAATAACAATGCTGCGGGTATGGCTACGGCTGACGATTTCGATGACAGCACGAGCCAGTCGCTTCCCGTGGCCTTCCCCAAGGGGTACAACGCCTTCTACTGCATGAAGCATGAGGTCACCCAGGGGCAGTATGCCGATTTCCTTAATGCACTTGATACGACACAGGCGGGCAACCGTTTTCCGAACAAGTACGGAAATGCCAGGCATACGGTTACGAACGGTTCGGTCTATTCCGCGGATGCACCGGATCGTGCCTGCAACTATCTGGGCGCTAGTGATGCTGTCGCTTATATCGATTGGGCGGGACTGCGCCCCATGACGGAACTGGAATTCGAAAAAGCCTGTCGCGGTACCATCGCGGCGGTGCCCAATGAGTATGCATGGGGCGCCACGGCGTACACTCAAATAACAAACTTCTTCGGCACGGATGGAAGCGGGACGGAAACCGCGGATCCCGTAAATGCCAACTCTGTCCGCAGTGCCACTATGAGTATGGGGGGCCTGTGCGGGTTGGTATTTTTGCAACGTCGTCTTCGAGCCGCGAACAGGCGGGTGCCACATACTGGGGTATTACGGAAATGAGCGGAAACCTGATGGAAGCACCGGTTATGACGGTAGGCCGAAGCGATTCGCGGGGTTTTACGGGTACACACGGAGATGGGGAACTGGACGCAAGTGGAGACAAGACAAACAGTGATTGGGCCGGTTATTGCTGGCGTAATGAAAGCTTCAATAATTATGGGACTCAACATCGGGTATCCAATCGCTATTATGCCAGCTATTACTCTACTGCAAGATCATACCTCGTCGGATGTCGTGCCGTCCGGTCGGCGCCATAGAGGATGCAAGAGGGGAAAACTGCAAAAGTATCGAAAACCTGGAGGAGTATAATCGATGGTTTTACGAAGTTGGTTTTCAAATCAGCGATCGTCAAACATCAATCTACAATACTAATAAGGAGGTACGGTGATGAGAGCTAGAAGTATTGCGGGAATAGTGCTGATCGGGGCTGTGCTGTGCGGATTAGTGGCGCCGTGGGCGACAGCCAACAACATTGTAATCACGAATGTAAGTGTTGAGCCTAAGTCGGGCTATGCTGAGGTGCAGTTCGATGTGAGTTGGGATAACTCATGGCGGGCGTCATGGTATGATGGGGCCAATACGGTAACCAACTGGGATGCCGCATGGGTATTCGTCAAATACAAGCAGGATGGCGATTCCTCGTGGAGCCATGCAACGCTCTCGACGAATGACAATGAGCACACCGCGGCGGCGGGCAGCACGATTGACGTCGGCTTGACCGATGATGTGGGCGTTGGCGTGTTTCTGTATCGTTCTTCCACGGGAAGCGGGAGCGCTGATTACGATCAGGTGCGCCTGCGTTGGAACTACGCGGATGATGGTCTGACAGCGGCAGAGAGTGTTGATGTTGGTGTGTACGGGATTGAGATGGTCTATGTTCCGACGGGCAGTTTTTATGCCGGGAACGATGCGTCCACAACAAGCAGAGCGCAGTTCGAGGCAGGAACTAGCGGTAGCGCGTTTCTCGTTACGAATGAAAACGCGCTCACGCTTGGCGGCGGAGCTGCGGGCAGCCTCGGCAATAACAACAACACGGCTCGAGGGGACGGTGGCGATGATTTTGATGACAGCGCCAGTCAAACCCTTTCCGCTGTCTTTCCAAAAGGGTACGCAGCTTTCTATTGCGCGAAGTATGAGGTGACCCAGGGTCAGTACGCAGCCTTTCTGAATGCGCTCGACGCGACGCAGGCGGGCGCCCGTTTTCCGAACCAGTACGGGAACAACAGACATACGGTTACGAACGGTTCGGTTTATTCGGCGGATGCACCGGATCGAGCCTGCAACTATCTGGATGCCAACGACTCGTTTGCCTATATGGATTGGGCGGGACTGCGGCCTATGACGGAACTGGAATTCGAAAAAGCCTGTCGGGGCACGATTGCGCCCGTAGCCAATGAGTATGCCTGGGGTGAGGCGGGTTTTCCCACCAAAATCACGGGTTTTGTGGGGAGCGATGGCAGTGGAACGGAGACCGCGGATCCCGCAACTGCGAACTGCAATCACAACACGGGGATTGTGGGACCGGTACGCGTGGGAATTTTCGCGACGCCCAACTCAACACGACAGGAGTCTGGCGCGACGTACTGGGGCATCATGGAGATGAGTGGAAATCTCGCTGAATCACCCGTCATTACGCTAGGCACGAGCGCAGGGCGGAGTTTTACAGGAACCCACGGGGATGGGGTCCTGGACGCAGGCGGGAACAAGACAAACAGCGATTGGACCGGCGTCGGAATACGTGGCTCCTATTTTTCTGAATACAAGTGGATGTTGCGCATATCCGATCGCTACTATGCGAAGTTGAACTTGGGCGCAGATTATCGGAACGGATGCCGTGTTGTGCGGTCGGCGCCGTAGAAATGAGCTAAGACAGGTGAAATTCGGACAGAATCAACGGGGTTTACAGGATGAGAGACTACGAACGCCTGAATAAGGAGATGGTATGATGAAGGCAAAGATGTGGATTATTCTGGCAATTTTGGGGATGGGGCTGCTGGCGGGGTCCGCAGGTGGTGGGCCGGACGACAGATTCAAAGGCGGGAGCTATGATGGCTATGATTCGGATGGTGTTCTGAATACGCCGACGGTCAATGCCCGCTACAAAGGCGGCAGCTATGATGGTTTCGGCTTGGGTGTGGTCTATAATGAGAGTGTTCTCCCGACGGGGACGCTGATTATGGTCCAATAGTTTTTTGTTTTGCTGATACTGTGGCAGATCCACACGGTGCGGGTCTGTTCTGTCTGGTGGTTTCCCGTGGCACGGGTTTCCCGCCCATTTCATTGTGCCGGCTGCTGGACGCGCCTTCCTGTATTCTCATAGGAATTTCAACAGGATTTGCAGGGTCGACAGGATGTGGGACTGGAAGCAAGCTAGGGACCGATAATATGAATAAGGAACTTGTATTGAGTGAATCACGAACAGCAGCATCAAGATCAAGAAGATGGGTTCAGATAGCAGGCGTTGTGCTCCTGCTCTCAGCGACATTAGCTGTAGGTGCGACGCAGTCGGTCTTAAGTTTGTCTTTTGAGAAGGACGATGCTGTGGCTGCGTCGGCACTTGAGAACATGGCGGAGGATGTGCGGCCCGTCGTGCGGGCGGATGGCGTGCGCGGCTACTACCTGCAGGTAGACAAGGGCCGGAAGTTTACGATTCCGAGTGTTGTCATGGACAACAGCGGGAACATCTGCATCGAGTTCTGGTTCAAATCGGCTGGACTGAAGCGGGACACCCTGATGCGGCAAGGCGATGGCTTCAAGTTCCACATCTGGACTCGCGGCCGGATCTTCTATATGCAGAAAGGCATCCACGAAGGATTGCCTGAGAATATTTGCGATGATGAATGGCATCACGTTGCGGTGGTTCGCAGGGGCGAAGACAAGTCGATCTCCATTATTCTGGATGGCGTGCCTGAATTGCAGAAGCAGTATCAGGTTAGCTTCCAGAGCGATGTTCGTTCCTCCTCCCCACTTGAGATTGGCGCACCGGTTAACGGTGGCTTCAGTATTGATGCACTGAAGATCTGGACCTGGCCTGCTGGTTCAGAATCCCCCATCTTCGATCATGCGCGGCTTTCCGGTGAGGAATCCCTGACTCAGGCGAACAGTCAGGAAAACGACAGATTCCGAACCATCCTGAACAGGATGGAGAAACACGATTTCACTATCATCCCGTGCCCGAAGTACCTGGACATTGCTGAGGAACAACTCGATCTGTCACGCGCGGCTGTTCTAACCCGAGGCAAAGACGCTTCCGACATCGTGCGGACCGGTGCAGACTATGTACGTGAGGCTTTGATTGCGAAAGGGATCATGATCTCCGAAGAAGCGGGGTCGAATGCCGTCCAGATTATTGTCGGAGCTAAGGGTGACACGGTCTTTGAAGGATTCTCAAAGCCGGTTGCACCGCCGGATAGACCTCAGGGTTATACGATCGTTTGCGGGAAAACGGGCGAAGCCGATGCCATTGCCATATGCGGAAATGACGAACTCGGGGCACTTTACGGATGTATGGCGTTCTACCAAATGATCAAGACATTGCCGGCCAAATCACTGCCTGCTGTGAGTGTCCGGGATTACCCTGATTTTTTTCGTCGGGGCTGCTGGAACACTTACCATCAGGGCATGAGAAGAAGGGTTGTCAAAAACATTACTATGGCGAGGTTCAACAACACGGGCCTCAGCTATATGAGAGATCATTTCAGATTCTCACCTCAAGTGATGCAGACGCTTAAGGAGACGAATGATTATCTGAAGAAACATGGAATCATGGGTCAGATACGTGGATGGACGAGTGTAGGGGCAGCACCGCGTCCGGAGAGTGGCGCGAAGTATTATTATCCGGTCAGCGATGATGTGATCGGGCACCGTGGTATGGCATTCACCTGGTCGGATGACGCGGCGCTTGCCGCGCGGGCGGAAGCTCTGGCTGATTTCGCCCGTAGGACGGGAACCAAGGGATATTACCTTCACTTTCAGGATACGTACAACTCTAACTGGGATAGGCGGCCAAAGAATGCCCGTGAGCGGTTCGGGGATGATTACGCCGCAGCGCTTGCCAATGTCATCAACCATTACTTCAACGCTATCCGCGAGGTGCATCCTGATGCGGCGGTTGTGTTTCTTACCCAGCCGTACTGGGGATATGACGCAGGCAAATACCCCGCGATTCAGAAGATGTACCGGCGGCTGGCCACGCTTGTTCCCTCTGAGGTGCTGCTGTGTGTGCGGGAAGGGACATACGAGGAAATTGCTGACTGGAATGAGTATACCCGTCCGCTCAAGAGTATGATCTACCATCAGCAGGGCACCTGTGGTGTGCTGGGACTGGATTTTCCTGCGAGCGCTCCGTTCGTCAAAAGTTTCTATCATGACCCTGAAGATCTGTACTGGGCTATGACTGGCGGGCCTGTCAAAACGCTTGTTTATGGCGAATATGCCTGGAACACGGAATTTCCGGGCGCAGAGATGATGCTCAAGGAGCCGCTTTGGTGGCAGGTTGACAGGCTTGACAAAGTTTCGCCGGACCTCAAAGCGGTTCTGAAGCGGGCTTGCCGGGTTGTTTATGGACAGGAACTGGGCCATCAGATCGCCGATGCCATCGTCTGCAATGTTCCGTTGAATCTGGCTGTCAGTGGTAACGGCTACAATGGTTCGCAATCGCAGATGGACTATTTCAAAGGCAAGCAAGCGGACGCGCGGCGTGCCTGGGAAATCATGTGTCATATCGAGCAACGCTATATGCAAGCGGTTAGAGCGAGTGAATATGGCGGTGTCCATGTCATGCGGCGTTTCAGCAACGCGTTGTTGGGCCGCGTCTTTATGGCTGCAAGGCTGCGGTATCTGGAGTCTCTATATGCCGCGGCGCTTGGTGATGGCATGAAGGCGATTCGTCTCTATTCAGAGGCTGCAAAAATAGTCGATGAGGGAAGAGAAGAATTCGCCAGGTACTCCAAAAAGTATGCGAAGGAATACCCGCATTTAGCCATGTCCGCATACGACAGTCGTGCAAAGAAGTTTCTGGCCGGCTTGCAGGAACCGGACGCAACCTGGGCATTGGAGAAAAAGACATTTCTTTCCAGAATAGAAATAAAGCCCATCCGTGTCGGCGTCTATCGGTTCGGGTACGCCACGAAGAGCATGTCCAATACCCTCTTGCCGATTAATGGACTGGACGTGAAGTTCTTCGAGAAGTTCACGGAGGATTCACTTAACGCCTTTGACCTGCTCATCTTCAATGCCACAAAGACTGTTGACGACACCGGTGTGGATTGGCGCGAGGAATTGCGGGCGTTTGTTGAACGCGGCGGCCGGATTCTGTTCACGCACAATGCCTGTGGCGGCAGAATTCAGAATATAGACTTTGATCGTTCCGTGTTTCCGGAAATATTAGGAGGTGTGGGCGGACGGGTCCTCACAAAATCAGAGGAAAAGCGTCAGGTTGTGCTGAACAAGGCCGCCATGGCGGAGTTTGACACGTACGAGCTGGCGGCGAAGGTTCGTCATAGTTATGACGACCAACTGACGCTGAAACCGGCTGACGGCGGTGAGGTGCTTGCCGTGAATGCCGATGGCGATCCGTTACTGGTGGTCGGGGAATTCGGCAAAGGAAAAGTGGCGTTCATGGGCACGCTTCCCGGGTTGAATGCCAGTGACAGCGAGGTCGAGATTACCGGCGGTGAGTTCAAGCTGCTTCTGTGGATTCTTACGCGGGGCCTGGGGATACGGTAGGAAGCGATTAACTACGAAACACGGGCGCGAAAGAGAGAATCTTAGACAGGATCAACCAGCCTTCGCTAGAGGCTACGAGCCGGCACGGCAGGATTGACAGGATTGGGCAAAGAGAAATCCTCTTTGATTGGCGCAACGCCGTTGACCATCCTTTAGATCCTGCAAGTCCTACTCAAAGAGTCTTCGTCCTTGGAAAACCAGATAGGGAACAGATGAATATGCATTGGATAGACTGGGTGATTGTATTTGCCTTGCTGGGTGGGGTTACCGCCGTGGCGTTGGCGACGAAGAAACTGATGCGTGGCGTGGCCGATTTCCTCGCGGCGGGTCGTTGTGCCGGGCGCTATCTGCTGAGTATTGCTCAAGGCGAGTCGGGACTGGGGGCAATTACCGTCCTGGCCCTGTTCGAAAGGGGATATACGGCGGGGTTTACCACTGCATGGTGGTTTCACATGATGGCGCCGGTTGGCTTACTGCTGAGCCTGTCGGGGTTCATCGGTTATCGATTTCGGGAAACACGGGCGCTCACACTGGCTCAGTTCCTGGAGATTCGCTACAGCAAGCCCGTTCGTGTGTATGCAGGGATTGTATTGACATTTTCCGGCATTCTTAATTTCGGTATTTTCCCGGCGGCCGGCGCTCGCTTTTTCATATACTTCTGTGGTTTGCCGGAGATGATTCCCGGTCTCGGCATTTCAACATATCCGGCCCTGATGGTGGCGTTGCTGGCTATCGCCCTCTTCTTTGTCTTTGTGGGCGGGCAGATCACCGTTATGGTTACGGATTTCATTCAGGGCATTTTTACGAGTGTAGTGTTTCTGATTATCCTCTTCTTTCTCTTCCGGGCCTTCGAGTGGACGACCCTTGTCGAGACGCTGAAGGGCTCACCCGCCGACGCCTCGCTCATTCATCCTTTCCATACCGCAAAGATTGAGTCGTTTAATGTGTTCTTCTTCATTATCGGCATATTCGGCAGCGTTTATACAACCCGTGCGTGGCAGGGATCACAGGGATACAACTCTGCGGCCAAGTCGGCCCACGAGGCCAAGATGGCGGGCATCATTGGTTTCTGGCGCGGCATCGTGATGACGCTGCTGCTGATGCTGCTTCCGGTTGCGGCTTACGTCGTCATGCACAGTCCAGCTTATGCGGCGTTGGCCGGCAACGTCAACGTGAGTCTGGACGCCATTCAGTCCGATACCATTCGTACGCAAATGACCGTGCCGCTTGTGTTGGCCAAGCTGCTGCCGCGTGGCATTCTCGGCCTGTTCTGCGGTGTCATGCTGGCGGCGTTTATCTCTACCCACGATACCTATCTGCATTCCTGGGGGAGCATCTTCGTCCAGGACGTGATTGTTCCCTTCAGGAAGAAGCCTTTTGCGCCGCGTCAGCATCTATGGTTGCTGCGTCTCTCTATTCTGCTTGTGGCGGTGTTTATTTTCTTCTTCAGTCTGCTGTTCAGACAGAATGAGTTCATCCTGATGTTTATGATCGCCACCGGGACCATTTGGGTTGGAGGGGCCGGTTGTCTGATCATCGGAGGGCTTTACTGGAAGCGCGGATCGTCGCGCGGCGCCTTGGCTGCAATGACCATAAGCTGCGTGATGGGGGTGGGGACAATGGTGCTTCGACAGATCTGGGCGCCTTGCTTCTACCCGTGGATGGCTGATCATGCCCTCTGGTTGCTCAACGGAATGACATGGTTCCTCGAAGGAGTCTCCAGCCGTGTCACCGGCATCAATTGGCAGGTGGGACCGGATAGATTCCCCATTGACAGCCAGTGGATGTTTCTCTTTACCGCTATACTGTCGATTATCAGTTATGTGGGGTTTTCGCTGATTGACTCGTTCATACGCAAGCAACGCGTATTCAACATGGATCGGATGCTGCACCGAGGGGAATATGCCGTGGTCGGCGATCATGAGCAGCATGTCAGTCAGCCGGTTACCGGATGGAGAGCGCTGGCGCCGTCCCGGGAATTCACGCGCGGCGACCGTGTGCTGTATTTTATGCAGATGTTCTGGATGCTGGCGTGGTTTGCGGTGTTCTTGGTCGGGACCCTCTACAACCTGACGCATGAAGTGTCGGATGATTCATGGGGAAGGTACTGGGCTGTCTATGTCGGCATCGCCGTGGTGGTTGGCATCGGAACCACAATCTGGTTCCTGATCGGTGGCACCCGTGATGCCGTGGATCTGTTTCGGAGACTCAGCCTGACCAGGCGTGACGCAAGGGATGACGGGACGGTGGTGGATCATCACATGCTGGCTGATGACCCCTTGAACAATCGTGCAGCAGGGGACTAGGGAAGAGAACACATGACGAAATTGTTCAGGCAGAGAAGAGCACAGATGAAATCAGATACGCAGCAATTAACTGTTCCTGTTCATGGGGAAAGACAATTTGATCTTGTTGTTTGCGGCGGTGGCTTTTCTGGAGTCTGCGCGGCAATCGCGGCCGCTAGAGAAGGGTTGCACGTTGTACTTATAGAAAGAGAGGGATATCTGGGTGGCGCCGCAACTGTCAACCTTGTTGGACCTATTCAGTCATATTTCTTTAGGGACAGAAAAATAGTTGGCGGTATTGCCGATGAAATTGTGGAACGTCTAAGAGATAGAAAAGGCACGCCGGGTCATACTCACACAGGAAGTAATGAGTGGCATCCATATCTCTCCTTTGACCCTGAAATACTCAAGAAAGTTCTGGATGATTTGGCGGTCAAGAACAACATAGCGCTATATTTCCACGCGCAGTCTATTGCCGTAGACAGAACGCACGACATGATAGAGCGTCTCTATTGTCACACCAAGTCCGGCATTATTGCTTTCAGGGCACCATATTTCATTGACGCGACCGGTAATGCGGACGTCGCTTATTATGCGGAATGCGACTTCATTGAGGAAGCTGACGAATTGCAGGCCATGGGAATGATGTTCCGGATAGGAGGCCTGAAGGACACCGGCACGATCACCGAGAAGTATACTCAGAAGATGCGGGAAGATGTCGATAACGGAAAGTTGCCCGCATACAGAGGTTCTCTCGGGATGCTTGGCAGCACGCTCTACCCTGATGAACGTTCTGTTAACGTGACACGGATAAAGGGCGACCCACTATCAGCGGAAGGAATCACGAAGGCCGAGATAGAAGGTAGGAACCAGGTAGATAAAATTGTTAGTTATTATCGAAGAACTGTTCCCGGGTACGCTGATTGCAGATTGATGGCAACCGGTAATGTAGGCATTCGCGAGTCACGAAAAATTAAAGGAAGATATGTCCTCAATGAAAGTGACGTTATTAATGGAAAGATTCCGAGTGATACGATTTGCCTGGGGGGATGGCCGATTGATATCCATGGCAGAATGCCGGAAACAGTAACGGACCCCAATCTCAACGCCCCCTATGGAATACCTTATCGTTGTCTTCTTCCTGAAGGCATGAACAACTTGTTGGTGGCCGGTAGATGTATATCCACAACGCATATCGCCAACAGTAGTACAAGAGTAATGCCGGTGTGCATGGCATTGGGAGAGGCTGCGGGGACTGCCTGTGCGTTAGCGCTCAAGACGAAGACCCGTGTCGACCGAATCGATGTTGGGTTGCTTCAGCAGAGCATTGAAGCAAACGGAGGTATTCTAAACTGAACGTGGGTGGCTGATTGACTCAAGTACCCCCCATATGTTGTGGTTTCTTGACA
>CAYFPQ010000074.1:0-15967 GCA_964345005.1 uncultured Victivallales bacterium | reverse complement strand
ACAGGGCTTGCGACAGGCGGCCGAAGTTCGTGTACTTGCTCTTCCCCGCAGGCCGGACACGGTGGTTCACGGGAAGCTGACTGATTCTGGCCCCCTGCATCAGAAGCAGCGCAGGAATGAAACGGTGCATGCCCGGCGTGTCCATAGGCAAGTCATCCAGCAGCTCACGCTTGATGGCCTTTAAGCTGCACCCGGTATCCTTCATACCATCGTGCAGGACGGATCGGCGTACCGCGTTGGCCAGGCGGCCGGCGATTCGCTTGCTCCAGGGGTCGCGCCGGTTGGCGCGGTATCCGCAACAGGCATCGCAGTCGTCGCCCAGCGCCTCGAGTAGCGCCGGGATGTCGTGCGGATCGTTCTGTCCGTCACCGTCCATCAGCACGGCAATGCGTCCCCGACATTCGCGAAAGCCCACGCCAAAGGCTGCGCTCTGTCCCGCGTTTGGACTGAGCGAGAACACACGTACAACCGGACAACGTGAGCACAGGTCCGCCAGGACATCGGCCGTTCCATCGGTGGAGCCGTCATCAACCACGATGACTTCGTAGGGACGGGCCAGATGGTTGAGTAGGCGCACCGCTTCCTCGACCACAACACCGATGCACGCGGCTTCGTTGTAGACGGGGATCACCAATGATATGTCCGGTCCCCTGTCCACCACAACGCCCCTTTCCATCCGACCATGCCGCGCTACTGTAGCCAGGTAGTCTTAAGGGCGGACCGCGCGTATGTCAACCGACTCTGCGACGCAACTATGTTCGCGCCGGTGCCAGATGCCGTCGCATGAACTCCTCGAGACGTTCCGTCCCATGGGAAGGGGTCGGCAGTTCTGTCACCGACATGAAGACCAGCAGTTTACCCAACGCATGGTAGCGCCTGGAGAACGGCCGGACCAGGGCCAGCGTCAAACGACAGAGCCAGACCGGAACGTGGTAGATCCTCGGCTTCTTTCCCCAGTAGGAGAAGCACAGCGTGGCAATCTCGTTCCATGACAGGGTCTCGGGGCCCCCTACGTGCAACGTTTCATTCCGTGCCGTCTCCAGGCTGTCCGCCGTGAAGTGCGCCAGGTCGACGACCGAGATCGGAGTGAAGCAGGCCTGGCCGTTCCCGATAACGAACATCGGGGACTTCTGCGCCATCCTTGCCATCTCGGCAAGGTCAGCGAAGAACCCGCCGGAATGAATAACCATCCAGTTAAGCTCGCTCCGTTTCAGTACCGACTCGAACCGGGCCCGTGCCGCCAGGAGCGGGGCATGACGGTCGCCCTCGTCAACACCTTCCGGCGACACGATCGCAAACTTGTCCACATGCGACCGTTCCGCTTCGCGCAACAGGTTGACGTTCCCCATGTAGTCCACCGCATCGTGCGTAACGGAACCGCTCGTCCGCGTGATGCCGATACACGACACGACCGCATCGACACCGTCGCACAGACCCGCCAGTGTCTGCGGCCTGGTCACGTCGGCGGCGTGACAGGTCAACAGAGGATGCTGCAACCCTTCGAACTCGCTCTCTTTGAGAGCCATGGCCGTAACCACGTGCCCGTTCTCAAGCAGAACGCTGATCAACTCACGCCCAAGCACACCTGCACCCGCAACCAATACATGCATGGTCGACCTCCTAGTCAAACAGGACTTCCCACTCGGTCGAGGGGAGTTTCACCTTCACACGGTGGGGGGCGTCGGAGATATGCCCTTCTTCCTCGGCCAGCTTGCCCAGGCAAGTAATCCGGTAGGCATCGACCTCGTCCAGGCCCACCGCCTCGAGAACGTTCTCGGTCCGAACCATCATCGACACAATTGCCGTGAGCTTTCCGTCCTCGATCACCGGATACCGCATTGCCACCAGACGCGGCTGCACAAGGCTGCCGTGGCCGGGCTCGCTGAGCTGCGGAGCCGGCGTCTTCGCCATCTGCTCGATGAAATGCGACAACTGGTCGACCTTTTTCAGGCTGAACCCGCGCGCCATGAAGTTACGCTTGAAGTAGACCTGTTTAATCTCCCAGTCGGGATCGATCAATGTCCCCCCGAAGAAGCCGTCGGTCTTCTTGACCACCGGCTTCATGTATTCACGAAACGTGGCTTTCGTGGGCTGTTGTTCCGCCACGCCTTTGAGATCGGCAAAGCAGGTCCTGAAGTACGCCTCTATGCGTTCCTTCATTTCCGCTGCCACCGGATCTTCACCCTCCGCGGCCCGGGCTCCCCCCGCCATCATCATAGCCAGGACAGCCAGGCACACAGTTGCACTCCATTGCTTCCTCATGCTTCTCCTTCACTTTCTGCCGCACGGAGCGGCGTTGTCCGGTTCTCGATCTTCTCCAGCACAAAGGTCGTGATGTACCCGCCACGGTGGCTCGCCTCGTGCCAGGCGAACGGGCTCTGCTCCAGGACCTCGCGCAGAACACCGCGGATGTTCTCGCGGATCTCATCCTGTTGAAACAGCACGTAGCCTGACCACGCGCACAGTTTCCCAAAGAGATTGCGAGGCACATCCACATCGACGATCACCCCTCGCCCGCCAGGACGCATCACACGCCAGAGTTCTTCGAGAGATCGCCGCTTCAGTTCGGCATTGACGTGGTGGAAGAAGAACGTGGAGACGAACCCGTCGAACGTGTGGCCGGCATAGGAGAGCGCTTCCGCGATTCCCGCATCGAAACGAATGTGATCGAGGTCGGCGGCCTTGCGCTTCGCCACGGCGAGCATTTTCGTCGCGGCATCCAGACCCACCACCTCCGCGCTCGGCGCGGTCAGCCGGCGCGCAATCGCACGCGTAAGGGTCCCGGTGCCGCATCCCACGTCCAGGATGTGCTCGTCGCCCTTCAAATAGAGCAAGTCCAGCACCTCGCGATGACACCGCGTCTCGATCCCCAACGTCATCAAGGGCGCCAGGATATCGTAGACCGGCGCGGCGTGGTCGAGCGTACGTCCCGAGGTCATGGTGGCCGGATCAGGCATAGCGAAGGTCTCCCAGGTCGAGGACGCCGAGCATCGAGCGGGCCATCCGGTCCGCACTTCCAGGCGGAATCTGCAGTCCACAGCTTCCCAGTTCCAGCAACGCTCCTCGCAACATCTCAACGGCACGCGTGGCCGTCTGCGCGGCAAGCCGCGGCACGGCAAGGTAGAGCCGGCTTCCCGTGTCCGGCTGTTCTGCCGTCAACGCGGCCAGGCGATCCGGATCGCGGTGCGCCAGGACCGACAGCATGTAGTTATGCCGTCCTTCGTTCAGGTCGCGAGCCATGTCCCTGATGTCATCCATCAGCTGACATCCGAGCCCGAACTGCATCAGCGCATCGCGAATGCGATCGCAGCACTCCCGGTCCACGTTGGCTTCCACATGGTCGATTCCCAGGAAGGGAATATGGAAGAGCAAGCCGGTCTTGTAGCGATGGATCGTCCACAGAACATATTCGGGGTCAGGCCGTTCGGTGATCCCGCCCTCCTCGGTCGCCTCCTGGGCCGCGCTCGGGAGCAGAATCCGCAGGGATTGCTCCGCCAACCGGTCGGCCTGGTCCCGCGTGACAACGTCATTGGCCACCGCGTCGGCCAGGATCGCCGCCAGCGCCCGGTCCGCCGCCATCAGGGTCACCACCTGGCGCATGATGTGCGACTTCCCCGACATCTCCACCGGGATGACCACCTTGTCCTCGTTGTCCAACAGGTTGTCCGCACTCGTCACCCAGATTCTGAAGAGCTGGTTCAGCCGACCGTAGAGGAGCCGGCGATCAAGCGGAACATCCAGCATGTGATACACCGCCAGGAACAGCGTGGAGAACAAGTTACGTCGCGGCGCGTAGAAACTCGCAGGAAGATCGCCCGCACTGACACGGTATTCCTGCGGGGTGTTCGCAGGCGATTCCAGGCAGCGCCTGCAGGCCGCGTGGACATCGCGGAGACAGGTTTTGTGCTCGCGAAAGGCGCGCCGCATCACCAGGCCCATCCGAGGCCACGAGAACGAGGCGCCGTGGGTGTCTGCGCGTTTGGGGGTCGTCCGACAATGGTTCGTTATCATGGGGCCATTGTCGGAAAGCGACCCCACGGGCACAACAAGGGTTGCCTTAAGATTTCTTAAGACGGATCTCGAAGGCCGTGCTCCAACCGGCGCGGTCCACCAAGACAATGGTACCGCCGTGTACGCGGACAATCTGCGCCGCGAGCGCAAGTCCCAATCCGCTACCCGCCATGCCGGATGGCTGGACCTGGTGAAAACGGTCGAAAATGGCCTGGGCCTGGCTGTCGGGAATTCCCGGTCCATTGTCCATCACCACAAGAATGGTTGATTCGTCATCCTGCATCAACTCGACACAGACATCATGCCCGGTTCCCGCATACTTCAGCGCATTGTCCAGTAGATTGCGAAGCACCTCACGTATCAGGTCGGCATTGCCCGTGATGTGGCACGCATCAACCAAACAGGTCTCCAGGCGCATCCCCTCGGCTTCACATGCCGCTTGGTAGAGCATCACGGTCGTCCTGACCAAGGCCGTCAGGTCGAAGTCAACAAAGCTTGCGGCCCGCGAATCGGCATCGAGCCGCGCCATGGTCATGAGCTGTTCGACCAGGTGTGAGAGCCGCGCCACATCTTCCAGGATGCTGCCCAGAAGATCCTGGTACTCGGCAGTGCTGCGCTCCTGGGTCAGCCCCAGTTCGGCCTGGGTCCGGATCGAGGCCAGCGGCGTCCGCAGTTGATGTGACGCATCGCTGCTGAACCGGTCCAGGCGTCGGATCGTCTCGGTGTATTGATCGAAGGCGTGGTTCAAGGTCTCCGCCAGCGAGTACATCTCGTCATCGGGCATCGCGGAGGTATCCACGCGCCGCTGGATCTCTCCCCTGCCGATCTCGCTCGCTGTTCGGGCCAGGGCCCGGATCGGCCGGAGCATGGTGCTGGAGATCCACCATGCCGCAATCGCCAGGACCGGGATGAGAACGATGTCCAGGCCGGCGCCCAGCGCCACTTCCAGTAACTGCTCCCGCCAGTCCAGTTCGGGGTGCTGAACCAGTGTCAGAATCTCGACAACAGCATAGACGGCCGACTGGACGATCACGAAGATCGTCAAGAGCAGAAGGAGCCAGAGAAAAAAGCGTGCCCGAAGCGTAACCCTCATTCGAGTTCCTCCAGCTTATAGCCCAGTCCACGGATCGTCTCGATCCGGACACCGGTTTTCTGTTCGTTCAACTTGCTGCGCAGGTGCGAGAGGTGCACATGCACGATATTGTCGATAGGCGTGGAGCGCGACGACACGTGCCACACCTCGTCCGCCAGCATGGCGCGCGTGACGATCGTGCCGGCATTGGTCATGAGACAACGAAGGATGTTGAACTCGAGCGGGGTCAGGTCGAGCCGTTCATCTGTGCATCGAACCACGCCGGCAACAGGATCCAGCGTGAGGCACCCGATCTGCAAAGTCTCCGCCGTGCTCATCGAGCGCAACCGCACGCGGATCCGCGCCAGAAGTTCCGGCAACGCAAACGGCTTGACCAGGTAGTCGTCGGCCCCGGCATCGAGCCCCGCCACCCGGTCGTCGACGCTGTCCCGCGCCGTGAGAATGATGATAGGGAGTCCCCCGTACTGCTTCCGCACGTGGGCCAGCACGGCAAACCCATCTTCGCCCGGAAGCCCCAGGTCCAACACCACGAGATCCGGACGACAGGTGTCCAGGTATTGGATGGCACGCTCCGCACTCGACGCCGTCGTCGCAGGAAAACCGGCCTCGGCCAACCCCCGCTTCAGCGCACGCTGCACCTTAGCATCATCTTCGACAACCAGTACGTCCATGCCGACAGCTACCACATTGCTGCGCCTCCCGTCAACTTACGGGCAGTGCCGGCCACGTGACGTCCCTGGAAGCGCGCGGCATTCAACTCGTTCTCGCTCGGTTGCCGGGTTCCGTAGAGTGAGTAGTAAACAACCGATACACGCGCGTTCTTCATGGTCTCCGCTCCTTTCGTCTTTGTAGTTTCCGTTCCTCTATCCAGCAGTAGAGCACCGGCACGATGAGCATTGTGACCACCTCGATCAGCATCCCTCCAAAGGAGGGTATCGCCCTCCTTCACCATGCGCCGGATTCCGCGTACCTGCCCCTCTATTCGAGTCAGCCGCTTCAGATTCTCTTCATGCGTCGTCGTGTGTTTCTTCTTCTATTTCATCACATCCCTTGCTAAAGCAAGTTATATACCATATAGGGGTATCTGGTACAAGATTAGAAGTGCGACGTCTCCCTAGAAGACAGGGAACAGTTGACCGCAATCTATCGCTGCCGCGTCGATCCGTAGGTGGCGCGCGTCTCGGCCACCATCCGTTCAGGAATTGCGTCGTCTTCAGATGCAGGAATATCGGGAACCGCTTGCAGCGCCTTCTCGAATGCCTCCACACTGAAGTGTGCCGCGGCCTCTTTGAAGAAATCACTGGTCTCGTGGCGAACCACTTCGTTGGAGACAGACGTCACCATGAACTGGTTCAGCGACATCTGTTCTTCTCTTGCCAGTTGACGGACCTTACCGTGAGTTGCGTGATCCCTTGGGCAACAGCCCCGGTGAGCTTCGCCTTGTACTGCAAATACAGCGCCACGGAAATACCCGCCGCAAAATGGTCGGCTCCAACCTGGGAAAGCAGCGCAAAACTCGCGCCCCGTCGACTCCTTACAGCCGAGACCCATACGCAAGTGTCAAAGACCACCCTCATAGGTGCATATATACCACTATGAGCACACATAGTCAATAAACATCATTTTCTTGTTTGACCAAATGACCATGTTTTGTCACTCTTTCCCCCATGACGACAGCAACAGAAAGGAACATGGCCGCACGGGCCGAGATCTTCAAGGCACTGGGAAACCCGGCGCGTTTGGCGATGGTGGTGGCGATGGGCGATGGGGAGCGGTGCGTATGCGAGCTGCAGGAGGTCGTGGGACTGGACATGTCCACCGTCTCCAAGCATCTCACCGTGCTGCGGCACGTTGGACTGCTCGACGCCGAGAAGCGCGGCAAGCAGGTGTTCTACTCGCTCCGCTGCCAATGCACGCTGGGTTTCCTGGAGTGCGTGGATAGTGCCCTACTGGAGCGTCGGCATGGCTGAGCGGAAACAGGAATGGAAGAAGCTGGCGCTCATCGTTGGCGTGTTCCTGCTCTGCTTTCACCTGCCTGTAGGCAGGACGCGCTTTGACACCGCACTTCTCGAGTCTTTCAGCCTGGTCAGGTGGTACGCACGCGAGCACGTCCTGCTCTGCCTCGTACCTGCGTTCTTCATTGCCGGAGCGATCGCCGTCTTCGTCAGCCGCGCGGCGGTCATGCGGTATCTTGGCACCAAGGCGCACAAGGTCCTCGCTTACGGCGTGGCCTCCGTGTCTGGGACAATCCTGGCTGTCTGTTCCTGCACTGTCTTGCCTCTCTTCGCCGGCATCTACAAGATGGGCGCCGGTATCGGTCCGGCCACCGCATTTCTCTACTCCGGTCCGGCCATCAATGTACTGGCCATCGCACTGACCGCCCGCGTGCTTGGTCCGAAAATCGGCATTGCGCGCGCTGTCGGGGCAGTGCTCTTCAGCATTGTGATCGGCCTGTTGATGCATCTCATCTTCCGCAGGGAGGAAGAGATCCGAACCGCAACGCGTACCGACTTCGAAGACCGGGGCACCGAGCGTCCCCTCTGGCAGAACACGGTATACCTGCTGAGCATGGTCGCCTTCATGGTGTTTGCCAACTGGGGCAAGCCCATGTACGACACCGGTCTATGGCATGCCATCTACAACGCCAAGTGGATCCTGACGGCAATCGCATCCGCTGTGTTGGTCGTCGTACTGGTGCTCTGGTTCAAGAAGGGCGACTTCGAGGCGTGGTTTGCCTCCTCCTGGGGCTTCGCGAAGCAGATCCTGCCCCTGCTCCTTGCCGGTGTACTCGTCGCCGGGCTTCTGCTCGGAAGCCCTGAAAGCACGGACGGTGGACTCATCCCCGCTGAATGGATTGCCAGGCTCGTGGGAGGAAACTCGCTTCAGGCAAACCTGTTTGCCTCCGTTATCGGGGCATTCATGTATTTCGCCACGCTGACAGAAGTGCCCATCCTGAAAGGGCTACTTGGCAACGGCATGGGTGAAGGCCCTGCTCTTGCCCTTCTGCTGGCTGGCCCCGCGCTCTCGCTCCCGAACATGCTCGTCATGCGTAGCGTGTTGGGCACGAGAAAGACGATCGCCTTTGTCCTGCTCGTCATCATCATGGCAACCATCAGCGGCCTCGTGTTCGGATGGGCCGCATAGGAAACAAAACATGGAAAAGCTGAAGACTCTCTTCCTCTGCACCGGCAATTCCTGCCGTAGCCAGATGGCCGAAGGCTGGGCACACGCGCTGAAAGGCGACGTGATCGAGGCCTATTCGGCTGGAATCGAAACACACGGACTCAACCCCAACGCGGTAAAGGTCATGGCCGAAGCCGGCATCGACATCTCGGGATACAAGTCTGAGTGCGTGGATGATCTCATGCATATTCCGTTCGACTACGTCGTCACCGTCTGCGGTCACGCTCACGAGACCTGCCCCATGTTCCCCGGCGAAGCCAAAGTCATCCACGTGGGCTTCGACGACCCCCCTGCCCTGGCCGCCAACGCTGCATCCGAAGAAGAAGCCCTGACCCACTACCGCCGCGTCCGTGACGAAATCCGCAGTTTCATCGAAGCCCTTCCCGAGGCCCTGGAAAGCAGGTCTATTCCCGGCCCGCCCGGAGGTCGGGCCCTACCCGGCACACGGAACTCCCCAGCGTAAGGTAGGGCCCGACCTCCGGGCGGGCCGCAGAACAACCTATGAGCGAATCTCTCCCAAAACGCCGCATACTCCCCCACGATATTCCGTCCTGGGTAACCCAGGGTGAACGCCACTTCATCACCATTAACTGTAAGCAGAGGGGCGGATCTCCTCTGCTACAGCGAAATATCCCGTCCAAACTACTGGACAGCGCCAGAGCCTACGAAAAGAGCAACCTTTGGCACCTCTGGCTCATGCTGGTCATGCCCGACCATGTGCACTTCATCGCAACGTTTGACCTGAACCGTGGGATCAGGAGTACGGTTTCTGATTGGAAGCGATATCAGTCGATATCCTTGGGCATTACATGGCAGAAGAACTTCTTTGAGCATCGACTACGTGATGACGAGTCGTTCAGAGAGAAGGCTCATTACATCAGAATGAATCCCGTTAGGAAAGGCTTGGCGAAAGAGCCATGCGAGTGGGAACACATCTTGGATAGAACAGCAGTGAGCAAAGCATAGGGCGGCGTTTGCGGCCTAGCACACAACACCTCAACACAGTGAGGTGGACCTCAAAACAAAAGGAACCCACATGAGCCAGGACACGAAACAAGTAATGAGCATCTTCGAACGCTACCTCACCGCCTGGGTAGGATTATGTATTGCGGGCGGAATCATACTGGGCAAGGTGGCTCCGGGCCTGGCGAAAGCGCTGGACGGCATGGCCATCTCCGTCAATGGCGCGCCAGTCGTTTCAATCCCCATCGCCATCTGCCTCTTCTTCATGATGTACCCCATCATGGTTAAGATCGACTTCGCCGAGGTCGTCAAGGCCGGTAAGAGCGTGAAGCCGGTTGGTCTCACACTGATCATCAACTGGGCGATCAAGCCGTTCACGATGTTCGCCATTGCGTATCTCTTCCTCGGTATCCTCTTCCGTGGCCTGATCGGCCCCGAAGCCACAGACCTGGTCAAGATGCCGTTCGGGCTCGATCTTGGACTTGGCGAGGTCTACGGGTCGGGCACGGTGGTACTGCACGAGGGCGTCAAAATGCTCGAAGTGCCGCTCTGGCGCAGTTACTTCGCCGGGTGCATTCTGCTCGGTATCGCTCCCTGCACCGCCATGGTGCTGGTATGGGGATTCCTGGCCAAAGGCAACGACGGTCACACACTCGTAATGGTGGCGATCAACTCGCTGACGATGCTCGTCCTCTATGGCGTCCTCGGCGGCTTCCTTCTCGGCGTCGGCAAACTGCCTGTACCGTGGCAGGCGCTATTGCTCTCGATCGGGATCTACGTGGCGCTGCCGCTCGTAGCAGGCTACTTCACACGCCGCTGGATCATCGCGCACAAGGGTGAAGCGTGGTTCAAGGAGAAGTTCCTGCACGTCCTGACCCCCATCACAATCGGCGCGCTCCTGCTGACGCTGGTCTTGCTCTTCTCGTTCAAGGGCGAGGTCATTCTCTCGAACCCCCTCACGATCCTCTGGATCGCCATCCCCCTCTTCATCCAGACGGTCTTGATCTTCGCACTGGGATACGTGGCGTCCAAGCAGCTCAGATTGAGCTACGCCGACGCGGCGCCCTCCGCCATGATCGGCGCCTCGAACCACTTCGAGGTGGCAATTGCTACCGCCACGATGCTCTTCGGCATCTCTTCCGGCGCCGCTCTAGCCACTGTCGTTGGCGTACTGATCGAGGTACCGGTCATGCTGATGCTGGTAAGGATCTGCCTGAAGACGCAAGGGTGGTTTAAAGAGCCGGCTCCTGTCTTCCTGGAGCCGTGAGCCGTCGAGACGCTGATGGGTACCGTCTCACCGTGATCAACACGGTCGGCAATAACGCGAAGCGCCAAGGCTTCGGCCTTGGCGACGGCTTCGCCCTGCGTGACACCGTACACCATGACGCCGGGCAGATCCGGCACCTCCGCAATCCAGCGTTCAAGCTCTGCGGCGGCTGTAAGCCGTACGCAGCAGCGCCATGTTGGCCAATCTACACGTGGTGCGTCTTCATTCCCGCGCGCCGTGCTGCGCTCAACTGCTTCTTGTCTGACGAGACAAACAACTGCGCTCCCCATTCGAGCGCGCAGGCTATGTGCAGAGCGTCCATGGCCCGAACCGGGCTTGCCTCTAGCACATTAATGGATGAACCCACTACAGATATGGAAAGGTTGATGATGTCCGCATCGCGGACGTCATCGAAAAGCTGTCGCTTAGCTTCGGTATACTGAGTTGCTGTGAGTAATCGTTCTCTTCGGCGGCGGTTGAGAGCAGACATGATCTCAGGAACACAGATTACGCTCAGCCCGAGTTCCGAGGCTTGGGCGCAAGTAGCCTCAACCTTGTCGCTTCCGATTTCATCAACAAACCGCTTTGCGAATGCAGATGAGTCAAGAAACGTCTTCATGGGCACGATCCTCAAGAATGGCCGCAGAAAGTCCTGCTCCCTTGGTGGACAAGCGCAAAGCCTGTCGTTTCCACGACGGTTGTGCGTCCCTTTGCGTTGTGATAGGCGATACCTCAGCAATGGGGCGCCCGTGGCGAAGCACCACAAGGGTTTCTCCGTGCTCCACTCTAGTCAGCATGCCCGATGCGTGACTCCTGAAATCCGTCAAAGTTACGGTTGTCACGTTCTACCTCCAATCTGTACAGCAGCGTACAGAATACGGTGCAACTCGTCAATCCTCGTCTTCATGAACGTTGCGCCTCGCCGGACGCTGGAAGTTGCGCGTAGCGCGGCTTTCTGCGGTACGTGTGCAGGCGGCTTGTTCGGCAATCAGGCCAGCTGTACTTTCAGCTTCCTGCCGAGAGCCAGTGCTGCGCTTTCCATGGCGAGAAGTGTCACGGATGCATTCTCTGGACCAACTGCACCATAATAGGTACGCATGTCAAATGGGATTCTCTTCGCCGCTGAGAAGGTGAGAGAGAGGATGACACTGGGGGGGGGCTGTGCTAACTTCCAGCTTATGACAGGAAAGCAATTCTACGACTGGCAGACTTCCGGGGGCACCGACGACGTGATGCGCCTTGTGGATGCGCTTGAGCGTGCGGACATTGAGTGGTGCGCGATAGGCGGGGTGGCGGTGAACCATTGGGCTGATGAGCCCATGGTGACACAAGACGTGGATTTCGTCGTGGCGGCTGTTGAGGTGTATCATGCTGTCTGCGCGCTGGAAGAAGTGGGATTCCAATCTGAACGCTTTGACTGGTCGGTCAATTTCACAGGCCGTTCACGTGTCAGCGTACAGCTCAGCACCGAAGAACCATACAGGCAGTTTCCCGGTCGCTCTGTTGCCGCAGACGTGCACGGCATCCTGATGCGCGTGGCCTCACTGGAAGACACGCTGTCCGGCAAGATCAGGGCATGGAGCGATCCGACACGGCGGCAGAGCAAACGGATCAAGGACCTGGCAGATATAGCCCGCCTTGTTGAGACTCACCCCCAACTGCGGGATTCGCTTCCCGATGCTCTGAAGGTTGAGCTTCAGCCGCCAACCGAGTGAGCCTCCACAATGAGGTCAGCGGCTTCCTTTATGCCTTCGGCTACCACCACGCCCGCCGGTAGCTCCGGGCGGTGCTTTACCCCGTGGCCGGTGAGAACGTAGATGCCCTTTGCCCCGGCGCGCGCGGCGAATTCGACGTCGTGCGGATGGTCACCGACAGCATATGAACGTGAGTGTGAGTGTGTGATCATTTGCTGCAGTATAGCCACAAGAGAGTACAAAGACCGCAAAGAAATCGTTATCGACTATCCAAATCGCCGGCGCGTTGTTCTCCGATTTCGATTTCGACCTTGTTGGCTTACGCTTTGATCAGTGGGATCTGCCCTACCCGTTCGAACAGCATTGACTCCCTGGCCATGAAGGTGCCGCCATCTACGTTGACGGGGAACGGCTTGTCGTTGTCGGGGCGCAGCTCAAGCCGCTCTTTGGCGACGAAGGAAACAAACCCCCAACGTTCGGGATCGTCGGTGATCGTCCCGTTGCGGGCGCGCTTGGCCTGTTGAAGCAGCTTGCACCATCCAATGTCCTTCAGACCGAACCCATAGAACGCGCCGGAGTCGAGCGGCTGGTCCGAGAAGGCCATCTCCGGACCAAGATAGCCGTTCACAATCACGAGGGCCTGGTACAGGTCTTCGTCTACGGTCTCGCCATCCGCCACGATCTGCCAGCGTGTCCTCCTGCGGAACGGCCGCCCAGCGCTACGAAGAATGGCACGAGGAGGAACGCATAAACGAGAACCACTCCGCCACCGCGATAGCGAGGAATATACCCCACAACGGGCGGATCGCGTCCGGCATAGTCATCCGTCCCCGACTCAGCCCAACCAGTCCCCAGACAAGGGACAGCCCCGCAAAGCCAATCAGAGAAAAGACCGATGGATCAAGACCCAGCACTGTAAACCTGCCTCCGCTTCACGTCATTCAGCGTGTCTTCCCCCCACATACCTATCAATCCACACCTTGAACGCAGCCCGGTAGGCAACGTCGCTGTCCATGCCGCACTCGTTGTGGCCGCCGGAAATGGTGATAAACTCCTTGGGTTCGTTCGCGGCTTCGTAGATGCGCTGGCCAAAGGCGAAAGGAACAGTGATGTCGTCGGGGCCGTGCGCGATCATAACCGGGCATTTCACCGACGCAATGGTCTTCTCGTTGTCATAGCGGTGACGACAAAGAATGCGGACCGGCAGGTAAGGGAACATGCGCTGACCCATATCCATCGTGGAGGTGAAACTCGACTCCACGACGAGCAACCCGGGCGTGTGCCGTGCGGCACAGGAGACCGCCACGCCGCCACCCAGCGAGCGACCGAAAACGATGATGCGCTCGGGCGCAATGTTCAGCTCACCGGTGAGATATTCCCACGCGGCATCGGCATCGAGATCGGTGGCCTTCTCGGTCGGCTTGCCGGTACTCCGCCCGTAGCCGTGGTAATCGATGATGAGCACGTTCAACCCGAGATCATGAAATGTCTGGATCGACCCGAGACGGCCCGAGATGCTGCCGGCATTACCATGGAAGAACAGCAGAACAGGCGCGTTGTCCTCGTTCGCCACCGGGATATACCAACCGGCAATGGTCTCACCGTCAGCCGTCGAGAGCGAGACGTCACGAAAAGTGAGGTCGATGTTGGAAGGGTCCAGATCGATCGTCTTCTCGGGGTAGTACATGTAGGAGGTCTGCCGGAAGTAGACCAGCAGCATCAGGCCAACATAAATAGCCAGTACGATCCTGATTACGGAGAAAAGAAGCTCCATTGCTCTCGACCTTTTTCGCATCCGAGAAACCTAGTCGTGGAGGGTCAGATACTTTCTCTCCTCGACTGCACCCGCGCAGGGAAGGAAGATCGCCCCCGCGAAGACGATAGTCAGGACCAGCGACAGACAGCGTATTGGGCGTGGCGTCGTCATAGCTGTCATGACTATAGAAGCGCACCAATGCATCGTCGAGCGCCTAATCCGATCTATTCGATCCATGCTCCGGCGCGGAAAGCGCCGAGACCATCGGCGTCAACCGGGCACGTCTCCCAATGCTTGCATCGGACCGACCGGCTCGCGTAAGGTGACGCCACCATGGGTACATTGCAGATCAGGAACACTACGGAGCACGACGTCGAAGCCGTCAAGGCGCTCTTTGTCGATGCATATGGGCCGGACTACCCCTTTACCGACTTCTATGACGCCGGTTGGCTGAAGAAAGCGGTCTACGACGACGACACCATGTTCCTCGTTGCCGAGTTGGATGGCAAGGTGCTGGGAACAGTCAGCGTCATGTTTGCGACGGGTGGGCTGAGCGATCTGATCGGTGAGTTCGGCAGGCTCGTTGTCCATCACGAGGCGCGTGGCCATGACGCCGGAACCCAACTGCTTCAAGCGGCCCTGGAACGAACATCCAACCTGGTTGGTTTCGCTTATGCCAAGGCACGCACCGCTCACATTGGGTCCCAGAAGATCCTTGAAGCCAGCGGCTTCCACGCGGTGGGGTTCGAGCCACTCAAGTACAAGCTTGAGGAGCGCGAGTCGGTCGTGCTCTATGCCGGCCATCCGGCAGGGGTGGAAGATCTCCGCCGCAACAACCCACACGTCATTCCTGAAATCGCTCCGCTGGCGATGCACGTATTGAAACAGGCGGGAATCGACCCCGATGTGATCGTGGCGGAAGCAGACGGCTATCCCACCCCACGGCCACGGGGCAGCGGCAGCAGGCGGTTCCAGATAGAAGATCTCTCCGAGCGCGGATGGAGCCCCCTACTCCGTATAGAACGCGGACGCGTGGAGCTGCGTGAAATATTCGGAAATCTCAGTCTGTCGCACGGCTTCTTCAAGATTCGCGCGCAGGACACGCGCTACCTCGTCGCGCGCTACGGTGCATCGGTCCTTGGCGGACTCGGTTTCTCACACGACCCAATCGATCAGAAGGTCCGCATCTTCGAGCTCATCGGCTTCGACGAAACCGTCAAAGGCGCGCTGCTGGACGAGGTCGATCGCCTGGCGCAGGAAGAATTGGAAGCGACCTATATTGAGGCGGATGTCAGCGCTTACGCCCCCGACTTGCAGCGAACGCTTGAGCGGCTCGGGTTCATGGCAACGGCGTACTGCCCGTCCATGGTCTTCAGCGATGTGGAACGCCTCGATGTCGTCCGCATGGCCAAATTGACCGCGCCCTATTTCCGTGAGGAAATTCCGCTTACCGATGCAGCGGTAGCAGTGCGTGACATCGTTGAGTTCTCCATGCTGGACCGCCGCGAGGGCCGCCGGGTCTTTCGTGCTGCCCGCAAGACCTCGATCTTCAACGGCATCGACGAGGGCGACACCTACCATCTTGCACGCATCGGCCGGATGCGGGAGGTGGCCGCGGGGGAACGACTGATCAGCAAGGGCGAGACCGGCGATCGGGTCTTTGTGCTCGTCTCCGGCGAGCTGCGGGTGAGCAGGGACAGCCACGAACTCGGACGCATTCGCGCCGGCGAAACAGTCGGCGAGATGGCGCTACTGGATGAGCGTCCACGCTCTGCCGATGTGGATGCCGTGGGTGCAGCTCGGGTAATGGAGGTGCTGCACACAGACCTGCAGGAGCTGATGGCGCGTCGCCCCCGACTCGGAATGGCGCTCATGCGCAACCTTGCCGTCAACCTGTCGACCAAGTTGCGCGACAGCTAGTGTCGTGTCGCGCAAATAGGGTTGCATAACTCGTGTGTCATCCCGAGCGAAGTCGAGGAGCCTGTCCTGAGCTTGCCGAA
>CAYFPQ010000073.1:11326-15982 GCA_964345005.1 uncultured Victivallales bacterium | reverse complement strand
GTGATCCAGGGAACAGGCTTTCCGGTCGAACGACCGTCAGAAGTGAGATGCGCCCCGGGAATGTCGTTTTCCCGATCGCGAGCTCCAATTTCCTTGTCCGCGAGGAAAGAGCGGTGCTAGGGTTTCGCTTTTCCAAGAATCAAGAGGGAAGCCGTCTCATGGAACACGACGACTGGATCGCCATTCTCGATTTCGGGTCGCAGTACAGCCAGCTGATCGCCCGCCGTATCCGCGAGCAGAAGGTCTACTCCGAACTCCTGCGCTTCGACACCACGGCCGAGGATCTTCAGGCCCGCAAACCGGCGGGTATTGTCCTCTCCGGTGGACCTTCAAGCGTTTTCGACGAGAACGCACCACAATGCGATCCCGCGCTCTTCGACATGGGCATTCCGGTGCTGGGCATCTGCTACGGCATGCAACTCACCGCACGTACACTCGGCGGCGAAGTGAAGCCGGGCGAAGCCCGCGAATACGGTCACGCCGACATCCAGATTACGGACCGCAGCTCGCTCTTCCACGGCCTGTCCGAGGAGATGAGCGTGTGGATGAGCCATGGCGACCAGGTGGCCGCCCTCCCCGATGGTTTCGTCTCCCTGGCGAAAACCGACACCTGTCCCTACGCGGCCATGGGAGATTCTGAGCGGAAGCTCTACGGTTTGCAGTTCCATCCGGAAGTTGTACACACGCCGCGTGGCGTCGACCTTCTACGCCATTTCATTTTCGATGCCTGCGGCTGCGGCGGCACGTGGGAGATGGCCCATTTCATCAAGACCAGTGTTGCGGCCATTCGCGAGAAGGTAGGCTCCGAGCATGTCGTGCTCGGTCTCAGCGGCGGCGTCGATTCCTCGGTCGTGGCTGCCCTGCTTCACAAGGCCATAGGCGACCAGCTTCACTGTATCTTCGTCGACAACGGCGTCCTGCGCTACAAGGAGGCCGAACAGGTCGAACATACATTTGGCGAGACCTTCGGGATCGACCTGCACGTCGTCGATGCTGCCGATCTCTTCCTTGGCAAGCTGGCCGGTGTGGAAGACCCGGAGCAGAAGCGTAAGATCATCGGCAACACCTTTATCGATGTGTTTGCCGAAGAGGCGCGCAAGCTGGGCGACGTGAAGTACCTCGCCCAAGGCACGCTCTACCCGGATGTCATCGAGAGTGTCTCGCCGATCGGCGGCCCATCGGCTACGATCAAGAGTCACCACAACGTTGGCGGGCTGCCGGACGACCTGCACTTCGACCTCATCGAGCCGGTACGCGAGCTGTTTAAGGACGAGGTCCGCGAGTTGGGACGCGAGCTGGGGCTCCCCGACCACGTGGTCGATCGTCAGCCATTCCCGGGGCCCGGCCTCGCGGTCCGTATCATTGGCGAGATAACAACCGAGCGCGTGGCATTGTTGCAGCAGGCCGATGTACGGATTCTCGAAGAGCTGGCCACCCTACCCGACCACAAGGACATCTGGCAGTCCTTCGGCGTGCTGCTCCCGGTCCAGAGCGTTGGCGTAATGGGCGACAGCCGTACCTACGAGAACGTCCTTGCCGTCCGTGCCGTATCCAGCAAAGACGGCATGACGGCCGATTGGTTCAAGGTGTCATACGAGGTACTCGGCCGCATCTCGAACCGCATCATCAACGAAGTTCGCGGCATCAACCGCGTGGTGTACGACATCAGCTCGAAACCACCCGCCACTATCGAATGGGAATAGCGGGCTTTCCCCTTCAGTCCATCGCTCTGGACGAAGATATTGTCTTCGCCCACAGGATCAACCAATCCTCGTCCCCCGCCTAGGGAAACAGCGGCAGCGGTGCCGGGACGTTCTTCACCTTGCCGCGCCTCATCGCTTCCAGCAGGTCGCCGTGTATGGACCGTTTCACGTACAGCATGGCAGGCCCGTCGGAGTGAATCAGCTGCCAGTCGCGTTCCTGCGCCAAGCGCCCTGCGATGGGGTTGCCGAAGTGAACGAGCGCCATGTCGGTGGGATAGGCTGTAAAGATACGCTCCCATCCCTCGCCCGCATACAGTCCAAGCAGGTAATCCTCGACGGCTGCCTCACTGTAGGCAGATCGAAATCTTCCATCCATGAAGACACGGCAGTCCGGGTAGAGATGCCAGATGCAGTACTCGGCCCAGTCGAAGAACACAAAGACGTTTCCGTTCAGGCTATGCTCCTTCATGAACGCAACGGTACGCAACGGGTAGTCTTCCCGCTTGATCTCGACCGCGAGTGGTCTGCTCTTGTTGAACGTGGCTGCCGTGTAGAGCGAGACGGGCACGAACAACGTCAGGACGATCACCCACACCACGCGCGGGAGCCGACCCGCCAGCCGATCGATTGCCTCGCCCGCCATGTTATCTATGTGCCGTCCTACCGTAAAGCCCGCCACGATCGCGAAGAGCGGGATGTTCCGCCGCAGAACGATCGCCGCCACAAGCGAGAGATAAAGCAACGTCGTCCAGACCATGTCCTTTCGTGTACGGGAAAACGGATAGGCGCAGCAAACGACCACCGCGAGAGCGACGAAGTCGGGATGAATGTGCCAGTGCCGGAGTGGACTGAACGGCGCCCACTCGCTCAGGTACGGACGCGCCGTGCCGCCTGACTCGAAGATGAAACTCCACAAACGCACGCCGTAAGGGTTGACGAAGCTGGCCAACAGAAAAAGGGCGACACCCCCAAGCGGCACGAGCAGCAGGAGGCGCGAGCGCATCGCCCGCCGCCTGCTCCGCACCGCCTCGACTGAGGCGTGCACCACGAGCACGATCCCCCCGATGAAGAACGCGCCGTGCAGGTTGGCCCACAGCATGCCCAGCAGGGGCAGAACGGCAAGATGCAGCCAGGCGCGGTGCCGAAACTGTTTCAGGAGCGCCAGGAACACCGCTAGCAAGAGATAGGTGAAGTGGTGGGGCCGCACCCCGAACCCGTAGCTCATCGTCGAGATGATGAGCAGCATGAGAAGTACTCGCAGCGTGCCCGACAGACATTCTTTCCGGAGGGTTCCATACATCAGGGCCAGCACGATCAAACCCAGCCCCATCTTCAGCGCCAGCAGCCCCGGGTTACCCAGCAGTTCCCAGGTCCTTCGCATGATGTACTGGGCCAACCACTCATGATTCACCCAAGGCCGGTTCGGTTCGGTATAGGAATAGGTATTCGTGGTATGGAAGCCCTCGGATCCGGGGAGGGCGCGCACGAAACCAATGTTTCCCCACAGGTCAACGTCCGCTTTGTTGTCGGAGAACACCTGCAGGGCAAAACAGACTACGGCGGCAACAGCCAGCCATTGGATGATGGACTGCAGGCGGGATACTGGCATGGATGTCAGATCTCCAGGATGCGGCTCCGCTCGCCCCCGTTCTCGTCATCACCGAGGTAGTTCGTGGTCTTGTATTCGTTAACCGCGTTCAGTTTGCGGAGGATTTTACCCAGTGATTTCACCGCATCGATACTGCTGGCTACCAGCTTGGGCAACACCTCGTCACCGGTGTTCAGCTTCTTCTGAATGATGCCCAGATTGGCCAGCAGCACGGTTGCAGGCTGTCCCAGGTGATGGCATGCCGCGCCGAGGCTTTCCAGCATAACACGGTGCTGTTCGTTCTCGCGCTGGGCGGCCTCGGCCGCTTTCCGATCGCTGATGTCGGCCAGGGAGAACACGACACCGACAATGTCGCCATCACTGTTGCGGTTGCAGACCGCGGACACGGCAACGTCGAACTCCCGGCCCTCTCGGGCCGACGCCACCAGTTCGCCGGTCCAGTCCTCCCCATCGGCCATGACGGACCCGATCATCTCGCTTGACTTGTCGACATCGCACAGCAGATCGCGCACGTCCGTCCCCAGGAGATCCTCGGGGTCGTCGTATCCCCACATGCGTGCCACAGCCGGGTTGACATACTCGAGCCTGGCCTCGATGTCCGTCACCGCAATGCCGTTGTAGGCGTTCTGAATCGCGTTGTGCTCGGTACGCAACATGGCTTCGGCTTGACGCCGCCAGGTGATGTCACGGACGAAGAAACAGAGATGGATATCTCCCAAACTCAGCTTGTTGACGGCAATCTCGGACGGAAAGAGGGTTGAGTTCTTGCGGCGACAGTAGGCTTGGATGAGCGTATAGCGCTCCTCCTCCAGGTTATCGCAGAGGGTCCTGATCAGCGATTCGTCCGCTCCCGAGATGATATTGAAAACCGTCATCTCGGTCAGCTCGGCCCGCTTGTAGAGAAGAAACTCGATCGCCCGGGTGTTCGCGTCGACAATATTGCCGTCCAGATCACATATCAGGGCTGCATCGTAAATGCTCTGGAGCAGCTCATTGTAACGTGAGTCCGAGTCGACCTCCACCGTCTGCGCTTTGGCACGCCGTGTACGCGTCGGCGACGTGATCACCATCCGGCGCTTCTTCTCTGTCTGGGGCTTCTCGGGCACATCCGGGATCAGGTCGATCCGCATGGTCTGGGCCAACTTTTCTTTATCCGGCACACCTCACCTCTTCGCTTGGACCCCGCACATCAGAACTGCACATGACTGTACCAGCAGGCTGAAGGATTATCCATAATCGCTTCCAAGTGGTCAAGCTCGCCTGCCGCCATTGACAGCCTACCCCCCCTGTGATAGAGCTACACCGCATTATTCAAGCGGGAGTTTGCTATGTTTTCGGGAGCCT
>CAYFPQ010000073.1:0-11316 GCA_964345005.1 uncultured Victivallales bacterium | reverse complement strand
CGCGATGGAAGTGTCGATTTGGGCAAGTTTGCCGCGCTGATCGAACGACAAGCCGAGGCCGGGATCGATGGTATCGTCCCCGTCGGCACTACCGGCGAGTCGCCAACACTGAACTTCGAGGAGCACGAGCAGGTTGTGGCCACGGCCGTGGAAGCTGCCGCCGGACGCATCCCGGTGATCGCCGGTACCGGCTCCAACGCCACCAGCGAAGCGGTCGAGCTGACTCGCCACGCCATGCATGCCGGCGCAACGGCCACGCTGCAGGTGACGCCTTACTATAACAAGCCCAGCCAGGAGGGGCTCTACCGTCACTTTTCTGAAGTGGCCGCCATCGGCCTCCCCGTGGTGCTCTACAACGTGCCGGGAAGAACCGGCCGTGAGATCGCCATCGACACCGTTGTACGCCTCGCCAGCGTGCCCAACATCGCGTGCGTCAAGGAAGCGGGCGGAAGCGTCGACCGCGTCAGCGCAATCCTGAACCGCTGCGATATCTGCGTACTCTCCGGGGACGACCCAC
Source organism: uncultured Victivallales bacterium (assembly GCA_964345005.1). Taxonomy (GTDB): domain Bacteria; phylum Verrucomicrobiota; class Kiritimatiellia; order UBA8416; family JABMPJ01; genus JABMPJ01. Next base: position 10,799 of record CAYFPQ010000073.1, on the reverse strand, counting down.
TCACACTGCCCATGATGTCCGTCGGCGCTACCGGCGTCATCAGCGTGGCGTCCAATATCGTGCCTGAAGCCGTCGTTCGTCTGACCCGCCTGGCCCTCGAAGGCAACTGGGTCGGTGCACAGGCCGTCCATCGGCAGTATTACCAGCTTTTCTGCGACTGCTTCCTCGACACCAACCCCATCCCGATCAAGGCCGCCATGGCCATGGCCGGGCTCATCGAAGAGAGCTATCGGTTGCCACTGTGCAGCATGGACGACGCTCTCAAGGAGCGCCTGCGGCACACTCTGGCCGATGTGGGAGTGGAGTTGACATGAGCAGGATTGCGATCATCGGAGCCGGTGGCCGCATGGGACAGGCCATCGTGCGCTACGCCGGAACAGACCCCGACGCGACGATTGTCGCGGCAATTGAACAGCCCGGTCACGAGGTCATCGGGCGCGACGTGGGCGAGGTCGCCGGCATTGACGGAATTGGCGTAGCGGTCACGGATCAACTCAATGCAGTCAGTGCGGCCGACGCCGTCATCGACTTCACGTTCCATGCCGTTGCCCCCGACCACGTACGTGCCGCGCAGGCGGCCGGCAAGGCATTCGTCCTCGGTACAACGGGGCTAACAGACGAAGAAGGCAACGCGGTTCGCGCTGCGGCCGATACAATCCCCGTCGTGTGGGCGCCCAACATGAGTCTCGGCATGAACCTGCTCTTCGCCATGGTGAAGCAGGCAGCGGCCGGGCTGAGCGATGCCTACGATATCGAGATCGTCGAGGCTCATCACCGCCACAAGAAGGATGCGCCCAGCGGCACCGCTCTCGGCCTGGCCGAGAATGCTGCTGCAGGGAGAGGCGTTGACCTGGATGCCGTCGCCGACTACGGCCGCCACGGCATGACCGGCGAACGGGTCCCCGGGCGCATCGGCATCCACGCCATCCGCGCGGGCGACATCGTGGGCGATCACACCGTCATCTTTGCCACCGACGGGGAGCGACTCGAACTCACCCACCGCGCCAGCACACGTGACACGTTCGCGGGGGGCGCCGTCAAGGCCGCGCTCTGGGCCCCGGGAAAGCCCGCGGGACTCTATAGCATGCAGGACGTATTGGGCATTGCGCCCGCCGGGGGGTAACCGGTCATGCCGTCACAACGGTCACCCGATCGCGGTCCCAAACCTCGGCCCGCTCGGAGAGCGGGCCCTACCTCGCCCGCGGCTGAACCCAACCCACAACCTGGTAGGGCCCGCTCTCCGAGCGGGCCGCAACATCACTCCGCGCTTAACATGACGCGCGTTCCACTCGAGTACGCGATCAGTCTGGGCTCCAATCTTGGCGACCGGATGGCCAACATGCAGGCGGCACGCGACCGACTGAAGCAGGACCCGGACTTCACCTTCCTGGCCCAGTCATCGCTCTACGACACAGAGCCCGTGGGCGTGTCGGACCCCTATCACAACCTTACCTTTCTCAATGCCGTGATCGTCGTAAGAGCTCTGATTGCCCCGCATAGCCTGCTCCAGCACCTGCGCGCCATCGAGCATGACATGGGGCGCCAGCGCGGTATCGACCGCAACGCGCCACGTCCGATCGACCTGGATATTCTCTATGCCGGGGACATAGCCGTCTCCTCGCCCGACCTGACCATCCCCCACCCCCGCTGGCAGGATCGTCGCTTTGTGGTTCAGCCGCTCGCGGACGTGCGTCCGCAACATGTGCTTCCTGACGACCCACGCTGCGTGGCCGACGTCCTTTCCACTTTACCCCCGAAACCGAAAGTGGTTCTGTTTGCACAGGAGTGGTAGGGGAGAGGATGCAGGATTCAGGATGCAGGGATGAAATGGACAACGGCGAAGATTCGCGAGGCTAAAGGGCAGCAGAAGCTTGCCTGCTTGACCGCGTATGACTATGCCACCGCGCGTCTCATCGACGCCGCGGAGGTGCCACTTGTACTCGTGGGCGACTCGCTGGGCATGACGATGCTCGGCTATCCCAACACGCTGCCGGTCACGATGGACGAGATGCTGCACCACACCGCGGCGGTCGTGCGCGGCGTGAAGGATGCCCTCGTAATTGCCGACATGCCGTTTCTATCCTACCAGGTCTCAATCGAGCAGGGCGTGGCCAATGCCGGACGATTCCTCAAAGAAGCCGGAGCCGACGCCGTGAAGGTCGAAGGCGGCGCCTTTCGCGCACCACTGATCGAGGCACTTAAACAGAACGGCATACCGGTGGTGGGACACATCGGCCTCACCCCACAGAGCGTCAAAGAGTTCGGCGGCTACAAGGTGCAGGGCCGCGAACAGGAGCGCGAGTCCGAGCTACTCAAGGATGCCACTGCGCTCGAGGCGGCCGGCTGCTTCACGATCGTGCTCGAATGCATTCCGGAATCGCTCGGCAAACAGATTACCGACTCCACCGCCATCCCCACCATCGGCATCGGTGCCGGGCGCCATTGCGACGGACAGGTACTCGTCACGCACGACATGCTCGGCCTGCAGAGCGACATCACACCCAGGTTCGTCAAACGCTACGCAGAACTTGGCGACACGATGAAGGACGCCTTCACCGCCTACAAGCAAGACGTCGAATCAGGCGCCTTCCCAGGCGAAGAACACACCTACTAGAAGCTCGAATGACGAAACACCCAGATCCGAATGAAACCAGAAGGACCGAATCCCTAAGGGGACGCGATCAAAGTAACCACAGTTTTGTTCTCCAGTGCACGCGGCGCTGTATCACCATTCTGGCTTAGAATTCCGTCATTCTTTGGGTACTTGGGTATTTCGGGCTTCCTGCTATTCCAGAATCAGATCGTCCGCCACGATTTTGGGAACATGATGCACGTCATCGGCATCGCGGTAGTATTCGATGCTCGCTGAGGCCGGGATATCCTCCAGCACGATCGTCTCCGCCGGACGACCCAGCGCGATGATGAGCTGGAGTTTCATCTCCTCGGGAACGCGTAGCGCATCGCGAGCGGCGGTGCGGTTGAACGACCCGACAGAAGATCGGACAAGCATAGATGACCACGGAGACAGGGCAACCCAAGCTCCTTGACCGACTGCGCGAAGAGATCCGCGTGCGCCACTACTCCATCCGCACAGAGAAATCCTACTGCGAGTGGGTCACACGCTACTGCCGCTTCCACGATCTCCGTCACCCCGAGGAGATGGGCGCCCCCGAGATCAACCAGTATCTGACCCATCTTGCCACAGAGCGCAACGTCTCAGTTTCAACTCAGAACCAGGCCTGCTGCGCCATCGTATTCCTCCATAAGCACGTCCTCGGTAAAGACCCCGGCGATTTCAGCGATGTGATTCGCGCCAAGCGCCCCAAGAAACTGCCCGTCGTGCTCAGCCTCGATGAGACTGCCCGCCTGCTCTCACACATGACAGGCATCAAGCGCATCATGGCCGAGCTCATGTATGCCACCGGGGCCCGTATTATCGAACTTATCAGACTGCGCGTGAAAGATATCGACTTCGAACGCAACATGATCACGATTCGCGAGGGTAAAGGCGAGAAGGACCGCACCGTGCCCCTGCCGTCAGAACTCATCGATGATCTGAGGCAACAACTTGCCGAAGTGAAGGCGCTTCACGACACAGACCTCGCCGAAGGCTTTGGCGAAGTATACCTACCGCACGCCCTGGAGAAGAAGTACCCGAACGCAGCCAAACAGTGGTGTTGGCAGTACGTGTTTCCCGCCTACAAACTCTCTACCGATCCTCGCTCAGGGAAGGTCCGCCGCCATCATGTCTACGAGAGGGTCCTCCAGAAGGCCATCCGCTCTCGCAAGCGCGTCAGCGGGTTGATTGGCGGCGTACCAGGTCGGTTCATGGGGTGGGCGTAGATGGCAGTGGTTGAAAGCCTGGCATGACCGAGAAGTTCTTGAATGGTCTGAATGTGCGTACCGTCTTCAAGCAGATGAGTAGCGAACGAGTGACGGAGACAGTGCGGAGTAACGTTCGCCGCAATTCCCGCTCTGTGCGCCGCATCCTTGAGCGCAACCTGAACACCGTTCCGGGTCATGTGAGGCCGCGTCACCTGTCTGGTTCTGGGGTCGACCCCGAGTGTGCGCGACGGAAAAATGAAGCACTCCGGCCATTCAAGAGCGGGATCATTTCGACGATCATCCTTGTAGAACGACCGCGCCACCTCCATCTGCTCCTGCAGAAGCGTGACCGCTTCCGGGGGCAGCAACGTGATCCGCTCCTTGGAACCTTTGCCGTGCACGTGGATCGTCCCCTCATCGAAGCCGATATCTTGAACACGCAGCGACAGGCACTCCGCGATCCGAAGTCCGGCACCATACATCACGATTGCCATAAGCTTATGCGGGATCGCCAACGTATCGATCAATGTCGTCACCTGCTCGCGCGAGAGGGTGCGTGGTTTGCGAATTGGCGTCTTCGCGCGTTCAAAGTCAGAGAAGTCGCCCGGATCCCGGTCAAGAGCATGCGTATAGAGGAAGACGATGGCATTCAGAGCCTGGTTCTGAGTGCTGGACGACACGCCCTTCTCTGTGGCAAGGTAGTTCAGAAAGGCTCGGATGTGAGAGGCATGCAACTCGGCAGGCGATCGCAGATCATGAAACGCGATGAAGCGTTTGGCCCAGCCGACATACGCCTCTTCGGTACGCGGCGAATAGTGTCGTGCCCGGATGGCTTCCCGCAGGCTGTCGAGCAAAGCCCCATGTCGCGCACCAAGCTGTCGGGGCTGCGCGACCCGATCGCGGGCGGCCTCGTCCCGATCGGCACGCATCGAGTTGCTGTCCAAACCGAAGAGGTCGCGATACAGGATGCGGAGGGCCTGTCGGGCTTGCTCCGCCTGCCAGGGCAAGATCTGTTCGTCCGCCTTCAGATCATCAAGAAACGCCTTCACATCCGCAACAGAGCGTTCGCGCAGCGGAACGCCTTTCAAACTCCTCATGAACCTCTCAACCCAGCGGACGAACCAGGAAATCTGCGCTTGAGGAACCCCGGAACGGCGCACGCAATCCTCGTATTCACCCCAGAAATCAGCGAAATCAGCCATCATCCTCCCCCTGAAATAGCCCTGTCGTTATTGGATAGTATCAAAACTGCCATTATTGAAAAGAAAACATAATAGCTGTTGGCCAGGAGGAAAGATATGTCCGAATCCGATGAGATCAAGGCGAAGCTCAGTGAGAAGGAAACGCACGAATTGCTTCGCATCTGGTGCGACAACCGTCGTGACGAGTGGCGCGACGAGGCCTTCGACGCGATTCAAGAGATCCTTGGCGAACGCAACGTTACCATTCCCGAACAACCCGAATTCGTCCCTCCGGAACTGCCCACCCGATGGCTGAAGTTCTACACGTACGTCCGCATTCCTCTTGGCATCTTGTACTCGATTTCTCAGCTCCTCTCTATTCTCCAGCAGCCAGAACAGGTTCTCGCCTTGGTTGTGTCAGCGTTCGACATGGGACTCTCGGTCTTCTTGTTTGTCGGCCTTCACCGTCGCCGTCTCTGGGGCTGGCGCCTCAACTGGTTCGTGCTTGTGCTTGAGGTGCTCATCCGCCCCGCAAATGCCGCATTCACGCCCAGCGAACTCCCTCCCAACGTTCGACTCATGTCCTACCTGATTTCCGTAGTTATCATCTCATTGATTTGGCTTCTGCCCAATGCCGTCTACTTCAAGAAGCGCAGACACTTGTTCACATAGGAGGGAGAGAGGGAAGGAGGCCATGCAGGCAGAAACCATGCTGGATCTGGACGACCCAGGGAGCTTATGTCGGGCTCTGCACGCGCTGCTCGACGCGCCGGGCGTATGGGACACACTGCTGGCCGACGTTACCGGGGAGTGCGACATCTTCCACGAGCTCACCCACGCCGACGAGTACGTCACGACGCCGCTCGTGCGCACACTTCGCTCCAACGTCGAGCGCGTGACCCGGTCCGAGTACACCTCGGTCGCGGCTTACCACGCATGCCGCCCTGCGGACCGCGCCACCTACACTGCTCGCGGACTCGTTCGTACGGACGAGGCGCTGCTGCGCAACCTGACTCATGATGCCTTCGGCGAGACCCCCGAAATCGAGGCCGCCTTCGTCCCCGCCTGCGAAGAGTATTTGAAGTGGTACGATGGAACCATCGGGCTGTTCTGGACTGCCCACGAGAAGACCGATTGGCACAAGTGTCCTTGCTTCCTTGGGAAAATGGCGGACGCGATGGGCGAGACCGGGCGGACGCTTCTCACAGACTTCTTGGCGAGGAGTATTCCCACCATCATAAAGTGCAGACTCCCGCTCGATTGGGTGGATTCCAAGATGCGTGAGTCTGCCACCAGACGCTGCGCGTCGGCGACATTGCAGCGCATGATCCTCTTTCGGGCAATGCCGCAAGATGCAACCAATGATCTGGGTGCCCTCGGTCTGAAGACTGACGTTCCGCCAGAGATGATCGTCGGGTTCTTGGACCCGCCAAACAAACCGTGAAATGGAGAGTGGCCAACAAGCCGGGTGCACGGTACCCACGGGGGCGCGCGGACGCACCCCCGCGGTCCCGTGACCCGCGACGTTGGTTTGAAAATGATGAATGGATGCAGGATGATGCGAGAGTCCAGCGGTTCAAGTCCGGCAGATCCGGCAAACCGCAGCACATCTTTTCTGAGGGGGTGGCCGGGTGGTCACCTCCAAGCACAGGGCATTGCCCAGAGCGTCACCGCCAGGCCCACAGTCACAAGGGAGCAAACCAACAACAACCTCCACACGTATTCCCAATAGCCGCAAGCGGCCATTGGAAAACGGTGAGGTGAGCGTTGGACACGAAGATGAAGATAAGAAACATAGTCCTGCCCCTTGTCATCATCATCGCGTCGTTCGTCGCCGGCTGGACTGCCGGGCACAAGCTCGGTCTACAGCGGGGTGGCAAACGCCACTTCCTTCTCCTCGGCCGCATTGCGAACGAAGCCTATGGTTCAGGCGATGTAGAAACCGTCGAGTGGATGCGTGCTGGCGCACGCATTCTCGAGCGCTATGATCCGGAGAAAGAGGGATACTGGATGCAAATGCAGTTCCTTCGGTTCGACACAAACAAAACAGAGGGTGTCCAACATCAGAATCGACACGTACGCTGAAAGCCGCGCAAGCGCGGCTTCCAGCGACGGTCATTCAAGCGTTGGGGAAGAGAAATGAAGATACTTGGGTGGCTACTTCTCGTTGCTGGGTTCTTTACGATCGTTCATCACCGATGGGCCGAGATGTCTCATCCGCGCGAGATTCGCGCACAGCTCTTTTGCAGCCTAGAGGCTGACAATCGATCCACGTACTCCCAGAAGGAAGTTATGACCGCTGCTGACGGCGCAATCACAGAATTGTATGTGCGGCAGCATAACTACATCCTTCCTTGCTTGATGATGCTGGTCGGCGGGGGCATTCTGGGCATCAAGAGGGTTCCCCAACATTCGGCTGCTCGGTAGCCGCTAATCGCGGCACCGAGAGCCAAGCGTTGGTTTAAAGAAATGAATGACAGCCAAGCAAATGCTCTCGCGATTTTCATCGGCGCAGCGTGCGTGTTTGCCCTCATTCTCTTTGTCGCAATTCGCCTGTTCGGACACTACGCGCGACCATCAGGCGTGGGTGGGCGCAGTCAACCCATCGACATCCGAGGGCTTCCGCTCCAATCGGGCGAAGCAACCGAGGGTCAAAGAGAGGAAAACCAACATCATCCTGGAGGGTAATCCGAGAAGCCGCAGGCGGCTCTCGGATACCCTCAGGATAGCGTTCGGAACGAGAAAGGAAAAGATGATTGCAGCGGCAAGAGTGATTCACATGCGAGTTTGTTTTGCGGACCGCCTCAAGAATGCCAACATTCTCGTTGGGACGACGGACGAGAAAGAGGCCCGTCGCATTGCCCGTCTGTGGGGAGAGAAGGCGGAGGGGCAGAATGTCACGCGGACCATCATTCACGGGTTGGTCCAGCCGCATGGCGGAGAGACAACAGATGTTCAAGGAACCACTGTCTGGCTGCCCTTGTTCTGATGATGAACAGACAGACGGGTTCCGAACAGGCCCGATCGAGCGTACGGCTAAAGCCGCCGCTCATCGGCACGTTGTGCAAGGAAGATAGATAGGAATGGATTTCATAGCTGACCTCGTCAGAGATTTCCTGCTGGCCGTCTTGTGGTGGATACTGCTCTTTCCGGTGGTTCTCCTCGCAGCCACCCCGTTCATTCTTCTGATCTCGTTGTTCGGGAATCCCGTGTTCTACATGGGCAGAGTTGGAGAGAAATATCGGAGTGTGATTCACTTCTGGTCTGAGTGGGGCATTTTCATCGTCCCCTGACGAAGGCAAGAGAGGGTTGCACAACATCTGCCTGGAGGGTAACGCTAATCGCGCACCCTCAGGCAAGCGTTGGGGCATGACATGAAGAAGACCATCGTCATCAGCGCAGCCGTCATCGCCGTCGCACTGGTTGCGGTCTTTGCCGTGCGTTGGCTGCTTCCGGCCCGTGCTCGACCCCATGCGAGCGACGGCTGCATGAGCCATCTTTCGCAACTCGGCAAGCTCTTCCAGATGTACGCTATCGACCATGCGGGACGCTATCCGGATTCATGGCAGGAGGCACACGACTACCTCGCCTCATGGTCCGACGGCAATACAGCAAAGCTCTTTGTCTGTCGCCGGTCCGGGCAGAAGCCCGGACCGACGAACCGAGTCGATTCCTGGTGCAGCTTCACGCTGGTGCCTGGCCTCACGACCAACACCCCAAAGCACAGGCTCCATGCCTACTGCGACCCAGAGCATCACGAGGGTCGGGGAGCCAACGCTCTTTTCACTGACGGTTCTGTGATGTGGTTCAAGAAGGAACAGTTTGAGGACTTGGTGAAGGCAGGGGGCATGGAGAGGCCCCAACAAGCCGGCTCCACGGTACCCACAGGGGCGCGCGAACGCGCCCCTGCGGTCCCGTGAGCCGCGACGTTGGGGCACGAAGAACGAATGATGAACCCATACAACCTGATCGTCTGCGTGTACTGGGCTCTCGGTGTCGTATCCCTCTTCCTTGTCGTGAAGGGGGTGATATTGATCAGCACACGCAAGGTCCGGGCCTCGCTGCCCTACTTACTCGTCGGGCTCCCGCTTCTGGCCCTTGTCGTCGTTGCCTACCTCATACCCGTGACCACGTGTAACGTTGGCCCCCGCAAGCGTCCCCGTTGCATGAGCAACCTGTCACAGATTGCCAAAGGCTGTATCATGTACTCCATGGATTCTGATGAGGCTTTCCCTCCATCGTTCGCTGCGCTTCCGATGGTTTACATCTCAGACCCCAAGACGTTTGTGTGTGACGCATCCGGTCACAAGGCCGGTCCACTCGCCCTGGTGGACGAGTGGACCGACTACGTCCTGATTACCAACATCACGGCAGGGTCCAGCTGCCAACTCGTGCTTGCGTACTGCAAGCCCGAGAATCATGATGGAAAGGGGTGCAATGTGGTGTTTGTGGATGGCTCAGTGGTGTGGCTCAACGCAGAGGACTTCCACACAATTCCATGCGATGTTGTCAATCATTCACAGGTGAGTGAGATGCCCCAACAAAAGGCTGCTCACGTATTTCCAAAGGCCGCGAGCGGCCTTTGAAAAACGGAGAGCCAAGCGTTCGATTGGAGACAAACTAGAATGACCATATTCATCGGCAAACTGATCCGCAGCGTTTCTGTCACCATCCTCTTTGGTATCTGTTTTCTGAACAGTGTCTATGCCGCGTCTCTCTTCGAAGAAGTTCGTGATGCAATCGTGCTAATTTCGGCAGGAGAAAGTTCGGGTTCCGGCTTCATCGGATCCATGCACGGCAAGAAGTACCTCTTCAGTAATGATCACGTTCTCAGAGGAGGTCGCCCGCTGAAGGCACAGTTACTGAGCGGGCGCGCTATTGACACCGGAGCCATCGAGGTTGCGCAGGATCGCGACTTGGTCCGCGTCTCACTTCCCGATCAGAATCTCTTCGCATTGCACTTCTCGCCTGCCCCAATTGGTATCGGTGATACGGTTACCGTATTTGGGAATAGTGACGGCAGCGGAGTTTGCACAGCAATTTCTGGGACGGTTCAGGGCGTTGGTCCTAAGCTGCTGGAAACAGATGCGCCTTTCGTTCGAGGCAATAGTGGAAGTGCGATCGTCGACAAGACCGGGCAAGTAGTTGCGGTTGCAACTTACGCGGTGCGACATGACGACCCTAATGACTGGGTCAAACAAGGAACCCGCTTTGCGGGTACTCGACGTTTTGGCCTAAACCTGAACGGCATTGAGTGGGAGCGCATCAGTCAAGACGATTACGCCCTGAGGGCAGAAGTTCTAAACGACATGGCTGTGTTCAGCGTGGACTTCTACATGCTTCGGTTTACAGATGCGTTCAGGGATCCACACACCAAGCTGTACGACTACCAATATGGAGAACAAAAGGCCCGCTACACCCGATCACTTGGGCTCTGCAAACTTCTCAGTGATGCAACTGTCACTTTCAACGAAGCTCTTCTCAAAGAAAGAGAGGCCGAGAGGAAGAGATCAGAGATATCGGCAAAACGTAGGGCCGGAATGATTGGAGCAGAATCCAGTGCGGCGCTCAGCAGCATGATAGCAAAGAAGCGGTGGGAAGAGCACGAAGAGACGTACAAACGCATATACGTGAAGGTCTCGCGCATGTTGAAGCGAAACAACTGGCAAGTGAAACGAATGAGCAATGAGGTAGACTACTGGCTGAAGGCTCTTCGGTTGATTACTGAGAAGACACAAGAGGAAATCGATCGGGATAGGGACGCCCACTGAGGGGCGCCCCTCCCACACCACT
>CAYFPQ010000072.1:10222-16394 GCA_964345005.1 uncultured Victivallales bacterium | reverse complement strand
CCAGCAGTGGGAACAGCCTCCGGGCATTGTAGTTCCGCGGCAAGGCTGCAACCATCCGTGTTGGTATGGACTTGCCTGTATACTTGGCATGAAGCGTCTTGGGCATCTCGGGAAAAGTGAATTCCAGCGTCCGGCCTTGTCTTGCGATCTTCGTCATCTTCGGCGCCTCCTGCGTTCACACCAGAGCCTCTTGCAAAGCTATCCGGCGAGTGGGTCCGCACCGGCGTGATATTGTGACTATCGCATGATGTTGGGCCGATTTCGAGGGTAGATTCTGTGCGGACGCGAGAAATGGCCGTTTTCCGGCACACCGGTCCCGGTCCCCCGTGTTTTGGAGAACGAAAAGCAGCCGTTCCTTGCCGAAGCGGTCCGTTTCGTCAGAGCAGGAGATTGAAAAGCTGCGTGGCGGTGAGCGCGAGTAGCCCGAACATCAGATGACAGGCCACTTTCTCAGCCCCTCGCACGCGGACATGATTCCCCCCATAGTTGTCCTTCAAGTTCGAGTTGACACGTTCCGCAGATGAGCGCTCCTTGAATCGCATCTTCTCAGCCGGGGCCATTTGCAGCTTCTTCTGTCCACGACCCGGATTGTCATCGATGATCGGCACATGGCCCAGCGAACGGCTGAAGTCGTCGATCTCTTTGGCGTCATAGGCCGCATCCATCAGATCATAGAGGCTGGTGACGCGCTCGGCACTCATCTGTGCCAGAGGGATTGCGGCCTGGGAGTCGTGCAGCGAGGCGGCGGTGACGATGCCGCTGATCGGAATATCGCCGTCGATGACATCCAGATGCAACTTGTAGCCAATCCACGTTTCCTTATAGCCCTTGCTGTTCTTCTTGCAGCCCACATTGCAGAAGGCAGGCAGATCGGCGAGATTCTCCTCCAGGCTCCGGAACGGTTGCAACTCCAGGCGACGTGGCGGTTTCTTCTCGCGCTTCTCTCCCTTTCGTGGCCGACCACGCTTCTTTACTTTCTTCGTTTCTGCCTTGGCCTTCGGCTTCGGTTTCTCCCGGCCCTTGATGGCCGTGGAGTCGCGGCTGACATGCCCGCACAGCTTCTCTCCAAGATGCTCGTTTACCAGCGCCTCATGAATCCGCTGAGGCAGTTCCATGGTGGAGAAGAGCGCAAAAGCCCGCGAAAACGCGCTCTCGTCAGGGATGTCGGCCACCGTATCCCATCCGCACAAGCGTCGCAGACTTGGGCTGGTTCGGATCAGATCGATCAACGCACGCGTTGTGGTAATGTTCCAGACCGCCTTGGCAATGAAGGCCTTTGCCAACGCCTGGCGGCTATGCGGCTTGCGGCCCACGCCACACCAGCCATGCCCGACGAGAAAGCGTCCAATCTCGATCAGTTCGATGATCCGAACGAACTTCCGCTCCTTGTCGGAAAGCTCGCCGATTTCGTCTTCTAATGCTGGAAACAGGTGCCGCTGTATGCTTATACTCACCGTCGAAAGCTTGCTCACTCTTCTCCTCCCATTTTTGGGGTTATTCTTGTCGGGAGAAGAGTAGCAGCTTTCCCCCTCCGGGGGGATCCGTTTCTTGGAATATGTGCGGGTGGAATGGCACCGAGTCTTGCGGCTTCTTTGTCTTGATCGTCGTCACGATCTTCGTCGTTCCTTATCCTCGTCGACAAAGATCAGGACAAGGATCGAGACGAAGATGGGACAGATTGACGAAGATCAAGACGACGATCGGGACGATGATAGAAATTGCCGTTTCGAGGCGCACCAGTCGTCTTCAGTAAATCAGCCCGTTTGCGGGGTTTTGCAAGAGGCTCCAACGACATGTGGCGGTTTGCAGGGCACCTGAGCCGCTTGAGTGTATACGGCTGGTGGGACACCGGATTGTCAGACTCGGAGTTGGATGATCTTGCACAGAGTGGAGATCGCCTCTCGCTACACAGTTATCGGCTGGTGGAATACGCGCGGGCCAAGCTGGAAGAACATGGCATTCAGACCCGCCACTGCGGAACGGCAACCACCAATGAGTGGCATGACTATTACCGATGGGATAACCTCCGCTCGCTGTGTGAGGTCTACGATGCAGCGGAGCGAGGCCGGGTGCTCTTCGATGTGGAGATGGGTTGCCGGTTCAAGGATGGGGGAAGGCTCCTCGATCTGTATGAAGTATGCGCCCTTTACCGTGCCGGCCAGACTCCGGAACTGGATTTCATTTCCTGGCGGATGGCTGTGGATACGCGTGAGCGCTACAGTAACTGGTACACGTTCTACACGTATATCATGGAAGCGCTGGGACAGAGCGACCCGGCGTTGCACACATGGTTCCGTCGCATGTATCAGGTTCCTTACCAGCAGGTGAACGACGATCGTTACTGCGGGGTTCAATCCGATGCGGAATTCACGCTCATGCAGGAATTGCTGGTGAGCAACTACACGCATCGTGTCGACTGGACCGACTGGCGCGAGACCTATTACGAGAGCGGCGCTCTACAGGTGACGAATCTACCGGTGTCCGGTCTCACGGCGTCGAACGCCACGCTCAACGGCCAGGTGGTTCTGGTGGATCACGCGCAGGACGCAGTCTATCTGTGCTGGGGCGATGAAGACGGAGGGATCCTCAGTACCAGTGACTGGGACCACGTGGTCTACATGGGGACGAATTGGTATGCCGATGACACTTTTGCCACTAACGTGGCGTTCGCACCAGGCGGCATTATCTGGTTCGGCAGCATTCCGTCCGATGCCACGGCCGTGTTCTGGGTCGATACCGACGGCACACTGTCGGCCTACAATGACGATGCCGTGGTGGATACCGGCGTGGCGGTTGACACGGGGAAGTGGAGCCGTGTTCGTGTCTGCGGTGATTATAGCAGCAAGGAGTGGTCGCTCTGGATCGATGAGTCGAAGGCGATTGCTGACTATGGCTTCTACGCCGATACACTCAATGCATTCACGGGCGTCACCTTCGTGGTGACGAAAAATGCATCCATGTATCTGGATCACATACGCATCTGGGCTCAAGCCCCTTCGTTCTTCTATCCGGGGACCTTTTTTGCGATTCAATAACCCTACAGTCGGCAGTTCAACTGCGCCGCAGTTGGTACTGTCATTTGCAGCATATTATTGCTCTTTACACACTTACAGCTAAACCGATGCGCGAACACCGCTACACCCGTTGGGTGAGAGTCCGTCGGAGTCGGAATCGCTATCCGAATCGGTCTCGATCATCGAAATCGATAGCGATCCCGACCCCGCGCAATCGGATCGCGGAGAAGCGGCGTGGTCGGTCGGCTGTCCGACACCATGCCGGCGAAGACTAAGAACACTCCGCCGCAACGCGATCGATGCACGCAATTTGTCGCCCCATGGCAGCGAGGCCCGTGAACGCTGCCATTGCGCCTGTCGCTCAAGCAGATCCTGTACCTCAGCTTTCATTGAACCGCTCCAGGAATCGTTCCCATTCGTCGCTCAGGTCATGTTGCGCGGCGAGCGTCGCAATTTCCTCTTTCGTGCACGCCCTCGCTTCGCGTAGTGCCACAATTCGAGCCAGGTCTTTGGCACGCCCTACGCTCAGAGCAATAACCGCGAGATAGGCAGCAGAGACGACTCGCAAAGGCACATCATCAACCTGCCCCTCTTCGGCCTCGCGCATGGCGGCCTCGGTCAGGGCGCTGAAAGCGGGGATGAACTGCACGGGCCAGTCACCCACTCGAATGGCTTCGCCTTCCGCACTATATCCGCGCTCCCTACAGAAGGTGTAGATCGGGCTCAAAAGGTCCAGCGATTGCGCTTCGGGGACTCCAACAAGGATATCAGCGTCAAGCGTTGCGACCGATTCTGTGTAACGCATTTGGGCCACGGCCCCAAAAACGGCGTATCGCGTGATGACTCCTGCCTTCACCATGTCCTCAAGCAGTCTGGCAACTTCATCCATGCGCTACATATAGCGTAAAGGCGGAACAGGCTCAAGCTTGTCTCGAACTGAAGCACGAACTGAAGCCGGCGTTCTATATGGAGCGCTATCTGCGAACGGGGGTTACACAGCCCGTTATTGGCGACTGGGCCGCGCCGCCGCCGGAAGGCAAGCGGGGCTTTGCCCTCGACGCCGATCACGTGCACCTCACCGGGGAAACGCTGCTGTCGTGTCGTGCCGCCTATTACGGCATGATCAATCATCTGGATGATCAGATTTCCCGCTACCTGATGTCCGGGGGTGTGGATGGAACGACCGGTGCGGTTTCAGTTCTGATGCGTTCCCACCCCGCATCATTGCCTGTTACGGTTATTATACCGTTGTTGGCTTTTGCCAGGCGGGACTCATTGAGGTCCATCATATAGACATGACAACCACAGGCCTGTGCCAACTGTGCCGCGATCTGCCCCATGGCGCCGCCGCCGAGCACGAGGACGTTTTCCCCGAATTCGAGGCGGGCCCTGCGAATGCCCCCGAGGGCGAAGCACATCATAGCGGCCGGCGCCGCTTCGCGTAAAGAGACGCCGGCAGGGACCGGGGACACAAGATTCTTTGCCACAATGGCTTCGTCGGTGTGGAGGGCGCCTGCCCCGACGCAGGCCACGTTGTCGCCCGGCTTGACGTGCGTCACATTGGCGCCGACTTCGATGACTTCGCCGCTCAAGCTGTATCCCAGCGGATCACGGGTGACTTCACAGGTATTGTTTGTTTGCCCCATTTGCAGCATCGTCAGCTCGGTTCCGGCGCTGAGATAGCTGTAGACTGTTTTGACGCGAACCTGATCCTTGTTCAAAGCAGGCAGCTTCATATTTTCGATAACCACCTGTTTCTCAGGATCACAATATAATACCCGTACCATCGACCCCTCCACTGTATAAACATTCTGACAATTGTTACTAAATGACTATTAATGAATATTGATTTTATTGCAGAGATAGAGGGGATAGTCAAGCAAGGTTTCAGCGGGGGTTAATACCGGTGGTAGCCGGGCTTCATGAACTCTCGGACCCAGTTTGGGGCGTTGCACGGCACGGTCTTGTCCGCATGCGTGAACCGGAATTGAATCAGGGCATCCTTCAGTTCCGTCGTGACCGGTGCATACGCTTCCTGTCCGGCCAGATTTCGCCACTCGTGCGGATCATCCCTGATGCAATAGAGTTCTTCGAAGCCTTCCGAATCCACGATCAGTTTGTAATCCCGGCTTCTGACGCTGACCCCGGACGGAAACCCGGTATAGAATTCCTCCGAGAAGGCGTAGCGCCGTTCCTCGAGATCAGTGTTACCGTCGGCCGGTGGAAGGAGGCTGCGGCCCTGCACGCCGCGGGGTATCTCGATTCCGGCCAACTCCATGAGGGTGGGAAAGACATCGATACTCTCGACCAGGGCATCGGAAACATGCGGGCGGAAGCGTTTGGGGTTGTTCAGAATCAAGGGAACCCGCACCAGATCTTCTTCCAGCGACAGGCATTTGCCCATGCTGCGATGATTGCCGGCATGATCCCCATGATCCGACAGCAGGATGATATGGGTGTTCTCCCTCAGCCCGGACTCGTCAAGGGCTTTGACGATTCTTCCTGCCTGCTCATCCATGACGGAGGCCAGGGCATGATAGATCGCCAGTGCATGCCTGAGCGTGTCGTCCGTTGTGGCCATGAGCGAGCGTTTGGCATGGTAATCGAGCCGGTACGCGGGTTTCTTTTTCCTGTCCTCGTCGGGGATATCCAAAAGCTCCATGTTCTCGGGATGATAGAAATGCCGGAACTCCTCGGGTAGCGACCAGGGCGAATGCGGCGCTTCGAAACTCATGAACAGAAGGAATGGATCGTCGGATTCCGCGGCCTTCTCGAGATGGCGGACCGCCAGATTGCCCAGAACCACCTCGCTGAATTCCCCGGCCGGTATTTTGGAAAAGTCCGCGCAGAGTTTATCCAGGGGCAGTTTTTCGGGATAAACGATATCGAAGCCCCGCGCCTGAAGATAATGATTGTAGTCCGGATAAAGGTCGAATACTTCATCCCATTCCTGTTTATTAATCGAATGTGTTTTGCCGTAGTAGGCCGTGTGGTAGCCCTGCTTCCTGAGAACCTGCTGGAAGGTGGTATGCCCCTCGGGATAATCCGTTACACCGTTTTCATACACATTATGGACGGATACATACTTGCCGGTCAGGAGGCTGGCGCGCGACGGCATGCAAACCGGATTCGGCGAGGTGCAGTTTTCGAACCGAACG
>CAYFPQ010000072.1:0-10212 GCA_964345005.1 uncultured Victivallales bacterium | reverse complement strand
CGCCGCCGGCCGCCAGGGCGTCGATGTTCGGCGTATGCGCGTTCCGGCTCCCGTAGCAGGACACCGCATTGGCGCCCAGTGAATCCGGATACAGAATCACAAAATTCGGCTTTGTCATGATGTTCCCTTTACTGTTCTTCTGATGAAGGTTTCGAAATTGTCGAGCAGGTTTTCCCGCAGGCGGTTGGCCACGGACACGCGTGTTTTGCCGGGGTGATACGATTCCGGTATGATCGGTTGGTCATGCAGAATACCTGTTGTTCTGACTTCCAGTTCGCCCTCGGGCAGTTGGGTCAGGTCCACCAGTTCTGGGCGGAAGGCCATGAGTAGCAGGGTTTCGCTTTGTCCGGCATGGCCGCCGACCTTCATGAGATCGTGACGATACGTGATGAACCGGTGCGCGGCCACGTAGTGAACCTTGAAACTGCCGCCGGTTGCTTCAAGCGTTGCGTGCTGGCCGGCGCCCCCGTGTTGATTGACGATGAAGGCATGCTTGAATCCGGACTGTTGTATGGCATCGAGCCGGTTCACGATGCTCCTGCGCATTTCGTCCGGCGCGGCGTATTCGGAGGAAAGCGGAAGATCGGGGAACCGCATGCCGAAGATGTGTGCGTCTTCGTTGAAGCCCCAGGCCGCCAGGCGATCTTTGTCGCGCGTGGAGTCGAGTCCGAACGACAACGGCCGGAAGTAAATGCCGTTTACGCGTTCGGCCATATGCATGCAGATGCCTTCGGCGATCAGCGCATCCGTTCCAACCGGCAAATGGTAGGAATGCCACTCGAAGGCCGGAGAGACCGGGACAAACGCGCAGGAAGAGGCGTCCCGTGCCTCCACAATCTCATGCGGCAGCATTTCACAGACTGGTTTCAGGTTCATTACTTCACCAATTCACCTGTAATTGCAAACACCATGGGTGTGGCGGACGATCGTGCTGACAGAATATCGATCGATTCCAGCACGGCCAATCCCTGCTGTTCGTGGGCCATGGCCGGACCGGCCAGTTCCCGTACGGTGTTGTTCCACATCATCACATAGCCGCTGGCGCCATGGCCGTTGTTATGTAAGCCGCCATCGCCGATGCCGAGCGGGAAGTAAGGCACGGCGCGGGCATTGGCCAGGTCCGGCAGGCCGTCTTTTTCCTGGGGCATCCAGCCTTTGAACTTGTAGATGTCTTTCTTGTTGCGGATTCGCAGAACGACGGGATCGCGGTCCTTGAAGTGCAGCACGTAGGTCATGACGGGCAACCCTTGCGTCTTGTATTCGCCGCTGGTTCCGTGGAAGAAAAACAGGCGTTTGAAGACCTTGTTGACGGGGATATTGGTTACGGCCACGGGGAAGTAGTCCCGCGTGCGACTGTTCAGCACGATACAGCTCTTGCCGCCATTCTGATCGGGGTCGATGATCGTGAACGGCACGCCGCGCAGAATCTGCTTGCCGGCGGGGAACAGAAAGGCCTCGCCGCCGTCGAAGGTGCCGCCGCGCCGGTCGTCCGCGACCTTGTCCACAAAGCCCATGTTGCAGAACGCGCGGATATCGATCGGTTCGCACTCGCCCACGGCGATGTCGCCGGAAGCAACGTTTACTTCCATCTTGCCCGGTTTCGGCGCGCGAGCAAGCTTGAGGGGACGGCCCAGCGGCTGTCCGGCGAAGTCCGGATAGTTCAGGTCTTTGGGCGTGTGCCTTTTCAGCGCCACCACAATCTCTTGGGGGCCGTAGCCAAAAGGCACACGCAGGGAGTCGTCCTTCGCGTCGTAAGCATAGTCGTCCGTGCTCAGCGTCTTGCCGTTCACGCTGACGGCGGTCGGCGGCACGAGACTGATCATCAGCGCCGTGCCGGGCCGGCTTGCGTCGAGGGTGACGGTTGCCGTACGCGTCTGGCGGTCATACGTGCCGTCATCCAGCAGGGCGGTATCCCACTCCACCAGCCACAGGGGATCGTTCTGTGCGATTACAAAGGGCATGGCTTCTTTGAACTGTCGCTGGGCCATCCACCGCTTGGAGCCGTTGTTGCTGGTGATCTTCTCACCGGGTGCAGGCGCAAACCCCTTGCGATAGATCTCCCTGACGTTCTCGCGGTCATAGGTGGTGATAGCCAGCCATTTCAGACCGTGCCAGGCGCTGGCTGTCCGTTCCGCGCCTTGATGCGAAGCGTTGGGTCCGCGATAGGCGCCGTCGCGCATCCACCAGGAGGGAATGCCGTCCATCCAGTCCCCGATCCATTGCCGTGAGTTCTCGGGAAAATAGTCCAGCAACGCGCCGAACATGGGGTAGTCGAATGTTCCAGAGCCCATGCAGTTGAACGGCGCCTGCCAGCCCTGGTCGACATCAACGGTTCCGTACTGGATTTTGGCGCGCGCCGTACCCGGCGTAACGGTGGCCTTTTTGTCGTTGATGGCGTTGCCGACCATGATATGGCGGTTCAGGGCCAGAGCATTGCGGTGAATGGTGATGCCGAAGGAATGGAGCGCCCGCGCGCCCTGGTAGGCGGCCAGCGCCTCGTCGTCCGAATGATCGAGCACCCGGGCCAGGGTAGCCATGATGTGATGCAGGCGCCAGGGATCGCCGAACATATCGTTGTTGAAGATCCAGCCGGTGGTCATGCAGTCATGTCCGGGCGAGGCCCAGC
The DNA here is from genome assembly GCA_964345005.1 of uncultured Victivallales bacterium. Lineage (GTDB taxonomy): Bacteria > Verrucomicrobiota > Kiritimatiellia > UBA8416 > JABMPJ01 > JABMPJ01. The sequence goes on along the minus strand of CAYFPQ010000072.1, from coordinate 7,586 downwards.
CCTGCCGGAAGGTGATGGAGGAGTAGAGCCGCCGCATGGCTTCCCAGTGCTTCTCGATCAGATCCCAGTGACCGGCAAACTTGGCGTAGGTATAGGCGCCCAGCATGCGGAGGCCGGTATAGCACTGGATGTCCCCCTGGGAGCGAATGTCGTACCAGTTGCCACGCCAGCCGGATAGCCAGCCGCCTTTGGCCTGCGTCGTTTCGATGACAAAATCGAGTGGATAAGCCGCGTGCGACAGCGCATTGCGCTGGGCGAAAGCCTGATCGAGCACGGCGCGGCTCTTGTGAGGCGCCCACCAGTCCCGGTTCTCCTCGGACATCATACAGTAACCGGGGCTGTACCCGCCCATTTTGGTGAAGTCGTAGTTGTGGGTGTCGTCACGAAAATGGTCATTATAGACCTTGAGCAGCTCCTCTTCACCCGTTGGCCGCAGGCAATGCCGGTTCCACATGCGCACGACCGGCATGGTATAGGACAGTGCCGTGCCGGCAACGCTTTGGAACGGACCGTACTTGCCGATATACAGCGGGCTGGATAGCGGTTGTTCAACCCTGATATCAACCCCGCTTTCGATGCCGAGCGCGAAGAGGGGCGGAATCGGTGTGTACGCTTTGAATTCGGTCTTCCAGTCATCTTTCAGTTCGATGACGGACGCCACACGATTCCAGACGCGGATCGGTTCCTTGCCGACGGCATCACGAGTTGCGCCCGTCGAGAAAAACTCATCGAGTTCCAGCGGGTAGTAGCCCAGGTGTTCAACCATTTTGCGGCATTGCGCCACGACGGCCTCGGGCGGTTTCTTCCATTTTTTCGACTGTGCGGCGGGTTGGGGCACCGAGCCGTAGGGCATGGCCATTACGGTCTTGCCTATCTCGGGGGCACGATGCGCGACCAGCCCTGTAGGCAGCCATTCAAACCGGTCGGGCCGGCGCTCGAAGAACACGAGAACCGGCATCTGGGGTGCGTTGTTCTCCCACAGCAGCAGGAGCCAGCCCTCGGTCATGCGCGCCGTATCGATGGTTTCGCCCTGCTTCACGATCCACGGCTTGCCGTCGAACACACCTATGACCTTGTCCGGCGCCACTGAGCTGTCGAGTGTATTGTCGGAAAATACCAGCGAGGGGCCATGCGTATCAAACAGTGTGCCGGGTGAGAGCATGCTCCACCAGCAATCCTGACGCACGGTAGCGTCGGTCACAAAGTGACGGTAGGTATAGACCCGGTGCGAATGGGTCCATGATGCATCTTCGACCTCCGTTTCCATAATGGCGGAGTCCGGCACTTCGAAGGATACCTGCCATTCGTAATTTTCGTTCTCGTAGGGGGCGAGAACCCGATGACGGCGGTAGAAGGTGGCGCCGCGGACCTCAACGGCCGGCAGCCCCTGCTTGTTGCCGCCCATGGCCAGGCGTCCGCCGCTGTAGAATGACGCGCCGGGCCGGATGACGGGAACATCGTTGTGTTGGGCGTAGACCTGAGCCCTGGCTTGCTCCAGCAATGCATCGGAGGCGCGTTCCATGGCGGCGGCATACACAAAACTGTTCTTCTCGATGCCCCGTTGTTTCCAGTTGTTCAGGGTTTTGACGTGCTCGCGTTTCAGGTCCTTCAGGTCGGCGATGGCCGCGCCGAGCTCGCGCCGGATCTCGGCACACTTGGCGAGGGCGTCCCATTCGCGTTGCGCGGCCAGATAGCGTTCGGCCAACCTGAAGCGTTCAATGGCCACGGCCTTGTAGAAGGAGAAGGTCTGCTCGAACATGCTGTTCAACAGAAGTTGTCCGGTGTAAGCCGGTTTGCGAATGCGGATACGTTCCTGTTCGATGTCCGCTTCGACGGTGAGTCCGAACGTCTTAAGTGTCGCGGTGTTTCGTGCCCAATCCATGAATTGATTGTCGATTTCGCCCAGCAGTTTTTCGTTACGCTTCTTGAACGCGATGGTGGGATCTGTCCTGCGGATATACCATTCGTAGAGGCGCCGGGGACTGTAGACCGGCGGGGCGAACAGCGCGATGGATTGCTCGATCATTTCCTTTTCCAGCGCTTCCATCTCGACATAGACGCCGCGGATTGCCGCGGCCGTGCCATTTGGCTGCGTTTCCAGTTTTCGCAGCCTGTCTTCGATCGTGCGAAGGTTGGCCGAAAGAAAGTTGCCGGGGGTGTCCCTTATCGTGGAGAGTCCGCTTTCTTCGAGGACGTGCAGCGCAAGGCGCAGGGTGGACAGGAACCGCCGGGCGCGGGTGAGAATGACGGCTGTCCGGCTTGCGGCATCGACCCCGTGCGCCGTCCGCGACTCGATATTGGCGAGATGGGTGATTTCTTCGTCGGTCGGCAGGCGGCCGGTGAGCACACGGACCTCATCCAGCATGCCGCCGTAGGGATACTGGCGACGGCTCATGCCGCCGTTGCCGAGGTACAGGTTGACGGACGGTACGCCCTTTGTTCCTGTCAGTTTCACCGGATCGGGACAGGCCCTGCGTCCGGCAAGTGTGCCGTCAATGTAGAAGCGAATTTCTTTCCTGTTACCGTCCCGCAGAAAGAAAAGATGGTGCCACGCGTCTTTCGAGGGCAGGGGGGACGTTACCGTGACGTGGTATTGCGGCTTACTATGCCGGATGCTTGCGATCAGTCTGTCCCCGTTCCAGTAGCCCATGTAGAGGTAGTCTTTGTCGCCCAGTTGGAGCAGCCGCTCCTCGGGGGCCGGATTGCCCTGACGCTTGAACCAGCATTCGACGGCGATGTTCTCGTATTGACCCTCGGGCTGTTTGGACGAGCCCTGAACCCGCTGCTGGGTTCGGTCGAACACGATGCCTTCGCCGAAGGGGCTTTCGACAAAGGGGACGCTTCCTCCGAATCCGTCCGCGGTCAGATGCGCCTCGCTGTGCGAGCTGTCCAGCACCGTCATGCCGAGCGAATCCTCGAAATGGTATTCCGCCAGAACATCGACGGCATGCGCCTGTGTAGCGATTGTGGTCAGTCCAGCCAGGGCCGTTGCCAATAGGTGCATTTTTCTGTTCATCGTGTGGGTCCTTTCCTAATCTTGCAAGAGTACGGAGGGCCAGATGCGAGATCTGGTGGATCGGCAGTGAACGGCCGATCAGCGAATCCTCGACAGCCAAGTCAGTTAATGACATACTCTAGAACATGTGTGTGCAGGAGTAAAGTGTTTAGATGCGAGAAGAAGGACTGCTCATGAAAGCACCCTGTGAGATTGCTGGTGATGCCTGTGTGTAGAGTAAAAGAAGATGCAGGAAGCTTTGAGATGGCGCCTGCCGGACCCTTTGAAGCAGGCAGCCGGACGAGTATTGTGTTTCGGCTTGCGATCGGTACAGCCGGTATCAGGGAAGGGGGATGCCTTAAAATTGCCATTCCCAATATGGGCTGGGGGCGCCCCGTTTGCCTGACACCTCGTGATTGGGATGAACGGCTTATCGGAACGGATCGTCAGCATAATCCATGGAAGCCCATCAACACGACATGGCGGATCGAGAGTCTCGGGAATGCTACCCTTCGGCTTCGGGCGGATGAAAGCTGGCCGGGCGCAGATCCGTCATGCTTCCCGTTAAATCCCGAACTTGCGGAGATGTTTTGCCATTGGCGCTGGTGGATCACCGGCACGGTTGAACGTGACCACCTGATGCCCGGCGACGTGATCGAGGTGACCTACGGCGACGTGGACAATGAGCCATACGGTATTGGTGTTCAACCCTGGCCCGAACGGCTTCCGGTCGGCTTTGCGGCTGTGATCGATTCGGCCGGCGACCGCTGTTTTGCCATGCCGGCAGGGTCGCCCCAGCCGCTGGAGGTTGTCCCGGGGCCGGCGGAAAAGATCGTAGCCGTGGCTCCCAGTGTTGTTGATGTGAACGACAGGATTGCCGTTCGCGCCGCTGTCTTGGATCGGAATCTGTGTCCGCCCGCCGACGATTATCTCGATCCTCTGAGTTTTCGTGCAAAAGAGGTGGATCTTGAAACAGACACGGCCGCATCCGGGCAGACCGTTCACGGTTCGGCTTGTGCTTCAGGCATTGCCCGTATTGGCGTTGCAGGACCGAATTTGGAAGCGGTACAGACGAATCCCGTCATGATCGAGGAGGGGGCTGAGTATCGCCTTTTCTGGGGCGATCTTCATGCGCAGTCCCGTTATCACCAGTGGGTGCCCGCACGGCAATGCGGGGATTCCTGTTGTTCGCCCCGAGAGTTGCACGCGTATGCACGCGATGGTTCCATGCTGGACTTTACGGCAGTCACGGACGGGTTTGGGGCTTATGCCACCAGCCCGGGATGGGCGGAGACACAGCAGGCGGCCATCGAGGCCTACGAGCCCGGGCGCTACGTGTCGCTGAAAGGGTGGGAATGCGGCATGGGACCGCAGGGGGATAAATGCGTGATCTACCGGTCCGCCGACATGGAGCCCTGCATCAAGCCGATGTCGACGGTTGTTGCCGAAGGCGGTGCGCCGACGCAGGCCGATGCCTTAATCAGATTCTATAAAGAGCATGCCGAACGTGTGCTTACCATTCCGCACAGTTTTATGAAGTACCTGGACTGGTCGGTCATGGACCCCGAGCTGGATCGCGTTATGGAAATCTACTCCTGCTGGGGCAGTTATGAGTCGCGTGATGACAATCCGCTCAATGATAAGCGCAAGCCGAGAAACCAGAGCGCGCAGCACGCCTGGCGGTCGGGGCTCCTGCTGGGGATAACGGCGGCGGGGGATTCGCATCTGGGCTATCCCGGGCGCTCGTTGTCCTATGCCGACCGCTACTGGTGTCAGCATTACAAAGCGGGACTCTGTGCGGTGTACAGCAAAGCATTGACGCGCGAAGGCGTTTGGGATGCGCTCTATGACCGCCGTTGTTATGGAACGACGGGGGTGCGCATCGTGCTCAAGTTCGAGCTGAACGGCGCCTTAATGGGGTCCGTGCTGGAGTACGATCCGGATGCTGCGGCTCTTATCAATCGACGCATCAGCGTTCGGGTGGCGGGAACCGATTGGATTCGGCGCGTGGATGTGCTGAAGAATAACAGGCTTATCCATCGTCACGAACCGGCAAGCGACGAAGCGTCTTTTGTGTTTACCGATACTTTGCAGCAACCCTGTGCAACGCGGGACTGGTATTACGTACGTATCTTTCAGGCCGACGGCAATGCGGCGTGGTCCAGTCCGATATGGGTTGCACCGCGTGGTTGTGAACAACCATCCCCCAGTGAGAAGGAGTAGACCATGACTGGAAGTGCGAGGATCGAGGGGTGTTCAAGAAAGAAGGAGCTGGATGTGACGGTACGCTATGCGCGCCGGGAAGACGTGGCGGCGATTGGCCGGATTACGAAGCTTGCGTTTGAGGATGTGTCGCAGGATAAGATAGAGGAAGCTTTCTTCGGAACGGAACTGGGCGGAAAACCGTGGCACGAGTACAAGTGCGCAAGAGTGAGTCAGTTCTGTCTGGATCATCTTGATCAGGTTATTGTTGCGGAGACGGGTGGCCGGGTTGTCGGGTACGCCACCTATTATGCAGACAGAACGAAAGCTATAGCCGAGATTGCGGACAATGCCGTCCATCCGGAGTTTCAGGGGCGTGGCATAGGGACGCTGCTTCAACGCGAGCTGAACCGCATCATGCTGGATGCGGGGTTCACCCGCTTCAAGGTGTCCACATGTTCCAATGACATTGCCGCTCAACGCGTCTACGAGAAACTGGGTTTCGAACGCTGCTCTGAAATCTATCACTACCTGCGGAAGCTTTAGGTTGTTTGCGCCTCAATCTTTGCCTTCAGCGCTTCAATGACCCTTGTTGCTTCTTCCTCGCCCCGGCTCACGCTGGCGTTCTCGGGGGTGTTGGTTTCGTTCCAGAAATGTTCCTGATAGTTGATATCCCCGATGCGGGTCATATCAACGAGCGATTTATCCAGGTAGAGCATCAATGACGTTTCGCTGACGCCGGCATGATCGCCGTCCAGAACCATACGCTCGGCGAAGGGGATGATGGCGATGGAAAGTTCGGATGAGAGCTCGGTGGCGATCTCCTCAATCATTTCGACCTGTTCGGGCGGGTAGTGGCCCGAGTAGAGAACCAGGACCTTGATGCCGGTCTGGGCCAGTTGCCGTATGATCTCGGACAGATGATTCCGGGCGGTCTCATCGGTATACAGATTGGCCCAGTCCGCGGTCAGTCTCGTTTTCATATCGCCGGGCATGGACGTGTGGATGCCGGAATAGAAATGCGGCGGATACACCACGCCGCCGATGGCGCGTGCGGCCAGGCAGCACATCTTATGGGCCTTGATCACATCGAGCCCCATGGGCAGATGGTCGCCATGCCGCTCCAGGCAGCCGACCGGGAGATAGGCAATAGGACACTCCCTGATGGCATCGCTGGCCTCGCGTCCGAGCATCCGTTCGAGTTGTACCGGCTTACGGTGATTGATCTTGAGTGTCATGGCGGTTCTTTCTCCGTGAAGGGGCATCTGTTTTTTGTTTTGCGGCAGAATATACTACATGACATTATATGGCAAGTGACAGTAAAGGAGGTGGCATGCGAAAGATTTGTGTCGGTACCGTCAGTTTAAGAAAGACCGATGAGGTTGTTGATCCTGAACATCGCATTCGGAATCAGCAGGAGCGGTTCGATGAAGTGGCGCCGTTGATTGTCGAAGCCGGAAAACGCGGGGTCGATTTTCTGTGCCTGCCCGAGTATTTCTCTGTCGCGGGCATGACGGAGTCGTACGATGTGTTGGCCGAAGCGGTGCCCGGAGGCATTTCATCGGAATTCTGTTCACGCCTGGCGCGGGAGAATAACCTGAACCTGATCACGACCCTTCCACGGAGATTGGATGACAGGATCTACAACGCCGCCGTGATCTTCAACCGAACCGGCGGGTTGGTCGGGATTTATCACAAGGTGCATCCGGCGCCGGACGAGACGACGGCGTCAGGGGCGGAGTTCCCCGTTTTCGATGTCGAAGGCGTCACGGTGGGGTTGCAGGTCTGCTTCGATCTTAACTTCCCGGAGGGCTGCCGCATTCTGGCGCTGAAGGGCGCGGAAATCATCTTCTGGCCGACGATGTGGAGCGGGCCGTCGTGGCATTTCTGTGACTGCATCATGCGTGCACGCGCCATGGAGAATTTCGTTAATCTGGTGGCCAGCGCCTATGTGTATTACCAGCCGGATGATTGGCGCGTGCGGAACGATCTGGAACAGACCGCCATTGTTTCATGGGACGGCTTCATCCTGGCGCAAACCGGCACGCGCCCCGGCCTGGCGACTGCGGTCATCGATCTGGACGAAAGGCGTGTCCATCAGGCCGAACGGGACCGCCAGTTTGCCATGCGTCGCCCCGAGACGTATGGCGAACTCGTGCAGGGGGGAGTAGAACGGGAGAACAGTTGAACCTGTTAGATATGTAGTTTTTGCATAAGTCCCGGAGAAACGAACGGTATGTCATCCCGAGCGAAGTCGAGGGATCTCAAGCCACTGGTAATGCGGGAGATTCCTCGGCAAGCTCGGAATGACAAATACGAACGAAGAGGCATAACGAAACGTGGGTGGCTGATTGACTCAAGTACCCCCCATATGTTGTGGTTTCTTGAC
>CAYFPQ010000071.1:0-16434 GCA_964345005.1 uncultured Victivallales bacterium | reverse complement strand
GGATTACGGGTGTTCGGCTACCGCAACGGCTCTCTCCGACTCTATAATTGAAGAATGCCTACACAGGCATCTCTAAACGTCCAAGTAAGCCTTGACGGCGAAGAGATCCTAACAGTAAACCATGGTCAACCGGTTGCGGTTTACTTTAGAGAAAAGGTAAACCATGGTAACCCCGTGTGCATTGGCGGAGGGATACAGATGGAACTGACACAGAATCTCTGGGAGCGCTATGGATTCACGGGGAATCCATTCGATACGCGTGCTTTGTCACTGAGCAAACAGGCTCCCTTGTCGATCAAGGACGCGTATGTAGAGCGTAAAGAGGATGCCAAAGCGGATGCGCTGATGACGAATTTTCTGCGCAATCCCGGAGGCGGGCGAATTCTGGTTGAGGGGAAAGCCGGTGTCGGTAAAACGACCTTCGTCAATCACCACCGCTACCGTTGGGAGGCGGCGGCCAAACATAAACTGCTGTCTCCGCCCAACGAAATATCCGTGGAAGTGGATTGGGGCGGGCGTGACTTGCTCCTAGCCCTGCTGGCAGCTCTTTCAGGTCGAATCCGACTTGATATGGGCGAAAAGGCATTCAAGCAGAGCAAGCTCCTGAAGGAAGTGGCTGCTGTCACAAGTGTTCACATCGAAAATAGCGGAGGGTTCCACCTGGGCGGTTCTCTCTTCGGGTTTGGTGGCAGCGCAGGCCACTCCAGGAGTGCTTCATTGACCGTAGGAGACATCAGCGACGGGAAACTGCGAGAATACTTGCGCGGATTGCTTGGAACAGTGAAGCGCAGAGGGTTTGCTGGTGTTATCTTTCACCTCAACAACCTGGAATTGCTTGGCAGAGGCGCACCAGAAAAGATCAGAGCCTTCTTCGAAAGCGCGCGCGATTCGCTCCAACTGCCCGATGTGTACTTCATACTGGTTGGCTATCCGGGGATGTTTCAACAGGCGATCGTGCCGCTTCCTCGAGTACGTAGCATCTTCTTCGACATCCCCCTCCACTTGGAGCCGCTACGGCCCGAGCAGGTCATGACGGTGATCGAACGTCGTTATGAGCTACTGGCGGTTTCCGGGAAGCAATGGATCCGCCCTGTTCAGGATGATGTGGTCCATCATCTTTGCAACCTGTTTGACGGCAGGATCCGCTATGTCATGAATGCCGTCACCAACCTGATCTGTCATGTGCCAGACAGCTACACTGGTTCCCTTGCACTGCCTGAAGCGATGGGTTCTCTGAAGGTTATCATGTCGAGCGAACTGCGCCGAAGCCTACAAGGCGCTGAGGAACGGGCTTTTCATGCCGCGGCTTGCCTCCAGAGGTTCAGCAACAGCGACTTGGTCGACCAACTAGGAAAGAGCAAACAGCATATTCAGAAGTACCTCAGGCACTGGCTGGAACTGGGATTGGTGTTTCGTGCGGAAAAGGAAGGGCGGCGACAGGCATATGAGGTGGAACCACGCTTTGTTCTGTTGCGTGAGGATTCACGTCGGTCCGGAGGTCGCCAGTGATCTCATTAGCGGCTCATTGATCCATCCCAGAGGCGTCTGTCCAGTGTGTGACTTCGCGTTGGGGATGTGGGGAAGGCGATGTGGAAGGCGATGTGGGGAAGACGGCGCTTGATTCGCGGACGCTAAACGGGTTCAATGATGGCCCTTTTGTATTTTGAGAGGATGGCTAGATGAACATGGAAGCGGAACATCACCACGACGAGCACCACGAGCACCACGAGAGTGGGATACCTGAGCTGGAACAGGCTAAGGCCTTCTGGCGCGATCACGGGACGCATATCACGATTGTGGCGGCGGTGATCGCCGTGTCCGTGTTTAGCATCAACATGTACCGGTCGAATAAGCGGCGTGCCGTTGTCGACGCGTCAGCCCAACTTGCGGCGGTACGTTCGACGCAGGATCTTGAGGCGATCGTGGCCGACTACGCCTCAACGCCGTCCGCGCCTCTCGCATTGCTGCAGCTTGCCAAGGCGGCGTATGACATGGGCGACTACAATGGCGCCATGTCACACTACGAGAACTTCAGCGACCGCTATGACGACCATGAGCTGGCCAGCGTTGCCGAAGTGGGCCTGATCCACTGTCGTGAGGCGCGTGGTGAGCTGCAGGCTGCCGAAGCGGCCTTCAAGGCGTTCGCAGAGGCCGACCCCAAGCATTTCCTTGCCGCGACGGCGCTGTTGGGACAGGCGCGTTGCCTGGAACAGCTCGGTCGGTTCGATGACGCGCGCATTGTCTACGAAGACATGATCGCCAATCGCGGCGACAGCATCTGGGGAGATAGGGCAACCGAGCAGCTCGAAACGATCGAAGACCGCATTGAGGCCTACAACAATCCGCCTGCCGCTTCGGCTCCCGTCATGCCGGAATTGGTGTTGCCTGACTCGCTGGGTGTCCCGGCCACAAGCTTTGAGCCGATTACAATTCCGGCTGCTTCGGAATCGAGCGCACAATAAGCCGTAGGCAGTAACCCGCATTCGCACAGGCTTGGAACGGGCAAGGCAGTGGGGGCGTCTACTGACTCTCGGTTTTCTCTTCCCCCTCTTTCGCGGGTTCGGCGACGCTCTCCTCCAGCTCTTTCTTCCCTTCCTCTCTGCCCTTCTTGAACTCGCTCAGGCTGCGGCCGAGTGAGCGGGCCAGGTCGGGTAGGCGTCTTGCGCCGAAGAGCAGAAGAATCACGACGAGGATGAGCAGAATCTCGAGAGGACCGGGGGCTCCGGAAAACAAAGCGATCATGGTCGGGTCTCCTTAATGCGTCGATACTGCCACCATTTGCAGTGTGACGCAAGGCTTGGGAGATGCCTCTTCGTGGTTATTCCACATCAGCGCTGTCGCATCGCACGGGCAGCTTCTCGGTCGGCGGTGCGGCGCTTGATGGTCTCGCGCTTGTCGTGCGACTGTTTGCCGCGGCAGACGCCGATCTCGACCTTGACCCGGCCGCGACGGAAATGCATGGCCAGCGGGACGAGTGCCAGCCCCTTCTGTTCAGACTGGGACTGGAGCTTGCGGATCTCCTGCTTGTGGAGCAGGAGGCGGCGCGGGCGCTCGGGAGGATGGTTGAACTGGTTCCCGTGATCGTAGGGCGAGATGTTCAGCCCCAAGAGCCAGGCTTCGCCCTTTTCGATTCGGGCGTAGGCGCCGGTCATGCTGATGTGGCCGAGGCGGATGGATTTCACCTCGGTGCCGCGCAGCTCGATTCCAGCTTCGACACGTTCGAGTACGTGGTAGTCCCGCAGGGCCCGTCGGTTGACGGTAATTTGGCGGGACGACACGGGTTATTCCTCGGCAGCGAAATCCAGCTCAGCGATGATCTTGCCCTGGGCGATCTCACGGAGAGCGGTATCGACCTTGTCCTCGTTGGGCTCTTCGGGGCGCACGTAGGGCCGGAAACCGGCGTTAAGCTGGCGTACGCGCTTCGATACCATATTGATCAGAACGGGAATGCTGGTTACCCGATCTTTGGCCTGTTCAAGCAGTTCTGTGTTCAAAAAGCTACCCTCCACTGAGAAAAATGAACGGGGCGCATTGTATGCGCCCCGTTCTCATAGGTCAAACGGCAAAAGCGACTTACATCATGCCGCCCATACCACCCATGCCGCCCATGCCGCCCATGTCAGGGGCACCGCCAAGCGCTGGCTTAGGATCTTCCGGAATCTCCGTGACCATGCACTCGGTCGTGAGAAGCAGGCCGGAGATGCTGGCCGCATTCTGCAGAGCAGAGCGGGTCACCTTGGCCGGATCCAGTACACCGGCTTCGATCATGTTGGTGTACTCGCCGGTTGCCACGTTGAAGCCGTTCACGCCGCGGGCTTTCTTGACTTCCTGGACTACCAGGGCGCCTTCCATGCCGGCATTGGCCACGAGCTGACGCAGCGGGGCCTCGAGCGCGGCGAGGATGATCCGTACACCCACGGCCTCGTCACCGGAGGCCTCGACCTTGTCGAGCTCCTTCTGGGCACGCAGCAGTGCCACGCCGCCACCGGCCACAACACCCTCTTCAACGGCAGCGCGCGTGGCGTGCAGGGCGTCTTCGACGCGGGCTTTCTTCTCTTTCATCTCCGTCTCGGTTGCCGCGCCAACGTTGATCACGGCCACGCCGCCGGCCAACTTCGCCAGACGCTCCTGGAGCTTCTCGCGGTCGTAGTCGGATGTGGTCTCTTCGATCTGGCGCTTGATCTGCGTCACGCGGCCCTGGATGTCGGAGGTCTTGCCGGCGCCTTCGACGATCGTGGTGTTTTCCTTGTCGACCGTGATGCGCTTCGCGCTGCCGAGATCGTCAATCGTGACGTTCTCGAGCTTGATGCCGAGATCCTCGGTCAGGCAGCGCCCGCCGGTCAGGATCGCGATATCTTCGAGCATGGCCTTGCGGCGATCGCCAAAGCCGGGGGCCTTGACCGCACAGCACTGCAGCGTTCCGCGGAGGCGGTTCACGACGAGTGTGGCCAGGGCTTCGCCCTCGACGTCCTCGGCGATGATCATGAGCGGCTTGCCGCTCTTCGCAACCGTCTGAAGCAACGGAAGGAGATCCTGCAGATTCGAGATCTTCTTCTCGTGGATCAGGATCAGGGCGTCCTCGAGGATCGCGTCCATGCTGTCAGCATTGGTTACGAAGTAAGGCGAGAGGTAGCCCTTATCGAACTGCATGCCCTCGACGACGTCCAGGGTTGTCTCGATCGTCTTGGCCTCTTCGACCGTGATCGTGCCGTCCTTGCCAACCTTGTCCATCGCATCGGCGATGATGTCACCAATCATGGTGTCGCCGTTAGCGGAGATGGTTGCAACCTGGGCGATCTCGGTGTGCTCTTTGACCTTCTTGGCTTGCTTTGCGATACCGCCGACAACGGCCTCGGTGGCCTTGTCGATACCGCGCTTCAGGCTCATCGGGTTGGCGCCTGCCGTGACGTTCTTCAGACCTTCGCGATAGATCGCCTCGGCCAGAAGCGTCGCGGTCGTGGTGCCGTCACCAGCGATGTCACTGGTCTTGCTCGCCACTTCGCGTACCATCTGGGCACCCATGTTCTCGAACTTCTCGGGAAGTTCGATTTCCTTTGCGACCGTTACACCGTCCTTGGTGATGGTCGGGGAGCCGAAGCTCTTGTCGAGGATCACGTTACGGCCGCAGGGACCGAGCGTGGTCTTGACGGCCTTGCTCAACTTCTCGACACCGGACAGGATCGCCTGGCGGGCGTCGCTCTCGTACTTCATCTGTTTTCCACTAGCCATTTTATTGAACTCCTCTTGTTTGGCTTGGGTTGTTGTCAGAATTGGACGTTAGCCGATCACGGCGAGGATGTCGTCCTCACGCACGATCTGGTACGTCTTGTCATTGAGCTTCACTTCCGTGCCGCCGTACTTCGGCATGAGCACGATGTCGCCCTTCTTCACGTTAAACGGGATGACCTTGCCGTCGTCGTCCAGCTTGCCGGTTCCGACCGCAACGATCTTGCCCTCCTGGGGCTTCTCCTTAGCCGTGTCAGGGATGATGATGCCACCCTTCTCCACTTCGGCTTCCTCGACGGGCTCCACGAGAACGCGATCTCCCAACGGTTTGATCTTCATACTACTACTCCTACTCCTCTGTCTGTTGTTGTGAACACTACCGACCGGCGGGATGCCGGTCCCTCTTACTTCTTGTCGTCGTCAACCATCTCAAAGTCGGCGTCGATCACTTCGCCCTCTTCTTCCTTCTTCTCTTCAGCCTGGGCGTCGCCACCGGCGGCATCGCCTTCCGCTGCGGGTTCACCCTCGGCGCCGGGAGCGCCCTCGGGCGCGGCCTGCGAGTAGAGGTCGGCCGAGATGGCCTGCATCTGCGTGTTGAGTGCTTCCATCTTAGCCTTCATCTCGTCGGTACTGTCCGACTCGATCGCCTTCTTGAGATCCTCGATCGCCGACTCGACGCCGCTCTTCTTGTCGTCCGGCACCTTTTCGCCCTGCTCCTTGAGGAGCTTCTCGGTCTGGTAGACGATGTTCTCGGCCATGTTCTTTGTCTCGACCGATTCACGTTTCTTGGCGTCTTCCTCGGCGTGTGCCTCGGCGTCCTTTACCATGCGGTCGATGTCGCCGTCGTCCAGGCCGCTCGATGCCGTGATCGTGATCTTCTGCTCCTTGCCTGTCCCGAGGTCCTTGGCCGAGACGTGCAGGATGCCGTTGGCATCGATATCGAAGGCCACCTCGATCTGTGGCACGCCGCGCGCCGCCGGCGGAATACCGTCGAGATGGAAGCGGCCGATCGACTTGTTGTCGCCCGCCATCTTGCGTTCGCCCTGCAGCACGTGAATCTCTACCGTCGGCTGGTTATCGGCCGCCGTGCTGAAGATCTCGCTCTTTTTCGTCGGAATCGTTGTGTTGCGCTCGATCAGACAGGTGAACACGCCGCCCAGCGTTTCGATACCCAGCGAGAGCGGGGTTACGTCGAGAAGGAGGACGTCCTTGACCTCGCCCTTCAGGATGCCGCCCTGGATGCCGGCGCCGACGGCGACGACCTCGTCCGGGTTCACGCCTTTGTGCGGCTCTTTGCCGAAGATCTCTTGAGCCATCTCCTGCACCTTGGGCATACGGGTCATGCCGCCGACCAGGATGACTTCGTCAACCGAACTGATCTCGGCGTCGCGCATGCAGTTGCTGCAAGGCCCCTTGGTGCGCTCGAGCAGCGATTCGCAGAGCTGCTCAAGTTTCGCGCGTGACAGGTTGACGTTCAGGTGCTTCGGTCCGGAGGCGTCCGCCGTGATGAACGGCAGGTTGATATCGGTCTGCTGCGAGCTGGAGAGTTCGCACTTGGCCTTCTCGGCGGCTTCCTTCAAGCGCTGCAGTGCCATCGGATCCTGCGAAAGGTCGACCGTGTTCTCTTTCTTGAACTCTTCGACGAGCCAATCGATGATCGTCTGGTCAAAATCGTCACCGCCGAGATGTGTGTCGCCGTTCGTGGCTTTCACTTCGAACACGCCGTCGCCAATGTCGAGGGCGGAGATATCGAACGTGCCGCCGCCAAGGTCGTAGACCGCAACCTTCTCTTCTTTCTTCTTGTCCAACCCATACGCCAGCGAAGCGGCGGTGGGCTCGTTGATGATGCGGAGCACTTCCAAGCCCGCGATCTTGCCGGCGTCCTTGGTCGCCTGGCGCTGCGAGTCGTTGAAGTAGGCCGGTACGGTGATGACGGCCTGCGTGATGGTTTCGCCAAGGTAGGCCTCTGTGTCCGCCTTCATCTTCTGCAGAATCATCGAGGAGATCTCGGGAGGGGAGTAGGTCTTGTCATCGATCTTCACGTGCGCGTCGCCGTTTGATGCCTTCACGACTTCGTAAGGCACGAGCGTGCTCTCGTGGGCGACTTCATCGAACTTCCGGCCCATAAAGCGTTTGATCGAAAAAACCGTGTGCTGCGGGTTCGTCACAGCCTGGCGCTTGGCAGCCTGGCCGACCAGTCGTTCGCCGTTCTTCGCGAATGCTACAATAGAAGGAGTCGTCCGCTGTCCCTCGGCATTCGGCACCACAACCGGCTCGCCGCCCTCCATGACCGCCATGCAGGAGTTCGTCGTCCCCAAGTCAATTCCCAGTACTTTCGACATAATCTTCCTTTCTAATCACAGAAATCTACCCGAGACATATGCAATGCCCGTGCCAAGATGAACGGCTCGTTGTCCGGAATGGTTGTAAATGATTCTGGTATAATGAGATATAACTTATCAACATGCGGATGAACTCAAAGCGAAACATGGGCGGAGTGAGTCATAATGTCTCACATGCGATGAAAAGGATCTCTTGTGTGTCATAATGGCGCATGGCGGAGCGGTTACTACATAATAGTGCTCGCGGCCCGCCCGGAGGTCGGGCCCTACCCAACGTTCGGCGCATTCCTGTGCCAGGTAGGGCCCGCTCTCCGAGCGGGCCGCCAGTGCTTCCACTCTTGAACCCCCGTATCCCTCTCCTCTATGCTTCATTCTCATGGCGAACGGAGCACATAAGGCTGAAGCTGTTCTCTCCGGCTGGCGTGGCTGCTATGCAGTCGATCTGCAGGGGGATCGGTGTGTGGCGGTTCGTGCCGCGCGGGTACGTGGGAAGGTTGTCTGCTCGCCGGTGGACGCGGGCGCGGTCGATCGACTCGCCGCGGAAGGGCTGCCGGTAGTTGGTGTGATGTCCGAGCGCGAGAGCTTCACGCGCTGGGTAGAGGCGCCCTACAGTTCTGCCTCGAAAGCGCGCAAGGTGTTCCCCACGCTGCTCGACATCCAGCTTCCGTTTGCCTTGGACGATTGTCTGCACACGTTCATCGATGTCGAACGCACGCCGCAGGGCTCGTGCCGCGGACTCGCGGCTGCGGCACGCCGCACACATGTCAGCGAAAAGCTTGCGGCTTCCGAGGAACGCGGCCTCGATCCGGTGGCGCTTGACCAGGCCGGATTGGCGCTCTGGACACAGGCGTTGCGCGAGTTGCCGTCGGCCGATCCCGCTGCCTCGCGCGTCGTAGTCTGGTTGGATGACACACATCTGACACTGGTAAAGGGGCAGGGGGGGGCGTTTGTGTCGGCCCACACGGCGCGGGCGGGCGATACTGATCGTGTGCGCCACCTTGTCGGGGCATCCGAGCCCGGTGCGCCACCCACCACGTGGATATGGTCGGGCCCTGCCGCAACACCCGAACGGGTTGAAGCCATCTGGCAGCAGCTTGGCGAACCCGGCGTGCGCCTGGTTGTGGAAGATCCTGCAACTTTCCTTGTGCGTGCCATCGCCACCCGCGCGCTGTTGCCGGGACCCTACCGCTGCAACTTGCGCTGCGGTGACAGCACGCATGCCGACCTTCAACGCCGTGATCGCCGTCGGGGGCTGCTGGCATTGGTGATGGCGCTTGGCGCCGCCGTGTTGCTGGCGGCGGCCGATGCCGTGGCGCTCTGGACGTTGAAGACACGGACGAAATCGGTGGAGCGAAGTGTTTCGCAGCAGATTGACGCCTTGGCGGGTTACCACATCACGGCTCGCGGATGCGATGCGCTTCGCGCCGTGCAGGACGCCGTCCAGGAGCGTAAGGATGCGATGGCACCGTTCGTGGCGGCAATGGAGCCATCTCCGATCTCCAAGCTCGTGACACTGATGGAAAGCGCGAGCGAGAACGGGCTCCATTTCGAGGCCGTGTTGCTGAGTCCGGAACGTACGGAGGTGCGCGGCACCTCGCCAGACTGGAACCAATGCGAGATGCTCCTGCCGATTCTTGCGGAAGATGGCACTCCTCCTGACCTTAAACGGGGCGACGCCCTGGCCAGCGAGCGAATTCCCTTCACGATCGTGAAAGGGGGGGCGCGATGAGTCGTTCATGGGCTACACACGTGGCAGTCCCGGTGGTGGTGTTGGCCCTTATGGGGGCGGCAGTGCTAACCGTCTACACGTTCAAACAGGCCGATGCCTATAGCGCCACGATGAATCGACGCACTACGGACTTGGAAGGATTGGCGGACGTGCGGGCCGATCTTGCGGTATACGAAGGGGCGCACGCGGCCTTTGAATCATGTCAGACACCTCCGCCACCACTAACCGTTTTGATCAGTGGATTGCTTCCGGCGGGACAGGCGCCCGAGTTGCGCGATCTTTCCGAGCCCGGGCCATCCGGCTGGCACCGCAAGCGCCATGAACTGTCGTTCGACCAGGTTGCCATTGCTGACGCCGTCAAGCTCGGGCGGGCCGCCGAACAACCCGTTCGCGATTCCGCCGGCAACGAGCGTCCCGGCTGGCGCTTGGCGAAGTGCGCCATCCGTCCCGCTCCCGGTCGCCCTGGGGTAGGGCGCGTGGTGTTGGTGATGGAGGCGTTGGTGAGGGAATAGGTGTTAGGCGCTAGTCGTTGGGCGTTAGGTGGGAGCAGCCATGAGCGTGATGCAACAGATCCAGGATCGTTATTCAGTGCGCAGATATGAGGCCCGCCCGGTTGAGCCGGAGAAACTGGAGGCGGTGCTGGAGGCGGCGCGGTTGGCGCCTTCCGCGCGCAACGTGCAGGAGTGGCGTTTCGTGGTGGTGCAAGATGCGGAGATGCGCGCCAAACTCGTCGAAGCCGCCAATGGCCAGAAGTTTGTCGGCGAAGCGCCGGTGGTGATTGCGTGCTGCGCTGTAGATACCAACTATGTCATGCGTTGTGGCCAGTCGGCGCATCCGATCGATGTGGCGATCGCCATCGAACACATGGCGCTACAGGCGGTAGAAGAGGGGCTCGGAACCTGCTGGATCGGCTCCTTCTTTCCCGACCAGGTTCGCGCCCTGCTCAACATCCCCGCCGACATCCTCGTCATAGAGCTCCTGACCCTCGGCTACCCCGCCGACACGGCGCCGTCAAAGAATCGCGCCGCCATGGATGATATCGTCAGCCATGAGCGGTGGGGATTCTAAGAACGTTCCGCCAGCATTTCCTTGGCATGTTTGAGCGTGACACTGGTCAGGTCACGACCGCCCAGCATGCGGGCGACTTCCTCGACGCGTTCCTGTCCCGTGATGGGTTCGATGAGCGTGCGTGTGCGGCCGTCCTGGACGTTCTTGCTGACCACGTAATGACTGGCGCCCTGGACGGCGACCTGGGGCAGGTGTGTGATACAGAGCACCTGATGCGTATCGGCAACGGTGGCGAGCTTGGCGCCTACGGCCGTACCCATCTCGCCGCCGACGTTGGCGTCGATTTCGTCGAAGACCAGAACCGGGATGCGATCATGGTCGGCCAGTATGGCTTTGGTAGCGAGCATGACGCGTGAGATCTCACCGCTGGATGCGATGGCACGCAGCGGGCGCATCTCCTCGCCCGCGTTGGGCGCGAATCCGAACTCGATCGCGTCCATTCCATTGGCCGCCGGTTCGCACTTGGAGAGATGGACCTCGAACGCACCGTGCGTGAACCCGAGATCTTGAAGCGCCTTGGTGATGGCCTTGGCCAGCTTGCCGGATACCTTGGCGCGTTCGTCACTCAGTACCTTGCCCTGTGCGGTGAGTTCTTTGTGTGCGGTGGTCAGTTCCTTGTCGATCGCGGCGAGGCGCTCGCCGCGCGACTCGAGATCGGAGAGGCGCTGCTGCGCCTTCTCCAGGAAGGCAAGGATCTCCTCGATGGAGCTGCCGTACTTGCGCTTCAGTTTGTGCAGCATCGTCATGCGGTCGTCCAGCCACTGCAGCCGTGCCGGGTCGCCGTCGATGCTCTGCACGTTAGAAGCCATCGTACTGGATAGTTCCTGGATCTGTACGGCAATCGACTGCGCTTCCTCGCGCCACTCCTCGGCATCGGGCAGGATGCCGGCGAGCTCACTGGCCAGGTTCTGCACCACGGCCATAGCATCGAACGCGTTGCCTTCACCTTCGACGAGGGCTTGGTTAACACCGTTGGCCAGCTCGATGATGCGCTGGGCATTGGCGACGGTGGTGTGCTCCTGCTCGAGTTCCGTCTCGGACGTGTTTTCGAGTTCGGCTTCCTCGATTTCTTTGACTTGGAAGCTGAGCAGATCGATCTGCGCTTCCGTATCCTGATCGTCGCAATCGAGCTCCGCGCGCCGGTCCGCAAGCTCGCGCATGGCCGTGTAGAGAGCTTCGTACTTAGCGCGGCTTGGCCAGAGATGACCGTAGGCGTCAAGCAGATCGAGCTGAAAGGCCGGACTCAACAGCGATTGGTGGTCATGCGGGCCATGCATGTCGACCAGCAGGTTTCCGAGCTGCTTCAACGCCTGCACGGTGGCGGGCGCGTCATTGACCACGATCTTGCCCGAACCGCCGGCCGCGACAATGCGCCGGATGACAAGCGCGCCGTCCTCGCATGGTTCCAGGCCGAGGTCTTCGAGGAGGGTGTCGACACCGGCGCTATCGGCAAGCTGGAAGGACGCCTCGACGCCGCAGCGGTCCTCGCCCGAGCGGATCAACGACTTGTCTGCCCGCTCGCCGAGCACCAGGCTCAGCGCGCCAACGAAGACAGACTTTCCCGCACCGGTCTCGCCGGTGATGACATTGAGTCCATCGGCGAAGTCGACCCGAATGTTCTCGACGATGGCCAGGTTCTTGACACGAAGCGTCTGAAGCATGGACGGAAGATTAGCACCGGCGGCCCACGCGAAACAACCGAACAATTGGCAGAGGCGATTCGAGCAAGACGCTTCCGACTCTGTGTGTTGACAATCAATGGCGCTAGGGCTACCGTCACGGGCAACACAGAGGGAGGTACAGGTGGCGTCAGCAGCATCAAGAGGCGTTGTAGAAGGGATTTCTGTTGCGGTGGTCGACGACGATTCCCGCGTGGCTCAGACCATAGCGCTTCACCTCCGTAGCTTGGCTGGCAGCCTTCGGGTTTACACGGAGCCAACCGAGTGTCTGTCGACCCTCGAAGTCGCGCCTGTCGACATAGTGGTGACGGATATCGAGATGCCCGAGATGAGCGGCATCGAGCTCACTGAGCGGATCAAGCAGACCTGCCCACGAACGGATGTCATCATCGTGACCGGGGCCGCGAGCAAGGACGTGGCCATCGAGGCGCTACGTGCCGGCGCATTCGACCTCTTCGAGAAGCCGTTCGATCCGACGCTCCTGGTCGAGACTGTTAAGCGTACGGCGCGCTATCAGAGCGCCTGTCGCGAGCGTGATCGCTACGCGGCGCAAGTTATGCTGCTTTCGGGCCAGCAGGCCGAGCGGTGGGGTATCAACGCTTTTGTTGGGAAGTCGGAACCGCTCAAGAGCGTGGTGAAGCAGATCGTCAAGCTTCAGAAAGCGGCCACCATGTCGGTCCTGATCCAAGGGGAGAGCGGGACGGGCAAGGAACTCGTTGCGCGTGCAATTCACTATGGCGGTCCGCGTGCGTCGGCGCCTTTTGTTCCGGTCAATTGCTCGGCGATTCCGTCGGAGCTGGTGGAGTCCACGCTGTTCGGTCACGTTAAGGGGGCGTTTACTGGCGCGATAGCCGACCGCAAGGGGGCTTTCGTACGTGCTGATACGGGCACGCTGTTTCTCGACGAGATCGGCGACATGCCCAGCGAAATGCAGACGAAACTCTTGCGTGTGTTGGAAGACGGCATTGTGACCCCGGTGGGAAGCACAGAGGGGCAGCAGGTGGATGTACGCGTGGTGGCAGCCACGAACGCCAACCTGCTCGAACGGGTGCAGGACCGTGAGTTCCGCGAGGATCTCTACTTCCGCATCGCCGGCTACAACATTTCCGTGCCGGCACTGCGCGACCGGCCCGGCGACATACCGCTTCTGGCGGACCACTTCGCCGAGGTGTTATCGGCGGAGATGGGCATCGCGCAGCCCGGTTTCAGTAGTGCGTCGATGGCATTGCTGGAACAGCATCCCTTCGCCGGGAATATCCGTGAACTGCGCAACGTGGTCCACGCAGCACTGGTCGAGTGTGATGGTCCGGTGATCGAACCCGATCACTTGCGCATGATCGATCTCGCTATGCCCGGCATACCGGTGACACCGGTGGAGCCGGCCATGGCCCCGTCGTCCGATGAGCTTTCCACACTCAACCTGGCCGAGCTGGAGCAGGTTGCCGTACAGCGCGCGCTGCAGGAGACGGATGGGAACATGTCCAAGGCCGCCCGTATCCTGGGTATCAGTCGGCCGAAGTTGTACCGCAAGGTAGCTGCCGGCGCGCAGCCCGACAGCGAATAGACGCTGTCCGGATCGATCGTCCAGTCTGCTCGTGCCCGTACACTTTCCTGTCACTAAGTACATAGTCCTATACGATGTGTAACTGGCTCTAGTATAGCGACTTGCATATATCCGCCTGTGTTGGCACACGCTGTGCGATGTGTTCTGCCATCATGAAGGCGACGCACGACACAGGACGATCACGGAAGGCGGCAACGGCATGGTTGTTGTTCCTGTTCGTTACGTCCGCCCACGCCTATACCGGGCGCCGGTTCCAGCGTTCGGGTAGCAACAGGGGAGGCTCCTGGAGTCGCCATTTTCCGCGCGAGGCCGGACAAACTTTTCAGATCAATCACGGCAGACGTTTCGCATCCCACAGCGCCCCCCGCACGGCACCGCCGGCAGCGGCCGCCTCCAGAGATCCGCGTAGTGCAGAGTACGTGGGGAACACCGCGTGGCCGACCCCTGCGGGGGGTGGCCCTTCTCTCGTCTGCCGGGAAGTACACGCCCGGGTAGCGTACCGGAAGGACAGGCGCCAGGAGGACGAGTGGCGGAGCGGCGAGGAGACGCTGGCGTCCGGGTGGGGTGACTGCGAAGATTTTGCCGCGGCGGTTCGGGATCGCTGCCGCGAGCAAGGGATGCCTTCGGCCATCTATGTCGTACGTGCGGCGGATCTGAGAAGATCGCATGCGGTGACAATCGGGGTCTGGGGGGGGCGGATGTGGATGTCGAGCAACGGTGACTACCGCGAGGTGAGCTCGCTCGATCACGCGCGTAACCTGGTTGCCGCTGACTACGGCTGGCAGGGGCACTCCGTGACGATACGGAAAGCGGACGGGCGTTGATTTCTCTTGGAGGTACGCAGGGGTGACCGCGATCGGAATCCCCTTGACGCGATTCAGAAGGGGGTTAGTCTCGTGATCCTCGTGAGTGGATGAGTAACCATGAGTGACCTGTTGCAGTCTGAGCAGCCCGGTGCCGAGTATGAGCTTCTGCTTGAGAAGCATACACGTGCCATGGAGGACTTACAGCGAAGCGAAGAACGCTTTCGGGCCCTCTCCGAGCAGCTTCCGGTGGGTGTCTACCTCGCCGACCTGGAGGGCCGTTGCCTCCATGTCAATGCACGCTGGTGCGAGATGGCCCAGAGGAGTGAAGAGGAAGTGCTGGGGGGAGACTGGGCGCAGGTAGTTCATCCGGATGACCGCGACGCAGTATTTCGCACTTGGCTGGAAGCGGCCCGGTCCGGGGGGCAGTGGGAACTGGAGTACCGGTTCCTGACGCCGGAAGGGGGGATAACCTGGGTGTATGGCACGGCTAGTGCCCAGCGCGATGCGGACGGGCGAATCACGGGCTATGTGGGCGTCAATCACGACATCACGGCCCGTAAGCTGGCCGAGCGCGCTTTGCGGGACAGCGAGACGAAATACCGGCTTCTCTTTGCGAGTTCACGTGACGCGATCATGACGCTTGCACCGCCTTCGTGGCTGTTCACGTCAGGCAATCCGGCCTGCCTCAAGATGTTCAGGGCCGGTGACGAAGCGACCTTCACGAGCTGTGCCCCGTGGGAGTTCTCGCCCAAGATGCAGCCGGATGGCGTTCCCTCGAGTGAGAAGGCGGTGGCGATGATCAATCAGGCTATGCAAGAGGGGCACCATTTCTTCAATTGGCGACACAAGCGACTCGATGGCGAGGAGTTTCCCGCGACGGTACTGTTGACGCGGATGAACGTGAATGGCGAGGCCTTCCTCCAAGCCACCGTGCGCGACGAAACGGAACGGAAAGCTCTTGAAGCGTGCGCCCGGCAGTCTCAGAGGCTCGATTCGATCGGGATGCTGGCGGGAGGTGTTGCGCACGAGATAAACAACCCGCTTAACGGCATCATGAACTACGCCCAGTTGATCGTGGATCGTGCCGATGGCGCTGAACAGACCGTGGAGAACTACGCGCGTGAGATCGTCAGCGAATCAAAGCGAATCGCCGGCATGACGCAGAATCTCATTCAGTTTTCCCGGCAGGGAGCGAGGACGCACAATACGGTTCTCATCGAGGAGGTCATTGAGGACGCCATTAGACTTGTACGATCAGCCGCGTGGCACGACAACATCGATATCGATATCGATATCTCGGAAGATCTCCCTCGTGTCGAATGCCATTCCCAGCAAATCCAGCAGGTGATCGTTAACCTGGTTGCCAACGCGCGCGATTCGCTCAACGAGCGGTCTAAGGTGCGAGAAGATTCGAAGCGGATTCGCATCGAGGCTGGCCTGCTGGAAGAGGGCCGCAGCAGGTGGTTGCGCCTGACCGTGGAGGACAACGGCAAGGGCATCCGCGAGCAGGACACAGAGCGGCTTTTCGATCCTTTCTATACCACCAAGCCGTTCACGGAAGGAACGGGGCTCGGGCTCTCGATTAGTCATGGCATCGTCCGGGACCACAACGGGAGACTGCTGGTCGAGAGCGAACCCCAAGTCTTCACCCGTTTCCATGTGGATTTGCCTGTTGCCTAGCCGCGACCACAGCGCAGCCATCCGAAGCGCGTTCAGTCTTCTCGCACTGAGCCCGCAGAAGACCTGATAGAATTTCAGAGGTCATGGCAAACCGCCACCCCTGAAATGTGGTTTTCAGGAAAGTCAATGTTTATGGGGGTTTCCGAGAAGTGGCTGAGAAAATAATTTCGTGTGTGTTTTGCGTGGTGTTCCGTGTATGTTGAGTCATTGCTGTGTGCAGATCGACGAGGATCGGGACGACGATCGGGACGACGATCGGGATCGACGAGGATCGGGACGACGATCAGGACGAAGGTGGGGGAGGCCCTGAGGTGGGGCTAGCATTGGGACATGAGAAGCT
>CAYFPQ010000070.1:11636-16456 GCA_964345005.1 uncultured Victivallales bacterium | reverse complement strand
GCATTCTGTTTGTCGTGGGCATAGTTGCGACCGATGGCATCGCCGTTTGGGAGGCGCGCTTCGTCCGACGGCGATGGGAAGGGTTCGGTGTTCTGAACGATGGCAGTTCCGGCTCATCCCCGGTGCGGTTGGTCGATTCGGGGGATACCGTCTACCAGAACCTGGCGCTATCCGAGTCGTTTGGTCAGTACGCGCTCTACGGAGACGGCAAGCTCCAGTTTGTTTTTCCTGACGAAATGGGTGATGAGCACAGCATCCATCCCGTCATGGGCATGTATCCCACGGCCCGACGTGTGCTCGTTCTGGGCGGCAACCCTCTGGGCGATGTTCCGCAGATCCTGAAGTATCCCGTGGAAGAGCTGGTGTTTGTTGAACTCGATCCGGGCATTCTCAAGCTGGTACGCCGTGCGGATCCTGAAGCGGTTGAGCGTGCGCTGTCAGACCCGCGTCTGACGCGTGTGATCGCCGATGGTGTGCGGTATGTGCAGAAGGCGTCTGACCGTTTCGACATGATACTGGTCAACGCCCCCGAGCCCTTTACCTCGGGAGCCAACCGGTTCTACACCATCGAGTTCTACGAGAATCTGAGACGGATCCTGTCACCGGGTGGTATTGTCGTCACCAGCGTGACAGCCTCGGAGCGACTCCAGACCGAGGCACAAGAGGCCGGTGGGACGGTTTACCAGGCAATGAACCGCGTCTTTCCGGTGGTCAGAGCAACAGCGGAGACAACCAGTCGACTTTTCGCCGGTGAAGAAACGGTTCTTCCCGATGGCACGACGCGCATAACGCTCGACCGGCAGGTGCTCTACGAGCGCAGTCGGGCGGCTGGAATCACGACCACCTACTTCCGTCCGGAATGGTTTCTCGGAGCCGACGAGATCGATCCCATCAAGACCGACCTGGTGGAGCTGCGGTTCCAGGATGCGGAGGTAGCCGAGAACCGTGTGACCCGACCTGCGGCCTGCTTCGCCAACTTACGGCTATGGAGCCGGTTCAGTGGGTCGGGGCTGGAACGTATGCTGGAAACCGTGCAGCGTTTTCGCCCGGTCCGCGTCATAGTCGGCTTGGTTGTATCAGGTATGTCTTTGCTCCTGATCGGATGGCTGCTCCGACTGCGAGGCAACGAACGGGCGAGCGGCGTGTGGGTACGTGGATTGAGCGGGGTTGTCTTGGTCATGATAGGGTTCTTCAGCATGTCCATGGAGGTCCTGCTGGTGATGGTGTTTCAGGGCCTCTATGGCTACATCTACACACGAATAGGCTTGATTGTGGCTGCTTTCATGTTGGGACTGGTTGTGGGTGCCCCTGCTGGTCGCGCGCTTTGCCGGCGTGGCGCCAAGTGGACGTGGGGGGGGCTTTTTGCGATCCTGATGGCCCTGCTGCTGGGTGCCTTTGCGGTGCCCCACATCATGCTCCTGGCTTACCGCTGGATGGGGCGCCCGGTTCTGGGTGGGGGCCTTGAAGCCGGTTTCTATCTAATGGTTGCCTGGCTCGGATTCCTGACCGGTGCAGCATTTCCACCCGCCAACATGATCTTCACCGAAGCCGGCGGTTCGCTGGGCACCGCCAGTGCCGTTACCGATGCCTCCGATCACCTGGGTGCCGCTCTCGGCGCCCTCCTCATCGGCGTCGTTCTCCTGCCGGTGCTGGGTGTGGATGGCGCGTGCGGTTTGTTGGCGGTTTTGATGCTGACTGCCCTGATGGTGCTGGGGGCAGCGCTGGTAGCGAAACGTGAACGCCCTTAGGTTGTCTACTTCCACACGCCGGGAATCGTGTGGCCGCATTTGGGGCAAGCTGCGGAAGCGCGAGGAAACGCGAGGGGACAGACAATCAGAGAAACTTACTGAGCTTTCTTCCGGAAATCGGGGGCTGACGACAGACCTCATAATCCCTTGTTTGCATGGCCCCGGAGCGCCCCTCCAACTTGCACAGGCCCCCATCGACCTCCGCCACCCACACACAGACCGGATCAGATGTTCGAATCAACTCAGCTGCTTTGACTGCCCGTTGCCCCTCCTCCGGAGGAGGGGCGAAAATTCTCAAGCGGCCTTTCTTCCCCCTTTCTCACTTTCCCGCGCACTCTCCCCAATCCCCGTATTGACTCGCCCAACCCGGTTCGGTAGGGTACCCGCTCGACTCTGATGGGTGGAGTGTATTTACTAACAGCAGCAAGGAGAGATGCGTAATGGCAATTAAGGTTGGTATTAACGGTTTTGGCCGCATTGGTCGCTTGGTTTACCGGGCGGCGCTCGATCGCGATGATATCGAAGTCGTGGGTATTAATGACCCATTTCTGGACCCCGAGTACATGGCTTACTTGATCAAGTATGACAGCGTTCACAAGCGCTTCAATGGCGATGTGTCGGCAGCTGATGGCAAGCTGACGGTTGCCGGCCAGACCGCTGCCGTGGCGTCCGAGATGAACCCGGCGGACATTCCGTGGGGCGAGTGCGGCGCTGAGTACGTGGTCGAGTCGACCGGCGTCTTCCTGACGAAGGAGAAGGCCCAGGGACACATCGATGGCGGCGCGAAGAAAGTCGTGATGTCGGCTCCTTCGAAGGACGACACCCCGATGTTTGTGATGGGCGTGAACCATGACACCTACACACCGGACATGGACTTCGTCTCCAACGCTTCCTGTACCACCAATTGCCTGGCCCCGGTCGCCAAAGTACTGAATGACAACTTCGGCATTGAGCAGGGGTTGATGACCACCGTGCACGCCATGACGGCGACGCAGAAGGTTGCGGACGGTCCCTCCGGCAAGAACTGGCGCGATGGTCGCGCGGCTTCCGGCAACATCATTCCGGCTAGCACTGGCGCAGCCAAGGCCGTCGGCAAGGTCATCCCCGACCTCAACGGCAAACTCACCGGTATGGCTTTCCGCGTTCCGACGCTGGACGTTTCCGTCGTTGACCTGACCTGTACTCTCAAGAAGGGCGCCAGCTACGACGAGATCAAGGCAGCCATGAAGGCGGCCGCCGAAGGTCCCATGAAGGGCATTCTCGGTTACACCGAGGACCAGGTTGTCTCAAGCGACTTCATCGGCGAATCCCGCACGAGCGTCTTCGACGCCGGCGCCGGCATTGCCTTGAGCGATACCTTCGTGAAGGTCGTCACCTGGTACGACAACGAGTGGGGCTACTCCAGCAAGGTACTGGACCTGATCGCACACATGAATGCGGCCGGGTAGAGAGGCGCATTGCGCCTTGTGTGTGGGAAAGTGTGCATGTGAGAGAGTGGGTGCAGGCGCGCCCGCCTCTCGCATGTTCAACTCTACCCGCGCACGGAGATACGCCGGCAGAACGGGAAGAGTAAATGGACAAGAAGACAGTTCGCGATTTGGAATTGAAGGGTAAGCGCGTGCTGATGCGCGTGGACTTCAACGTGCCGCTGGATGGCGAGACGGTGACCGACGATACGCGCATTCGTGCGGCGCTCAAAACGATCGAGCATGTGCTTGCAGAGGGTGCCTCGTTAGTCCTGATGAGCCATCTCGGCCGCCCCAAGGGCGAGGTGAAGCCCGAGTTCAGTCTGAAGCCTGCTGCTGCGAAGCTCTCCGAGCTGCTCGGCAAGCCGGTAGCGTTTGCGCCCGACTGCGTTGGCCTCGAGGTCAAGGCCATGGCCGACGCCCTGCAGGCCGGCGACGTGCTTCTTCTCGAGAACCTCCGCTTCCACCCCGAAGAAGAGGGCAAGAAGGTTGAGCCTGAAGCGCAGGAAGCGTTTGCCGCCCAGTTGGCCGAACTTGGTGACGTCTACGTGAACGACGCTTTCGGTACCGCTCACCGCGCGCATGCCTCAATGGCGGTCGTGACCAAGCACATCGAAGAGTGTGCGGCCGGTTTCCTGCTCGAGAAGGAGATCGAGTACCTTGGCAAGGCTGTTGCGAATCCTGAGAAGCCATTCGTGGCCGTGATCGGCGGCGCCAAAATCAGCGGCAAGATCGATGTGCTGCGTAGCCTGGCCGACAAAGTGGACGCGATCATCGTTGGTGGCGGCATGGCCTATACCTTCTATGTCGCCAAGGGCATCTCGGTGGGGAACTCGCTGGTTGAAGAGGAAAAGGTGGACCTGGCGCAGGAGACCATGGATCTGTTGAGCTCCAAGGGTGTGAAGCTACTCCTCCCGGTCGACCATGTCGTGGCGGATGCTTTCAGCGCCGATGCCAAAGTGCAGACCGTGGCTGAAGACGGCATCGAAGATGGCTGGATGGCCCTGGACGTGGGACCGAAGACGTGCGAACTGTTTGCTGCGGAACTCGCCAATGCAAAGACCGTGGTGTGGAACGGCCCGATGGGCTGCTTCGAGATGGCCCCGTTTGCGGCTGGCACCATGAATATTGCCAAGGTGGTAGCCGAGACCGATTGCGTGAGCATCATCGGCGGCGGCGACAGTGTCAGCGCAGTCAACAAGAGCGGCTTGGCCGACCAGATGTCGCACATCAGCACCGGCGGCGGCGCGAGTCTCGAATTTCTTGAGGGCAAAGCCCTCCCCGGAATCACCGCACTGAGCGATAAGTAAGGAAGACGCAGATGAAGCTGAGAAAGAAGATCATTGCCGGCAACTGGAAGATGAACAAGGCGATTGCGGATGCGCAGGAACTCGCCGCGGGTCTGAAGCTCGAGCTGGCAGAATGTCGTGAGGTCGACGTTGTGCTGTGTCCCCCGTTCACCTCGCTCAAGGCGGTTGGGGACATCATCGAGAATACCTCAATCAGGTTGGGTGCCCAGAACATGCACTGGGAGCCGGACGGCGCCTACACGGGCGAAATCTCCGCCAGCATGCTGCGCGATCTCTATTGCCATTACGTGATCCTT
>CAYFPQ010000070.1:1621-11626 GCA_964345005.1 uncultured Victivallales bacterium | reverse complement strand
ACGCCGCACCTATTTCGGAGAGACGGACGCTATCGTGAACCATAAGGTCAAGGCTGCCCTCGCCGCGAACCTGCTCCCGATCGTGTGTGTGGGCGAGACGCTGGAAGAACGTGAAGCGGGTCGCACCCAGGAAGTGATCCAAACCCAGGTGGAAGGCAGCCTGAGTGGACTGGCCGATGAACTGAAGCAGGTCATCGTGGCTTGCGAGCCGGTCTGGGCGATTGGTACCGGCCGCACCGCGACACCCGCGATGGCCCAGGAAGTTCACGCATTCATCCGTCGTATCCTCACTGGTCTGAGCGATGCCGAGACGGCTGAGACGGTTCGTATTCAGTACGGCGGCAGCATGAAGCCCGCAAACGCGGAGGAGCTTCTCGCGCAGCCCGACATCGATGGTGGGTTGATAGGCGGTGCTGCACTAGATGCGCGCTCGTTCGTTGAGATCGTGCGTCACGGTATGTAGGAGAAGACCATGGGAACGTTCATCAGATACTTACTTGTTCTTATTGAGGCGGTGATCAGCCTGATGCTGATCGGCGTGATCCTCATCCAGCGCACGAAGAGCCAGGGGCTTGGGATGGCATTGGGTGGACAGATGGGTGAAGCGCTGTTCGGTGCCCGGATGGGCAACGTTCTGACCCGCGCCACCGTGATTCTCGGGATTGTCTTTCTGGTCAACACAACGCTGTTGGCTTACCTCGGCGCCAGCAGTCGACGCGTTTCGGTGACGGACGATGCCGTGGTTCCGGTTCCGACTGCACCGGCAGCTCCCGCGGGTGCACCGGGCGGTATGGTCCCTGCGAACATGCCTCTTGAAGCAGCTCCGGTGCAAACGGAAGCCTCGGCTCCCGTTGAGGTGGATGCGAGCGGTGCGGCGGCTCCCGCGGCGCCTGTTGCCGCACAGTAGCCGCTGGTGAAGGCGGCTCGCTGGGGACAGCTTGCCCTACCTGATCGTGGGCGAGGTAGGGCGAGCTCTCCGAGCGAGCCGTGAAGCGAAGAGGGGTGGTGTATGAATCCTGCCGGCATGGCGGTCCAGTTCAGCGTGGACGGTCGGCCCGTGTCCGTGAGCCCTACGGGTAGCGGCAACGTTAACGACACCTATCTCTCCATTTTCCGTACCACCTTCTCCGAGCAACGCTTCATTCTACAGCGGGTCAACCGGAAGGTCTTCGCCGATCCTTCTTTGATCATGGCGAACTTGAAGGTGGTTACCAATCACGTTCATCGTCGGTTGGAAGCCGAGGCGAACGATGCCGATCGCATCTGGCAGCTCCCGTGCATTATTCCCGCCAAGTCGGGCGAGGACTTCATCATCGACGACAACGGTGACTACTGGCGGGCGATCTCGCTGATTGCTTCGGCCCATGCCTTTGATTCCGTTCAGAGTTTGGAGCACGCCAACGAGGCGGGCCAGGTGCTGGGGCAGTTCCTGCGCCTGATCAGTGACATCGACCCTTCTTGCCTGCACGATACGTTGGTGGGATACCACGTCACACCGGGCTACCTCGCCGAGCTCGATGAGTCACTCACTACGCTCGAGGGACAAGAGCTGGCCAACAACACGACAGAGGCCCGGCGCTGTCTGAAGTTCGTTGAAGAGCGCAGAGACTGGTGCTCGGTGCTCGAGCGAGCGTGCGAGAGTGGCGAGCTGCAGGTCCGCCCGACGCATGGCGATCCGAAGATATCGAACATCATGATCGACGAGGATACGGGGAAGGGCACCAGCATCATCGATCTCGATACCGTCAAGCCCGGGCTGATTCACTACGACTTCGGCGACTGCTTGCGTTCGGTCTGCAATCCCGCCGGTGAAGAAGAAAAAGATCTTGAGAAGGTGTTCTTCGACACCGATCTCTGCCAGGCGATCGTGAAGGGCTACATGCGCTATGCCGGGGAGTTCATGACGGACGCCGATCGCCACTATCTCTTCGACAGCATTCGGTTGATCACCTTTGAGCTGGGGCTGCGCTTCTTTGCCGACTACGTGGCCGGCGACGTCTACTTCAAAACGAAGTACGAAGGCCACAATCTCCACCGTGCACGGGTCCAGTTCAGGCTCTGCCAGAGCATCGAGACGCGTGAACCCGTCATCCGCCGTATTCTCGATAGCTGCAGCTAGTGGGGGCTTCAGCCCCCGTCTTAATCGTAATCCTCATCGTAATCGTACTCGATGGGTAGCAGGCGTGTCGGGTTTGATCTCTGTTGCCAGCGTTGATTACGATTAGGAACACGATTAAGATTAAGAAGAGTGCGGCCCGGGGTTTCTTATGAATGTTTCTATAAATAGAAACATTTTCTCTTGACCCTCTCCTGTCTCTGGGGTATATCTGCGCGATTATGAATGTTCCCAATGAACAAGATTTCGTGCGGATGGCGGATGAGTACGATGTTGTCCCTGTGTACAGGGAGATCCTTGCCGACCTGGAAACACCGGTGTCGGTGCTGCAGCGCTTCTCGGACCGGGCCAACGCGTTTCTGCTGGAGAGCATGGAAGGGGGCGAGACGTGGGGCCGCTACTCTTTTGTGGGCGTCGATCCGGAACTGCTCTTCGAGGTGGATCACTCAGGCAGTCCGACCGGCGGTCTGAATCAGCTACGCGACACCTTCAAGGATATCCGGGTCCCTGAGATGCCGGGATTGCCTCGTTTCTTCGGCGGCGCCGTGGGTTTTGTCGGCTACGAAGCGATAGGTGAGTTCGAGCGGATGCCCGCACCCAGGGCAGGTCGAGGCGATGTTGTGGCGAGGAGCCGCTTCCTGAAGGCCGACCAGCTCATCGTGTTCGATAGCGTGCGCCACACTATGAAGATCGTCTGCTGTGCCCGGCCGGGAGTCAGGGGGCAGGGCGCTGACGGCGAGGAGGAAGCCAGACGCGTCTACAACGATACCATCGCACGTATTGAGGATATTGCCCGAACACTGGCGTGGCCACCGGGAGCGCCTCCGGGCGGACGGCATCCTGTGGTCCCGTTCGAGTCGAATATGGAGCAGGCCGACTTCGAGAAGATGGTTCAGCGTGCCAAGGAGTATATTGTGGCGGGCGACATCCTTCAGGTGGTGCTGAGCCAGCGTTTCGCAGCACGGAGTAGCGTGCCGCCGTTACAGGTATACCGTGCGCTGCGGCTTCTGAACCCGTCTCCCTACACGTTTCTTCTGAAGATCGGCGACCAGACGCTTGTGGGCTCGTCGCCTGAAGTGATGGTGCGCCTGACCGGTAACCACGTGGAACTTCGCCCGATCGCGGGTACGCGTCCGCGCGGCGGTACCGAGCAGGAGGACCGGCAGCTGGCCGACGACCTGCTTTCAGACGAAAAAGAGAAGGCTGAACACGTGATGCTTGTAGATCTCGGGCGCAACGACCTTGGTCGCGTATCCGAGGCGGGCAGTGTGCAGGTGACCGAGTACATGGTGATTGAGCGTTACAGCCATGTCATGCACCTGGTCTCGCACGTCGAGGGTGTGTTGCGTAAGGAGTTCGATGCCGTGGATGTCATGGCAGCAACGTTCCCGGCAGGGACGTTGAGCGGCGCACCCAAGATCCGTGCCATGGAGATCATCCATGAGCTGGAACCGGATCCGCGCGGCGCCTATGGCGGTGCCCTCGGATACGTGAGTTACAGCGGGAACATGGATCTCGCGATCACGATCCGTACACTCGATATGCACAAGGGCCAGGTAGCCGTGCAGGCTGGTGCTGGGATTGTGTATGATTCAGACCCCACAAAGGAATACGACGAGACCTGTCACAAGGCACGTGGCATGCAAAAAGCGGTGGAACTGGCCGCTGGCGGCCTTGAACTGGGAGGTGAAGCATGATCGTGCTGATTGATAACTACGATTCGTTTACCTATAACTTGGTGCAGATCATGTCCAGCCAGGGCGGAGACCTGAAGGTGTTCCGGAACGACGACATCGATGTGGCTGGTGTGGAGGCCCTGAATCCGGACGGAATCGTCATCTCGCCGGGGCCCTGCACACCGAACGAGGCCGGTGTGTCGGTTGACATGATCAAGGCCTTCTCGGGTAGGGTACCGCTGCTGGGCGTTTGTCTGGGCCATCAGAGTATTGGCGTGGCCTTCGGGGGGACGGTGTCGGGAGCCAAGAGCATCATGCATGGCAAGACCTCTATGGTGGAGCATGATGGGTCGCCGCTGTACAAGGGGCTGCGGAATCCGTTTGCGGCGGGGCGTTACCATTCGCTGGCAATTATCGAGAATACGGTGCCGGACTGCCTGGAAGTTGTGGCGCGTAGCGACGACGGTGAGATCATGGGCGTGTCTCACAAGGAACACCCCACGTACGGGATCCAGTTCCATCCCGAATCCGTTCTGACGCCAAGCGGGAAGCGGCTCTTGCGCAACTTCCTTGAAATGGTGGGGGGCGAGCAGAAATCGGAGGCCTGAGGTCGGCGGTCGGTGGACTGAGCATGGGTATGTCATGAGGCTGTTGCTCTATAACATAAGATACGGCACCGGAGGGAAGGTGAGACGGTTGCCCATCAGCGGTTACCTCGGGCGTACGCATCGGACGCTGTCGGACCTCATCGGTTTCATCAAGCCACTCGATCCGGACGTGATCGGCCTGATCGAGGTGGACGCGGGGTCATACCGCTCGCAGAAGCAGAACCAGGCCTCCCGGATTGCCGAAGCGCTCGGGCACTACCATTGTTATCGCAGCAAGTACATCTCGCGCTGGGCTGGCCGGATACCCGTGATGAACAAGCAGGGCAATGCATTCATAACGCGGAACACGAGCGAGAACGAAACGTTCCACTACTTCGATCACGGTCTGAAACGCTTGGTGATCGAGCTCGAACTCGACAACGTCGTGATTTACCTCGTGCACCTCGCGCTCAAGTTCCGGCAGCGACACCACCAGCTTGGTGAACTGTATGCGCTCGTGAAAGACACGGATAAACCCTACATCGTGGCAGGCGATTTCAATGCCATGTGGGGGCCTAAGGAGATGGACCTGTTCCAGGCGGCTACGGGTTTGACCAATGCCAACAGCGCGGGGTACCCGACCTTTCCGAGCTGGTCCCCAAAGCGGCAGCTCGATTTCATTCTATACAGCGAGGGCATTCAGCCGCGCGGGCTGCAGGTGCCCGCAGTGACGTTCTCGGACCACCTGCCGATGGTGTTTGATTTTGAGACATGAGGAAATAGGGGAAATCTCGCGCGGAGGCGCAAAGAGCGCAGAGAGGAAGAAGCAATGAAGCGTTATCTACAGAAAGTGATTGAGCGGCAGGATTTGTCGCAGGCGGAGATGACCGAGGCGTTTGACCTGATCATGTCGGGTGAGGCGACGCCGTCACAGATTGCCGGACTCATCGTGGCGCTGCGCATGAAAGGCGAGACAGTGGACGAGATTGCCGGTGGGGCGGCATCGATGCGGCAGCATGCCGTGTTTGTCGATCCCGGCGGTCTTCCGGTAGTGGACACCTGCGGTACCGGTGGGGATAGTTGCGACACCTTCAACATTTCGACCACCTCGGCGTTGGTCGTGGCCGGCGCCGGTGTGCCGGTGGCCAAGCACGGTAACCGCGCAATCAGCAGTAAGTGCGGATCGGCCGACCTGCTGGGCGCGCTGGGCGTGAAGCTGGATGTGCCGCCGGAGGTGGAGGAAGAGGCTATTCGTGACGCGGGGATAGGGTTCCTCTTCGCCCCGGGGCTGCACCCGGCCATGAAGTACGCCATGCCGCCACGCAAGGAGATGGGCGTGCGCACGGTTTTCAATATGCTTGGTCCGCTGACCAATCCGGCTGGCGCCAAGAATCAGATCGTCGGTGTGTTCGCAGCCGAGTTGACGGAGCCTTTTGCCAATGTACTGCGTCTGCTGGGCAGCAAGCGCGCCTTCATCGTGCATGGACACGATGGGATGGACGAAATGACCACGACGACCACGACGCGTGTAAGCGAACTGGTCGATGGGCAGGTGAAGACGTACGACTTCGATCCGCTCGAGATCCTTGACGACTACGCTGCGGCAGAGGATCTGGCTGGAGGCGATGCCGAGGCCAACGCGGCCATTACTCGCGGCATTCTGGAAGGCAATGCAGGTGCGCCTCGGGACATTGTGTGTCTCAATGCAGGTGCAGCCATCGTCGCTGGCGGCAAGGCCGCTAACCTGAAGGACGGGTTCGTCAAGGCGGAGGAATCCATCGATAGCGGCAGCGCGCTGAAGGCGCTGGAGATGCTGGTGGAAGTTACGAATAGGTGAACCGCGGCTCGCTGGGGACAGCTCGCCCTACCTCACCCACGAGAAGTAGAGCGAGCCGTCCCGGCGAGCCGAGAGTTGCCATAGATACGGTCAAACAGGCATACGTTAAGGACAGAGGGACGGCAGGCAGATATTGGACATTCTTGAGCAAATCATGGGCGAGCGGCGGGCGGCCGTTGAGGAGGCGCAGAAGAGCGTGCCGATGGAGGCATTGCGCGAGCGTGCAGCGGACCGGGTTCATCACAGCCTGGTCGAGTCGCTCGGGAGTGCCGAGACATCCATAGTGGCCGAGGTGAAGAAGGCGAGTCCTTCCGCCGGTCTACTCCGCCCCGATTACGATGCCGGCGCTGTCGCGGCGGTCTACGAGGCGAACGGCGCGTGTGGCATATCGGTTCTGACGGAGCCCAAGCACTTCCTGGGTAGTGCGGCACATCTGGAAGCAGTGCGTGCAGCGGTATCGTTGCCTGTGTTACGCAAGGACTTCATGTGCGACCCCTACCAGGTGTTTGAGGCGGCAGCGTGGGGTGCCGACGTTATCCTCGTGATCGCTGCAGCGCTGGACGATGGTCTTATGCGGAACTTGTACGACACGGCGCGCGAGCTGGGGCTGGATGTTCTCGCGGAGTCGCACAGCGGGGAAGAGCTGGAGCGGGCACTGGCCCTGGAAGATGCGATCGTTGGCGTCAACAGCCGGAATCTCAAGACGCTGAAGACCGACCTGGGAGTTGCGCGCGGACTGAGCGATAGGATTCCCGCCGACCGGCTTTCGGTTGCCGAGAGCGGTATCAAGACGCGCGCGGACATTGAGGGACTGAGCGGCGCGGGATACAGCGGGTTCCTTATCGGGGAGTCGATTGTTGGACAGGAAGACCCCGGTGCGAAGCTGAGGGAATTACTTGGGGAAGGGAAATAGCCGCCAAGGAGCACAAAGAACTCAAAGAGGGAAGCGCACCCGTGGAAACGCCCACATTGACCCTCTCTGTTGTGAGTGTCTTTGCGTTCCTTGTGTTTTGTCGCGGTTAATAGAGAAGCGAGTCAGTTCTGAGTTTTGAGATAAAGATCTGCGGGATTACGAACGTTGAGGACGCACGTGCGGCCTTGGCGTTGGGCGTGGACTATCTCGGGTTCAATTTCTACCCGAAGTCGCCGCGTGCCGTGACGGTAGAGCGGGCGAAAGGGATCCTGAAGGCAGTTGATGACTCGTGCAAGGGCGTAGGCATCTTTGTCAACTCGCCCCGTGAGGAGGTCGAAGCCATCGTCGAGGCCTGCGGACTGTGGGCGGCGCAGATTCACGGAGATGAGGATGGTGACGAGTTTGCCGGAGCCCCGATTCGCCTGTGGCGTGCTTTGAAGATTGTGCCGTCCGGGTTAGAGCCTGACCCGGCCGCCTGGGCGGTGGATCGATATGTGGTTGATGCCGCGGTGCCCGGTGCCTATGGCGGCACGGGTGTGACGGCGGATTGGGAAGCCGCGAAGGATGTGGCAGAGCGGATTCCCGTCCTGCTGGCGGGAGGGTTGACACCCGAAAACGTGGCGGTTGCCGTTCGTGCGGTTTCGCCGCTCGGGGTGGACGTAGCGAGCGGGGTTGAGTTGGGTCCCGGGAGAAAAGACCACGAACGGATGAAGGCTTTCGTGGAACGGGCGCGTAAAGCGGCTTCGAGGGGAAACAGACATGCAGAAGACTGATCCGGATGGAATGGGGCATTTCGGCATCTACGGTGGCCGTTACGTGGCGGAAACGCTGATGCCCGTGCTGAGAGAAGTGGCCGCAGCATACGATGAGGCCAAGAACGACCCGATGTTCGATGCCGATTTTCGTCGGCTGCTGACCGACTACGTGGGGCGACCATCCCCGCTGTACCTGGCTGAGCGCCTCACCGAGAGCTATGGCGGCGCGAAGATCTACCTGAAGCGCGAAGATCTGAATCATACGGGTGCTCACAAGGTCAATAACACGCTGGGGCAAGCGCTGCTGGCCAAGCGGATGGGTAAGAAGCGGCTCATGGCCGAGACCGGGGCCGGACAGCACGGTGTAGCCACGGCTACTGCGGCTGCTCTGTTTGGCATGGAGTGCGTGGTCTACATGGGCGAGGAAGACATCCGCCGCCAGGCACCGAACGTGAAGCGAATGGAACTGCTTGGCGCGGAGGTGGTGCCGGTTTCGAGCGGGACACGAACGCTCAAAGACGCCATGAGCGAGGCACTGCGCGCTTGGGTCACGTTCGTTGAGTCGACATTCTACGTGATCGGTACTGTCGCGGGACCGCACCCGTACCCGGTGATGGTGCGCGACTTCCAGAGCGTGATCGGTGTTGAAGCGCGCGAGCAGATTATCGAGAAGGAGGGGCGTCTGCCGGACCTCATTCTGGCGTGCGTGGGCGGCGGCAGCAACGCAGCCGGCATCTTCTACCCGTTTATCGAGGATCGCGATGTCGATATGGTTGGCGTTGAGGCCGGTGGCTACGGACTGGATACCGGTCAGCACGCGGCCAGTATCGTTGGGGGTAGTGTTGGTGTTCTGCACGGAACCAAGACCTATGTCCTGCAGGACGATAAGGGGCAGATTCAGAACGCTCACTCGGTCAGTGCCGGACTGGACTACCCAGGTGTTGGGCCGGAGCACGCGCTCTGGGCTGACTTGGACCGGGTCAGCTACTGCGCAGTCACCGACGAGGAAGCCCTGGAGTCGTTCTATGAGCTGACTCTGAAGGAGGGGATTATCCCGGCGCTTGAGTCCTCTCACGCGGTCGCCGAGGCAAAGAAGCGTGCGCCGGGCATGGGAGCCGACGCGGTAATCATTGTTAACCTGTCGGGCCGCGGCGACAAGGATGTCGATGCCGTGATGGAGATGGAGGCTGGCGATGAGTAGAATCGAGAAGACATTTGAGCGGCTGCGGGCAGACGGACGTAAAGGGTTCGTCGGTTATCTGACGGCTGGGGACCCGGATCTTGAGGCATCCGAAGCAAGAATGCGGGCTGCGCTTGATCATGGCGTGGATATCCTGGAGGTCGGTGTGCCGTTTTCCGATCCGACGGCGGATGGTCCGACCATTCAGGCCGCTTCGTTTCGGGCGCTACAAGGGGGTATGGATCTTGAGAAGTCCCTTGGCTTGATCGGGCGATTGCGGAACGATTATCCGGAAGTGCCGATTGTCATCTTCGGCTACTTGAATCCGTTTTTTCACTATGGGTATGAGCTGTTCTGCAGGGATGCGGCTGAGGCGGGCGCCGATGCTCTCTTGGTTGTCGACCTTCCATACGAAGAATCCGGAGAGCTGCGTCAGCACATGGCGGTGCATGGCTTGGAGTTTATTCCGCTGATCGCACCCACGACACCAACCGAACGCGCGAAGGATGTGCTGAAGAATGCGGGCGGCTTTGTCTATTACATCATGGTGACAGGTGTAACCGGAACCCGTTCTGCCGAGGCCACCGATGTGAAGGAGCACGTCGACCGTCTTCGTACCTGCACAGAGCTGCCAATCGCCGTTGGCTTCGGCGTAGCCTCCGGCGAGCAGGCGAAAGCCGTGGGCGATGCCGCGGATGCAGTGGTAGTCGGCAGCGCCCTGATCAACGCCGCGCGCGAGGAGCGTCTCTCAGATCTGGTTGACGAGATCCACGGCGCACTGCTGTAGTTGATGTTAGCGGTTGCTTCGGTGTCAGGGTAGGGGGACAGTGTAGTCTATGACATCGAGTTCCTGCACACGCTCGAACTCGCTGATATTGCGCGTTAGTAAGGGCAGTCCGAGCGAGAGTGCGGCGGAGGCAATCCAGAGGTCATTGGGCCCG
>CAYFPQ010000070.1:0-1513 GCA_964345005.1 uncultured Victivallales bacterium | reverse complement strand
GCCCGATCAACTGGTTCTGGCGGCGGAGATTCGCGAAGAGCTGGCTATACTGCCGCACAATAGCACTGTTGGAGTACACAACGGGATAGTGTCCTAAGAACGTGTTGACTGCTGTAGTGTCGTGGTTTGCCAGTACCGTTCCGCTCAAGAATTCGCCTTCAACAACCCAGCAGATACCCACTTGCTTGTGAGCATTTGCGTGAGCGAAGCGAGTCGCCTGTCCCGGCTGTCGCGCCTCACGCCATAGGTCGATGAGAAAGCCCGTATCTGCTAAGAAGTCCATGGGTCGCGACTCCCTTCCGGATCGCGTCCGTACTTGGCGGATTCCTCCATGACTCTGGCCTGCTCAGGGGTAAGGGTCGGAAGCTTGCCGACATCCTCCAGCATCTGGCCGAGCGTGCCCTTTTCGGGAACAGTGCTCAGGACGACTTTGGAGAATGAGTCGTTCGATTCGTCTTTCCACTCCTTCAGTCGCTGGTAGGCTTCGTCAGTGAGGCTGATCGTTTTCATGTGGTCATGTATACATGAATACACGGCAGCATGCAAGAGGATATCTCGAAATCAGCAGAAAATCCTTCGCACACCTTGACATAGTCGTATCGTTAGTCTAGTATATAGTCATGAAGTACGAAAGCACAGATCAAGCGAACGTCGCCCAGGTCAAGGAGCACCTCAGCGCCTATGTGGCTAAGGCCGAGCGGGGCGTGACAACGACTGTCTGTCGCCGCAATCGCCCGGTGGCGCAGATAGTTCCCGTAACGGGTCTGTCGCAATCCAACCGCACGCGTCTCGGATCAGCGCGCGGGAGCGTGGTTGTGGAATGCGATCTCACCGCACCTGCCATGGACGCATCGGATTGGAGCATGCTGGGATGAATGTCATCCTGGATACATGTGCGATGATCTGGTGTGTATCGGATCCGGATAGCCTATCGCCTGTTGCCCAGACGGTTCTCGAGGCTGAGGACACACGTGTCTTTGTTTCGGCCATAAGCTGTGCCGAGGTCGCGTGTCTTGCTGAGCCAGGGAAGATCACCGTTGATCCGCATTGGCGCCCTTGGTTCGAGAGTGCTGTTGCGGACAATGGTTGGACCGTTCTTGATATAGACCTGCTAACCGTGGAAGAGGCCTTCTCGCTTCCGGGGAGCTTCCATCGTGATCCTGCGGACCGTCTTATCACCGCTGCGGCCAGGATCAATCAAATGCACATCGTGACAGCCGATCGTAGGATCCTCGACTACCCGCATGTGCAGACTATCTGGTAATCAAGGAAACTGCTTCCCTTTATCTCCCCAAAGACATGGTTGAGGAGGTCAGAGAGTGGATCAAAAAACCACCGACGGATGCAGCGCATACTCAAGGAAGTCTCGAAGTTGAACATGGCGATCATTCATCGCCACGTCCCCGAAAGCCGGGGCGACGCCAGAAACAGAGGTCTTAGCAAACCGCCACCCCTGAATTTCTGCGGTCGCGAGTTTATTGTGGGTCAACTGTGGCATGCGAGTTCAGTCGAC
>CAYFPQ010000069.1:11927-16523 GCA_964345005.1 uncultured Victivallales bacterium | reverse complement strand
GCCCGGAAACCGTGCTTCGCACTGGTTCTCGGGCTCCTTATCCTCACGCGCGCAAGACAAGAGAGAATCGGTGTCCGTGCGCGGCACGGACTTCTATTCCATCTTCATGCCCACCACCCACCCGAAAGACCCCGGCGGAATCCCAAGTGTGCCGTCCTCGAAGCTCGGAAAGCGCACTTCGCATTCCGCCCCCGAGAGGCGGCCAGATCCCGCCACGTCAGCCATGCCGCCCGAGTCGCGATGCCTTCGGCCCTGCAACCCGGCCGTCCTGTCCGCCGTGTCGGCATGTCGCCGCTTTCCAGAACAAGAAAGCCCGCCCGCCGCCCTTCCATGAACCCTGTTCCTCTCCAACGAGGAACCCCTCAAGGAATGCTCCCGCATGTTGCCCCCAGGCGTACCAAATGCACCGTCTTCGGTTGCGCCGTAGCCGGAGCAATTGAACGTCTGCCCGATCATCATCCCCGGCAGCAGCGCGGTGAAGAACACTCGCGGTCATGCTCGAAGACGAACATCATCGCGAGCCAGCCAACCCGGATGCTCCTGCACGTTGTGCCGAAACAACCGTTTTGTCTGAACAGTCCATCACCGCACAAGCTGCCCCCGGAGAGACCCCGGCCTATCGGCCCCCAAAAGGAAACGGTGCAGTCAGAAGCCGGATGCAATCCTCACAGGTTCCGGTTGCACCGGCTTGTCACTGCGCCGTTATCGTGTAGCGGCCGCATACCGTCTGCGCTGATCGTGCCGCCGTGATCGTGGCCCTGTCACCCTTCCACGCTCCGGCTGTCCCGTTCATCGCAGCCAGCATCCCGCCGCGTTTGCCCAATCCCTCCTCCCAGCCACTCCCCGCGTCATTTTGCGGTCGCGTTCCGCGGCTACGCCGCAGCCCACGCCCGCAAAACGCCGTGCCATCTTCATTAATCAATCTGACATAAAACCAAACAAAGACCCCCATAACCCCAGAGACCTGTTCGATCCTACGTGTCACTTCGGATCAACCAGGCAAGGTGTGCGCTGACGCGCACCTGATCTTATAGCCACCCCTGAAATCCCCTCAAGGGGATGG
Organism: uncultured Victivallales bacterium; assembly: GCA_964345005.1. GTDB lineage: Bacteria > Verrucomicrobiota > Kiritimatiellia > UBA8416 > JABMPJ01 > JABMPJ01. Next base: position 15,460 of record CAYFPQ010000069.1, on the reverse strand, counting down.
CCTTTTGCTGCGGCACCCGGCTCGCGCGCGTAGAGTGCCTGCAAAAGGAAGGATGGGGACACCCCATACCCCGTTTTTCGCGCGCGAAGCCTGCCGCCGCCGCATCCCATCGCAGAGCACATCCGCCGATCCATGGCGGTTGTTCCGAATGCAACCCGTATCCCAACGCGGCAGGCGTCCAGAAGCCCCGCTGTCCGCTTCGCGTCCACCGGACGCGCGGTCTGCACAGGCTTGACCCGACGCTGGGGTCGTCCGCGCAAAACCGCAAACGGTTCGCTCGGATCTCCGTGGAAGCGCACATATGCTTTTCATTCTCAGTCTGCACTACTCCGTGCGAGTCACGTCTGTTCACACAGAGCCCGAAGACGGCCTACGTGTTCACAGTCGCGACCCATACTTCGTTCACCACCGGGCCAGTTCACCGTTCATGCCCGTTGACCAGTGCGGTTCATTCGCTGAGTGCGCTTCGCGCTCTACGCTCATTCGCCGCGCCGGTCTGCCGGTCATGTCTGCCCCCCAGTTCTTGCCTTCACGCTGCCGTGCCCCTCTCTGCCTGAGCCTCCTTGTTTCCGTGCTCACGACCTGCGGAGCGGTCGGCGGCTACGCGAATACGCGCCGCCTTACCCGCTGCGCGGGCATCCACTCCGCAAGCCCTTCGCGCGGCGGAGGCTACGGCAGTTCCGGGGCATCGCCAGCGCTTGTCAAGAACAAACAGAATGTGCTTGCAAGTCTATCGCGGTTTTGAGAAAAGTGTAAGCATTGATTCATGCTGAGGGTGGCGGGCGTGACAGTCGCATGTCCCCCTGAAACGATTGAAAGGAGTCTCATAGCGAGACATTAGACAAGACAACTTAAAATTTGCGTTCACGCAGCAATCGTCTGGTTCGAAACTGGCACTTTCTGAAACACACAAACGGTTCTGCAAAGGATGCGCCCCTCGGGGCGCTCCTTTCAGATATGTTTGTGTGTGGGGTAGCCAGTCCCCGAACCGGGCATGGACGGGAGGATGCGCCCTCTTTTTTCGTCCCCGTTCATTCTGCGTTGGGACGCAGAACATGAATGGAGTCTAAAACTAGAAAGGCGGCTGAGTATGCTGAAACAATTGGTCCTGTGTTTCTCTCTCCTGGGGGTGTCCGTGGCTATCGCAGAGGAAGGCATCGGAAGAGGAAGTCTTGAACAATCACCCCCAGCTCCATTCTCGCGCGCATCAAGCTCGGTCTCTTCTGTTTCTGTCGGTTGGGGCTTTACCGAGTGGGAAATTGGGGACGCAGAGTTCTCGAGTCCCACTTTTGTATCTCGCGCGCAATACGCGTGGTTCCTCAACGAAGCAGCATCCGTCGGGTTTGATCTCCGTTACGTCGCCGGCGACGATCAATCCGGCGAATATGGCGGTGGAGATCTTGCAGCCTTCTCCGTTGGCCTCGCTGGACGTTATTACATCACTCCCCACGGGAATGCGCTATGGTTCCTTGGTGCAGGGATTGACTACACATACCTTGATCTGACCCTCGACAGAACCCGCACCGGCACCGGAACATTCACGGACGCGAATGTCGATGCCGATTGGGCTTTCGGGGCCATTATTGAAGCAGGCGTTGATATCGCCGTCTCGGATACTCTTACCGTTGGCCTCGGTCTCATGTACACCACCACGGTGGGAGGAGAAGTGAATGTCAACGACGAGACACAAGACGCAGGTATTCAGACAATCGCAGGAATGGCCAGTCTTGGCTGGACCTGGTGATGACAAGGACAATTACATACATAAATGGAGGTGTGAAATGAGGAAGGTATTTCTGACAGGATTCGTTCTGGCAACCATCTTTTCGCAGTCAGCAATGGCGATGGGCAAGGCAAGACTTGCCGTCTTACCGGCACGCTTTAGTTCATCATTCAACCCCGTGATCGAAGTTACGGTTGTTGGCGAAGCTTCGGAACAGGGAACACTTGAATTCTCCTATCGGCGTGAAGCGGCAATGGAGAACCCAAGCTATACGGCAAGTCTTGTCGACGCTTTCGTTGCCAGCCGCAAGTTCGAGATTCTTGAGCGTAGCAGGCTGCAAGCTGTAATTGACGAGCTTGACTTTGGGGAGAGCGACTACGCTGATACGGAGAAGTGCGTCAAGCTGGGAGCTGCCTTGAATGCTCAGTACGTACTTCTCTCTCAAATCGAACTCTTGCACTTGGTACGCGAAACCAAGGATGTCCCCTTTATCGACAATACGCAAGTACGCTACCGCACCAAGATGATCGTTAGAAGCCGTGTTGTTGATGTTTCCACGTCTCAGGTCGTGGCATCGTTTCTCCAAACAGTCACAGATACCTATCGTCAGAAGTCCAGTGACCCGTTCAAAGCGACGACAGGGATTGATGCCGTCCTGTCGCTGTACGGAGCCATCAGCAAGCAAGTCCTGCGCAAGACGATCTCATCCGTGTACCCGGTTCGGATTCTTGATGTGACTAATGGCATTGCATCGCTCAACCGAGGAGAAGGCGTGTTTGAGGAAGGGGATCTTCTTGACGTCTATCAAGAAGGCAAGACGTTGGTCGATCCACAGACGGGAGAAGACCTGGGTGCTTCGGAGCAACACCTGGGACAGCTTCTCGTGACTGCTGTCAAACCCAAGTTCTCGGAAGCGACTATCAAGACTGGAGAGGACAAGATTACGACGGCCGATCTCAATAAGCTGATTTGCCGCGAATCAGAAGCATCCATCGAGCGAAAGACGAATGCCGCTAACCCGCGGATCAACTGGTAACAGGAGGCGGCATCATGCAGAAGATTACCCTACTTTTGACGCTAGCAACGGCGCTGGCGGTTGGTGGGTGTCGCACCACCGGCCCAACAACGGTGGAGAAGCGAGGCAGTGACTATCTGGTTACGCCGAACTCGATGCTCCTCAATAACAACATTCGAGTCACTGAATACGTGACCAATCGGAAGAATGGCCTATTGCACGCCCAAATACGCGGGCAGAACATCTCAAAGACAGCTCTGCACATAGAATACCGTTTTGAATGGATGGATGGCGACGGCACCGTGATTGAGTCACAGATGTCACCTTGGAAACCGCTTCTGGTTGCACCAAGCGAAACCTGCTTCATGAATGGGCTGGCATCTTCCGCTGCCGCTGTCGATTTTCTGTTCGCCGTAAGGCTTGCTCAATAGACAAATACGAAAGAAAGGAGATTTCAATGCAGAGAGTGCTCTCTATAGGCAAATCTGTTGTTCTATTTCTCGGCTGCTCATTCATGTTCGGATGTGCGACCGCACCAATGACAACCAGTGTGTATGTGCCTGCGAATGAGGAAGGAATCGCCACGAAGGGCGTCGATATGTTCGACTATCAGTTAGTGGTGGAGAAGATGGTGCGCTCAATGTTGCGCCAAGGGCTCTCAGGGGAGGGAGAGAAGCCCGTCATTACTCTTGGCCCAATACACAACAATACCCCCTACAACATTGAGACGGCAATGATTGGCGAGGATCTTCGCGTCGAGGTCGCCGTCGGGGCTGTCGACGATCATCACGTTCT
>CAYFPQ010000069.1:10917-11917 GCA_964345005.1 uncultured Victivallales bacterium | reverse complement strand
GTGAGTCGGGATTGCTGTCCGAACAGCTGGAGTTTCAGAACGAGTCCGGACATGTCGATCCAGCCACGGTCAAACAGTATGGGTCACTTGTGGGCGCAGACTACATTCTCTATGGCAACATCTACTCCCTGGAACGAAGCAACGGAAGCGCCACGGAAGCAAATTTCAAGTTCAACCTCACCCTGACGGAGGTCAAGACCGGGTTGGCCGTCTGGGCTGAATCCATGGCTGTACGCAAGATGATCAAATGAGAAACTATGGCAAGGCAATCATCAAGACCACAATCAAGAATACTCTCAGTGCTCATTGACTGTGCGTCTTCGCGCATCCTGTGCGCGGCCTTGCTGCTTATTCAACTCGCCTCCACAGCCGAAGCCTTGGACTCCCGGGCGCGGGTGCTCCTGCTGTTCTCGAATTCCTCAAACGGACTTCTCAAGTCCTGCTATTGTCCAAACGCGCCCTGGGGCGGTTTGGCGAAACGCAAATGGCTCGTGGGGCAACTGCGCTCAGAGATCGGCCCCGAGAGCGTTCTGCTGGTCGATTCCGGCGACTTGTTTCCCGTCGAGTATGATGCCAGCCGCATCCTGACAGTGATGCGACTCTATGAACAGATGGCCTACGATGCTGTTGCCATCGGAGACCAGGAGCTTCTGGGTGGACTCGACAAATGGAGGGACAGCAACGACGACTTTCAGTCTGGGAGGCCATCCAAGCAGACCTTCCCCTGGGTTTCTGCCGGCTACAGCATCACCAATGCCGCTGGCGCACGGGAACAGCTCGCTACGCCCTGGGTCTTCGAGAACAAGTCCGGGGTCCGTGTGGGCATCCTCTCCGTTGTGGGTTCCCGTCCATTTCAGTTGGCCCCAACCGGTTTGCCTGTTGGCGTCGAACGGACCGATCCGGTTGCGATATCTCGGCAATTTGTGGAGGGCTTCTCCTCAGAACTCGACCTCGTTGTGGTCCTTAGCCACCAAGGGGTCGAGGATGACAGGGAGCTTGC
>CAYFPQ010000069.1:9682-10907 GCA_964345005.1 uncultured Victivallales bacterium | reverse complement strand
ATTGACGTTATCATTGGCGGCCACAGCCAGACTCTGATCAACCCGCCCGAAGTCGTAAATGGAACGATAATCACACAAGCAGGCAAGAACGGCGAGAATCTCGGCGTCATGCTCCTGACTCCTCGCGCCGAGGTGCCCTATCAGACGCACATTGGCACGAATGCCTTTTCCGTCACCACAACAACAGGATCGCGTTGGTCGGCCACGACACAGCTTGTCCCGCTCGATAGCACGGTAGATGAGGATCTGGAAGCCGCACAGCTCATTGCCGATCATTTCACTGCCGAAGATCAAGCACTCTCCGTCAAGCTGCGAACTCCTACTGAACCATCAGAAGGTCGCCCCCGGCTGATTGTCGAGAACCCAGTCCAATCTATTACGCTTCGTCCGGCAGAGTCCAGGGAGGTCGTTGTCCGCGTATGCAACGTCGGGGCGGCAGCACTGGACATCACGAAAGTTCGTAGTAAGATTAGGTGGCTCGACGTGTTGACAACACCCACCGTGATTCTCGCTGGCGAATGTGCAGACCTGAAGCTGCGAGTTACGGCTCGTAGCATCGACCGCTACTTCAGAAGCCCGTACACGATCACCAGCACAGACGAAAGTCGCGTTGTTGTTAGCGGCACAATCAATGGGTATGTGGAAGGTGCTTTGCCGGGAATCGTTAGTGTCGGCGAGCTTGTCAGCAACCTTGTCCACTGTAGTTCCGCTCGCATCGCTCGCCATGAATCCCCCTTGCCGACGGCCTCGAAGGCAGAGCGCACAACCAAGGCCGTTTCGCCGACATCGAATGTTGCTACAGATCGTGAAACTCTTGTCGAGGTGTTCTACACGCCCGGCTGTGCGGACTGTGCGACAATCAAAGAGGATGTCATCCCGGCCATGCACACGAGTTTTCCCGGCCTTTTGGACGTGCGCTGGCTCAATGTACTGGATCGCACGCACTATCTCGCTTTGGCGTCACTTCAGGATAGGCTTGAGGTGCCACGCAACGAAACCGTTTCAATATTCATCGACCGGAAGGTAGGGGTTACTGGTGCGCGCGATCTAAAGACACGGCTCCATACAGCGATCACCGAGATCATCGCGCAGCAGAAAGCCCAGCACGACTCCACGCCCGACGACTCGGGGGAGATCCCTGCAACAGAAACCGCCGGACCCAATGGCCAGAAGATCATCACCAAACGTTTCGAGGCGTTCACTGTCCCTGCCGTGTTCACGGCAG
>CAYFPQ010000069.1:2261-9672 GCA_964345005.1 uncultured Victivallales bacterium | reverse complement strand
CGATTATCTTCTTCGTGACGCTTCTAAGTGTCGCCGGTCGGAGAGGTGCTGACCTGCTGATCACCGGAGCGGGGTTCTGTGTCGCGGTCTTTCTTACATATCTTTGCATTGGGTTCGGCCTGTTCACGCTGCTGCGAGAACTGCGCGCGTTCGAATGGATGGCAACGGCCATCCGGTGGATCACCATTCTCGCGCTGGCCCTTCTTGCCGTGTTCTCTTTTCGCGACGCATGGCGATACAAACGTAGCGGCAAAGGCGCGGACGTAACGCTTCAGCTTCCAGACGGGCTCAAACGACGCATCCATGCCGTCATGCGCAACCGTCTCAAGACCCGCAGCCTTCTACTCGGATCAGTCGCCACTGGTTTCGTTGTCACGCTGCTTGAGAGCGTTTGCACTGGCCAGCTCTACGTGCCGACACTCGTCTTTATGACCAAGACGGCGGAGCAAAGCGGTTCCGCCGTCCTGCTCCTCTTGCTCTACAATGCAGCTTTCGTGGTTCCACTTGTCCTTGTGTTTGCGGCCGCACACCGTGGAATGACGAACGAGAGATTGGTGGCGTGGAGTCGCCGGAATGTTGTTCCCAGCAAGGTGTCGCTAGGGGTGTTCTTCAGCCTTCTGGCCGGTGTCATGTGGCTGTCTGGATAGAAAGAGAGGTAATGATGTTGAGACGAGTGTTTCTGTTTAGCGTTTTGATTTGCTGTTGTTCTGCAGTTGCTGATCAGCAGCAACTGCCACAGGCTGTTCTAAAGGCTCAGGCTACGGGGAAGTACGTCTTCCTGAACCGCATGGCTTACTCCGGGCCCGAGATCGAAGGGCAACCAAAGCGTGCCCTCGTCCTGAGTTTCATGGATGTGGATTGTCCGCCCTGCCGCAAGGAACTCCCTCTATTCGATCAGGTGGCGCAGAGCCTGAAGAAGGAACCGGGCATCAAGTTCTATATCGTCTCCACGGATTCGCTAAAGAGGACCCAGGATCTTGAATCGCTTGTGCAGAAGCTCGCACTCAAAACGGAAGTGCTTCGCGATCCGTACAAGGTTTTTGCGGGCAAGCTTGGAATCAAGGGCCTGCCCACGGTGATCGTCGTCGCTCGTGACGGTGTGATTCAGCACACCCACCAAGGCTATGACGGAAACGCCAAGAAATACCAGGAGAGTCTGGGCAAATGGGTATCAGGCCTTCTCGTTGCAGAATCCAAGGGGTCTCCCGAAGGCATTGATCGACGGGAAGACGTGCACGCGGCTCTTCCCGCCTCCGATTCTGAAGGAGAACAGTGATGGCGGCCCGGAAGGATAGTTCCTGTCAGCACCGTGTGGCGTACCTGATCCCGCTGCTTCTGGTCGCCCTCGCTCCAATCCTCGGGGGTGGTTGTGCAGTGATGGACCGCGGCCAATTCGTTCAGCGGAATATGTTGAACACGATCCCGCAGAAAGAAGTCATCAAGAAAGTCGATAGCGTTGATCTCCAGTCTCAGATTGCCGAGAAGGAGATCACCATTCGAGCATCATACAGTGGCATTGCTGACTACGGCACCGCGCAGTTGGTTGAGGAGGTGCCTTATCGCAAGAAGATGGCGATTGGATTCTTCCCCGGCTTCGTCACGTCTCGGGCCCCATACATCGAAATGTGGGTGCCGCTGTACGCGTCAGATAACGGCTTCGAAAGGCTATTTGGTGTTGTGGGATCCCAGCTGGGTTTATGGGCATACCCGATTTGGGGGAGCGCTTTCAGTATTCCGTCTATTCTCTCCATTGGGTCAAAGGACTACACGGTGCCAGATGCATGGTCTCCAAGCGAACACGCGCTCCTGGGTTGCTACAAAGTACTGAAGCCTGATCGCACACACCAAACCAAGCGACGCATTGAAATCTCGCAGTTGATCCAAGAAGACATGGCCGTACGCCGTCCGCTGCCAAGCGCCAGAGTGCAGTGTGCAATCCCCTCTCTTGGCTTTCAAGATGCAGTAAGACAAAAACCCAATCCCCAAAGCACCAAAACTTTTCACCTCGCTGTCAAGCAGTTTTCTATACAGTTTTACGTAACCACCGACACGCAAGGTCTTGGCACGACAAGGCTCCGTAGCGTGCCCAACTCCGGGTATTATGACGTAACACTGACGCTTTCGCATGTGTCCCTCGAAGATGACTCGAACGTCTTCGCTCCGCATATCGGCCAACCGCAACGGTCACGGGTGTACATTGGCGCTCAGAACGAAGGTGAGATGCCCTTACTTATGGGGGGCAGCGGGATTCCACCTGCATCGTGGTCTCTGGAATCCGTTGCTGTTGCTCGGCTAACCGCAAACGGTACAGCAGCCACGGAAGCTGCAACTCTGACCGAGTGGCTTCATGCGGCCCTCGTCGAAACGGGCTATTTCAAGCTGACATCCCGGGATGACATCGAGAAGATTCTGAAAGAGCAGAACTTTCAGCGGTCTGACCGATGCGATGATACGGAATGCCTGATTGAGATGGGACAGCTTTGCGCGGTATCCAAGATGATCGGTGGCAGTGTGGGTGTTGTGGGGCGCGCTTCTGTCATCACACTGCGGATCATTGATGTTGAGTCCGGCGAAACAACCTGTGCCGCTTCCGGCAAGACACAGGGCGGAGAAGACGTTTTGGCTCTGGTCCGAAGCGTTGCAGAAGACCTCTGTCGAAAATACGCCAAGACACGAGGTACCGCGAATGAATAGAGCCGACGCATACCATGCCACATGCCATGCGTGGACGCGCTGTGTCATCGCATTGGCGGCCTGCTGTTGCTTTGCGTCGCTTGCCGCAGGCAGTGAATCGGCATGGCAAGGCGACCTCTATCGCGTCACCACGTACTCGACATCTCGTGCCGCCACGCGACAGGCACTGGACGAGCCTGAGCGCGTTTGGCAAACATCTTGCATCAAGGGTATGCAGGGGTGTGAAGAGCTGGCTGCCGCATGGCTCACGCAGGCTGCCAGACAGAAGACCCTTTCTGTTCGCGATGCGGATGTCTTCATTCTCCTATGTCACACGACCATTGATAGCGGTATCTCCATTGGGTACGCATTTTTCGGGAATCCGCTATATGTCAACGAAACTCGCTTGCCCTTTTCACAGCGGATATGGCGCGAGCACGGGCCCGCAACGCATGTGTCGCTGGCGATTCCCGGCTCCGTCAAGCTGGCCGGTCTTGAGCAGCGCGTACGCCTTTCCAAAGAAGGGGAATCGCGCTGGGTGGACAGCGTGCGCGGTGATGAGACCAAGTTTTATCGTGTCATGTCGAATCTGGCTGATGTCCTGGACAAGAGCGACACGATTGCGCGTCGTGCATCCTCATCCGGAATCCCCTTCGAAGAACAGACCTCCGCAATACAGGAACGTATTGTCGCTGCCGTCGAGAGCGCCGTCTATGGCCAGGAGATGGCCGAAAGTCCGGCGGGGAAACTATTGCAGAGGATCCCCGGCACGGCAGGTACAATCACAAAAGTGTTAATGGTTCTGTCGGGAGGCATCAAGCGGGCCGGGGCCGCCCAGCGCAGGTCTCAAATCCGGGCGATTCTGGGCGCTGACTACCACTGTACGGATATCGAGCTGAAGGTTCCCACGTCCGGGGCTGATGATTGGCGCTCGATCCGCTCCGGGAGAGAGATAGAAATCAGATGCGCCGTTGGCGAACACCCGGCCAAGGGACTGCAAGGCGCGCTACTCATCAACACGATCCGATTTGAGCAGGGCGGCTTGAGCATCCCGGCCTGCGCCGAACTGGGCGGGATATGCTTCCAGTTTCCACTTGTTCAAGACTCGGATGGAACGGATTCAACAGCCACCGACAGCAACACTGACAGAGATACGCCGGCCCGCAACAAGTGGCAGCGGCAACTGGATTCCCTGGTTGACCTTTTTCAGTAAGGAGTGACCTTGTTCAAACATACAAACATACGCAGACCCACGACAATCAGCACAATGGCTAATCTCGTCCTTCTTGGAGCTCTAATCTTGCCCGGCTGTGTTACGCCTGCCGTAGATCCGGTGCCCCTCGCCCCTCCCGCCTGGTTCATAGATGCACACAAATCGGATCATTCGCATCTCTATTTCAAGGAAATCGGAGAGAGTCAGGTGGGTCCTGCGGAGGCACGCGTTGACTCAAGACGGCGACTCGAGATAAGTGTGCGAGACTACATTCTCGATCAATCCGATGCTCGCTTCTCAGGCGCAAAGCGGCAGGAGACATTCAGTCTCACAGGTTTGGAGATCTTTCATGAGGCCCCGCCACGCCAGGAAGGGGCGCAATGGCGCGTCTACATGCTGGGCCGTTTGCCACGCGCCGAGGAGGCACGCATCCTCGCGCGGATCAACCGTGGACGTGAGATCCAACAAATGTGGACACGCGCGCAGTCCCTGGTCAGTGCCGGTCAGCAGAAACAGGCAATTCCGCTCCTTGAACGCACCATTACCGCCTATGACACGACGCTTGATGTCGCATTCCGAAAGGTTGATGCCGAGTGGTTGCTGGCGCAGGCATGCCTGCAATCAGGGGATTCCATGCGCGCCCGAAGAGTACTGGTTGGCTTGCAGAGCTCGAATGATTCCAGGCTTGCGGCGCGTGCCAGCGAGAAGCTCAAGCAGTTGCCGCAACCGGGGCCGAAAGACTATTTTCACGGCCTGAGTGTTGTGCTCGTCACGGGCCAGAAGAACGCCGGCAAGGTCGCGCCATGCCCTGAACTCAAAGAAGAGTTGAGATCACGCTTACTCCACGACGGGTACACCCTAAAGACGCCCAGCGCAGACATATCAGCTCTGGTTAACGCTGGGATGCGTTCGGGCAGTTTTTCTGATCTGAAAGACGCCGTTGGCGGCGATGTCATTCTTCTGGCCATTCTCGATGTCAACAAAGAGAAGTTCGGGACCACGGTCACGGTGTGGAACACAGAAACACCAGCCATTGACACGGCACTTTATTACTACGTCATAGAAGGGGGCACTGGGGCCGTTCTTGTCTCCGGAAAGACCCAGATTGCCTCAAATGGTAACTTGTCTAGCGCGATAGCCGGACTCTCAAGCACCATGCTGACACACAGGAATCATCTGCCCGCATCCGCACATCTGATCAGTGCGATCGCGGCTCAAAAGGGGGAAACACGATGAGCAACGAAGCAAAGCAGCGAAAGAGACACATGGCATTCATCGCGCATGCTCTCTGTCTATTTGCGGCAGTCGCCTTGCTGGCTGGATGTCAGACAGTTCCGCGGTCCGACGAGGAGAAGATAAAACTCGGCGAAGATCTACAGACAGGGATCAAGACAATTCTTAATGGGTCTGAAGGTCTTCTTCCGGCAGCTATGACAGAAATTAAGGCAGGGAACTACGTTGAGGCTGCGACAATCACCAAGAAGCAGATCGATAGAATCGATAATTTTCGATCGCAAATGGGAGAGTACCTTAACGACATGATTCTTCTGTGGAAGGTTCCGCCGCTTTGTATTTACGGCTGGTCTCTTTACCTTAATGGCGAGCGTTCTCAGCACGTTCGTGAGTCGATGGAGGAGGCCGTTGTCATTGCCTCGCGGTGGGATTCCATTATGAGACGGTGGAGCCAAGAAGAAGATGCGGATATCGTACAGCAGATAGAGCCCATCCTTTTGGAAATGAAGACCGCTGTTCAACAGAATCTTGTACCCATCCTTTACAAGCCGCTGGCGATTGTGTGCCTAGAGCTGGGCGATGCCGAACATGCCAGAACTTACTACCGCTGGGCTTGCGCATCCGACGATGACGGTTCGAAACACAACGGCTTTGCCTGGGAACTCTGTGTGAGTGCCAATCCCTCATTCGCCGATCCAAAAGCGGCCTTACCCATCGCACGTCAGGCGGTCAAGCTAGATGGGACCAACCCGGCATATCTCGACACGCTCGCCGTAGCACTCGGCCTGAACGGTCTCATTGAGGAAGCGGTGACAACCGAAGAGAAGGCAATTTCCCTGTTGGACGATGCCGAGAAAGCAGCGTCATACAAAAAGACCTTGGAACTCTTACGCAGCGGCCAGTTTTCGGCGGCTGATTTTAGGTGAATATGGAACAACAAGATAGAGGAGGAACTGTCCGATGAGAAGAATAGCATTGATTCGACTTTTGGTCTTAGGGGCCATGTCTTCGGTTCTGGTAGTCATGATGACAGGGTGTGCAACCATACCCGGCGACAGCATCGCAAAGAGCTCGTATGCAGCATTCAAGGAGGGGGATTACAGCCTGGCCTCCCGCTACTATACCAGTGCCCTGTCGGAAACCCCGAGTACCCACACGGAGAAGAGGTCAAAGAAATACAGGCGCACGAGTCTTAAGTATGCAAAAAGGGAGATGAAACTGGCCCACTGGGATGATGCCTACTTTCTCATCAAGGAGGCCCGTCGCGATGCTCCGAGTGAGGAACTGCGTGACAGCGACGAAATGCTGGACGAGATTGCATACGAATATGCCGAGCTCCACTTCACCAAAGCGAACCGGGCGAAAGATGCGCGGGATCTACAACGAGCCATCGCGGAGTTCGACCTTGTTGCTGCCACGCACGTCGCCCGCGCGCAGGATGGATCAGCGCAAGCTAAGGCCCTCCGTTCAAAGAGAGCTGCCCTATTGGCGCAGCTTGACCAAGCTAAGGACCTTATCGGCGCTGCCGAGTGGGATGCCGCTGACCGCCTGATCGGTATCGTGCGTGCACAGGATATCACGCTGCGTGATGCGGCCGACGATGTGCGACGCCTTCTATTGAAGGAACACTCGGCGTCCTGTCTCGCAAAGGCAAAGACACTACGTGCGCAGAATAAGTTGATCACTGCATACCAAGAGTGCAAAGAGGCACTACGTATTGTCGACGGGTCCGATATCGACGCCACGGAGGCAAAGAGGCTCCTTATTGCCATTCGGTCCGATTTCGACAAGGCCGCGCAGTCCAAGCTTGACGAGCTCTACGCTAAAGACGAGCGGTCGCTCTTGGAACAGTTTGCCAAAGGGTATGACACAGTGGAGCAGCCGGATCGGTCAAGCCAGATACGACAGGTGCTGAAAGACCGCGGACGAGCTGATGCCTGCGTTGCGCGAGCAAAGTCGCTGGAGGATGCGGGGGCTGTTTATGAATCAATTCCTCTTCTCGAGGAAGCTACAATTGCGTGGAAGTCTAACACCGGAATTCGTGAACATCTCGCATCAACCCGGATACGAGCCGCCGAGAAAGCGAAAGCTCAACAGGAACAAGCATCAAAGAAGGACTGCTGCTTTTTGGCGCTCTTCTACCGTGCGATGCAGGATGTCTGCATGAAGAAGCCGGTCTCGATTCACGATGATGCCGTGACCTCTCTCGTGAAGGACCCGCTCTCCCTTGGACATCTCCTGTTTGCATTGCCAATTGCGTTCCAGGGAAACACTGAAGGTATGAAGCTGCCG
>CAYFPQ010000069.1:0-2251 GCA_964345005.1 uncultured Victivallales bacterium | reverse complement strand
TAGAGGCCGCTGTCGAGAAAGGGCTTCCAGCACTGGGCATGCAAGGACACGACATGAATCCGGAACTTGATCGCCTCGGCGTCACCGTGATCATCAAGAGCTTCCAGGTAAAGACCGACAAAGATAGTCATGCGAAATCCGTGCGTTACGTTTCGCACACGGTCGCTGAAGCCAATCCGGAGTACTACGAGCTTCAACGACAACAGGCAGAAGCCCAGCGGGAGATGATCCAGGCCCAGCGCTCCTACGAGCAAGCACAGAGGGCGGCAGCCCAAAGCAGAAATAGCAACAACAGCTCACTGGGCGCGTTGGCGGGGCTCGCAGCCTTGGGTAGCGTGGTCCAAGATCTATCCGCCCAGAATAGATACAACGATCTGACCGCTAAGTTGCGTTACACGTCCCCTACAGTGGATCGGGACGTGTACACAACCAGTCAGTACATTGTCTATACATATACGCGAAGCGGGACCGTGCAGGCGGAAATTCAACTCACCACCCCGCTGGGTGTATTTCGTCGTCCTATTGTGATCAAGGAAGAACACCAAGACGAAACCCATGACGGATTTCACGCTGCGGATGTCGACAGAGACCCCCTAAAGTTGCCTGACGAAAAGAAAATCCTGAACACGATGTGGAGCGATTTCCAAGGCAAACTGGCTGCAAGAACCGCTGAGCTCTTCAGCGAGTTTCTTCAGAGGCAGGATGGTGCGATATCCGGCATGGCCGATAGAGAGAAGCGATGGAATGAAAGCATAAAGTGGGCGGCGCGCTTCCCTCGCTACAAATGGCGTGCGCTTGAGGAGGTCCAAACGGCGTCCGTCCTCGCCAATGCCGACACGTTCACTGCCATATGGAAGGCCTTGAAAGGTAGCGGGGCATATGACGACTACCTTGACCACGAACTGGCAGTTGTGGCAGAGGCGCTCAAGAAGGCCCCAGCAGCAAGAACTCAAGTGGCCGCTGCCGACGATGCCACTCGAACCGTTGGCTTCGGCGGTGTTCTCCAAAGTCCGCAACCCACCGCGCCTGTGGTTCCAACGGAGCAGATAAAGCGAGATGCAAGGCCATTCCCGGCCGACTATGACGGCCGTTCTATCGTGGCCGCCGTTGTGCCCCTCGCAGCGCAGGGATTCGCTCAGACGGAAGCACTGACGCTTACCGAGGAAGTCACGGCAGCACTCGCCAAGTGTCCGTGCCTTGAGTTGGTTAGTAATGCGGACATGAAGGCCATTCTTGCAGAGCAGAAGAAATTCCTGGACTGTAGCGAAGGCAGTTGCCTTGTGGAGATGGGGCAAATCCTTCAGGCACAGCAACTCGTGGCCGGTAGCGTCGGTAAGATTGGCGAAGCATACACCATTACGTTACGCGTGATTGATGTTGAAAGCGGCAAGGTCATCGCGGTGGAGAGGGGGCGGTGCTTTGGTCGGACAGACTACCTTCTCGATACTGTATGGAATGCAGGGCGCGCCGTTGGCTGGAGCATTCTCAAGAGAATGAAGGAAGAAACGGGCGACGTTGCGGCGGCGCGATAGTTCTCCTCCGTATCGTCGGGGTTCTGCTTGGACGCCACGCCGCCAGAATCACATAGTCAACAAGGAGTCGACCGATGAAGTTTAGAAGGATGGCAGCAGGAACAGAGAAGTGGGGGCACTGTAAACTGATATGTGGAGTAATCGTCTCTTGCTCTATTCTGCTTTCAGGATGCGCGACAACCGAGGAACTTATTGCACGCGGAAAGGTCCGGTGTGAAGACCCGCTACAGAGCCTTTGGATTACTGTTAAGAGCGTGCCGTCAGGTGCAGATGTCTTCGGCATTGCGGATGGTTCCCTTGGATCCAGGTTGGGAACAACTCCGCTGACGCTCAAGTACTGTCCATTGGGTGATGGTGGGTACTATGGTGAAGCGCTGAACCAGACCCTGACTGTAAAGAGCTGCGAAGCGTCGCCATGGGCTGACCCCCAAGCGTTTGTGTCCTTCAGGTGTGTAGTGGCAATGGATGGTTACTCTCCGTATATCATGAAGCAGACCCTTGTGAGCAAAGTTGGCCGTCATGGTCTGTTCGTTACCGACTGTGGTTGGCAGATGGCTTCAGAAGCTATAACGGGGCGACAGGAAACGTTCACAGCCGTACTCCAGCCAAAGGTAGATGCAGATTCTGGCACTCCTTAAGGCGAAGAGGATGTTTCTTAGGGGAGTTGCGCGCGTGAGGATAAGGAGCCCGAGAACCAGTGCGAAGCACGGTTTCCGGGC
>CAYFPQ010000068.1:1067-16760 GCA_964345005.1 uncultured Victivallales bacterium | reverse complement strand
CGACTGAACTCGCATGCCACAGTTGACCCACAATAAACTCGCGACCGCAGAAACCAAGGGGTGGCGGTTTGCTAAGACCTCTGAATTTCACAATACACCGCTTGACACCTCATCTTAACAATGCCAAACTCAACGCAATACAGCAAATAACAACCATGCGCACGCCAAGGAATACGGTGGTGAGCGGGCTTAGATGGCTTGTGTCTCTTCACGAGGCCAGTGAGGTCGTAGAAAGGAGTGTGGTTCTTGAAGACGGTAGACTCATCGGTCGAAACGCTCGGCACGACGGCAGTGATATACGGTGATGATCTCCAGCGTCGCAAGATGGCCGATGCCCTTGCCAAGGCAGGGCTTCACGTCGAAGTATTCGACAATGCGGAGTCGTTTCTCGCTTCGTTGGCTTCCGGCAACGATCCAAGCCTGGTGGTGACAGACCTGTACATGGAAGGGATCGACGGCTGGAAGCTCTGCCGGTTGCTGCGCTCGCCGGACTACAGGCATTTCAATGACACCCCCATTCTCGTGGTCTCGGCGACTTACACCGGGGAGGCTCCCGGGCTTATAGCAGCCGACTTGGGCGCGAATGCGTTTCTCCCGCAGTCAGCAGATTGCCGTGAGCTCGTTTGCACGGCGCGGGCATTGCTCAATCGCGAAGTGCCGGCAAAGGAATCGAGGTTGCTCATCGTTGAGGACGAGCCGGCTATGCGCAAGCTACTCACAGCCACCTTCGAGGCACAAGGCTATTGCGTCGATGCGGTTGGGACGGGCGCTGAGGTGATGGACAGGATCAACATCAGTAGCGATGCGACCAAGGAGAAGCGTGACCCGTCACGCTACCACGTTGCGGTGGTGGACTACCACTTGCCCGATACATTCGGGGATGTGCTTCTGCAACACCTGCGTGAAGCTTGCCCGGCATGTGCCGTGGTGATGGTCACCGCCGACACAGACTCCGAATTGGCACTCAAGTGGATGAAGGCTGGCGCAGCAGCCTATGCCTGCAAGCCGTTCCATCCGCAGTATCTTGTCGAGCTGTGCGAGAAGGCACAACGCGAACGCTCACTCTTGGAGACCGAGCGCGTACTCGGGGCCCGTGCATTGGCGCTACGCAAGAGCGAAGCGTTTAACGCAGCATTGTTCGATTACAGCCCGGCCGAGACGATCGTCGTTGACACGGCCGGGAGCATCGTGAGGTGGAACAAGGCTAAGGCGGACTCGCCCGGCCGTTCGCCCGTAGTGGGTCAGCGTATGTACCTGGACTATGCAGCGCATCATGAGAACGACATGCACGGCGAGCTCATGGAGTGCATCGCCACTGGGGAGAACCGGACCTTTCCCGAGCAGCGTTACGGTGATCGGATACTGTCTATCAAGATCGCACCGTTTCCACCCCGCGAACCGCAGGGCGCCCTGATCATCTCGGAGGACATCACGCAGCAGCGCACTGCCGAGGCACAGGCTCGCCAAGCGCAGAAGCTCGAATCGATTGGTACGCTGGCCGGTGGCGTTGCGCACGAGATCAATAACCCGATCAACGGTATCATGAATTATGCTCAGCTTATTAAGGACCGCACGGACGGCAGTGAGACGAGCGTCTGCGATTTTGCAGACGAAATCGTAAAGGAAACCAATCGAGTCACGCGCATCGTGCGCAATTTGCTCGCATTTGCGCGGCAGGAGAATGGCGAACGCACACCGGTAAGGGTGAAGGATATCGTGGAGGATGCAATGTCTCTGACCGGTGCCGTGATGCGACGTGACCAGATAAGGGTGAGTGTGGATATCCCGGAGGAACTCCCCGACCTGACTTGTCACGGCCAACAGATTCAGCAAGTCATAGTGAACCTGTTGATGAATGCTCGCGATGCGCTCAACGAGAAATACCCCGACTTCAGCGAAGATAAGACTGTTGCGGTCTCAGCCGTTCCCGTTGAGAGTTTGTACGTGGCAGGGGAGGGAGACAAAACCGCGGGAATCCGGTTGAGTGTTGAGGACCATGGACCGGGCATCTGTGAAACCGTCCGTGCGCGCATGTTCGATCCGTTCTTCACAACCAAGCCCCGCGGTAAAGGCACGGGGCTCGGGCTGTCGATTCTACATGGCATCGTTCATGATCATGGGGGAAACGTCGTGGTTGAGAGCGAAGAAGGAAAATGGACGCGGTTCCAGGTTGACCTTCCGCTGTAGCGGCTCCGGATGCGACCCCGGGCCTTGGAAAGCCCCCCACGGCCCGTCGGGCCGTGGGGGGCTTTCGGGTTATAACTGGAGGGAGCTACACTCTTATAGTCGGATGGATCATGCCGTTTTCCTGGTCTCATCGTGATGGAGCGCGACGATGCATGCGTCGACTCGCTCGGTACCGTCCGCCGTGTTGGGCAGGTAACTCTCGGTACGGTAGTGATTCATATCGCGCAACTCGCTCAGCGTATCCCGGATTGTCTCCATGCAGGCGCTCGACTGCTCAAGCATATCCAGCGTATCGGGATCCGTGATGCGTCGTCTGAGCAGTTCCAGCAACGTCGTCAGCGCCGTAGCCGGCTGGCCCAGGTGATGACAGGCTGCGCCCAGACTGCGCATCATGACACGATCCCGTTCCGCGGCGACCAGTTGCTGCTGCTGTTGTTCGAGGCGGATGGCCATCTCTACCTTCTCGACCGCGTTCGATACGGCATGCTTGATGGCGGTCGGGGTGACATCGCCCTTGACCAGGTAGTCGAGCGCCCCTCGTTTCATGGCGGCAACGGCGGTGGGCTCATCGCCGGTACCGGTTAACATGATGATCGGAAGATGGGGGTGCGACTCGAGGAGCCGCGGGATCCAGTCGAGACCCGACCCGCCGGGCATAAAGTTGTCGATCAAAACGCAATCTACCGGACAGGTGTTGAGCATGTCGGCGGCAGCCTGTCCCGACTCCGCTTCCCGTACCTTGTACTCGACTTCATCCGTTGTGAGAATCCAGAAGAGACGGCGTGTGCTGCTGCGGAAACCGGCATCGTCATCGACGACCAGGATCTCTTGAATCTTAGTTGCCACTACCGCCCCCCCTTATTAGGCCGCCTTGCACATCATGGGGCCTGCGATGTCCGTACTGTAGGTGTCAAGGACCGCCTTGATCTGTTCGATGTCACACGGTTTCTGGAAAATACCGGACAGGCCGCACACTTCCGAAACAAGCGTGTCGTCGTGGGCGCAACCTGTCATCAGAAAGCAGGCTGTACCAGGGTGGCGCGATCGCACCAGGGAGACGACCTCGTCGCCGGACATCATCGGCATGTTGAGATCGCATATCAACACGTTGACCGGCGTTTCGCAGACGAGGTCCAGGGCCTGTTCTCCGCTGGTCGCATAGAGAAACTCCCACGTGTTCAGCAGTGGCCGTAGTAGAAGCTGGAAGCACGATAGAATCGATGACGTGTCATCGACAATCAGCGCACGCAGCTTGCCTGTTCTCTGTGTTGTCACTGAGGGCCCCCTTATGCGTGAATGGAATCAGGAAGCTTATGGTGGTTCCCGCACCCAACGTGCTTCGGCACGTCATCCTCCCTCCGTGGTCGTGTACAACGGATGCGTAGGCCAGAGAGAGCCCCCGGCCATGATGTACGCCGTCGCCATCGGTAGAAAGGAAAGGATCGAAAACGCGTGGAATCAGGTCGGCAGGAATGCCGCAGCCGGTGTCGGTAACGTCAATGCGAGCAGCTCCACTCACGGAACGTGTCTTGAAACGGATGCGGCCCTTGTTCTTTGCCCCTTCGTTCTCGTGGCGCTCACGAATGGCTTGCACGGCGTTCAACATCAGGTTGACGAGAATCTGTTTGATCTCCCCGGCGGCGCACTGAACCGATGGCAACGTGGCGTCCAAGTCTAGATCGATGTCGGCCACGTATTTCCATTCGTTGCGGGACAGTGATACCGTGCGCCGGATCGTATCGTTCAGATCGGTCGGTACATGGGTCTTTGGTCTACGAGAGTGTGGGGCAAAGTCGCGCAATGCCGAGAGGGTGGCAGAAATATCCTCGGCCGCACTATTCGCCTGTGCGACGCAGGCGTCCATCTCGGCGGCGAGTGAGGAGTCGGCGCGGGGAGCCGGCCTGAGCGCGACCTGGCAGATGAACAGCAGGTTTGAGCGCAGGATCTGGAGCGGCGTGGCGATCTCGTGTGCAACGCCGTAGGCAAGCGTGCCCACAGCCTCGAGCTTGCGGGACTGAAGCAACTCATCCTGGAGTTGGGAGTTGACTGCCGAGACCCTTTCCACCCGCTCCCGCAGCCGGTCCAGGACCGTGTTGACCGCATGTTCGACAGCTACGACGTCCGCTTCTTCCGAGATGAGGTCGATCTGGTCGGGAATCTCGCCGCGCACGACGTCGCCGAGGTGTTTCTTCAGCTTCACAATAGCCATTGGGTACCGGACCAGAATCGCGTATCCGAGTCCGGGGGAGAGCACCAGTCCGAGACCGATGACGAGTGTTCGACCTGCGGCGCCAATGAGCGACCGGATGTCGGGCGAGAAGAGCGAGATGGCGCACAGAAAGGGGATAATGGTGATCATGACGACGGCTATATCAAAGTGGGCCCGAACGCCGAGACGGGCTATGCTGCCGCTCCCTCTCGGATTCTGTTTGCGCTGATCACTGCTCATTTTCAAGCTCCTTCCTCGTGGCTCTCGACGACGGCTATGTAGAAGCACGTGCCATACCAGTGTTTGGAAATCGGCCGTTCCGGAGCTATATTGCGGCAAAGAACATGGCTGGCACCTGATCTCATGTCCTGTGCGTGTCCGTGGGTGAACAGCAAATGCTCCCCTGCGGACACATCGCAGTTGACTCTGTCCGCCGTAGCGCTATGTTCAAGGAGAGGCTGCGCGCGAGGAGAACTGTGATAAGGGGTATCGGGGTTTCATCAGTGGAAGTTTTGGAAGGGCAGGCGCCATGGCGATTCGCGTGCTGATTGCTGATGACCATCCGGTCGTGCGTACCGGTCTCCGTTTTGTGATCGAACGAACGGCGAACGAGGATATAGAGATCGTTGCCGAGGCCGGGGATGGTCTTGAGGCCGTCGCTCTTGCGGAGCAGTACGTGCCCGACTTGGTCGTGATGGATATCACGATGCCGGGCATGAACGGAATTGAGGCTATCCGGCGGTTGAAGAGCACCCTTTCCGAGACCAGAGCCATTGTGCTCAGTCTGCACGATCGATCCGTCTTCGTGAAGGAGGCGCTGGCGGCCGGTGCGCGAGGCTATCTCGTCAAGGAGACCGCCATGCAGGACATCGTGACGGCCATCCGCGAGGTTTATGCCGGGAAGTCATACCTTAGCCCATCCATTTCACGGCTTGTAGTTGACGATTACGTTAATGGCGGGAGCGCTGACGACCTGGATGGTTCGGCATCCTGCCTGACAAGCCGTGAACGCGAGATCATTCAGCTTATCGCGGAGGGGCTGACAAGTAAGGAAATCGCAGCCCGACTCCACGTCTCAACCAATACAGTCCGGGCGCATCGTAGCAACCTGATGACCAAGCTCGAAATCCACAAAGAGACCGACCTGGTCCGCTATGCACTCAAGGAAGGTATCGCGAAACCGTAGCACTAATGTACTAATGCGATAGATTTCGCGAACTAGTCCTTTTGCTCTATATGCGAATACGGCCCTTTTCCCTAAAGTGTAAGCGTCGGATGCGGGGAGTGCAGACGACCGGCTGAAGGTGAAGGGGTTATGTCTGAAATACTGATTGTTGACGACGAGCTCAGTATCCGTACGACGCTTAAGGAATTCCTGGTTGGAGCAGGACACAACGCCGAAGTGGCTTGCCGCCGCGAGGAAGCTGTACGGTTTGTCCGACAGCGTAGATTCGATCTTGTGCTCCTGGATATTATTCTCGATCGCTCCACTGGCACGGAACTGATGCGTGAGCTGCGTGCGATATCGCCGCGCAGCCAGATTGTGTTGATGACTGGCTATCCCACCGTTGAGTCGTTGGCGGAGGCTATTCGCTTCGGTGTGGCCGACTACCTGTTCAAACCGATCGACAAGGATGGTCTGCTCGCCGCGGTCGAGCGAGCATTGGATACGGTCTCGCCCTACGGGCCGGGCAGCTGTTCTATAGCATGAACCCGTGGACGGCTACCGTCGCTATGACGGTGATCAAACCCAGCAGTCCGAGCCAGAACCCTCTGTTTGCAACGCAGTGAAATCGGCGGTGAGTCTGCCTCCGGCGGCTCGGAGTCTGCAGGCTGAAGCGAAAGCGGTAGTCGGAGTAAGCGGGCCCCAGAATGACTGTGTCCCCATCGTTCAGTTGGCAGGTGCCGCCTTGTCCCGCACCCCCGAAGAACTTGCCGCCCACCGTCGTGCCGCAGATACTTCCGCGGTCCACAACGCAGAACGAGCCGTCGTCGTGTCTTTCTATCTGCAGGTGTTCGCGCGAGACAAAGATCCCTTTGCCGACATTCTCGAGGTAGAGGTCGTTGTTGGGTAAGGAGGTGCCTTGGCGGCGTTCTCTATGGCCCACCTTCCAGGGCTGGTGACCGAGTCGAGATTCGCGGCCTATGCGAAACGGAAATTCCCGTATCGCCACGCGGGGACACGGTGTGGCCCGCCGCGTGCGACGATTCAAAGGTGTCAATGTGGGTGTCGTGCCGTCATTCATCTCTCTTCCTCCCCTATTACAGCATGCGCTTTCGTACGCGCCGCTTAGTTGAGCATGTGCCGTGCCATGCTTGGATCAAGCCACAGAACAGCGGATAATGGCCGGTCCTGGCCGTCTGGGGCGGGTAAGCGAGGATGGAAGCTGACCGGTGTGACCGGATGCGGACAGCTGCGACTATGTCTGTTTCCCGATGTGGAAATCGATGTGGTGCGCTAATTCCGCTGCATCGAAAGGCTTAATGAGATAGCCGTGAACGCCCTTGTCGAACATCTTCTTGATGACCGAGCGATCGGCCTCACCGGTCATGAGCAGGACCTTGGTGGTGTTCGGGACCTCCGCATGCTCCATAAACCATAATCCCGACCTTCCGGGCATGGAATAGTCGACAAGCGAGATGTCATAGGGTTGGGATGTCAGGAGCGCCATGCCTTCGTCGGCAGTTGTTGCGCAATCCGCCGAATGCCCGAGCGATTCAACAATGAGTTGCAGGGACTTCAGAAAGCTCGTGTCATCGTCGACCAGTAAGAACCGCATCTCTATCCTCCACTCCTAGTCTGCCCTCGACCCTGCTGCCATGCCTCTGATGACTGTCACCAACGTCTTGATCGGCACGGGCTTGGCCAGCAGTGTGAATGGCGCGGACTCGAGAGCTTCACTCATCAGGTCGCCGTCAGGGTACCCGGTTGTTACGATCACAGGAATACCGGGATAGCGCCTGCGCAGTTCCTTCAGGGTCGCTCCACCGGTCATGCCTGGCATCAGCAGATCGAGCACGACAACGTGCGGGCGCTCGGATGCGGCCAGTTCGATGGCCTCCTCACCGGTCGACGCAGTAGCGACGCGGAAATGCTCTGCCTCCAAGCTGATCGACACGGTTTTGCGGACGCTGCGCTCGTCATCCACGACCAGTACGAGCGATGGCGTTGCCTGCCCCGGATTGGATCGCATCCACTCCCTGAGCTGTGCGCGGCTGAACCGCCAGTCCTTTCCTATCTTGAAGGCGGGAATCCCTCCGCGGCGCGCCAGTCGGCGTATGGTTTCCACATGCGCGCCAAGGTAGCGCGCGGCGGAATGTGAATCCAATATATCGCGATCCTTCGGCACCATGCTGCTGTCAACTAAGTCTGTCATGTTTGCTTCTTCCTTAACATTCATAGTAGTTTGTTGTTGTGTAAAGTTGAGAATAGTAGTATAAACTTAGGTAAGTCAATGAAAAAGAGTGAAAAACTGAATCAGGTCGGAGGCGGTCAGTGGCTAATATCCTCTTGGTAGATGATGAACGCAGTATACGTCTGACACTGGGTGCGTTCCTGCGTGAGGCCGGACACACCGTTGAGGAGGCAAAGGATATCTCTCCAGCAGAGGGCCTTCTTGCTGGGGAAGCGTTTGACATGCTCATATCCGACGTGCTGCTTCCCGGTGGTTCTGGCGTCGACCTTGCCCGTACCTTCCGGAGTGCCCTGCCATCTGCGCGTGTCATCATGATGACGGGGCAGCCCACCGTGGAGACTGCGGCCGAAGGTGTTCGTCTTGGCATTGCCGACTACCTGACGAAACCGGTCTCCAAGCAAGCCATTCTGCGTTCGGTCGATCACTGTCTGGCTATCAAGGCGCTTGATGACGAGCGCTTGCGATTGTCGGAGGAGAACCGGCGTCATCGAGACGAATTGGAGATTCGCGTGGCCGAGAGAACGCGTAAGCTCGAGAAGGCGCTCGCCGATCTTAAGGCCGCCCAGGAGCAGATGATCAGGCAGGAGCGTTTGCGCGCATTGGGGCAGATGGTCAGTGGCATTGCGCACGATTTCAACAACATCCTGATGCCGATCCTGGGGCTCAGCGACTATCTGCTGAACATGGAAGACAACGGCGCTCTCAATGAAGAAGCACGGACAGCTGTCGAAACGATCGAGTCAGCCGCCCTGGATGCGCGACAGATTATCATGCGCCTACGCGAGTTCTATCGGCCCGACGAAGACCCGAAACTGGTCTCGGTTGACTTGGCGCAGGTTGTCCGGCGGGCCGTTAAGCTGACAGAACCTGCTTGGAAGGTCCAGACCGAGGCAGAAGACCGGCGTACTGTCATCGACCTGAACCTGCCCTATGTGTCTGCCGTAATGGCGAATGAATCGCAACTCCGTGAAGTGCTCACAAATTTGATCCTCAACGCGGTTGACGCCATGCCTTCCGGCGGGAGCATCCGTATCTCTCTGACGGAGGAAGAGGGGTGTGTGAGTGTCGCTGTCCGTGACACAGGTGTCGGCATGCCGGAGTCGGTGCGTCGTCGCTGCCTCGATCCCTTTTTCTCCACGAAGGGTGAGCTGGGCACCGGACTCGGGTTGTCGATGTGTCACGGGATCGTGCAGCGACACAACGGGACCATGGCGATCGATTCGGATGAAGGATGGGGCACAACGGTAACCATCATGTTGCCGGTCGCAGGTGGTGCCGCGGATGCGAGCGAGACGGCTCCGAAGGTGGTGCTTCCCGAGGGGCTGCGCGTGCTGGTGGTAGACGACGAAGAGTGGGCGAGAGACCTGTTGAAGCGGTTCCTGGGATCGTTGGGCTACGAGGTAAAGATCGCATCAAGTGGCGCCGAAGGCATCGATTTCATGGACGACGCTACGTTCGACCTGGTTATCACGGATCGCGCCATGACGGGGCTGTCCGGCAGCAGGGTTGCCGAGTATGCGGCAGGGCATGCCTCTGACACGGCGGTCGTCATGCTTACCGGTTTTGGTGCGCTGATGGAGGATGTGGGCGAATGTCCCGAGGGTGTGGACGTACTTCTGGGCAAGCCGATCATTGCCCGGGAGCTCTTCGCCGCGATCGACAAGGCGCTGGCTGCGAAGGCTGCGAAGGCTGCGTAGCGTGTTCGGTGCTCTGTATCCTGCGCGACGCGCCCACCGGCTGTAGCCGGCGGAAGCGCCTCATGATTCCACAGTCAGGCACGACGAATATCCACCAGAAGCGACGCAGTGTATTAGATGAGTATGTGGGAAGGTGAGAAGGTGAAAACGGG
Organism: uncultured Victivallales bacterium; assembly: GCA_964345005.1. Classification (GTDB taxonomy): domain Bacteria; phylum Verrucomicrobiota; class Kiritimatiellia; order UBA8416; family JABMPJ01; genus JABMPJ01. The sequence continues at coordinate 7,099 of CAYFPQ010000068.1, read as the reverse complement.
AGGGTGTCTGAGGTGGTTGCAGAATGGCGGTGGCGTGCTATGATGACGGCATGAAGGCGATGCGTGCAGTGGGCTGTTTTGCGTGCATCCTGTTGCTGGCGGGATGTGCCTCCACACAGCTGGAGGATGTTGGGCCCAACGGTATAGCTCCGGAGAAGTACCGGGGATGGAAGCGGGCTTTTCGGTTGGAGAACGACACGGCAACGGTAGTTGTGGTGCCCGAGACGGGGCGCATGACGCACCTGGGGCTGCGGGGAGGTGTGAATGTGTTGCGCAATGACCCCGAGCTTCACGGTAAGGCCCCGTTGAAGGACTCGACCTGGACGAACTACGGCGGCGATTGGCTCTGGCCTGTGGCGCAGTCGCGCTGGCCCGCTCTAACAGCGGACAAAGCGGACTGGCCTCCTCCCGAGTTCATGCGTGATGCATCGTGGGATGCGTACGCGTGGCGCGAACCGGACGGGCGGCAGTCGTGCCTGCTCATTCGCTACTACGGGGCACCGGTCAACGCTGTCGTCATGCGTCAGTTCACGCTGGCCCCGGGAAGACCGGTCGTTTCCGTCCATCAACGCATGGTTGCTGTCACGGATGCCTTGATACCGCTGACATTCTGGTCAATCACCCAGATCGACGCGCCACAACAGGTCCTTTTTCCCGTGCGTGCGAATTCAGCTTTTGAGAAGGGCTACAAGGTCATGATGGGGGACACACCGCCCGGTCCCATGACCGATTGTAACGAGGTGATGGCTTGTGAGTTGTTGAAAGCCGACCTGTCCAAGATCGGTATGGACGCGCCGGAGCCCTGGATTGCTGCGCGAAAACATGATGTGGTTACGGTGGTCCGCGCCAATCATCCTATCAGCGGGGACTTCCCTGACGGAGGCTGTTCGCTCCAGCTCTTTGCGATGGGCAGGGGCAAGTATGCCGAGATCGAAACGCTGAGCCCCGAGTTCCACCTTCGCGCCGGCGAGAGCCTCGGCAACACGCTGACGATCGAACTGCTGGAATGTCATCCGGGCGTCTCGCCTTGTCGTCTTGCCGACCGGCTGCGCCCCGAGGAGAAGTAATGTCCTTCCGTAAACAGGCCTCCAAAATACGTAAGTACTTGTCATTCCGAGCGAAGCTGCCTGTCCGCCTCTGGAGGAAGGAATCTCATATCCATGTTGTGGCAGAGATCCCTCGACTTCGCTCGGGATGACACACCGATTGTACAAACGCAATCTTGAGACAGGACAGTAGAGCATGCCCCGCCTTCCCGAACTCCTGATGCCGGCCGGTAGCTTGTCCAAGGTCCGCGTGGCGTTTGCGTATGGGGCAGACGCGGTATACGTTGGCGCGCCCGGGCTATCGATGCGGCCCGACGCCGTCACGCTCGACAGCGATGCCATGGCTGAGGCCGTGGCGCTTGCCCACGCGGCCGGTCGCAAGCTCTACGCCTGCGTCAATACGTTGATGTTCGAAGCGGACCTGCCGCTTCTTGCGGCGTGGTTGCAGGAAACGCGCGATGTTCCGTTCGATGCACTGCTGGTGGCCGATCCGGGTGCCATGGCTCTGGTACGCGAAAACCGGCCCGATGTTCCCGTCCATGTGTCGACACAGATGAGTACGGCCAACACGGCGGCGGCCACCTTCTGGAAGACCGCCGGTGCCAGGCGGGTCGTGTTGGCGCGTGAGTGCAGCATTGCCGATGCGGCGGCGATCGCGAAAGCGTGCGATATCGAAGTGGAGGTCTTTGTCCATGGCGCCATGTGCATGGCGATCTCCGGGCGCTGCCTTCTTTCCGCACACCTCTGCGGAAAGAGCGGCTCGCGCGGCGAATGCAAACATAGCTGGGAGTGGCAACTCGTGGAACAGAAACGCCCGGCCGAGGCGCTGCCCGTGTTCGAGACCGGACGCGAAACGTTCCTGATGGGGTCGACCGATCTATGCCTGGTCAAACACATTCCGCTGCTGGCCGAAAGTGGCATCGCATCGCTCAAGGTTGAGGGGAGAATGAAGAGCGAGTACTATGTCGCCACTGTGGCGCGCGTCTATCGCGCCGCCCTGGACGCCTACAAGGGCGACCCCGAAGGCTATGAACTCGATCCCGCCCTGCTGACCGAGTTGGATGCCGTGAGCCATCGGCCTTACGACGAAGGTTTTGCGTTCGTCTATCCCGCCGATCGGCCCCGCAAGCTGCAGGTCGAGAACCGGCTGATGACCACGCACGAGCTGGTGGCGATCGTCGAAGCAGCGGAAGCCGATGGCTACCGCCTCAACGTGAAACAGCCGTTTGGGGTAGGGGACGCTTTCGAGTGGATAGGTCCCGCCATGGCTGGTGGTGACGTCATAGTTCAGTCGATTGCACGAGACGGGAAGCCCATCGAACGCTCACACTGCGGAACTGAGGTGACGGTTGCGTTTGAGGGCGATACAGAGCTTGCGGATCTAGCGATACTGCGCCGGAGACGCTGACTTGTCCACAGGCGAGGTAGGGCCCGCTCTCCGAGCGGGCCGTGACACGGTCGAAGGTCCCCACTGCAGAGACGGCCCGCGCGGAGCGCGGGCCCTACCTGGCACAGAGCGACCCTAAATCCCCGATCCGCCCTGGTGGGAGATGTGCAGCCCGCACTCCTTGTGCTCGGGGCTTTCCCACCACCAGCGTCCTGCGCGCTCGTCAGTCTCGCCTTTGCATGAACGGGTGCAGCATTCGCAGCCGATGGAGAGGAAGCCCCGGTCATAGAGCTCGTGATAGGGCACGTCATGCTCATGGATGTACTCCCAGAGCCGCTCTCTGTTCCAGTTAACCAGCGGGTTGATCTTGAACTTGCCGGGGTGTACGGGGTCGTCCTCGATGACTTTCAGCTCCTTGCGTGTGACGAGCTGGTCGGTGCGTCGCCCCGTGATCCATGCATCGTATTCGTTCAGCGCACGCGTCAGAGGCTCCACCTTGCGGATGGAGCAGCACTCCTTGCGGTTCTCGACGCTCTCTTTGAAGGCATAGAGACCTTTGTAGCGGATCATCTTCTCGACGGCTTCGTGCCGAGGGAATACCCAGTGAATATCGATGCCGTACTTCTTCGATATGCGGTCGGCACAGGCATAGGTCTCCTCGGGCAGGCGGCCGGTGTCGATCGAGAAGACCTGCACGCGTTTACCAATCCGGTGAATCATGTCCAGCAGAACCACGCCGCCGACCTGGAAGCTCATCGCGAGGCCGATGCGGTCGCCGTAGTGGTCGATGGCCCTGGCAAGGACGTCCTCTGGACTCGTCAGGTCCGGGGCAGTAATCAGTTTGTATATCTCTTCTGTCATGTTGTTCCATCTGTTGCGTTACGACCACAGGCGTGCGTGGTCTCCAAGTCAACCTTCTGCAAGCTGATCGCATCGACCGGGCATGCCTGCATGCAGGCGCCGCAGCGGATGCAGTCTTCCTGGTTAATCCAGATCAGGTTGGTTTCGATCGTGCTCTTGGTTTCTTCCCAGCCCACGATGCGCCCCTCGTCATCGTATTTCAGCTCCTTGATCTTCAGGATGCACTCCGGGCGCGGCATCACCTTGATGCACCAGTCGCAGTAAATACACTTGTCCGAGTCGATCTCGTACTTGTAGTGACAGCGGTAGCAGCGCTGGGTCTCGTCAACAGCGAGGTCGACGTTGTAGCCGGTCTCCACCGCTTCCGTGAGGTCGCGTTTCCTGACATCACAGAGCGGAATAGACTGCAACGGCACGGCATCCATCTCGCGGATGCGACCCGTACCGCCGGCGTCGACCACGCGCACCTGGTCGTGGAAACGCACTTCGCCACTGAGAAAGTAGTCAGCGGTACGCGCAATACGCTTGGCATGACCAATCGCACCGATCAGGGAGTTGGCTCCCTCGGCGTAGTCGCCCGCGACGAAGATATCGGCCAGCGGAGTGCTCCCGTTATCGTTGCGCTGTAGCCAGCGGTCGCCGTCGAGCAGGTCGTCCTGCAGTGCTTCGTCGATCCACTCGCCATCGGGGAACTGCCCCGTTGCCAGCAAGACCGTGTCGGCTTCCACGACGAACTCGCTGCCCTTGACCGGCATCGGACGGCGTCGGCCGCTCGCATCCGGCTCGCCCAACTCGTTGCGCACAAATTCCACACCGGTGACGATGCCGTCCCCGCCCACGTAGCGTACGGGGCTGACCAGGAACTCCATGTCGATGTGCTCGTGGCCGAGCTCCTCCAACTCGCCCGGCGTGGTCAGCATCTCGTTGCGCGTGCGCCGGTACCAGACCGCGACGTGGTCGCGCGGGGCGTAGAGTACCGTGCCCGGCGGTACATCGGTGTTGGTGGTGCCATCGAATTCAACCGTGGCGGCGCCAAGGCGCTTGGCTGTGCGGGCGCAGTCCATGGCGGTAAACCCGCCACCAATCACAATGACGTGCCGCCCGATTGTGGCTGTGCCGGTGGTGTTGACCTCCAACAGGAAGTCGAGCCCGTGTCGAATGCCCGTCAGTTCTTTGCCCGGTAGATCCAGCATATTGGGGCGCAACGTGCCCGCAGCCAACACGACGGCATCGTTGGCTTCACGGAGCTCGGCCAGCGAGATGTCCTTGCCAACGTCGATGCCACAGGTGATCTCGACACCGAGTAGCTGCACCTGTTCGATCTCGCGCTCAATCACGTCGCGCGGGAGACGAAACTCAGGGATGCCCTGGTTCATCATGCCGCCGGGTTTGCCGTGCTTCTCGAGCACGGTAACGGTGTGTCCGCAGCGTGCCAGTTCGCGCGCCACGGTAAGCCCGGCTACGCCGGCTCCAACTACGGCGACCGACTTTCCGGAGTCGGGATACCACTTGTCGAGCTCAACAGGAGCGCTGTCCTTGAGATCCGCTGCCGCTCGCTTGGAGTGGCAGATCGCGACGCTCTCGCCCAAGCCTTCCCACCCATGACGACAGGCCTCCTCGCACGGCCGAGCACAGACGCGGCCCAGCACGCCGGGAAAGACATTGCTCTCCAGGTTGAGCCGGTACGCCCGGTCATGCTCACCATTGTAGATGGCCGTGAGATACTCCGGTATGTTGGTGTGGGCCGGGCAGGCTTCCTGACAGGGGACGTTGCGCGCAATCCAGTCGAAGTCCTTGGGTGCGGCGCCGACCCCGATCTTCTCCGAAACAGCATCGAACGGGTATGATGCGGCCGGTTCGGACCGTTCACCTTCGGCTGCTTGTACGTGTTGACTACGCAGCGTATCGAGCCACGGCTCATCAAAGCCTGCAATCTGAGCGCGGTCGGCGAAGAAGTGGCCCGCATAGAGATCGCCACGTGCATCGCCACGCTGGAAGTAGGCCCGTGCGAGCAGGGCAAATTCCCACGAATCCCGGGCAGAATGCCGTCCGCACAGCTTGTCGATCGCCTCCTCGTTACGGTTGGCTTCGAGCAGCGATTCAACTTCGGTACGCAGGTCAGCCATCCCGTGCCTCCGATCCGAAAAGCGACACGCGAATCTCGTCCACCGAGACGCGCTCTACAAACTGGATGAACTTCTCGTCGCTGTCTCGGCGACCGGACAGATAGAGGTCGAGGATTTTGCGCACGACATCGTTCACCTGGTCGCGATCCACATCCACGAGGTGTTCCGCGATGCTCCCGGCCTCACTCAGCTTGCCGCCGATGAACACGCTATAGCCTTCGACGTTGCCTCGCTCTCCCCGGCGTCGTCGCCCGCGCAGCCCGATGTCGGCGCTCCATGCATGGGCGCAGTTGTTGGGGCAACCGGTGAAATGGATGCGCAAAGGTCCGACCTTGTTCCAGTAGGTGTCGTCGGACTGAAGTATTTCCTTGAGTTCGAGGCATGACTGGCGCGTATCGGAGACGGCCATCTTGCATTGCGTCGTGCCTACACATGCGACGATGTCGGGCCCCCGTTCGAACCCCTTTGTCTGGAGTCCCGCCTTGTGCAGTGCTTCCGTCAACGGTTCAACGTTGGCGTCGGGCACATTGCGGATCGCGATGTTCTGTCGGTTCGTGAACGCAATCTGGCCCGCTGCGTAATGGTCGGTCAGACGTGCGATCTGGCGGCCGG
>CAYFPQ010000068.1:0-1057 GCA_964345005.1 uncultured Victivallales bacterium | reverse complement strand
CGCGGTATGAGCACACGCACGGTGTTGAGCGCTTCCTGCTTCTGGGGAAGGGCGCCCTGCCCGCTGAGGAACGAGGCCCCGATGTAGGGGGCGGGATCGTCAGCGGGCTCAATGGCGTCGAGGCCCTCGATGCCGCGCTCCTTGAGAATGTCGAGCAGCATGTCGCCGAATGCAGCCGGCCCCATGCGGTCGACCACGATCTTAAGCCGTGCGAACGCACGGTTGCGCCGGTCGCCATGGCGACGAAAGGCCTCGACGGTTGCGCGCGCCACGTCGAGTGCGAGATCACGCGGTACCCAGTCGAAGATCACCTTGGCGAGATAGGGGCGGGCGCCCAATCCCCCGCCGGCATGGAACCGCCAGCCGAGCTCGGTCGTGCCGTCGGCACTCATGCGTGTCGCGGGCACCCAGCCCTGGCAGTTGATCAGTGTCTGTGCACAGGCTTTGCCGCAGCCAGCCACACTGATCTTGTGCTTGCGCGGCAGGTTGCGCTGCTGGTCGCGAATCTCCGGGTCGGTTGCGATCGCATCGATCAGGCGGCGGACATCGTTGCCCACTTCGTGAGGGCAGACCCCCTGCATCTCGCAGGTTACCGTGTTGCGCGTAACATCGCCGCAGCCGTTCTTGGTCGTGACGCCGACCTCCTGCATGCCTTCGATGACCTTGTGGATATCGTCGAGGCGAACCCAGTGAAACTGAAGCGTTTGGCGCGTCGTAATGCAGAGCTCGCCCTGCGCGTATTCGTCAGCCAGTTCAATGGCACGCATGAATTGCTCGGTCGACATGAGTCCGCCGGGGGTTACCAGGCGAATCATGAAGAAGCCTTTCTGAAGTTGGCTGTAAACTCCCGCCCATTTGAACATCGCCATCACGTTGGGGGGAATGTCGTCGAAATCGACCCCCACGTAGTTGCGGAAGTCGAAGTTCGTATCGATCTCGATCTTGTCACGCTCAACCGCTGTTAGTTCTTCTCGCGCAGGCATATAGTCCTCTCAATAATATCAGAGGTCTGAGCAAACCGCCACCCCTGAATTTCAGACCTCGCAGGTTCTTTGTG
>CAYFPQ010000067.1:0-16836 GCA_964345005.1 uncultured Victivallales bacterium | reverse complement strand
CGTCCTTTTGCCGCGTACTTCCTTACGCGTTACAGCGGTCTGTCGCGGCGTGAGGCAGCAGAGCATTTGGGTGTGAGAAGCGGACCGGCTGTAACGCGGCAGCTTGCGCTCTACCAGGAACTGGTGGGGAAGGGGTGTCGCCTGAGGAAGATTGCTGCCTCTTGTGAGCGTGCGCTGCGGTCCGCGGCCACCTCCAACAATCAGGACTAGTATGGTTTACGGTGTGACCCCGCCCGCCACTTTATCACGGTGTGACCCCGCCCGCCACATTGACGCGCGCTTTCCCATTGCCTGTCCGCCGAAGCCTTGGCGAAGGCAGATCCCCGTCAGGGAACATCCGCCTCCCATGCTCAGACGAACGCGCCAGAGGCGCGGCAACAGACTTGTCCACAGCCTGATTCCCCACAATCTCAGACGCCAGCCCGGCTGTCGCCGGGCACGGCCAGCAGATGCTGGCCAACGAAGAAGGATAATAAGCGTTGCCATACGACACAATGGTCGCTTAGTCTATCCATCATGAATGACGCCACGAAACAAGATGCTCTTGGAGTCTTCCGCAAGGCAGGAGGAATTCTGCGCACGTCGCAGGCCCTATCTCTCGGAATCCATCCCCGAGTGCTATATGCACTCCGTGACCAAGGACTCATCACTCGAATCAGCCGGGGTGTCCACTGTCTCTCGGATCATCAGGCCATGGATCAACCTGACCTTGTAGCCGCCTCCCTGCGAGTGCCCAGAGGTGTTGTCTGTCTGATTTCGGCTCTGTCCTTCCATGGGATCACCACCCAAATCCCGCATGAGGTGTCCATCGCCATACTGCGTGGAACGAGCAAACCGACTATCGACTACCCACCCATCAGGTTCTACTTCTACCGCTCACCGTACTTCGAAACTGGAGTCGAGGAGCATTCCGTCGCAGGAACGGCCCTACGAGTCTACTGCCCCGAGAAGACGGTAGCCGACTGTTTCCGCTTCCGAAACAGAATCGGCATGGATGTCGCCCAGGAAGCACTGCGGCTCTGCCGCGAACGCAAACGGTCATCGCCGACCGAACTGCTGCGCTACGCCCGCATCTGCCGCGTCGAGAAGATCATGACCCCCTATCTTGAGGCTACACTGTGAGCGCGAAGAAGATCAGCAATATCCCGGCTTCAGTTCGTGCCCGTCTCTTCAATGAGGCTGCGGCAAGACATCGACCTTTCAGTGAAGTGCTTCAGCACTACGCCATGGAGCGGTTCCTCTTCCGTCTGGCCAGTACGCCACACCGGAAGAAGCTGCTTCTGAAGGGCGCTCTGATGCTTCGCGCTGTAGATCCTGGGCTGTCGCGGCCAACGATGGATATCGACTTGCTTGGAAGACTGCCAAATGATCACGCTTCTCTGAAAACAGTCGTTGAGGACTGTGTGTCGGTCAGCGTTGATGACGGGATCACGTTCGATACGTCAAGTATTGCGCTGAGCGACATTGTCGAGGAGGTAGACTACCACGGTGTGCGGATTATGCTCGTTGCCTTTCTCGGCACGGCTCGTATTCCTCTACGTATTGACGTAGGCTTTGGAGACAGGGTAACCCCGAGACCAATATGGATCGAGTATCCCGAACTGCTCGACTTCGGAACCCCACGCCTTCGCGCCTGTCCTCCCGACACGGCCATTGCGGAGAAGCTGCAAGTTATGGTCCATCGTGGTGCTCTGAACAGCAGGATGAAGGACTTCTATGACATCTACCTGATGCAAGCTCATCTGGATTTCGAAGGCGCAGTGCTCCTCAAGGCGATCACCGCGACCTTCTCAAATCGTGGGACGACGCTCCCTGCGGAGAAGCCTCTTGCTCTCGATCCTGAGTTTGTGGCGCTTCCCGGGAAGTCCGAGCAGTGGCAGGGCTTCGTGCGCAGGTTGCGACTGGATGACTCACCATCGTTTGCAAGTGTAGTTGATGCCCTCTCTGGTTTTCTCATGCCGGTGCTTCGCGCGGCTTCGACCGACGCTCCTTTTGATCGCCACTGGCCCAAGAACGGACCTTGGAATAGAGCCAAGAAAGGAAGTGCGCAATGAACTACTTCGTCTACGCCCGAAAATCCACTGACAGCGAAGAGCGGCAAGTCCTTTCCATCGACGCGCAGCCAACTGAACTGCGGGAATTCGCAGACAAGGAACGATCCGATTCTACATGTTCAGTACCCGAGACCTTGGAATCACGTCGCCGATTTCGTCGCCAAACGCGGCGAAATCCCGGAAAATTCTATTTGGCGGTGTCTGCTGGCATTAGTTGGAACTGCCATCCTCGGCGTACAGTACAAGTAACCGGGTCACCGTTCAAGGTGATCCCGGCCGCGCGCGGGCCCGATGGGGACGGAACGCGCGCGGCATATTCCGGCCACGACACAGGATCCTCCGCGCTGCGCGCGTCGGGTACTACCCAAGCCTCGGCCTGGTCGTCGCCGTGTACAGCCCTCGCGGGCTTCGCCCGCTCGGCTACCGCCGCTCCGGACCGGCTGCGCCGGTCCTACGCTATCCCCCGTGCGCCGGGCTTGTCACGCGTGCTGCTACGTCGCCAGCGAAGCTGGCACCCGGCCAGCGAAGAACCCCTGCGCTCTCGCGCCCTCGATGGGCCGCAGGCGGCGGTCGTCCCGATGCAAGATCGGGACTCCGTGGTGTCGAGCGAAGCTCGACCTCATTGAATCTTCGGCAGCATCCCCACAGGCTCAACAGGCTCTTTCCAGCAGCAGAAAATCCGGGCCGGAGGCCCGGCTCAGAATCGTGTGGCCTTCCTGACTCGGAGAAGCCTCGCGAAGACGGTCGGCCACATCACAGTGTCCGCCATCGCTGGAGCTGCGCTCCGCGACGGCGGTACGCCGCCGAATGGCGGCTCTCAGGATCACCCGCGCAAACGGAGAGAATGCGGTGTCCCCGCTGCCGGTCACACATGCAGACGTGATTGAGGGATCATAGCCTCTCAATGGCCTGCATGGGTATGGGCTACTACTTGCTCACAACGTACACATGGCCACATTGTCAAAGCTCCGACCATAGTGGCCCATGTAGTCCACCTTGCGTTCGAGCGCGTCGATGACGTAGCGGCAGAAGTTCACCTTCGTGTATCGCTGGGCACTACCGAGGCCACCGGGGCTGAAGACGTTGATCTCCATGAGCTTGTCGCCCACGATATCCAGCCCCACCAGGAACATCCCGTCCTGTACGAGCTTGGGTCGGACGATCTCCGCGATACGGAGCGCGTCCTCCGTGACCTCCGCGGGTGCGAGTCTGCCGCCTGCGTGAATGTTGCTGCGCATGTCGCCGCCCTCCCGCAGCCTGCGGAACGCAGCGTACTTGCCTTTTGCCCGCAGTGGTCTGCCGTTCATCATGAACAGGCGCATGTCGCCTTCATTCGCTGCCGGCAGATACTCCTGCGCGATCACAAAGCCATCGCGACTGACTGCGTCAATCATCTGGTTCAGGTTGGGCACATCGTCCGGCCGCACGAGGAACACGCTGGCACCACCCGATCCCTGCAGCGGCTTCAGCACGATGGTGCCCTCCTCTTTGGCGAACGCCTTGAGTTCGTCCCGGTCACGCGTGATCAATGCTCTCGGCCGCACCTGCTCCGGGAAGAGCTGGAAGTACATCTTCGTTGACGCCTTGGAAAGCCCGTTGGGATCGTTGACGACGATCACCCCATGGCGCATCGCCAGGCGGCCAAACTCCCCTGCAGCGCCGGTGGCCCAGGGGCGGGAGATATAGTCGTCGGATGGCACGTTGCGGAGCATCAGTACGTCCAGTTCGTCCACTGTTATCCGGCTACGGGTGGCCCGCTTCGATCGCAGATCCTGCAGGAATCGCTCGTGGGATTTGTACGTCCGCGCCAAGGGCACATGGGCACGGGCTCGCGTGAACTCGTCAGGATCATAGGCAAGATCGCCAACCCCGAACACGAGGACCTCGTGACCCTGATTCACTGCCTGACACGCAAGTCGCGTCGTCGTGAAACCTGCCTCCTCCGTCGCTACATCGTTTACAAGAAACCCTATCTTCATCGTCTTCTCCTTTTCACTAGATCCAAAATGGACTTGCTTCTCCTCAAGTGTTCGATCCGTTCTTCGGCGGCCGGATCTGCCAGGTAACTAGGCAGTACTGCCGGGCCCTTCAGGACGCCGCGCCACCGCAGCTCGCGCACGAGCGGGATGTGCCCGATGCCGATCTTCCCGACCATCAGATCTTTGAGGTCTCCGCCCTGCACCACATAGGCGAGCGCCTGCCGGAATCCCCGAAGGTAGATGGCGTCTTTCGTGAAGCCTCCGCCTCGGTGCACGCGGACGGTCACGCCGAATGCCACCCGGCTGTCGATGCCATACTCATCGACGAGCACGCGGTACGTATCAACGAACGACGCCCCATCCAAGAGGCAATGCACTGCGATCACCCGTGCGGCAAGCACACGCACACGCGGCCGGCTCAATCCACCCGCCAGGAACTCGCTCAGTACGGCGATGCCTTCCTGCAGTTGGTCATACCCGGCAAGCCCGGTGTAAAGCTGGTGGAACGGCTGTTGCCGTCCGTTGTGGTACGTCACAATGTGCGTGCCGACTTCATGCTGGATGAGGGCCTGGAGCCTGGACTCGGGCACCCGCACACCGGAACCGATCAGCAGGTTGCCCCTTGAGACGATGAGTCCGGCAATGTCGTCTCGGATCTCTACTCCAGCAGCCAGGGAGGCATCCTGCTCCCGCAGTATGACCAGCTCCTGCCTTGCCATCTCAGCCACAGCCGCGGCATGTACGCGCCTCTTAGGCGCTCGCTCCGCGCTGCGTGGGGCGATGGATAACATGATCTGGCGCGCCTCGTCCCGCAGTTCTTCCTCGACGCCGCCGTAGAGCTGCAGGCTCTCGCTCAGGCACCGCGGCGTGTTGAGATCCTGAAGCATCGTGATCTGGCGATCGACCTCATACACCTTCTCCCGGAAGATGAGGGCAAGAGCCGGGTCTTCGATACGCTCGATCGGTGCTCTGTACAGCCGCCGCTTCAGCTCAATGGGATCGGCTGGCACGGGGCGGTAGTGCAAGGCGGGTGCGCGGCTGTACTTGCGTCGCTTGAACTCGCGCCACGCCTGCTCGGTATTGACGGGACTTAGCTGCAGAAGGAAGTCGAATTGCTCGCACGCCTCCGCGAGGATCGCATCGACCTGCCAGACCGCCTTGACCACGGCGCGCCTGCCCAACGCATGATAATGGGCGGGACGGTGCGTCGTGTGCTCTCTGGCGAAGTGAAAGAAGGCTCTCCTTAGAGCGATCGTGAGGCCGCGCCGAAGCTGCCGTAGCACACCGGGAAACGCGTCGCCTGTTACGGGGCTTCTGTAGACGGAATCGACCTCCAGCCCATAGAGAAGACATCCGAGACGCCTCGCTTCCGCTGCCCTTATCAGAGGGCGCACGCCCCCGGCGCAGTTCTTCGCGGCAGGGGTCTGGACAACCCGGGCGGCATTCCTTCCGATCCTGACGCGACTCAGCGCAGATTCGAGGCCAGTCGTGACTCGATCATCGGATGCTCCTCTGGTGGCCACAATACGGAAGCCCGGCACCAAAGCGTTGATGGGGAGATCTTCGTCCGCGGCGGGAGCAGGCCCCTCCCATACCTCGACCACCAGACAGGCCCCGAACTGCTCTACGATTCCGCCAACAACAGCCTCCACGAGGCTCGCCAAACGTCCGTGAAGACCTGCGCGTACCGGACAGATCAGGTAGGACGCCTCACTCGTCACCAATCGAGCTGTTTCACCCGGCGCGACCGCTCCCGATCGCCGACTGATGCACAGAAAGGGGAGCGGCCGGTCGATGTGCAGGCGTCCGTGATTGGGAAGTGTACGCCGGATCCGAGCTCCGTCCTGCAGGCGGCGCCTTACGTCAGATTCGAGGTCTGCAGGCCATGCGCCCGATTGCGGCGTGATGGTTCGCACTCGTGCCATCAGAGCCTCGCCAATTCTTCGCGCACGCCGGGTACGGTCGATGCCAGTGCCTCGCCAACGGCTTGCAGCGCCTTCTGATCGGGCACGCCCGTCCACTCGTCCATAAAGAACTTCTTCACCTCGACAGCCAGGACGCAGGCGGAGTCAGGAAACATGGCATGCGTCCACCGCGGATGCTCGCCGCCTTGGAACTTCACATTCTCGCGCACGTCCAGCCGCTCCCCGCCAAACTCGCAAGCACCCAGCTCGTCGATGAACCGCTCAATCAGTCGTGCCCAGGGCTCGCGCGACCGCAGCGTCGCTGTACCAACATTGATCTGCGGGTTACGGGCTACACCGGCGGCGGGCTGCCCTGCGCCTTCCCGCCTATGGTTGTAGGAATGCAGGTCAAAGACCACGAAATGGCCGTGCTGGTCCGCCAGTTGGGAGTAGACATCCCGAAGCATGGAATAGAATGCGTCGTACTCGGCCAGCGACCGCGCGGCAACGTCACCAGAAAGCTCAGCCTTCCAGACCCGCAATCCCCAGCAGTCCTCGGGGACACGGTACACCGCCTTATCGCGAGGCCGGTTCAGGTCCACCTCGAACCGGGAGCGCAGGCCAACGATCCGGGTGGGCGCCATACCCGTCCAACGCGCCGTGTAAGGGTCTTCTTCTCTGCGGCGCGCATCCCTGTCGATGACCACCTGCGGGCACAGCTCGTCGCGTAGCTCCCCGCCATCGTGGATGGCTGTGGCAACCAGCGGGCCGTCGCCCCGGTCAATCGTCCAAATCTCGTTATCCATTGATCAATCAAGTCCTTCAATGATCGCGCGGAGGTACCACGCGAATCGGAAACGGTTCAGAGGCCAGGCCGGTGTACCGCCGATCCGTCGCGTCGTCTGCGTCGCCTTCAGTTCATCAGCCATCGCATGCTCCTCCAAACCGCCACCATGCCACTCCAAGTCGAAACCGCCGCCGTCGGCACGACTCGTCCCGCATCCCGTCGCAAGTTCCGTTCCGTTTGCAGCCCGCAAGCAGTTCTTGGGTGGCAGTCACCATCCTCGGCCGCAAATCCGCACAGGGCAACACGCCCGGTCGCCAAACGACTGGGCGTGAGACGCGAGTGTGGACCTCAGTTAGGAAAGGTATACACTTCCTAAATCGGAAAGTACATTCCGAAATCAAGATAGGACTGCACGCCGTAGCACGCCCAAGGCGCTTACGCCAGGCAAGCTTTGGCCATATTGCCCCAAATAGCTGGCCTGCATGCAGAATGGCACGACACATGCGACAACACCCGGTAGGACAACCAGGCACAACGAAGGGAGATGGATCATGCAGAAACGGCAGCACGCCTCGATCCTGATCGTGGAAGACCATGGAACCATGCGGATGGCTCTCCTCAATACGCTGCAGCAGGCGTTTCCAGACTGTCATGTCAGAGCTGCTGCGAGCGGCGAGGAGGGTGTGGCGGCCGCGTGATGGTATCTGAGACTACTGAATGATCGCCGTAATCTCACTACTCATCACGCTGACCCTCTCGCTGCTGGTCACTCGCATTGGTTCCATGGCCCTGATGCTGACGGGGCTTTCGGCTGAGACGGCCCGTTTCCAGGCGCGATCCTCATTCACCGGAGTCGGCTTCACGACTCAGGAAGCCGAAAACGTGGTTGCCCATCCCGTGCGCCGACGCATCATTATGCTATTGATGCTGCTCGGCAATCTCGGTATCGCGGCCGTCGTTGCCACGCTGATGCTCTCGATGCTCGGGAGCTACCAGTCCGACCATGGGTGGCTGCACTTTGCGCTGCTTCTGTTCGGATTGGTCCTACTCGTCCTGGCTGCCAACAACCGTCACATCGAACGCCGCTTGAATCGGGTCATAGCACGAGTCCTCAAGCGTTGGGCTGATCTGACGGTACGCGATCACGTAGCGATCCTTCAGTTGGAGAAAGGATACGCCGTTTCCGAGCTGCTTGTGGAGCCGCAGGACTGGCTCGCGGGGAAGAGCCTGCTTGCCCTCAGGCTCCCCGACGAGGGCATCCTCGTGCTGGGAGTCCGACGTGAAGACGGAGCCTACTTCGGCACACCCACTGCCGACATGGAGATCCACCCCGGCGACATGCTCGTTATCTACGGCCCGATAGCCCGGATCGAAGAAATCGACCAGCGCCGCAAGGGTCGCCGTGGTGAACACGCCCACGAGGAGGCAGTGCAGCAGCAAGAGGAAGTCATCGAGGAACAGCGCAACATCGAAGAGGACGCCGCCTCGCCTGACGCCGACTAGTGGGCCCGCCGCCCGTCGCCCGGAGCACGCCTTTCTTCCGGGTGCCCAGCCGCGAACCCGAGATCCCGTCGTGCAGCCATGCCGGGGGCCGTCAGCAACACGATGTCTCTTGTCTGGCTCCCCGATTGCAGGACCCGGACCGATCAGTAGTCCTCGTCCATGCCCTCGTATCCACTGTTCGGACCTGCCTTCTTGTCCTTCTCCGGCAAGTCAGTGACCATGCATTCGGTCGTCAGCATCAATCCCGCGATGCTGGCCGCGTTCTGGAGCGCGCAACGCACGACCTTCGCCGGGTCGAGTACGCCGGCTGCGACCAGGTCTTCGTACTGCCGCGTCGCGACGTTGTAGCCGTAGCTTCCCTTGTGCTCCTTGACTTCCTCCACAACCAGAGAGCCTTCCATGCCGGCGTTGTTCACAAGCTGGCGTAGCGGCGCCTCCAGTGACCTCCGGACAATCTGAACTCCAATCGCTTCATCGCCCGTGGCATCGACCTTGTCCAAGGCCGGTTGGGCGCGCAGCAGGGCCACGCCGCCGCCGGCAACCACCCCTTCCTCGACTGCAGCACGCGTGGCGTGCATGGCATCCTCCACACGCGCCTTCTTCTCTTTCATCTCCGCCTCGGTCGCGGCGCCAACGCTAATGACCGCCACGCCGCCCGCCAACTTCGCGAGACGTTCCTGCAATTTCTCGCGGTCGTAGTCCGAGGTCGTCTCCTCGATCTGCTTCTTGATCTGCGAGACTCGCCCCTGAATGTCGGAGGTCTTGCCTGCGCCTTCCACGATCATCGTATCTTCCTTGTCCACGGTGATGCGCTTGGCCCGCCCCAGGTCCTCCAGCTTCACGTTCTCCAGCTTGATACCCAGGTCCTCGGTCAGGCACTTGCCTCCGGTCAGGATCGCGATGTCTTCCAGCATCGCCTTGCGCCGATCGCCGAAGCCCGGCGCCTTCACCGCGCAGCAGTGGAATGTGCCGCGCAGCCTGTTGACCACAAGCGTGGCCAACGCCTCACCCTCCACGTCCTCGGCGATAACCAGCAACGGCTTCCCTGACTTGGCGATGCTCTGGAGCAGTGGCAGCAGGTCATTGAGGTTGGAGATCTTCTTCTCGTGGATCAGGACGTAGGCATCCTCCAGCACGCAATCCATCGCCTGCGCATCCGTCACGAAGTAGGGCGATAGGTAGCCCTTGTCGAACTGCATCCCCTCGACCACGTCCAGCGTTGTCTCGATGGTCTTGGCTTCCTCAACCGTAATTGTGCCGTCCTTGCCGACCTTGTCCATCGCGTCGGCGATGGTCTCGCCGATGTGGGTGTCGCCGTTTGCCGAGATCGTCGCGACCTGGGCGATCTCCCGATGCTCCTTGACCTTCTTGCTCTGTCTGGCGATCTCAGCCACGACCCGTTCAACGGCCTTCTGGATTCCGCGCTGCAGAACCATCGGGTTTGCCCCGGCCGTCACATTCCTCAGTCCCTGCCGGTAGATCATCTCGGCCAGGAGAGTCGCTGATGTGGTTCCATCGCCGGCTACGTCACTCGTCTTGCTGGCGACCTCACGCACCATCTGAGCACCCATGTTCTCGAACGGGTCCGGAAGCTCGACTTCCTTGGCCACGGTTACCCCGTCCTTTGTGATGGTCGGCGATCCCCATTTCTTATCGAGGATCACATTCCTCCCCGCCGGTCCGAGAGTGGTCTTCACCGCCCTGGAGAGCTTCTCCACACCTGCCAGGATTGCCCCCCGCGCCTTGGCGTCGTATTTCAGTTGCTTACCTCTGTCGGACATCGTCGTTCCTCCTGTCTTTATTCAATCACGCCCTTCTTCACCTCTTTCTCCTCAAGAGGTTCCACCAACACACGGTCTGCCAACGGTCTGATCTGCGTCATCGCGACACCTCCTAAGGCTGTGGATAGACACCTCACCGTCACCTCAAATTGTATATCGCAGCTTGTGTGCCAGCTTCGCAAGCAGCAGTCAGAGATGCCCGCAAGTGCCTGTTCATCAGGCGAATGCACAGTCTGGGTGCACTCGCTATGACCGCGACAGGAACACGGAGTGCAGACAATCGGGAAGACGCATCACCGTCGATCGGAAACCACGTTCCGATTGCAGGGCGATAAGGTGAGGCCCTGTCACGTGAGAGGACTCATGCCTTCATTGGCGAGTCGAGTCCAAGTGGGGGGTCACGAAGGCCGAAAGTCTTCCTTTTTCAGACCATAGCGCTTCATCTTGTTGAACAGGGAGCGCGGCTCGATGCCGGCCCGCTGTGCAGTCTGCCCGACGCGCCCCTTGGTCTCGGACAGCAGTCGCGAGAGATAGAGCTTCTCGATATGCTCGACTGCATCATTCCTTACATCCTTGAGAGGGCGGTCCTGCCAGCCGTCCGCGAGCAGGGCTTCCGATCCGGCTCCGCCGCGCACCCCGGGCGCTCTCCCGTCACCTGCAACATCTTCAGGAAGATCCCCAACGTCGATGACACCACCACCGCATAGTAGAACAGCCCGTTCAAGCACGTTGATCAACTCGCGAACGTTGCCGGGCCACCCGTATTCGCTCAGGGCTCCCATCGCTGATTGAGAGATATTTCCCACCGCGCGACCAATTCTAGCATTCAGCCCGTCCAGAATCGATCTGCTCAGACTCGGGATGTCCCCCTGTCTTTCCCGCAGAGGAGGAACATGCAGGGTGATGACACCCAGGCGATAGAAGAGGTCCCTCCTGAAGCGTCCGTCCTCCACGTCTTGCTTGATGTCGCGGTTCGTCGCAGCAATCACGCGCACATCTACCGGGATTTTCCGCTCGCCGCCCACGGGGGCGACTTCATAGTCCTGCAGAACATGCAGCAACTTCACCTGCAAGTGCAAAGGCATCTCACCGATTTCGTCGAGGAAGAGCGTGCCATCGTGCGCC
Organism: uncultured Victivallales bacterium; assembly: GCA_964345005.1. Lineage (GTDB taxonomy): Bacteria > Verrucomicrobiota > Kiritimatiellia > UBA8416 > JABMPJ01 > JABMPJ01. The sequence continues at coordinate 5,703 of CAYFPQ010000067.1, read as the reverse complement.
AACTCGAAACACCCCCTCTGCGTCCGCGCCGCGCCCGTGAATGCGCCCTTCTCGTGTCCGAACAGCTGGCTTTCCAACAGGTTTTCGGGAATCGCACCGCAGTTCACGGATATGAACGGACCATCCGCCCGGCGGCTGTCAAAATGTACCGCCCGGGCAAGGCGTTCCTTCCCCACACCAGTCTCCCCCGTGACAAGTAGCGGAGCATCACTGTCTGCCACGCGACGGACCATACCCATGAATCGTTGCATCGTCTCGCTTGTAGAAACGAAATCGGACAGTTCCGGCCGCGGCGTTGCACGCCGAGCCGCCACCGTTCGCGCCAGAAGCTCACGCCGCTCCTCTGCGATTCGCGCAATGGCCTGGCCCAGGACTTCGTCCTCCGCATGTGTGTACAGCGTCGCCTCACTCCCCGCCGCGCGGAGGACAGACGATTCCTCCGCGCTGTCTGCCGCGGACAGGATGACCAGGGCCGGTGCCGCGGCCTGGGCTGAGAGCGCACGGACTTGCTCGGAAGCAGGCTCCGGAATAAGGGGCTCCTCGACGATGACGACATCGGCCAGCACCTGCGACGCAAGTTCCCACGACACCTGCTCCGGCGAGAACGAACGCACGAACGCATCCGTCTGCTTCAGCAGGGCTGCCATTCGTCGGCGAAGTCTGGTCTCGCGGACCAGCAGAAGCACTCTGAGCTGCATCTTGCCCCTTTCCTACGCTCTTGCTGTCGGCTCAATGAGCCCCCGCCGCACACGATCCGGCGTCCAGGTTCATGGTGAGATAAACCCATTGGGGCCTCACGCTCAACTCACGCATTCCTGTGGTACACCAACCATAAACGGAAAACAAGTTCCGATCTATGCCGATTCCCACGCATAAGCAAAAGCCCGTTGTCACCTTGTGTTTTCCTTTTTTTCGCCACAAACACCTTATGGCATGAGCCTTATGATATCTTTGCCCAATGCGACCGAAGGCTTGGCACGCATACTGCGAATGACCCGGCGTACGCGATGCTATCGGCAGAAGGATGCCGACACGCACACCGCGCTACCGCGTTCCGGCATACGAGCTGCTTGGGATTCGGGCGTTTAAGGAATCGCTCTGAAGGAGATCATAATAGGGCTATGAAAGAAGTGATCACGTCGAAATCGGGTTGGGGAACTGTTGGGTTGCTCTGCCGGGCCTGCGTCATGCCGGTCTTCCTGGCCGCATCGATCGCCAGTGCCCAGTTTGAGATGGATGACATGGGAGGCCTCTCCCAGGCATTCCCCGCGCCGGTTCCACATACAGGGGAAAGAACAGTATGGCACGCCTTTACCGATTAGGACATTCTAGGTACGAACAACACTGTGAGGGTGATGAACTTCCCGAGGCGATTGTGTCCTATATGGCACACTCGCGGGGAGAGATGCCACCCTACATCCCTCTGCCAGAGGGCACGGTCAGCTTCCGAATCGCACCAGAAGGGTGTTGCGGTCGCGAAGTACCTTGGACGTCAGGTGATCCACTGCCTGACTCCGTCCTGCAGTATGTCTGTGAGAACGGCGTGCTGCCGCCAAGGACAGGGGCAACAGAGAGCGCCATCGCGGTCTGATTCCGAGCCGCTGCAGCCAACCACACTTCCAGAGAAAGGATCTGACCACAGATGACAGAGAAAAACCTGAACCACAGTCCCTTCGTTCCCCGTGCAGTGTTCTTCACGAAGGGGGTTGGCGTGCATCGCGCAAAACTGCAAAGCTTCGAAATGGCCCTGCGCAAGGCCGGCGTGGAAACGTGCAACCTCGTGGAGGTCTCCAGTATCTATCCGCCACACTGCAAGCTTCTGTCACGGAATAAGGGCCTGACTCTCGTTCAGCCCGGTGCGATCACGTTCACGGTGATGGCAAAAGCGCAGACCAATGAGCCGAGCCGGCTGGTCGGGGCCGCCATCGGTCTTGCCGTCCCGAAGGAGAAAGATCGCTACGGCTATTTGTCGGAAGTGCATGAATACGGCGTCACCGGCAAGCGAATGGCTGACGAAGCGGAGGACCTGGCCGCCACGATGCTGGCCACGACGATGGGAATAGACTTCGACCCCGAAGATGCGTGGGATCAGCGAAAGAAGGTCTACCAGGTAAACAAGACTTGCCAGTTCACCTCGCGGAGCATCGTGCAGACGGCGGAGGGCAATAAGGACGGTCTCTGGACAACCGTGGTCGCGATGGCCGTATTCATCATGGGGGGGGGTGAGCATTGAGCCGCTGCCATCCCTGTAAATCTCTGTTCGCATCCGCCACCGACATTGTCCCGGTCGGCATTCCTGATAGTCCATCGGTCTGCCACCTGATCGACTTAATGGCGGGAACGTGTTTCGAGGCCCGCAACGTGGCGGCTGGAGCGCGCCTGTTCGAGCGAATGGTGAACGACGGCGACACACTCTGGCTCGGAATCGCCGGGGCAGGTGTCGCGGGCGGTATGGGCGGCATGGTGCGCCAGCTCATCGAGAAAGGCATGGTGCACGCTATCTGTTCCACGGGGGCGCAGATCTACCACGATCTCCACTTCGCGTTTGGTCTGCCTGTGAAAGCCGTATCTCCGTGCGCCGACGATGATCTGTTGCGGGAACACGGCGACACCCGGATCTATGACATCGGAATCCGCGAGGTCGAGACCCTCGAGGCACAGGACTCCATCATCTGCCGTTTCATTGAGGAGGAGTACGAGACGCTGAAACTCGCGGCGACGGGAAGCGCGGAGTTCAATCGCCTGCTGGGCGACTGGACTCGCCGCAAAGCTCCGCATCCAGATCGTAGTTTCACTGTCGCTGCCGCAGAATGCGGTGTGCCGCTTTTCTGGGACTCACACACAAACCACTCCATCGCGATGAACATCGCGCGCCTGGAGCGTGAAGGCAAGCCGCTGCCCATCTCCGTCGGAACCGACATTGAGCAGAGCGCCGCCATCGTCTATGGGAGCTCCGGGACGGGCTTTCTTGAACTGGGTGGCGGCGGCCCAAAGAATTTCATCCAGCAGACCGGGCCTTACTTGAGTCAGATCCTCGGCCGCGAATACGAGGGCGCTGAGCGCGGCATCCAGATCAGCGCGGCCGATCCGCGGGATGGCGGGCTGTCGGGATGTACGTTCGGTGAAGCCGTGACGTGGAAGAAGTACCGCCACACCAGCGAGGTGGATCTCGTTCAGATATGGGCGGAGTACAGCATCGTGCTTCCACTGTTGGCGGCTTACGTCCTTGGACGGTGCGACCCTAGGCCGGCCCCGAGGCTGTCAGACAGGATACACGAATACACCCGAATGATGGACGAGGTGACGCAGTGACAGACGGCTTCCTGGGAGTTGATGACCCATGCTGCGAGCCGGAAACGGCCCCCGTCTACGTGCTGCCGGTTCCGTACGAGGGCACCGTTACGTATGGGAAGGGGGCGGCCCAAGGCCCCCAGGCAATCATCGACGCATCGCGCCACATCGAAACCTACGACGAGTACTTGGGGAAAGAGACCTATCGGCAAGGGATCGCCACACTCCCGCCCTTGGATACCACGGGAACTCCCGACCAGGTGGTGTCACGCCTTCGTGACCAGGTTCTGGCCTACATCAAGAACGAACGCCATGTCGTGACATTGGGAGGAGAGCATTCTATCGCGGCGGGCGCGATTGCTGCATACGTGGAGGCGCATCCGGATATTGGCATCGTTCAGTTCGACGCTCACGCGGACCTGCGTGAGCAGTATGAGGACTCACGGTGGAATCATGCGTGCACGATGGCGCGCGTTCACGATGTGGTCGCAGCAGATCGGATTGTACAGCTCGGCATCCGCAGCATGTCCGCGGAGGAGGCCGAACGGATCGCCACGCGCGGGTGCAGCGTGCACCACTGGCATGACATGGCCCTTGACCTGAGCGAATCACTGAAGGCAATCGAGCGGCTTCCCGAGACGGTCTACGTGACGTTCGATGTTGATGCGTTCGCCCCGGCCGTCGTTCGGGCAACGGGTACCCCTGAACCCGGTGGCCTGGACTGGCTGATGACTATGCGTCTGCTGGAAGGGATCGCTTCATCAAAACGCGTGCTGGGTTTCGACGTAACGGAACTGACAGGGGGAGATGCCGTTTCGGCTTTCACGGTGGCTCGGCTGGTCTACCGCATGATTGGGCTGTTTGCGCTTGGGGGGGGCGTGAATAGACCTGATGGCTCCCGCCCGTCATTGGAGGGAATATGTCGGCTAAGAAGGACAACCGCTCCGAACCCGTGACTGCGCCTCACCCGAAAGACCGAGGCAAGACCACCAAGGAGTCTACACGGAAGCGCAGGAAGGATTGCAAGAAGATCGACGAGTTTGAGCAAATGAATGGAGCCGAGAGCGCGTACTTTCGCAAGGCGTAGGGCGAATTGATGCGAGGCCGGGGCGCCTCGCCCAAGGCAGGAGAGAGATGATGGGCAAAACTGGCAGGCTCAACCCGCGGCGTGGTTCCGAAAGACCGGCCTCCCGGCGTAGGCACCACCATTCCCCGCCACACACGTTGTTGCATCATGGCGTCGACGCGATGGAACGACATGATATGTTGCCCACTACAGAACTCGCGCAGGAGGAAGCGTCGGGACAGTGCTCAATAGAGACGGACGAACAGGGCCGCGATGCGTCCCGCAATCTCGATGTACCTTTGAATCAGTGGTTCCCGTTTTGGGCGGACGAAATCGTGCAACGTCTTGAGCCCGATCATGATGACGACAGAAGCGACGACTGCGGCCAGAACTGTAGCACAGGCTGGGATGGCGTCGTGTCTCTTCCCGATGATGACGCTCGCGCTGATCGTGCCCGGCCCGATAAGGATGGGCATGGCGATCGCACCGGCGAGCTGTTCTGACTCGCCTCGCAGGACCTCGATTGCCGTGGGCCCACGGAAGACGAACTGAAGGCCGATAAGCAAGAATACGACGCCACCAAAGATCTGGAACGAGGCAAACTCCGCCTGCATGACATCGGAGAACACCGCGTCACCGAGGACAGCAAAGAACCAAAAGAGCGCCGTGGCAATGAGTCCGGCTCGCACCAGTACGCGGGACAAGCCGCTGAGACGGCCCAACGCAAGGGGACAAGCGTGCTCAAGGCAAGGAGTGGCACGGCGGCCAAGGAGCCCAGGGACGCAATAATGGACAAGGCCTTCCGCGGAGTTCCGGGCGTGGCGCATGGCGACACAACCGGGACGACCCCAGCGTGAGCCAGCTTGCGCAGTCCACGCGACCGATGGGAGCAAGGCGGACAGCGGGGCTCTCCGAAACGCCTGCCGCCTGGGGACACGGCATGCAACCGGGATGTACGTTTTGAACGACCAGTAACGCAGACTGATTGGACGCGGCGGCGGCAGGCTTCGCGCGCGCAATAAGAGGGTCAGGGGAAACTTCCCCTGCCTTGTTTTGCAGGCGCTCCCCCGCGCGCGCCGCCGCGCCGCTGCAAAACCAACGGGCCCGCCCCTGGGGGCGAAAGGCCCAAGGGGGCAATTGACCAAGGTGCGCAACGCGCACACCTTCCCTGAGTGATCCGAAGTGCAACATAGGATCAATCAGGTCTCCAGAAGTTGAGATCTGTTGCTTGGCTCCGAATTGTGGCACGTCGGTTCTCGGGCATGGTCTGCGGCGTAGCCGCGGAATCATTGCGTACGCCGGGCATGGTTGAGTAATTGGAGGTGCCAATGCAATAACATTGAAGT
>CAYFPQ010000066.1:0-16879 GCA_964345005.1 uncultured Victivallales bacterium | reverse complement strand
GATGGCAAGCCCATCGACGCGAAAAATAACCTTCTTAGCTTAACACCTATGCCTCGAGCCCCCCTCCCTTGCTGTAGCCATCTGCAAGAGAGCGCAGTAGCAACTCTGCTTCTACGGTAAAAATGGTGCTACCGTAGGGAGGCAACTGCTCGATCATGATCTCAAGAGCTTGGTTGTCATGCTGGTCGACAACCAGCACAGCATGATGAGACAACGCGATTCGGCGACACCACTGCGTGGCATTCTGACGCACAGGTGCGGCAACCCATACCTTGGCGTTCCGAACAACAGCATTGCCTGTGTTGCGGACCTCATAGCCATAGCGCACTCTCCGACGCGTAGAGAACGCTGTTGCCTCGGGTATGCCCAGCTCGAAAACCCGCTCTGCCCAGGAAGATGTCGCCAGCACCACCAGACAGACAACACTGAATACGCCGGCCTTACCGGACACCAATGCTGCATGGGATCTATGTCCGGTCATGGGCATCTGCCGCATCCTTTCTTCCGCGTCGAACGCGTCCGAACAACACGGGTACTTGCGGCAGGGGTTACAACAGCGCCACGTGTGCGCGCAGCACCGCCACGACTCATCGAAGCGACTTGCGACGATTTTGAAGTGGGGCGGCCATCCACCGCCCCTCCCACCGCATGCCAGCCAGCCATCCCGCCTTCGAGAATTGACACCGAACCGAACCCCGCCTCCCTGAGTTCATGACAGAGCCGCTCGGTGGTTCCCCACCCGGTACCGTCATCCACAAGCACTATGGCTCTGGATTTCAACCAGGACTTGTGATGCAGTACGCCGGCCGGGATGCTCATGGCATTGGCAATATGAGTTCGTGAGAACTCGCTGTGGCCTCTAAGATCGACAACCGACAGCCTGTCTTCTCTGGCCATGAGCCGCCGGAGAGATACAGCCGTGATATAGTCGCTGCGGACGACAGCGGGAGCCACCCGGCCTGTTAATGCAAAGCGACGGGGTTCGATACTGCTATCGGAGAACCGTACTGTGGCAGTGTATTCGAAATCGCCTTCGGTATCGGGAACCAGACGCAGCCCCAGATCGAACTTCTCGCCCGGCGCCACACGAACAGGCTTCCCGATCACCGAAAGACACTCGCATGACAACTCCACATCCTCAACGGCCAGAGTCACGCCACCGATGTTCCATAGTGAGAAGACATACTCTACAACATCCCCCACTCGAACCGTTCCGAAATCGAACACGGTCACGCCAGACTCGATCGAAGCCACCGAACGCTGAGGCTTCGCCGTGGCAAGGTAGATCAGCAGATTGGCAATGCCCGCGCACGGCAGCGCGAGCACACAGCACAGCAGTAGCCACCTCTTTAGAAACACAGACATCCTCCCGCACAACCAACGGGAAGACAGCCTTCGCCCCCGCAACTCACGTGCGCCAATCTTTTGTTATGGTAGCCCAGCTCCAGGCAGATCGGCAATACGGGAGATTCCTGAATCTTGCTACGGGAGATTCCCTATACACGACCCTAGTGAGACGTCGTCCGAAAAGGTATCTGTGTCACGCCCTTTCTGATGTCCCAACCCTTTTCGGACAGGGCCTAGTGAGTTCGGGCAGGCCGGCACACAGACAGTGGTTGTGTGTGGCGCGGCGCAGAAAGGAAGCTGACGCTTAGCGCCTACCCCGCAACCAGGTCCGCGACAATCCGCTCGGCGGTGTGACCGTCCCAGAGCGGGGGACGATGGGGACGGCGTGCGAGGGTCAGGGAAGATTGGTAGGTTTCGGTGATCTTGGTGAGGTCGTTGCCGACGAGGGTGCTGACGCCGTCGTGCTCGACAAGGGTGACGGGGCGCTCGGTGTTGAAACGGAGCGTCACGCATGGGGTACCGAGCACACAGCACTCTTCCTGCAGGCCGCCGCTGTCGGTGAAGAAGACACGGGCGTCCATGTTCAGGCGGAGCAGATCGTGGTAGCCCAGCGGATTCACCAGCCATAGACCGTCGCAGTTGGCTACCTTGTCCCAGAGCCCGAATGACACCAGCCGCTCGCGAGTGCGCGGGTGAAGTGTCCAAATCATCGGCATGTCCTGGCAGACCGTCCCTGTGAAGAACTCGACGAGTGAACCGAGGACCTCTGGTTCATCCACGTTGGAAGGACGGTGGAGCGTCATGAGCGCATACTCGCTGCCCGCAAAACCGGTCTTGCCCCCTTCGATGGCGGCCCCGTCAACGATGGTGGCGATATCGAGCGCCTTGGCTTTGTCCAGGTTGGCGTCGAGCGTGTCGATCATGACGTTGCCAACGAAACGGACTTTGCCCTCAGGCACCCCTTCGGCACGCAGATTAGCTGCCGCCAGTTCGTCGGTTATGTAGAGCCGATCGGAGAGACGGTCACAAACCATGCGGTTGATCTCTTCGGGCATATCGAGATCGAACGAACGGAGACCGGCTTCGATGTGGGCGAGCTGGACGTGCTCCTTCTTCGCCGTAATCGAACAAGCGCAGGTGGCGTTCACATCTCCGACCACGATGATCCAGTCGGGCTTGCGGTCGCGCACAACTGCCTCAAATGCCATCATGGTACGCCCTACCTGCTCGGCGTGCGTTCCCGACCCGATACCCAGGTCGACATCGGGCTCAGGGATGCCAAGTGCATCGAAGAAGGAGGCTGACATCGCAGCATCGTAATGCTGACCGGTATGCAACAGAAAATGCTCGATCAGCCGGTCGGGGTCCGACGCGTTATGCGCATCGATCGCGCGGGCCAAGGGGGCAATCTTCATGAAGTTCGGGCGTGCGCCAACGACGGATAGAATGCGTAATGGTGCTGTCATGGTGGAAGAGTATGCAAAAACGACGCAGGAAGTTAAAGCTTACACCACTTCGCCGGCACGCTGGCCAGTGAGTTGGCCGTCGCGGATGGTTACGGTGCCGTTGACGATGAGGTGGGTGATGCCTTTGGAGAGCTGGTGCGGGTTGCCGTAGGTGGCGAGGTCCTGAACCTGGTCGGGATCGAAGACAACCAGGTCGGCCTTCTTGCCTTCGGCGACTACGCCACGGTCGGCGAGGCCGAACTGCGATGCCGGGAGTGAGGTCATCTTGCGGATGGCTTCGGGCAGCGGCACGGTCTTACCGTCCAGAGACCAGCGCAGGAAGCGGGGGAAGCTGCCGTAGGCGCGCGGGTGAGGATAGTCGTGGCTGAGCTGACCGGTCGGCGCACGCAAGGAGGCGTCGGAGCCGAGCATGACGTAGGGCTCGGCGAGGATACGCATCATGTTCTCCTCGTTCATTCCGCTGAAGAAGGCGCCTGTATTCAGTTTGTCGGTCTCACACAAGTGCAGGATGGCATCGACCGGGTCGCAGCCCAAGTCATCGGCCACCTCCAGCAGGTTCTTGCCGCGAAAACGAAGATTGTCCGGATCGGTGGTGGACCCCACCATCACCCCACCCCACTCCTCGGTTGAACGGCTCTCGAGTAACTCGTCCCGCAACCGACTGCGCTGGTCGGAATCGGTCAGACGCTCAAGGATGACTTCACGCCCGCCCTCCGCGAACCAGGACGGGAAGACCACGTCGAGGTCGGTAGCTCCGGCGGTGTATGGGTAGCGATCGGCCATAACGGTCAATCCACGATCTCGCGCCTTCTGAATGCGCTCCAGCGCAGCATCGATTTTGTCCCAGTTCGCGCAGCCGGCACACTTGAGGTGAGACACCTGGATACGCGCACCTGCGGCTTCACCAATGTCGATGGTCTCATCAATGGCCTCGATGAGTTCGGCGCCCTCGCTGCGCATATGGCTGCCGTAGATGCCACCGTGCCGTCCGGCAACCGAGACCAGGGCGACGATCTCCTCGCGTGGAGCATACATGCCGGGGGCATAGATAAGCCCGGTGGTAATCCCGCGCGCACCGGCTTCCATGCTCTCTTCGGCCAACTGCAGCATGCTCTGCATCTCATCCGGTGTGGCATGGCGATTGTCGTAGCCGACGATATTGCGACGAAGCGTGTTGTGACCAATCAGCAGCACGGCATTGACAGCAGGCTGTGCTTGTTCGAACAGTTCACGGTACTCGGCAACACTGCTCCATGTTCCGGGGTACTTCTTGTCGGCCCAATCGGACGGCAGTTGTGAGAAATCCGATATCGGGGCGCCGGAAGCGCCGCAGTTGCCGCAGACTTCGGTTGTGATGCCCTGGAACACCTTGGAAGGCGCTGAGGGCTCAATAAGGAGGTACGTATCGGAGTGGGTATGGGTATCGATAAAGCCGGGGGCTAGTCGGAGGTCGGAGGTCCCGCCTTCGCCAGCCGAGCTTGCGAGACGGCCGAAGGCAACGCTACGGCGGACAGGCGGAGACCGGAAGTCGGAAGCCGGCGGCGCAAGGTCGAGGGTGTCGTGGGAGTCGGCGCTGGAGAGATCTCCTATCTTGGTGATGGTGTCACGGCTGATGCCGACATCAGCGGCGAATGGTTCGGCGCCGGTGCCATCAATGATTGTGGCATTGCGTATGATCAGGTCGAACATATCGATCACTGACTGCTTGCGACGGCTTGCCCGGTTTCCTCGCCGGCTTGCGGGGCCTGTTCGGAGGTGTCGTCCGACTGCTCTTCATCCGGGCCGAGGAGGGCGATAACCTGCTGCTGGACGGGCTCGAGCTCATCGAGGCTGAGCATAGGATCGCGGATCAGGAAGGTTTCACCGGTCTTGCGGTACTCATAGACACGGACAAGCGCATCCTCCCGCTGTTGGGTGGCGCGCTCGATGAACTGCTTCTTGCGCTCGAGCATTACCGCAAGAATGTAGATGACACTGGCGTGCGACTCGGGGTCTTCGTCGATCAGGCGGCGCAGGAGCGACTCGGCGGTATTCTGCTCCAAGGCTTCCGCCTCGGGAGGCGGCGGCAGCAGAAAAAGCCCCTTCCACATGCTGACGCCACGATCTTCCGGTGGACTTCCCGTCCAACAGTCGGCGCAATGGTCAGCGCGAACGTACCCCTCTTCATCCGTAAAGCACAGTACCGTGAAGCAATCCTGCCGGTCCGCAAATTCCACCTCACATTGGGCACAGACAGATGCACGCGGTCGAATATCCCAGTCAGTAGCCATGAACGCGTAGTGTTAGACCTCTTCTCCTTGCTGTCAAGCGACGAGTGGCCCGTGGCGATAAAGCCCGCAATATGTGCGGGGTATGTAGATCAATCACACTACATAATGTGGATGGGCTGCTTTCTCTATAGGGAATTTCCCTACGGGAATTTCCCGTAGGGCTATATAATTACATTATAGTCTTGCATAATGCGCCTGCCATTGATAGGGTCCTGACAAACTGATGGACGGCACTTGATGGGTTAAGGAGTGTGAGAGGCATGGATGGGTTAACATCGGGCGAGAGAGTTCTACTTTTCGCAATTCTCGGACTGTTCGCGGCAGCCGGACTCGTACAGATGGGTTCGCGCAGCGCTTCCAAGCCCGAAGTACCACCATCGGAAGTCGAGCTCATCGCCTTGCAGCAGATGTCCGAACGCACGGACGAGTCGGATCCGGTTAAAGCAGAGCGTACGGCTCTGGACATAGCTTCAAACGGATTGGCCCGGTCGGAAGACCGTGTGAAGGCGATCGAGCTCTGCATACGTTTAGAATCGACATCGGCCCTGCCCATCGTTCGCAGAATCGTCACGTCAGAGAAGGACAATGTCCGTTTACGCGCATCTGCTATTGCTGCGATCGCCGTGTTGGGCGACCGATCAGACGAACCGGCACTCCTGCAACTGGCCTCCAGCAAGAATGCCGCCCTCCGCTCTGCCGCGGCTGAAGCGCTGGCACATATCAAGCAGCAGGGATAACGAGAAGGTGGTGGGTGCCGGAGAATCGGACGCTCACGACAGTGCTTCGGCCGTGAGGTCGTAATCCTGCCCGCCGGTGTAGCGCACAGGGATCAGCATGCCCGCCTCGGCATTGCGCGGCGCGCCACTGACGTGTGTAACACCATCGACATCCGGGGCCTGCCGACGTGTGCGGGCAATCCACTTGCCTCGCTTTTCGTCCGGCGCTTCGAGCAAAGCCACGTCCTCGCTGCCGACAAGCTCGGACGTGCGAGTGATGGCAATCTCCTGCTGAGCGATCAGCAACTTCTCGCGGCGCCGCTCGGCGGTCTCGGGGCGCGGCCGTCCGGGCATGTCCTCTGCTGCAGTTCCCTCCTCAGGCGAATACGCGAAGGCGCCCAGATGGTCGTACCGAGCTTCGCGCACGTAATCCAACAGGTGCGCGAAATGCTCACGCTTCTCTCCCGGGAACCCCACCAGACAGGTCGTGCGCAGTGTGGCATCCGGAAGCCGCTTGCGCACGCGTTCCGGCAGATGCCGAACCGCACGGTGAGTCCCAGCTCGGCGCATCGCCTTCAGGATGTCCGGGTGACTGTGCTGAACAGGAATATCGAGATAAGGCACAACCTGATCTACCTCACCCATCGCATCGAGCACGGCATCCGTGACCTGTGATGGGTAGCCGTAGAGAATACGGATCCAAAAATCACCACCTATGCCTCCCAACGCCCGCAACAACCCCGCCAAATCCACACCCGACAGGTCACGCCCATAACTCGTGGTGTCCTGCGATATCAGGTTGATCTCGCGTATACCGGAGGCGAGCAGTTCTTCCGCCTCCGCAACCAGCGCATCGATGGGACGCGAGCGATGACGGCCCCGGATGGCGGGAATAGCGCAGAAGGCACAGGGGTGGTTGCACCCTTCGCCAATCTTGAGATAGGCAAACGGCCCACCGGTCAGGGAGAGTGCGGGCAACCGGGGCTCGTAGAGCCGGTGCGATGTCGATGGAATATCGAGCGGAGTTCCCTTTCCTTCAACGGCCCCCCGAATCACGGCGCCAATTGTCTCTAAGCCATCGAGCCCGACAAAGGCGTCGACCTCGGGCAGGCTATCCGCCAGTTCCTCGCGATAGCGTTGCGGCAGGCAGCCGGTTACCACAACCGCACGGGGGTGTCCCTCGTCGCGCAATGCACAGGCATCGAGGATGGCGGCGACGGACTCTTCGCGCGCATCATGGATAAAGGAGCAGGTATTGACGAGCAGGACATCCGCCTCCTCAGGCGTGGCGGCAATCGTGATGTTCTCGGTCAGCATCACGCCGGCCATGATCTGCGAGTCGACCAAATTCTTGGCACAACCCAGACTAATGATACCTACTGATAAAGGTGACTTCTCTTCCGACATGCGTTGCTCTCAGTCGAGGTAAACATCGGATGGCTCGGCCGCAACGGGCAGCGGCGCATCGGGCAATTCCACCTCGCCTTTACCACGGACACAACGGCTCAGGCTCGAAATCACGAGCAGGACCAAGACCAACACGCCAAGCAGCGCCATCATGTGGCGGGCCGAAAGATTCTTGAAATCGATCTGGGTCAGCTCCCGTTTCCGCGCACCCACGGTATCCCCCAAGCGCTTCCAGGCGTTCACGACAAGGCCGCTGCCGCCACCAAGAGCACGCCGGCACGCGGCCCCAATCGAGTCACCAGAGTGTTGCAGCGCATCCACCGCCCCGGCGAGCGCATGCCCGATTCGATCCTGAACAGATGGCGAGGCCTCACGATACCCTTCGTCCATCAGTATGCCGCGGCGCTCGTTGGACGCGGGCTCCACTTCGGAGAAGAGATCCAACTCATCATCATTGGGCAGGCTTGCCGGCTTCTCGTTCTCTTCGACAGTCTGCGATACGTTCACCTCAGGCGCGGGAGATGGCGCTGGCGGCGCTTCTTCCGCAGGCGCATCGGACATCGGTGCGGGTTCCGCCTTGGCCGTACTGGAGCGCGACGGATCCGTCGGGGGTACGGAAATCAGCTCCGGTGTGGCATCGAGCATTTCCTGGTCAGGGGTCGGCTTGACTTCAACGAATCGGTCAACATACTCGGCAACCAGTTCCTGGGGGTTCAGCCCCACGAATTCAGCGTAGAGTTTGATAAACCCCTTTGCATAGATCGGGGCTGCTATCTTGTCGAAATCCTCTTCCTCGATGGCCGTGACGGTCTGGACCTTCATGCGGGTCCCACCGGCGACTTCAGATGCCGTCAGCTTCTTGCGCATCCGGGCTTCCTTCAGTGCTGCACCTAGAGCCATGTTACCCCCTTTGCAGTTACCACTGCTCCTCTTCGTCCACGTTCTCCTCGGAAATCACGGCAGCCGGCTCGTCGTCGGTTGAATTCTCCGGAATCTCCCCATCCAAATCAATGAGGATCTCCCGCGGCTCCGATCCGCGTGGCGGCCCTATGATTCCACGTTCTTCGAGAATATCCATCACGCGTGCCGCGCGTGTGTAGCCGATGCGCAACCGGCGCTGCAAAGACGACGTCGAGGCGCGCCGCGTCTCACGGATGATCTCCACAGCCTGCGAGAGCAAGGCATCATCCTCGTCACCCGTGTCCATGGTGCCCGGCACACTGCTCTTTTCGATCTTCTCCCGGATCTCCGTCACGAACTCGGGCGGGCCTTGTTCCTTGATGAAGCCGACGATTCGCCGGATCTCTTCGTCGGTCGTCATGGCGCCCTGCGCACGCATCAGCTTGCTGCTACCGGGCGGCAGGAAGAGCATGTCGCCCCGTCCCAGGAGCTTATCGGCTCCGGGTGCGTCGAGAATGATACGGCTGTCGTTCTTCTGGGCCGTCTGGAAAGCAACACGTCCGGGGAAGTTGGCCTTGATGGTGCCGGTAATAACGTTCACCGATGGCCGCTGCGTGGCGATAACCATGTGAATACCTACGGCACGCGAAAGCTGGGCAAGACGCGCGATCGAGTTCTCGATATCGGCCTGTGCGGCAAGCATGAGGTCGGCCAACTCATCGATAATGATCACGATGTAAGGTATGCGATCGGGAATCGTCGATTTTGACTGACCGCCTTCGCTTATGCCACCGAACAGCTCCTCCTGCTTGGCAATCTCGCGCTGGTTGAACGAGGCGATATTGCGCACGCCGACCTGGGCGAACATCTTGTAGCGCTTTTCCATCTCGTTGATGGCCCAGCGCAGACCGAGACAGACTTTGTGCGGATCGGTTATGACCGGCACGACCAGATGAGGGATGTCGTTATAGACGGAGAACTCCACTATCTTCGGATCCACCAGGAGCAGGCGCAGCTCATCCGGGGTCTTCGACATGAGCAGGCCGGCCAAGATCGAGTTCATGCAGACGGTCTTACCGGCGCCGGTTGCCCCGGCGATCAACAGGTGCGGCATCGCAGCGAGATCGCCAACTATGTCCGTACCGGCAACATCCTTACCCACACACAGCGGCACATGCGCTTTGCCCGAGCGCCAAGCCTGGCCTTCAAGGATTTCCCGCACAACGACCATGTTCGCCACGGCGTTCGGCACCTCGATGCCCACAACCCCCTTGCCGGGAACCGGCGCCTGCACGCGTACGCTGGTGGCCTTGAGCGCCAGCGCAAGGTTGTTGCTCAGCCCGCTGATCCGCTCCACACGTATACCGGCCGCCGGCAACAGCTCGTAACGTGTGACCACGGGTCCGACATCAACATTGGTCAACTCCGTTTCAACACCAAACTCACGCAGCGTATCAACCAACACCTGCGCGGTCGTGGCGGTGTCGCCCTTGACTCCCGACTGGGCCGGTATGGCTTCCAGCAAGCTCATGGGCGGTAACTGGTAGGGCGGTTTCTCCGGCGCCGTGCCGTCAGGTGCGACAGCGGAGGCTTGCGATTCCTCGGGCGCCTCCACTGCGACAGTCTCTTCCGGTGCCGGCTGCTTCCGTTTCTTTGGCGGACGCTTCTTGCGTTTGCGCTTTGGCTTTTCCGCCGGCTCATCGACCACGTCTTCCGCAACTGTCTGTTCCGGCTCCGGCGCGTCCTGTGCCTGGCGGTTCACAACGCGCTCCAAACGGCGGCGTCGCTTCTCGATCTGACGCTGTTCGCGGTCGAGCTGGGTACGCCGATCGTTACGTTCTTCCAATGCTACACGGCCCTGCACGGCCAGCCTTGCGACTTCCTTGCCGATGAACTGACTGGCACGGATGATGTTACGAACTTCGATCAACAGCACCAGGGCGATCGTGAATACGGACCAGATGACGATCCCGGTACCCACTGGACTGAGTGCCTGGACCAACAGGCCACGAATCAGAAGTCGACCGAACAGACCACCGGCCTCGGTAATATTCAGTGCGGCGCAGCGCGACAGAAGCCACGAGTTCTCGGGGTCGACCTTCGCGGAGCCCGCGGACAGTTCCATCAGCGCGACAATGGACAGGATCCACACGAACATCCATATCCCACGCGGCCATACCCGCTCCTCGCGATCGAAGAAGAGTACAATGCCGAACACCAGACACCACAGCGGGGCCAGGTAGGCGCCCAAGCCGAACAGCATGAAGAGTCCGAACGACAGCCACGCACCCACCGGCCCGATCAGGTTGGCTGGAGGGCTATTGGGCGGCGCCTGGAGCAGGCCGATGTCCTTCCAGTCATACGAAAAAAGTCCCAGGGCCAGGAATAGACACATCGGCACCAGGATGATTCCCCACAATCGTCGCCAACCGGCGTCTTCTCCCGTCCATGCCGTCATAGGCTCACTGCTCCCTAAGCTGCACCTTCACTGTCTCGGGCTTCACGAGCGTGGCGACATCTACCTCCGACGGCAGGTGTACACCAACCGGCAACTCATAGCTCGCGTCGGCATCGAGATCGACACAACTCACGTATACGCGCACCGCGTCACGCGAAATACCCTCCAATACCTCGGACCGCCCCATGAGCACCACATCAACCAGGCGCGGATCGATGTCCACACAGGCAGGAGCTCCCGGCTGGGTCACGGCCAACACGGCCACATTCGTGACGGTGCGGCTGATCCGCTCCGTTACAATCGTCACCTCGGCGGTGATTTCGGGCGGATCGATCTGGTAGACCCACGAATCACCGGGTGAGAGAACGGCCACCTTGCGGGTAAACGACTCGACACGCCCATCCACATCAACCGGCTCGCAGCTCACTGCACTGATATGCGCCAGCCGCCGCTTGGGGCCACGCAGCCTGACCGCCTTGGGCTCGTAGTCAAGCTCTGCCCGCCCCATCAACGGCGTACCGTCCGTCTGCGGCTTAAGCACAATAACGTCGCGCTCGGCCTCACGGTCGTACGAAAGCGTCAGGCTGCTCGGCCGAATCGAAACCACCCTGACCTTCCCGTGTCCAACAATGTGCTTGGGTCTGATCGTAACGACTTCGGACCCGCCCGGATTGGTTTCGCGCGGCTTAACAACCGCCTTGAGCTGACTCTGATTGAGCCGGCGCAAGTCATCCTGTGAGCCACCGAACGTTACATCCACGGATGTGATGCTCTTATCCAGAACAGCCATGCCGGGGCCCATTTGCACCTCGATCGGAACGGTGTAAGGCGGTGTCTCCCGGCTGATAGCGCCACGTATCGCGTAGAAGCTGAGCGCACCCAGCAGAATGGCGAGCACTTTGAGCGTCCAGTTCTTCACGAATAAGGTCCTGACTATATCGAGCGCGTTAGCCACCGGACTGTTCCTCCTTGGCCCGCTTTTCCTCGGACTTGGCAATGCCGCCCGGCGTCAGGTCGAGCTGTTCCTGCGCCCGGCGCCAGGCGCTTTCCGGACCACGTCCACGAATCAACAGAGCCCCAAGGAACCGTTTCAGGCGTGCACCGTCCAAGCCACGACTGAGTCGGCCGCGATAGCTCACCGAGATAGTACCGGTCTCTTCGGATACCACGACAATGACGGCGTCGGTTTCTTCGCTCAACCCGATGGCGGCGCGATGGCGCGTTCCAAGCTGTTTGTGTAATTCCGTCCGCTGCGAGAGCGGGAAGATGCAGCGCGCGGCCATAATGCGCCCCTCGCTGATGATCACCCCGCCATCGTGCAGGGGCGTGTGGGGAAAGAAGATCGTGGCGAGAAGATCAGGGATTACCTGCGTATCGAGACGGATACCGGTCTCCTGAATCGCCCGTGTGCCGATCTCGCGCTCGATCGCGATCAGTGCCCCCACGCGATGCTCGGCGAGCTGCTCAACCGCTTGCACGATATTGTCGACAACGGTCTTCCGGTCAACCGGTACTACGAAGGCCGGCTGCTTACCCAGTTCCGCAAGAGCGCGCCTGATCTCCGGTTGAAAAATGATCAGCAAGGCTATGGCAAGATAGGCCGAGAATCTGCTCAGCAGCCAGTTCAGCTCATTGAGGTTCAGTACCCGTGTGATGCCGATCATCCCAACGATCAACAGCGCCAGCCCCACCAGTACCTGCGCGCCGCGTGTGCCGCGGAAGAAGAGAAAGATGTAGTAGAACGCACAGGCGAGAACGATCACCTGCACGATGACACTGATCCAAGCTGCCATAGTTTCTACTGCCTCTCTGTCTCAATGGCCCGGGCAAGGCGGGCGGCCTGTACCGAAGCGGCGACATCATGCACACGCATGACCTCCACCCCCGCCAGTACACAACACACCAACGCAGCCAAGCTCCCGGCCAGACGATCTTCCACAGATGCACCGGTAACGTCCCCGATGAACCGCTTTCGCGACAGGCCCACCAGAGCGTTGATTCCTGCCACTCGCCATGCCTTCACATTGGCCAGTAGCTGCAAGTTATGCGTGACGGTCTTCCCGAAACCTATGCCCGGATCCACCGCCAACGCCTCGTCTTCAATGCCAGCGGCCCGCGCCGCTTCTACGCGTTCGACCAAGTAGTCGTGTACCGTGGCCACCACGTCATCGTAGCGCGGGTCGTCCTGCATCGTTCGCGGCGCGCCGCGCCTGTGCATCAGCACAACCCCGGCACGTCCGTCTGACGCCACTGTAGCCATCTCGGGGTCGTGCGTCAATGCCGACACATCGTTAATAATGTGGGCACCCGCGGTCAGCGCTTCGCGTGCCACGCGGGCCTTGGTGGTGTCGATCGAGATCGCAACATCGGACCGGTCGCTTATCTGTTCGATCACCGGCACGACACGACGGAGTTCCTCGTCGGCATCCACGGCGTCGGCGCCGGGGCGAGTGGACTCACCACCGACGTCGACAATGTCGGCCCCCTCCTCCACAAGCTGCAGGGCATGCTCAACGGCACGGGATGAATCAAGGAAAGCACCGCCGTCAGAAAACGAGTCTGGTGTGACGTTCACGATCCCCATGATCAGGGGGCGATCCTCTGCCACAAGTTGCCGCCCTCGACAGGACCAGGCGGTCGAACTCATGCGCCGCCCTCGTCTCGGGCAGGCGTTTGGGCATCTTCAACAGGTGCGTCGGGCTCCGGTATAGCTTCATCGTCGGGAGCGGATTCCGCAGCCGCGCTTGTGCCATCCGACTTCCGATCTCCGTCCTCCGACTTCCGATCTTCAGTTTCCTTCTTCCGGTCGATCTCGTCGCGCTCGTCCCCGCTGAGGACACGACCGTGCTCGGCGATCTCCTCGACATCGCGCCCATCGAGTGTCTCCTGTTCCAAGAGCATCTCCGCAATCATGTTGAGTTTGTCGCGGTGCTCGGTGAGGATGCTTTCAGCACGACCGAATGCGCTATCGAGCAGGGCGCTGACCTCAGTGTCGATCCGCTGTGCCGTCGCCTCGCTGTAATCCTGCGTACGCTGTACCTCGCGCCCAAGGAACATCAGCTCCTGGTTCTGGCCAAATGTCTGCGGACCAAGCGCATCGCTCATCCCCCAGTTGCAGACCATCAGGCGGGCAATGCGCGTAGCTTCCTTGAGGTCGGACGCTGCGCCCGATGTAATGTCTCCAAAGACCAGCTTCTCAGCGACGCGACCACCCATCAATCCACACAGTATACCGAGCAACTTCGTCCGGCCTTCCATGTAGCGGTCTTTTTCGGGCAACTGCATGGTTGCGCCGAGATAGGCCACACCGCGCGGAATGATCGTAATCTTGTGGAGTGGCTCGCTCTCCTCGACGAGCTGCATGACGAGCGCATGACCGGCCTCGTGGTAGGCGGTGATTTTCTTTTCCTTCGCATCCAGCACGCGACTGCGACGCTCACGGCCCCAGCGCACCTTGTCGCGCGCCTCTTCGAGGTCTTTGATATCGACGGCCTCCTTGCCTTCGCGTGCGGCAAGCAGCGCGGCCTCGTTGAGCAGATTGGCCAGGTCGGCGCCGGAGAACCCGGGCGTACCCCGTGCGATACGGCGCATGTCCACCTTCTCGCCGACCTTCTTATCCTTGGCATGCATATCCAGAATGGCCGCACGCCCATCGATCGTCGGCAGATCGATCACGATCTGGCGGTCGAATCGGCCGGGGCGCAGAAGCGCCTGGTCAAGAACATCGGGCCGGTTGGTAGCCGCAACGATGATGACCCCCTCCTCGGTATCGAACCCATCCATCTCCACCAGCAGCGCGTTGAGCGTCTGCTCGCGTTCGTCGTGCCCGCCACCAATACCGGTGAAACGGCTGCGTCCAACGGCGTCGATTTCGTCGATAAAGATGATGCACGGTGCATTCTTCTTGCCCTGTAGGAACATGTCGCGCACACGCGAGGCGCCCACACCCACAAACATCTCCACGAAGTCGGACCCACTGATGCTGAAGAACGGCACATCCGCTTGGCCGGCGATGGCCTTGGCGAGAAGCGTCTTGCCGGTTCCCGGCGGGCCCATCAGCAGAACGCCCTTGGGGATCCGGCCGCCAAGCTTGGAGAACTTCTTCGGGTCCTTCAGAAACTCGATGATCTCCTGTACTTCTTCCTTGGCCTCATCGATGCCGGCCACGTTTGCAAAGGTGATCTTGTTCTTGTCCTGCGTCAGCATTTTCGCGCGGCTCTTGCCAAAACTCAGTGCGCCGTGGCCTGCATTCCGGATCTGACGCATAAAGAGGAAATAGAGCAGTCCGAAGATCAGGACGACAGGCAGCACACTCAAGAGCAGCTGATGGAAAAAACGATTCTGGCGAGGGAAGCTCGCGTCAACGCCGTGCGAGAGCAGGAGCGCGCGGAGGTCTTCGTCAGCGCGGCCCACGTAGGCGCGAAAATCCTTGAGCTCGCCATCGGCGGAGTCTTCGGGCTTCATCTTGCCATGCACGTAGCTCTCGCCCGAGACTTCGTGAACCACATCGCAGCGTTCGATTCGTCCGTCGGTCACAGCCTGAACAAAACTGGTGTAGGAGATCTCGGCACTGGCGGACTGCTGTGACCGCCATAGCTGCATCATTATAAGAACAAGGCCCAGCACCGCGATCCATGCCAGGATCTGGCGCATCGGGGGAGGCGGCGCTGGTGGGCGCTGTTGCCCTTTGGGTGGCACGGGTGGTGGCGTCTTTTTCTCTGGTTCCATAGTCCTGCTTTCCGGAGTCCGTAAACAGGCATAGTACGTTGCCCCTTGGAGAGGTTCAAGGTCCAAGGTTCAGAGTCCAAGGTTCAGAGCCCGAGGGCTCAGGAATCCTGCGGGATAATGGCGAAGTGGTGCTTCTCGTAGATCTCGTAGACACGCACTAGCATGAACCCGAAGATAAACGGGAAGAACACATGAAGCGAGATTTCGCGTCCGGCATTGAACGTGAGTCCCAGCCCCAGCAGGAACAGGCTGGTACGAAGAACAGATTCACGCTGCAGCCAGAAACGGGCAAGAAGCCCTGACCAAAGCGCCATGAGAAAGGCAGCGGCAATAGGCCCAAAGAAGAACCCGAAATTCCCAACGCCCTGCCCAACAGTCCCAGGCGTGATCACGCATTCGACCAGAGCCGTACCCGAGAGCTGCCGGAATCCACGCGCGCGCGAAAACTCATAGCCAAGCAGAGGCTTGTCCCTCCAGAAGCGGCGCGGAATAAAATTCAAGGCCTGATTGAAGTAGTCTCTGCCCCAAGTAACGTCAAACCGGCCGCTGTCAATGAACGTATTCATGTAGCAGAGCTCCTTGAACATATCCAGGCCCAGGTGCCTCTTCGCCGAGACTACACCGGCCGTTTCTTCGCCCTGAATCACCGCCACAACCACCTCGGTTACGCCCTCATCCGTTCGGGCACCCAAGACAAGCTTGAACCAGAAGCTCACACTCAGGAACAGCATGACCACGGCAATGATCTTGATCACTTTGCTCTGCCGAGAGAACAGGAGATAGCCCACCACCAGTGGAATCCCCATTGCCAGCATGGGGTTTCGCCTAGACCCGAACAACCAGAAGGGCCAGGTAAGCAACATCATGAACCCCGCCAGGATGCGCGGGTATTGTCGGCGAGCCAAGATGAAGAGAGACCCAAACGTTGCGCAGACAAAGAGGTGCATGAAGTAACCTGCGGACAGGAGAAAATCGGTCGCCTCGCCCAGTCGCCCCCGTGACCAAGGGTTGACCTTGTGTCCGGCCAATGGAGGAAACAGAAACGGGAGAACAGGAAACCGCTCTAACGTCTGCGCCATAAGCACCAAGCATATCCAGACGCCGATTACAAACCAGAGCGACGTAGTAATGCGCCTCTGGCTAACCTCTCGTTCCATTATCGCCAGCCGCTCCTCTTTCGAACCGGCGTCCACCAACCCCACGGTGAACCAGCGGGCCACCCCACCCACCATCAGGCCGTAGGCAACAATGAACAGGACGAACTGCAGCAGCGCCTGGTTGATGACATAGAGCGAGAAAAGGCTCGAGATGGAGCCGATGCCGGTGTAGAGGACGTCTCCGAGATACCAGAAGAAAGCCATCCCAACAACGGCAAGACAAGGCATGGCCCACGGCTTCTGCCGCTGGTGAATGGCATAGGCAGCAAGCGCCAGCAGGCCGAGCAGACAAACCCAGAACAGAAGCGGCAACGATTCCGAATCGATGTAAGTTTCATTCATGGTCGTTCATCCAGAGCACCTCTTTATGCTGACGAGCTATTGCCGCAAAATCCGGTTGGATGCTCTGCAACCGTTTCCCGATAAGTCT
>CAYFPQ010000065.1:0-17219 GCA_964345005.1 uncultured Victivallales bacterium | reverse complement strand
CCGCCCGGAACAGCAAGAAGCGGCGCAGACATTATCGCTCCAACGTAGGGCTTGAGATCGCCACTCTGCGCCAGAAGGTCTGCCGCCCCAGCTTGTGCCAAAGTCGGGCCAACTACGGGAACGGAGTAGAGACCCATCGCCCCGACCGGCCCGATGCTGTCCACAACATCGCGGACGGGGTCCATGACTTCGTTGTTCACCCATTCGCCAAGATCCTCGTGCCAGTTCTGGTTACGTTCGGCAAGATCCCGCTGATATCTCTGGCTGAGATAATTGAACATATCGGAGGCATCGCCTTCGCCATCACTGAAGCGGTTGAAGCGATCCCGCATCTCTTCCTCGAAACCTGGCAACGCGTCCCCTGTCAGGATGAAATTGATGTAGTTTGCTTGCCACGATTCGTTGTCACCACGGTTGAGAGAGAGGTCGGGGATATCGGTTACGCCATGCATCACCAACTGTCCCGCGTCTTCCCAAGTCATCGTGTAGCTGGAAGGTGCATTCCTGACCCAACCGGTTTCTGGCACAGGTATCTGTTCGGGAGTCTGACAGTGGGTGTGGCCCTCATGCCAGATGGGAGGAGCCTTCCCATAGAACTGTATGGCGTACTCATGCTGCTGGTAATTCTGTATGGCGGTCTGAGTTGCTGCATCCGCAGCCCCAACGTACATCTCCACCACAACATCATCTGTGGTTCTGTTCTGAGCCTGCGCCTGTGCAAGAACATGCTGGAATAGCTCAAGAGCGGTCATGCCGTAAGAGTTCTGAAGCATCTCTCCACTGGCGCGGGCGTCCGCCAGTACTCGGTTGTACCTCCTCCTCGCTTCGCGCCGCCTGCGCTCCGCCTCCCGCCTTGCGCGCTCCTGCGCCCGACGATGTGCCCGCACCTGCTCAAACTGCTCAAAGATCCCATCGCCGATTCCGGCATACATATTGTCGTGCTGCCAACGGTAGAGACCATATGGATCGCCGAAGGTGAGCGGGTTATTGGCCGTATAGGCGTAGAGGTTCATACCATCCACATAGCCGGCAGGATCACGCTGGAGAAAGCGTCCTAACTGCGGTGAGTAGGCGCGATTGCGGTAGTGGTAGAGGCCAGTCTCCTCATCGATACGTCGACCGGCATAGCCATAGGGGTTGGCGATGGCGCTATTTGTGATCTCCACACTGCTGCTGTTGAAGATCCGGGTTCCTCCGAAGAGGGAGTACTTGTAGGTTTCAACCACGTCACCGCTGTCATCGGTGACGGCCTTGATGTTGGCTCGCCAGTCGCGTAGGTAGTAGTAAGTGTCGGTGCTGTCTTCCATGACTACCGGCGTATCCACCGTTCCACCGTAGATGAACGAGAGCGTGAATGTGCCGTTCACGTATTCCTCGATCACCTCGTCGCCGTTGTAGACATACTCCGTGGTCTCGGATGCTGACACGTCTTCCTTCGTGGTCCGCCGGTTCAGGGCATCGTACGTGTACTTCACGATGCTCTGGCCGTTGGTCTTCACCTCGATCAGCCGGTCCAAGTAATCGTACACGTAGCTCTGATCGCCCCAGGCGGTCAGGCTGCCGTTGTCGTCGTAGGTGAGATTCTGCGTGTTGATCTGGGTATACGCGTTCGCAGCATTGATCGTGCGCGTCTCGGCACCGGCGGTGTCGTTGGAGTACGACTGCCAGTTGCCCATCTTGTCATAGCCGAGCAGTTCCTTGATGACTTCGGAGGTGTCGCGTTTTCGCTCCACACGATCCAGGGCGTCATACGTATACATGAAGTCTTCAGTATCGTTGTCATCGGACAGCGTCACATTGCCGTTGGCATCGCGGGAGAGATCATGGTCGTAGCTGACGCTGGTTCCGCTCTGGTCGAGCGAGCTCAGTCGCTCGCGGCCGTCGAATCCATGCGTCTCGGTAACGCCGCTGCCGAAGACAATCTGCGAGATGCGGGAGTTGGCGTTGTAGGTGTAGCTGGCGTACGTGATGGTTTCGGCGCCGTTCTTGAGCGTCTTGAGCTGGTTGTTCTTGTCGAACGCCTGCTTCACCACGGCAGAGGAGGGATAGGTGATCTGGCTGATGTTACCGCTGTCGTCGTAAGAACGCTGCACCTGCCGTCCGTTCTGCGTCTCTTGGGTCACGCGATTCAAGCTATCATAGCTGAACGTGACCCAGCGGTCGTCATCTGTGCCGCTCCTGTTATACTCCCAGGCATTGGTCATGCGGGAGAGAGAGTCGTATCCCAGTGAGCGCTGAAGCGTGCCGTCCGCGTAGACCCCGGTCAATCTGCTCAGACTGTCGTAGACATTGGAAACCACCACGCCGTCGGGCTTGACCGTGCGGGTGAGATTGACGCCATCCCCGTACGTATGGATCGTAACGTCGTCCAACTCATTCGTCATGCTGGTCTGGCGGCCGAGGGCATCGTAGCCGAATGTCACTTCATTGGTGTTGGCGTTGACGATCTTCACCACACGGTAGGCCGCGTCATACGTGTACGACGTTTCCGCTTCCTCGTCGTAGCCCTTGGCGGCAGTCGTCTTCGTGACATTGCCCATGGCATCGTACTGGTACTCGGTGCGAATGTTCCGGAAGTTGATTTCCGCAGTGACGCGGTCGAGCAAATCGTACTCCGTTTCGGCCTCCGCACTGCCATCGACCAGACCAGTGCGGCGTCCCAGCTTGTCGTACGTATACCGGATAGTGTGACCGCCGGGCTTGATATCGGCCACGAGTCGTCCGAGACCGTCGTACTGCTGCACGTAGCTGTTGCCTTCCCGGTCTGTGACTCTCACCGCCCGACCGAGCGCGTCATACTCGATGGCGTCCCGGTTGCCGCTGCCGTCTTCGGTCCAGATCCGCAGACCGCGGGCGTCATAGCCGTGCTCAACTGTCACCTCATCAGCCGTGCTCTTGCCGGCAATCTCCCTAACGAGGCGGCTGTTGGCGTCGTACTCGAACACGTCCACGACCCCGAGGTCGTTCATGTTGCTGGCCACGTTGTCGTTGCGGTCGTAGTAGGTGGTCATCGTGGTCTCATCGGACGTACCGGCCGCACTGGTGGTCTGGTAGACGCGCTTGAGGGTGTCGTACACGGTTACCTGACTGACTCCCCGCGGGTCAACGGTGCTCGTGACCTGTCCCACGTTGTTGTACTGCATCACCGTGCTGTTCCCGAGGGCATCAACGGTGTTGGTCAGGTTGCCGAACGCGTTGTAGCCCATCTCGGTTGTGTGGCCCAGGGCATCCTTCACGGCAACGAGATAACCTGCCGAATCGTAGGCGTTGCTGGTGGTGTTGCCCAACGCATCGGTCGTGACCAGTTTGCGGTTGTTCTTGTCGTAGGTGACGCTGGATGTGCCATTGAGCGGATTGATGACGCCGGTGACGTTGCCGTTCGCGTCGTATGTGTAATACGTAACGTTCTCATCGAGATCGTCAAGCAGCGCGGAGAGCAACGAAGCGTCACTGGAGGTGAGCTGGCCGTCACCGTCCAGATCGCCCACCCCTGCCGCCTGCTACTCCACTGGGTAGGTTGCGGTCGTTCGGGTCGGAGCCGTTTTCCAGCTCGTCCTGGTTACCAATCCCATCGCCATCAGGATCGTCGCCGAGCGTGTAGACCTCATGTGCTTCAGCGGAGGACAAGCCGCGGTTGTAGATGCGCAGGTCGTCGATGAGTCCGTCAAACCAGCGGTTCGTGGTCCCCAGTGTTGTTCCTATGCCGAGATTCGCAGCATTCGTCTGAACCGTGCCGGTCACGTTGGTGGAGCTGACCTCCGCACCGTCGAGATAAAGCACCATGTTCGTGCCGTCGTATGCAGCGGCCACATGGCTCCACAGCTTCTGAGGTACACGATTGGAGACATCGAACAGATTCGTCGTAAGGCCCGGAACCGATATCTGCGGTCGGCGGTCGCTCAGAACCAGACTGTAGGCGCCGGTCTTCTCGACTAATGTCTGCACGTTGGTTGTACCGGCTTCAGCATCATTGGCATGAGGGCAGACCCACGCGCTCAGCGTGAACGCATTGCTTACGTCCAGGTCATCAGCATCGCTCACCGTAATCTGGTCGTTCGTGCCATCGAACTCGAAGGCGCGATCCATGCGGCCAAGCCGCCAGGACGCAGAGGCGGTCGTTCCGGTAATGGTTCCGTCCAGACCCGTTCCCACACTGCTGGCGGCGGTGGTGCCATTCGTCTCATCGAGCTTGTACCAGGCGACCAGACCGTTCGTGATGCCTGCGGAGAGCGGGGCCAGGTTGTTGGCGACTTCCCAACCATCAGTAAAGCCGTCGCCATCACTGTCTGCCAGTAGTGGATTGGTCCCGTGATCCAACTCACCGTCCACGTAACCGTCGCCATCCGCATCGATGCCTTCCGGGTACTCGCCGATCGGCACGAACCCGTCATAGCCATCCACCAGGCCGTCGCCGTCCGTATCCGGGTCGTCCAGGTCCGTGCCCAGCCGGTACTCTTCACGATTCGTGAGCCCATCCTTGTCGGGGTCCCCGAACGGAGCTTCCTCGCAGACGAGCACAGCATCCATGTAGGTGTTGGTACTGCCAGCGGCAAGGACGCGGACGCGTGAGAATTCCGTAACGTTTTCAGCGGCCATGCCCAGATCCCCTGCGACAAGTTGATCTTCGAGATAGAGCGCCCACGTACGGTTGGTGAAGTCCTGCCTTACGGTCACAGTAACCCAGGACTGCGTGATTGGACTGTGCGAGAGCGTGCGCCATTCTGCCGACGTACCAGCGTATCCGCCATCGTAGACGGCGAACAATCCACCGGCGCTCATGTAGAACGCGGATGCACTGCCATGTGGCACGTCGGGCCGGGCGACCTTCTCCCGGACAACCGGCTGCACGGTCATATCCGTCCAGACCACGGTGTTGCTGATCGCTGCAAACAGATGCAGCACGGCATCGTCTGAAACGTGGGGGCGAGAATGGTCAACCTTGACCGCCTGACTGCCCTGATGAACCATGCCAGTCTGGATAAGGGCAAGATTGGTAGGGGAGGCGATCCAGTCGTTCTGCCCATGTAGATTACCGACAGCACAGGTGTCGGGCTCAAAATCGTCAACAAAGAAGAGCGTGGCGTAGCTATCGGCACTGGTCGGACTGCGCCCATTCATAATCTCGGCGCTGTCGCCCATCCCGTCGCCATCACTGTCGCGTATGTTCGGATCGGTACCGTTGCGGTACTCATCAAGGTTGCTCAGCCCATCCCCATCGGCGTCACCCGCCGCATCTGAGGCGTCTGCAGCGTCCAGGCCATTGGCAATCTCCCAGCTACTGACGATGCCATCACCATCACGATCGATATCGGTGGGCGCGCTGAGGCCGATGCTCACCTGGTCGACGTAACCCGTGCCCGTGAGGGCGGCGCGGATGCGTGCGACCGAGAACTCGGTGGCATCGTCCGCCAGCCCGAGATCCTCTGCGGCGAGATTTCCGTCCTTGTAGAGACTCCACGTTCGGTTGGTGAAGTCCTGCCCTATGGTGAGCCTCGTCCAGTTCGTGGCTGAGACCTCTCCAGCAGCCGTCAGTTCAGTCCAGAGGTTGGACGCATTGCCGTCATAGACTGTCAGGTGGCCATCGGCGTCGGCGTATAGCCCAAGCGATGCCCCTGCCCCGAGTTCCGGCGGGTCATTCTCGGTTCGGCGTACCGGTCTGGCATGGAAATCTATCCAGACAACACTGTTGCTGACCGCTCCGAACAAGTGCGCAATGGACTCGTTGCTGACTGCGGTGCCCTGCCCCCGGACATCCACTGCCTGTTGACCGGCATACACTGTGTTGGTCTGGACCCAGGCCAAGTTGGTGAGGGAGGCCGTCCACCCGTTCTGGTCGTGAAGATGGCCGAGCGTACAGGTATTCGTCTCAAAACCTTCTACGAACGGCAGCATGGCGTAGACGTTCGAATTGGTCGGGCTGTGGCCATGCAGCAACTCGGCATGATCGCCCATACCGTCGCCGTCACTGTCTCGGAGGTTGGGATTGGCGCCGTTCTCGTACTCTTCGAGATTGCTCAGGCCATCACCATCGGCGTCCGCTGTCGCGTCCGAAGCATCCAGGGGGTTCAGCCCATGGCTGCTCTCCCAATCATCAGGCATCCCATCGCCATCGCTGTCGACCCAGAATCCGGCCGGCGTGTTGGTGTCGATCATGATGGCATCCAGATGATCTGCTGACGAAGCGGGGCCATACACACGCATGTGCGAGTAGTGGGATGCGGCGTTGGCAAACTCAAGCCCATAGGCCACGTTCGTGCCATCGAGCCACAAGGCCCAAGTCTGATTCGAAAAGTCCTGCCGCACAGAGAGGCGCACCCAGGAGGACGCGGCAATGGAGGCGTGATTGGTCAGCTCGACCCAGCTGCCATCCCCGCCGTTGCACACAACCAGTCGGCCAGTGGTGTTTACGTAGAGCCCGACTGAATCCGAAGCTCTCAACGTGGGCGCTGTGGTTGCCTCACG
Source organism: uncultured Victivallales bacterium (assembly GCA_964345005.1). Lineage (GTDB taxonomy): Bacteria > Verrucomicrobiota > Kiritimatiellia > UBA8416 > JABMPJ01 > JABMPJ01. The sequence goes on along the minus strand of CAYFPQ010000065.1, from coordinate 10,757 downwards.
ACGAACCGGCTGGGCATGGAAATCGGACCAGACAATGCCGGCGCCCATGCCTGCAACATAATTGCAGACCTCGGACTGTTGGTTACTGAGCGTGAGAGCCTGTTGACCGGCATACACTGTGTTGGCCTGAACCGAGGCGGCATTGGTCGGAGAAGCTGTCCACCCGTTCTGCCCGTGCAGGGCGCCCACCTGGCAGGTATTCGTTTCAAACCCTTCCGCGAAGGGGAGCGTCGTGAACGTGTTGGTGGTGTCAGGATTCAGGCCCAGCTTGACCTCCAGGCCATCACTCATGCCATCACCATCGCCGTCCGGGTCATTGGGATCCGTCCCATTCAGGAATTCGTCGAGATTGCTCAGATCATCTGAATCGGCATCTTCCTGCGCATCGGAGGCGTCGGTCGGATCAAGACCATGCAGAATTTCCCATGAATCGAGCATGCCGTCCTCGTCGTCGTCCACCCATAGGCCGGAGGGGATGTTCGTGGAGATGGTCACACTGTCTACGTACCCGGTGGCATCCATGCCGCCCCCGATGTGAATATGCGAGTATTCCGGTACGGGATTGACGAACCCCAGCTCGCCGCTCATGTTGGTGCCGTTGAGCCACAGCGCCCAGGTCTGGTCCACAAACTTCTGGCGCACGCAGATGCGCGCCCACTGCGGGGTTGCGATGGAGGGGTGGTTAGTCAGTGTGATCCAGGCATCTCCCCTGTCACCATCACACACGACGAGCTTGCCATTCAGATCCACATAGAAGCTAACGGAATCCGTGGTGCCCACATCGGGAGGCGTCGCCAGCTGGCGACGGACCGGCTGCACGACAAAATCCGACCATACCACATCGGCGCCGCTCGCCCCGATGATATGCTGAACGCTTGCGCTGCTCCCCGCCGAGGCGGTGTTCAGAATCTCAACGGACTGCTCTCCCTGGTAGACCACATTGCTCTCAACCACGGCGAGATTGGTTGGAGACACCGTCCACCCGTTCTGTCCGTGGAGCACACCGAGTGCACAGGTATTCGTCTCGAATCCATCCACGAACGGTAAAGAGGCATAGGTGCCGGCGTTGGTTGGGCTCAGGCCGAGAAGCACTTCCATACCATCCCCCATCCCGTCGCCATCGCTATCAGGATCATTCACAGCGGTTCCCGCCGCGTATTCCTCGCTGCCGGTAAGACCATCACCGTCCACATCGACCCATTGATCCGTGGGGTCATCCGGGTCCCAACCGTTGGCGACCTCCCACCAGTCGGGCACGCTATCCGAGTCCTCGTCCGGATCGACCAGCGGGATGTCGATATCGACAAGGAAGTCGCTGAGAAGCAGCGGATTCCTCACATAGCCGCCATACGCCTCGGTTCGATCCCTGTTCCCGTTATCATTGGAGTCGCGATAGGCCTTCATCCAGTAGTTGTCGAATCCGAAGATATTGGTAATTGAGTAGGCGGAGGGCGCAGCAAGTGTGTCTTCGTGGGTGCTCGACCAAACCCAGGAATTGCCGCTCGGCTCCGCGACCACGTTGATCGTTCCAGTCTGCTTCCCGGTGTAGCTCACCACACCTTCCACCGAGTAGAGCAACGATGTGGTCACCAGCATGTCGTCGACAAAGGTGTCGCCATAGCGACCGCCGGTCATGCGGCACTTGGTAAATGCCGTGACGTCATTGGCGAAGCCCACATTCTCCACTGCTGTTGTGCCGTTGACATACAATGACCAGGTCTGAGCCAGGAAGTCCTGCCGTACCACAACCTGGACCCATGTCGATGTCGGGGCCACCGGCCCGCCCGTGATCGTGATCCATTGGCCCCCGCCGCTGCCGTCATAGACCACCGGTCGGCCACGGGAGTCGAAGTAGAACGATACGGCTTCGTCTCCCGCTAGCTCGGGTGGCCTAACGGTATTGCGCCGCACGGGCAGAACGTACAGACCGGCCCAGACCACACCGTTGCTGTAGGCGAGAAAATCATGCGAGACAACTGTCTGCTGAGGATTGGTTGAGCCTGCGATACACAGTGCCTGGCTGTCCGAATTCACAAGGTTGGTCTGAACCGTGGCGGCATTTGTCAGCGATACGACCCACCCGTTCTGGCCGTTGATATCCCCGGTCTGGCAGGTGTTGGTCTCGAACTTCTCTATGAACGGCAGCGTCAGCCATGCATGCGCGAATTCCGCGGTAACGGCCCGCGGCTGGTCCATAGTCAGCGTAAGTGGGTTATTGGTATTGCCCACGGCCACATCACCGCTCCACCCAATGAATACAAAGCCTTTGGACGGCGTAGCTATGAGGGCCGGTTGAACGCCATCTGCATACCAGCCGCCCATGGGATCCACAGAGCCGTTCGGCCCCGCCGTTACGTCCAGGTAGTATTCAGTGCTCCACTGCCAGGTGAGCACCGAATTCGTCAAGATGGTGAACTCCACGCTGTTGTCCGGCCCTGTTACCGGCACGCTACCGCTTCCAGCCCAGCCCGTGCAAGCGTACCGAGTGCCATTCGTCTCATCCGCAGGGGTCACGACAGAGTTGGTGACCTGTGTGCCGTTCAAGACGGAGTTGGTTCCATAGCCATACGGCTGCGATACACCATGTCGAGCCGGGCTACTGCTCACTACGAACGCAACCAGGTCGGAACTATTTGGGTCTCGACCCTGTTGATACTCTTGAAGGTTGGTCAATCCGTCGCCATCAGGATCCGCATCGGGATCGGAGACGCCATGCTGAATCTCCCACGCATCATCCATGCCATCCTGGTCCAGATCAATACCTTCGGGAGGCGATACCGACACGGTGATGTTGTCCGAGCAGCTCTTGCCGCCTTTGAGATCAACAGCGGTCATCCGGTCAACCTGGGAAGCGAAGCCCAGATTTGTGGCAACGACGGCGCCGTCCATACACACGAGCCACTTCTGCTGGGCGTAGTCGGCCTTGGCTGTCAGGCGCACCCAATTGGTCGACGCATGCGAGGGTGCGTTGGTCAATGTCACCCATTCCTCGCCTTCAGGTTGCAGCCCATCGTAGACCATGAGCTGCCCCTCACCGTTCAAGAGCATCATGGCGGCACCTTCGACCTGTCCTGTGGGCATCTGGGCCGCTTCGGCCTTGATGTAGAGGTCGAGCCAGACCACGTCGTTCGAGCAGACAAAGAGGTGGCACACCGTGGCGCCAGTCTCGCCGTCATGGTCGAAACCGAGCGCCTGGTCGCCTTCATAGACCTCATTGGTCTGCACGAATGCGCTGTTGGTCGGAGATGTCTCCCAGTTGTTCTGGCCGTGGATGTCCCCCACCTGCACCGTATCAGTCTCAAACAGTTCGACGAAGGGGAGGTGCTGATAGCTGTTGGCTACGGCCGGATCCTTGCCGAATCTGACCTCCGTGCCATCGTCGATGCCGTCTCCGTCGCTATCGGTCAGCGTTGGGTCGGTTCCGAGCTGGTACTCATCCAGGTTCGAGAGATCATCACCGTCATCATCGCCGGCGGGGTCCACGCCCTCGGCGCTTCAGAAATGCTCGACCTCCCAGGTGTCCTCCATCCCGTCACCGTCCAGATCCAGTCCTTCCGGCTGCGTCAGGCTCATCGTCAGGTTGTCGGAGGAGCCGCTGCGGCCCCTCAGATCGACGGCTGTAAACCGATCGCACGGCGAGGCGAACCCCAGGTTCGTCGCCAGGAGGGAGCCGTCCATACAGACCAGCCACTTCTGCTCTGAGTAGTCGGCCTTGGCGGTAAGCCGGACCCAGTAATCCTCGTCGTGGGCCGGTCCGTTCGTCAAAGAGAGCCACTCTTCACCCTCTGACTGCAGACCGTCATAGACCTGCAGGTAGCCTTGGTTATCGAAGAGCATCATCACGGCGCTTTCCACCTCGCCCGTCGGCATCGATGCGGCTTCGGCCTTGATGTAGACGTCCATCCAGACCACATCGTTCGTGCAGACGAAAAGATGGCGCACGCTGGCGACCTCATCCCCGGTGTGATCGAAACCTAGAGCCTGGTCGCCTTCGTAGACTTCGTTGGTTTGGACGAGGACGCTGTTGGTGGGGGATGCTTCCCAGTCGTTCTGACCATGGATCGGGCCTTCCTGGACCGTATCCACCTCGAACATCTCGACGAAGGGAAGTTGGGCGTAGGTGTTTGATTCGGAAGGAGACTTCCCGTAACGGACTTCGGCACCATCCAGGAGCCCGTCGCCGTCGGAATCGGCGTTGTTGGGATCGGTGAGGTAGCCGAACTCGTTGAGGTTGGAGAGTCCGTCGCTGTCATCGTCTCCATTGGGATCACCGTTCGCGGCGCTGCCGAAGTGTTCGATCTCCCAGGCGTCATTCATGCCGTCCTGGTCGAGGTCGATATCGTCCGGTATTTCAAGCTTGAGTCGGATGTTGTCGGAATAGGTCTTGCCACCTCTTAAGTCGAGGGCGGTGAGGTCCTCAACGTAGGAGGCGAACCCCAGGTTCGTGGCCACGGGAAGCCCGTCCATGCAGACGAGCCATTTCTGCTGCGTATAGTCGGCCATGGCGGTAAGGCGAACCCAGTCCTCGGAAGTGCGGGTGGGAGCGTTGGTCAGGGCGACCCATTCCTGGCCGTTCGATTGCGAACCATCGTACACGACGAGATGCCCATCGCTGTCAAACAGCATCGCGGCAGCCCCTTCGACCGTACCGGTTGGCATCTGGGCCGCTTCGGCTTTCAGGTAGATCTCCATCCAGATGATATCGTTTGTGCAGGCGAAGAGGTGGCGGACACTCGTCACCTCGGACCCGTTGTCGTCGTAGGAAAGCGCTTGGCTGCCTTCGTAGACGACATTCGTCTGAACTATTGCCGCGTTCGTGGGGCTGGCGGTCCAGTTGTTCTGACCATGCAGGAACCCGAGCTGCACGGTGTTGGTCTCGAACAGCTCGATAAACGGAAGCGTCGAGTAGGTATTGGAAGCTTTTGGCGATTCGCCGTACGCGAGTTCCTGTCCGTCCCCTATGCCATCGCCATCGGTGTCCTCGTTCGTGGGGTCGGTGCCGCTCCAGTATTCGCCAAGGTTGCTGAGACCGTCCCCGTCGGCATCGCCCGTCGCCCCATTGGTAAGCGTGGAGAGGTAGTAGTTCTCCCAGTAGTCGGGCAATGAATCGTCGTCGCTATCTCCGCCGAAACTGAAAAGCCATTTGACCTGGCCGATGTTCGCCTGCGCATGGTCGTTCGTGGCCGGGGCACCAGTCCAAGGGTGTTGGACGCTCAGGCGGTCATAGAAGAGCGAGGCCACTGCCTTGAGCTGGCCGTGGTTGACGGGAAGGAAATTGTTGGTTGGGGTGAAGCCCGAGACGAGGGCTGTGAGCGTTGGGCCTGCCCCGCCGGTCAGGCGGAAGTCGAACTCGTTGTACGCCCGGCCTGTGATCCACTTGACTTGCCCTTGGTTGGCCGCCGCATAGTCGTTGGTTGTTGCGGCATCTGCCCGGATAACCTGGTTGCTGATCCACCACTCCGGGTATCGGGAGTCGGCACGGAGCGTCCCGCAGCAACCAATAAGGACGGCTGCGGTCAGGCGGAAGGTTATTGCAGATGGGCTACTCATCAGGACTTCTAACGCTTATGGGGTGTTGGTATAGCTCCCCATCGAGAGATCGCCCATCTCGGGGATGAAGGTGATGCCCTCCTCGAACCGGGCGGAACCGGCGACATGTAGCATGGCCGAGGGGGCGTTCGTCCCGACCCCGATATTGCCGGTTCCATCAACGGTCAATCCCTCCTGGTCCCCGTCTCCGGAAAGCCAGTTCCCCGTCAGCACGACGTTGGCGACCGCCGGGTTCGTCGCCCACGCGGATGCATCGCCCGCATCGTCCGTTCCGTCGGCGAAGCCCGCGGGCATATTCAGAACGATATTGTTCCAGTCGAGATTCGTGACACTTGTCCCGTCTCCGGTGAAGGCGACCAGGTGGAGCGCATTGGTCAGCTGACCAGCGGAGATGTCATCGCTCAGTTCAACGTAGCGGCTGTCGACGGAGTTCAGATCCAGCTCGGAGGTCGTGATCGATGCTGCGGGAATGGAAAGAACCAGGTTGCTTCCGACATAGCCGACCTGGACGGCGGAACTCCCGACAATCTGATCTGCGGCAATGACGTAGAGCCTGTTGCCAGCGACCGTGAGATCGAGGACCCGGGGCTTGAAAGTGAGCAGATCACCATTCAGGGCGATCGTGTTACCTGTATCAGGGTCAACGCCGAAGATCTGGCCGACGCTGGGGGCCAAGTCCCGTGTCATGGCGTCGTCCTGCGTGTTCGTCGTCGACTCCAGCGTGATCATGCCGTTGCCAAAGACGAAAGCCCCCGAAACATCGACTCCATTGGAAAACACCTCCTGAGCAAACAGCATATGAGGGAAAACAAGCATGACACACGCCACAATGACATATCTCTTCATGAACCAGACCCTTTCTCTTCATATGATGACTGATACAGGATTGGGAAGGAGAAGCATACGCCAAAGCCTGCATGCTTGCATATTCCCCAAAAGGATGATTTTGAGGTCATTCTTTTGGCTAAGGGATATTCCTCATCCCGCGCTTAGGCTATAGCGAAGAGAGTGGGACGTTTACACGATGCTACCTGCACCTGACTCTTTCTGCTCTAATCGATGTTGAGGGGAACGAGATGTGCCGGTCGATCACTACGCTACGTTGCCTTGTAAAGATCGAAGCCACTATTGGGCAGCGTGTGAAGGCATTCGCTTGTGTTCATTGGAGATGGCTCTGGACAACGATAGTAGCACCTCTTGCTGTCTGGCATTGGAGGAACAGAAAGAAGAAAGTGGCGTAGAGGTCCCATGATGCCAGCAGGTATCAGTCATCATCCGCACGATGGGCAGTAGCGACCTCATCGACCAGTTTTCTTCGGTGTAGCTCATGCCTTTTCTGCCAGGAACCTTGCGTTCTGGCCCGGCTTTGTATGAGGGACAGCTCTTCGGGCCGTAGCAGAAGGTCTCAAAGCGGTAGCGCTTGTTGCCCGGATTCCAGTGATCAACGATCATCACGACAGGCACCTTGCATCCCCAGATGCATGAGCAACACTTCAAGGTGTATGTCTGTGCAGCAAGACGTCTGTGTCCTCTGGCACGATACACGGGAAGCTCAGGTGCAATGCCTGTATAGGGCGGTGAACTTGCAGAGGGAGCATCGCACTTCTGCTTGGTTAGAGCACTGGCCTTGTAGAACTCGGCTGCTTCCATCCGGGAATCTGTTACGGGATAAGATACACCAGAGACCATGTCGCCAGCCATGAATTGGTGTTTGGCCTGTGCTGCTTTGCCAATGGCCACAGAGAACTGACGTTCGTCAGAACCCACAGTGCCCCGGATGAACAGCACGTATCCAAGATAGGTGTGCTGCCGTTGATCGTACGAGCGGGTCATGCAGATGCGTGGCTGCACGCCGACGATGGTGCCGGTCCATTCGTGCTTCGCTGTACTGCTTATGGCTCGAAGCGTAGCGAATCATATGCGAGAAGTCACGCGGCATGCTTGCTGGCTTTAGGAGAAGGGCTGATACGTTCCTGCTCGTGCCGCGCTGCGGCGCAGTAGATGTCCTGTCTACAGGAGAACGTGTAGGAATATCCCTCAGCAGTCGTATAGGGAATCTCCCAATTGACAGAATTCGGAGATCACATCTACAGTGTCGATCATGATGAACGTGGGCATCATGATGGATAGAGGTCCATCTTGGGCCGTTGTAACCAAACGGGTGTACATCGCAGGGGTAGATGAACTGGGTGCCGCTAGATGATCATGGGTGATAACATGGAAAGAGAGCCAATCAGTGTTCTCGTCGTGGATGACAATGACGGGATCAGGCAGGCGTATAGGTTCTACTTGAAGACTCTCCCCTCGATAGCAAAGGTCTTAGATGCAGGCACAGGGGAAACGGGCGTCAAGATGGCGCAAGAATCCGGACCGGATGTAGTTCTGATGGATGTCTGTATGCCCAATATGAACGGGATCCAAGCGACCCGTGAGATTCGCAAGCTGTGTCCATCAATAAGGGTGGTCGGTTGGACGGTCAGTGATGAAGTTGCCCTGATCCGTGACATGATCGCTGCCGGAGCTCACGGCTTCATTATGAAAGGCGATTCGTTAGAGGAGACAACTGATGCGCTGTTCAAGTGCCTTGACCAGGACTGCTACATCAGCCCGTCTGCCCGAGACTTGCTACTGAGCGATAACCATGACCGTGGAAATCGGCATGGGTCACGGCTTCAGTTGCTAAGTAGGAGGCAGCTTGAGGTAGTGCAACTGCGGGCCAGAGGGTTGTCTCCGCGTCAAGTGGCGGATCATCTTGGTATCACCGAATACACGGTGAAATCGCATCTCAGTTCAGCCATGACGAAGTGGAGCGTCCACTCCTGCGTGGACGTTGTTCGGATCTACCTTCAGGAGGCACCTGCTTAGAAGGTTGGTTCCACTGCCTGTTAGCTCCTTAATCGTGGATTCTTTGAGTAGATGAGTCAACGATGTTGCGTGGCGTCTTGCAGATGGCGAAGTCGTGAGTGTTCAGGGGTTCAGATGTTCAGAGTTCAGGAGGGATCCCAGGGTTCATCGGACATTGTGGGCGGATTTCGGGGCGTATTTTCCGGTACGGACAGAGCCCTCCCACGAATGACAGTGACTGAACTTGCGGGGCGCGAGCCCTCAGGCCGCCTTGAGCAAGTCGATCAGGTCATTGAACGATCGCGTGGTCTTCCTGTACTGGGCTTGGAGTTTTGAACTCGGCTTGAAAGATGACTTCACCGGGCGATCGAAGAGACTGCCTGCGATGGGGCGCAGGATGCGGTTGCGCACGATCACCAGCATGGCGGCCGCTTTGCGTCCGCAGTCGGACAGCGCGTAGACGTACCGATTATCGGGCCTCTCGATCAGGCCGTGAGCCCTGAGTTTGCGCAGGTTGTTCATGGCCAAGCTCAAGGGATACATCGATGAGTCCGTCTACGGGTCGTATCGCAGCCGATACAAGGAGTGTATCCGCATGTTGAACGGTCTCGAAAAGTCACTGGAGAAGCACCTGCCGGAGTCAGAGCGGCGGTGGCCTCCTGAACTCTGAACGCTGAACCTCTGAACACTTGCATCACCCTGAGCGTTGAGACATCCACAAACGCTGCTTCACACTGAAACGAATTTCAAATACCTTTGGCTAGATTTCTGTTATGCAATCCAGATCTGTAAGAACGTTTCTTGCTGTCTCCGCTGCGTCATTCGTAGCTGTGGTAACCGGCGACCATTGCACCGCCTCCCCTCTCCCCTTTATCGAGGAATTCGGGGAGACTGGGGGAGACTGGGGTCTGGATGCCGTGCACTATCCCCAGGAGCGGGATCCGGGGCGGGAGCGGCGGGGTGTATCTGCGAGCAAGAGCCATTCCGCCATCCATGCCGATCGTCCCTTGAGATCCAGCTTGCTCAGTTCCCGCTGATCGTCGCTGAGATAGGGACATGATTCCGGAATGCGGTAGGGCTTCAGCATCCGCCGACTGATAGTCACGATACTTGCGTCCGTCATGGCCTGGCCAGAACTGAGCAAGACTTCCGCACCAGCAGCTGTGAACTCTCTGTGCAATACTATATATGGATTGTCCATGCCGGTTAAAACTACCAGAATGGCTCCGTCCGCACACGACAAAAGGGTGAAGCAACACAGCGCCGTCAAACCACTCTTCAGGCCTACAAGGGAAGCATAGGCTACGCGGACTTGATTTCGTACAGATTCCCGTCGCAATCACGGATGAACGTGAGGACGGACGTCCCTTTGGGTACCCGGATGATTTCAAGGTCGTGATCTTCGCATCGCGCGAGAAAGGCGTCGCAGTCCTCGATCATCAGGCAGGCGTGAACAATCGGGTCGTTCGAAGGTTCGCGGTTCGGATCGATGAACACCTCGAACTGAAGTTTCACCCATACATCCTATTCTCTTTCCAATAGTCGATCATTAGCTCATACCGCTCCAGCGGCATACCTTTGAAGGCGCAGTTACTGGTGCAGAAGATAAAGCCCCCACCCGGTTTGCCATGGCGCATGGCGTACTCACAACTTTCAAGCACCTCATCGTCCGTACCGGTCTGCATCAACCCGCAATTGACGTTGCCGCACAGCGCCACTTGGTCGCCGTAGAGTCGCTTGACTTCGGCAATATCCATGCCGCCCTGCGGATCGATGGAGTGAATGGCGTGCGGAGCGCAGTCGACAATACGGTCAAGGATCGGCATAATCTGTCCGTCGGTATGCTTGATGACGAACTTGCCCATCTTTCGATAGCCCGCGATGATCCGCTGCAGGTACGGCTTCACGAATTGGTCAAACTGGGCCGGCGAGAAGAACGGGTTGGCGTTGAAGGCGTAGTCGCTGCACAGCGCAAACCCGTCGAAACCGGCTTCGGCAAAGTAGAGGCAGTGCCCGAGGGTCCGATGCATCATCTGTTCGGCTCTGGCTTTGAGCTTATCCGGATCATCGGCCAGCATTTCGATCATGTCATAAAGTTCGTCACCTTCGGGCAGCGCAATGGTAGCATCGCCGTGCGTGATCAACAGGTAATCCTCACTCTTGGCCTGCGCTTTCTCACGAATCGTTCGCATGGTGTACACCAGCTCCTGCGAGCGTTGCGGGAAGATGCTGGAGGGGGCGATGTCGACCTTAATAATCGAATGCTCGTAACGCTCCGCAATTTCCAGATACAGCTCGGCATTCTGTTGGCACAGTTCCAGACGGTCCATCTCCGGCAACTCGTCATGTTGCGGCCCTTCGTG
>CAYFPQ010000064.1:0-17228 GCA_964345005.1 uncultured Victivallales bacterium | reverse complement strand
CGCTCTGGATGGGGGACAGATTGAGAATGGAGTTGGTGGTGATGGGGTCGGGACTACGGTAGACGCTGTAGGAGAGTGTGGTGGCATCCACGGGGGCTTCCCACGTCATGTACATGCCGTTGGCATAGAGCTGCAGCGTGAGATTGGTTGGCGCGAGAGGTGTGATGGAGTCGGCTATAACAGAGACCGCGGAGCACTGGCTGCCGGTAACGATAGAGCTGTTGGCGGTGCGGATGCTGGCAACGGTGTAGTCGTTGGTGCCATCGGGGGCGTTATCGGTGAACGAGATCTGCCCCGAGGTGGCCACGGAGGTGAAGGAGCCTTCGCCGGGCGCGCGGCGGAACAGGCTGTAGCCGGATGCCTCGTCGACGGCATTCCAGGTGAGATGAACATCGCCTCCGGGGCGAGCTTCGGCGGCAAGGCCGGTGGGGGCATCCAGGGGAGGCAGGCTGCCCTGGTAAACCTGAAAGCTGTTCACGGCATTGATGGTTGTTCCGGTATTGTTGAGATCGTCGACACCGCTGTAGGTGAAACTCAGGGTTTCGGCGGATGCCCCGGCGTCGGCGGGAAGCTGGAAGGTGGCATACCAAGCGGCCTCGCTCTGCTGCGCAAGCGTGAGCGGGGTTGGATCGGGATGAGAGACCGAGAGTGAATAGGAGAGTTGCGGTGTGGTTTCGGGTTTGTCTGCGGAATCGAAGCCAATGACGGCGGTAACGGAGGTGGGATTGCCGCCGTTGTTCAGGATGGGCTGACCGGGCGTTACGATGAGCTCGGTGATTGCGGGTCCGTGATTGTCGATGATGATGGTGTCGCCCGAGGCAATCGCGGCACCGCGATTGCCGACTTCATCGCGCGCCGAGAAGTTGGCATATGCGGGGGCTGCGGGGGTAGAGCCGATGATTTCGAAGGAACCGATGTAGACGGTCTCACTCTCCTGGTCGAGATCGACAACGATGGGAATGCCCTGTTCGGGGACAAAACTGAGGAACGGGGTGGTGAGGAGCGGCTCACTCACGGTAAGGGTGACGTCAACGGTGCCGTCCGCAAACCGGAGCGCGGTAGGATTCCAATAGCCATCGGAGTCGAAGGCAATCGAAAGGGCCTGTGGTGCGGTGGCATCGGAGAGCGCGGAGACCTGGGCGGACAGGTCGCTCTCGGTACCGGCACGATTGATAGTTGTGACGCGGTAGTAATTGGTACCTTCAGCCGGCATATCGCTGTATGCAGTGCCGGCGGTCACTGTATTCGTCCAGCTTGCCCGGGCCTTGGTGGTGAACTCGGAAGTGGAGCGGTAGAGCCGATAGGACTCGACATCAACCCCGATGGGTGCCCACCAGCTCAGACGAATGACGCCGTCTTCTTTGGACGAGGCCTGAAGGTTGAGGGGGGCGTCCGGAACGGACGTATCGAGAATGACTTCGATGGCGACGGTCTTGTTGCCCTCGCCTGCGCGGTTCGCGGCAGCGGCCTGAAGCTGATTGGTGCCCTCCGGCAACTCAACGGTTCCAGCGAACGAGCCATCGATGGATACGCCGGCCGGTGTGCCGGTTGGCGAACCACTGAGGTAGAAGTTGACGGAACCGGCGTAGAGATCGGCAGTACCGGAGACGGACAGCGTGGCGGTATTGACGGAGAGCGCACCGGACGGGCTGGTAATGGACGGAACAGGCGGGACGGCGAGCTGAACGTTGATATTGGTGTTGAGCGTGGTGACGTTGCCGAGCGTGTCGTAGGCCTTGAGCGTGATGGCGTGAATCCCATCATTGGTTGTGGCGGCGACGTCCCATGCTGCACTGAATTGGGGGCCGCTGGAAACGTGTGAGCGGAGCAAGGCGCCTTCCACATAGAACTCGACCCGACTCATGCCGGCAGGATCGGATGCGGAAAGCGTGAAGCTGCCGGGGGCTGTGGCGGGATTGCTGAGGGCGGCGCCTTCCCAGAGGAGATCGACGAGCTGCGGACCGGTGCCATCGGCCTGCGGGGATGCGCTGACGGTGGTTACGGCTTTGGTCTCGCCACCAGATTTGTTGACGGCGGTTAGACCGAAGTAATAGGTGACGCCGTTATCGAGCCCGGCGACCGAACCGCTGGTTGTGGTACGGCTTGCCTTGGGAACAAGACCGCTGACAGATGTGAAATCGGTGGTTTCGGCATAGACCAGGTAGTGGCTGACATGCTCTACCGGGAGCGGGGGGGTCCAGTTGAGAGTGGCCATGCCGCTGTAGGTCTCGACGGTGACATTGGAGGGGTTAGCGAGAAGTGTATAGCCAATAGCGGCAGCGCCACTGCTTTCGTTGGCGTCGGCATCATAGGCGGCAACAGTGAAAGCGAAGCTTGAGGCGGGATCAAGGCCTGCTTGAGTCCACTCGTTCGTGGGGTGCAGCAGGCTGGCTACTTCAACACCCATGCCTTCGGCTTGGCAGGCATTGGTGTAGACTTTGTAGCCCATCAGATCGCCATGAGGATCTGTTGAGTGGGTCCAGGAGAGCTGAAGGCTGGTGTCAGAACACTGGAACTGGAGTGCAGCCGGGTCGGGCGGTGCGATAACGTCGACTGGAGCGGCGGCCGTGGCGGTGACATTGGAATCGGCCTGCCCGGTGGTGTCGGTCGCCATGACGGCGTAGTAGTTGGTGACTCCGCGTGCAATACCGGAGACTGCCAGGGACTGGACACCGGCGGAGTTCGTGGCAATGGCGTTGGCCTGGGCGATGTGGGTGAAGCTGATTTCATCGCTGTAGATTGTGTAGGTCGCAATGTCCCCGCCATTCGCCTGTTCACTGTAATTGGTCCAGGTGAGCGAGATTTCGGTTCCGACACCTTCGACTTCAACTTCAAGATTGGTGACGGTGCCTGGAGGCGTGTTGTCATAGATAATCGTAACGTTCGTGACAGCACTTGCATTGCCGGCGGCGTCCTGGCTCGTGAATGCCAGGTTGTTGGCGCCGTCCGAGAGAGAGATGTTCGTGGACCAGGTTGTTCCGGCGAAGGTGGCGTCGACTATCGCACTGTTCAGGTAGACGTATGAATTGGCGCCTTTCCCTCCACTGACGGTCTGACTGCTGATCGTGGTGGGAGAGGATACGGGGTAGACGGTCGGAACAGCGGGAGGGGTACGGTCGAGGGTGAAGTCGGAAGACCAGGTGTTGCCTGTGTTGCCGAAGTTGTCCCTTGGGGTCACCGATATCTCGTATAGCCCATCGATGAGTGTCCCTGATGGGGTAAAGGTGATAACGGTGGCCGTAGCGGTCCAATCGCCGGGAACGGCGATGCTGTCGCGGAGAACGCTCTTGGTGGAGGCGGCGAGATCCAGGCCACTGGTCGCTTCCTGACAGGTCAGGTCTATGGTCGCTGGTGGGATGTTCGTGCTGGCCGTATCCGCCGGATCGGATGCAATCACGGCTGGGGCAATTGAATCCACCATGAAGATGAGGGTATTGGTCGGCGATGTGTTACCGGCCTGGTCCATGGCGAAACAGGACAGATTGGAGAGGCCTTCCCCAAGGGCTATTTCGGCAGACCAGGAACCCGAGCCACTGGCAATCTGTTCGCTGCCGGCGATCCATATGGCGCAATTGTCGTCGCGATTGCCTTGGACGGTGACAGCAGCCGTGGTCACCGCGTTGGTAGCCGGCGGCAGATCGAAATTGCTGATCTGCGGCGCGTTGGGCGGGAGAGTGTCGATGGTGAAAGTGCTCGTGAAGACGTCGTCCGGATCCTCACCGGGCTCACCATCAAGATCCTGATCCATTTCGCCTCCAGAAGTGGGGGCAACATGCGGAACCACGGAGTGGGAGTATTCACCATTAGCAGTCAGAGCGGGTGAGAAATCAACTGTGAAGGTTGTGGCATCGATTGGCGTGATGTTATTGGGTGCGGGGCTGCCCGGACCTGACAGCAGAACATCTGCCGCAGTGAAAGTGCTGGTATTGATTGCGGAGGCAAATGTGAGCGTGATGTCATCGACTCCACCGGCGACAAGACCAGAAGGAGCGCTGGATATGATATAGGCAGGGGGTAGATTAGTAGAGAGATGGATGGTGCCTTCCTCTGCAACAGAATTGCCGCCGAGACCCCCATCTACAGTCATGTTGGTCATGGCAAATCCGCCCACAGCACCGTAGACCGCAATGCGGCCACCGCCGCCGCCTCCGCCCGTACGTCCAGCTTGATCAATCCCGCCTCCATTGGCCTGAATGGCGCCATTCCCGGTCAGCAGACCTGCCGAGACAGATACACTACCCCCGGCACCGCCTCCTCGGGAGTATGTGCCTGCCGATGCATCGACACCATTCGCCAGTATCTTGCCTTGAAGATGGAATGCACCACCAACGTTCAGTTCAACGGCGCCGCCTCCATTGCCGCCTCCATGGTTGCGCGCAGAACCGCCACCCGAACCAAGAGTTCTTGGGAACGCCGACGAGCCGTAGGCGGTCCCACCCGCAGCGTTCTCGGTACTGAGGGCCCCGTCTCCGCCATGGCCGCCACCGCCGGCAGCGTACCAGCCTCCTGCTCCTCCACCAGGACCAAAACCAGTCGTCACAGTATTGGCTAGCCCTCCTGCGTATCCCTTTCCTGAAACATCAATCATGCCTGTTGCTGCAATCGTCAGGTTGGATACGATATCCATCGCGAGCTTGTACTCAGGCTCGGATCCATGGAAAGGGTGGGTTAGTGAAGCGCCATCACAGATCGTTGCGTTGTCGAACTCCGGCAGAGCGGCACTGTCTACCTTCACAGCCAGACAGCTCAGGCCGTTGGAGACGACAAGCGTGCCAGCAGAAAGCACGACATTTGAATTCACAGCTAGATATGCGCCCTTATGGAGTTCAACAGAACCAAGGTCATAATCCCTCTCAATGGGTGTGGCTACGGCCTGATCCGGTCCGCTCTGATCGAGAACCAGATTCCCGTCATTATTGACGATGAGGACACCGTTCGATGAGAGGGTTCTGCTTTGGCCTACGAAAACCGTTCCTGCTGCGCCACAGAGATACCCGCCACCATAGGCAGTCACCGTTCCCTGGAAGCTATTGGTCGACGAGTGAATCGCCAGACGTCCTCCAGCACCCCCACCCGTTCCCCACATCGTTCCATCGCCTCCGTCAGCAGAAACGACACCATTCCCCTCAAGATTACCCGCGAGAATCAGTATGCTGCCGCCTGCCCCATCTCCACCGTGGTATGAAGAGCCTCCAGTGCCAACACCCCCGTTGGCCACAATAGAGCCATCCAACAGCACACTTCCACCAACATGCAGCTGGATGTGCCCACCCCCACTGCCTCCAGAACCTTCGTGCGTCCCGCCACCGCCTGAACCAAGCAACACTGGTTCGACAACACCTCCATAGGCAGATCCGCCATCGATGACCGCTCCGTTATGAGAGGAATACCCGCCAACACCTCCGTGGCCTCCGCCTGAACCGCGATACCAACCGCTCTTGCCTCCCCCAGGACCTGCACCATCAGTGCTTGGCGAATGACTGCCGGAATATCCCTTGGCAGTTGCATCGACCGAAGCGCTGACAGTCACACAGAGGTCGTTTGAAATAGTCAAGCGCATCCCGGTCGTCTGACCTGCAGAGTGCGTCAGCACAGCGCCATTGACCAGGTGCAGGTCGCTGAAGCCGTGAACGCCATCGATTGTTACGGTGGCACCGTCGATGAGGATGCTCTGGTTGTCGTAGGTGAAGTCGTTGGCTGCTATCGATGTGTTGTTCGAAATGACTGCATCGAACTGGCCGAATGCGTTTGCCGTGAGGAGGCAGGCCAGTGTAGGGAAGAGCAATGCCGTAATTCGTGCTTTCATGCTCAAATCCGATCCTCTGGCAGTCCGGAAGGAGAAGAGCGTCCGTACGCCCCCGGTTCGACGGCTGAGAGTGTATTGCTGAGGGAGTCTATCCCTGGTGGCGTCCACGAGAACAGGAAGATAGAACCGTGGGGGTCGTCGGAGTCAACAGTGAGCGACATGCGCTGCGAATCCGAAAGCTCGCCGTCGGTGGCGGAGAACTTGACGCGGTATGCACCAACCTGTCCGGCGGTGGGGGTCCATGTGAACGTTCCGGTGCCATCGTGGCGGTCAACGAACTGAGCACCCGCGGGCAAGGGGTCGGCCGAAAGCTCCGGAATGGTCGCATCCGGGTCCGTGGCATTCACGGTGAATGTCATGGATGTGTCGATCTGGCTGACCTGATCGGCTATGTAGGCCAGTCTGGGCGACCGGTTGGCATTGGTGGCGGCATCGTAGGTGATGAGGTAGCTGCTGTTGGATGCGTTGCAGTCAAAGAAATCAAGATAGTGATTGGTGACCGAGCCGTTCCGCACGGACGAGAGCCAGATGTTGTGAGGAGAGAAAGCCTTGCCATCGGAGCGCATCACGCCGGCGACGACCATCTCACTCGATTCGGGATTCGCAAGGCGGGCATAGATGAAGCCGCTTACGGGTTGGCTGAAGCTGAGATGGTACTGTTGTGCGTTCGTGAGCACGAGCGAGGCTATGGCGCTGATGTTACTGACCGCCGTGTTGTGCCCATCGGACTCGTAGACAATATCATCGGTGGCGAGGAAATCGCGGATGTCGTCTCGATCGCCACAGTCAACCAGGACATCGTGGCGCAGAACGTGGGTTACAACATTGCTCTCGGCAATGAGCGATGTCAGCGCGCCGCCAAGCTCATCGGCATGGGAGAGATAGGCGTTGAAGTTGGTGAAAGAGCCGGACAGGGAACAGGTCATGACCCAGCGGGCGACGGAGACCCCGCTCTCAGGTTCCATGTCACCAAACTCAACAAGGAGCGTGTTGGGGAACGACGTACCGTTCACTTCGACGTCTTCAATATTGTAGGCAACCAGCAGCCCCTGCGAGTTGTCAATGATGCGGGGTTGGACAGCCTCAATCGCGAGATCCCTGGCCCACCCGTACCCGTTGTTAATGGCCCTCAGTCCCAGCGAGAACGGGATGATAGGTTCCTGAACGCCCGTGGTGAGCGGATCGTCGCCATAGACGTACTGGGGCAGAAAGTAGTCCAGCGCAAGGTCGGGCATGGGCTTGACGTAGATGTAGTCCTTGTCGACTTCCGTCTGATACTCAACGCCGTCGATCTTGTAGGCCAGCGTGGCGCCGACATAGAAGAGCGAACCGGCGGAGTCCGTGTAGTTGGATGCGTTCGCCGCAGCATCGAGCGTGGGGACGATTAGCCAGTGAATCTCGGCATCGCTGGCGGCACCAACCGTTCCGTTGGGAATCTGCTCTATCCCACTGAGTACAGGCGATTGCACGAAGAAGAGGGCGTTGGATGCGTTCGGGTCTGAGGACGAGGGAACAGCCTGCATATTCTCATCGTAGAATGTCACCGTGATACTGACCTCGGTTAGGTCAGTTCTCGGGAGCTCGTTATGAATAATCATCTCCGCATCAAAGCCCTGCCGGTTGAGCGTAAGATCCTGATCGATCCTGATCTTCACACTGGCGCAGATCGTGTCGTCGGCAATGGAGGTCGACCAAACCGCCCCGCCGACAATGACCAGACCCCCGGCGGCCAGGAGTTTCTGAATGATGGATGATCTTCTTCTCGGCCCTTTCATCGTGCTACAGACTCCTCATCGCTTCATGGCCACGGTCAACTCAGATACAGAACACTTCTTCAACTCATCGGGCCCCAGAGGGATCTCTGAGGAAGGCGTCCCAACACGCATGGCAATGTAGTGCGAACCGTCAGGGGGGAACGCGCGTTTCTGGCAATCAACCGGCGACCACGTACCCCCATCGTGGAACTCCGACCAGCTGTGCAGCATGGACGGCCTGAGTACGGCATCACGGTCGCAATGGAAACCGACGACGCAGCGAGAAGGCACGCCGCTGGCTCGACAGAGAGCTGCGAAAAGGGATGCGTGTTCAGTGCAGTCGCCCTCGGCATGCTCCAGTGCGTAGAGGGCACCCCGCTGCGAGCGGAAACGATTGGTCGGCCTGACGTGTCCGCTGACCCAGTTGAACACGTTCCGCGCCGTGCTCTTGCGACTACTGCCTCGCAAATCCCGGGCCTTCGCCCGGATCTTCGGCCTATCACTTTCGATCCATTGAGCTGGCTGAAGGTAGGCTCTCTGCCCCGCTCCCTTGCTGTAGGCAGCCGTGGAAGGGGTCAGGAGCAGTTCGGCTTCCACTGTGATAACGGTACTACCATAGGGGGGCAGTTTCTTCAGTGTGATTTGCAGCGCTTGGTTGTCATGCTCATCGGCAATGAGCGCGGCGTCGTGGGACGATTCGATCCGGCGACACCATTGCGTCGCGTTCTGCCGCACAGGTGCGGCGATCCATACCCGTGCATCTTGAACAAGCGCACTGCCCGTGTTGCGGACCACATAGCCATAACGCACTCTCCGGTGCCTGGAGAAACCTGCTGCCTCGGGCGCACCCAGCTCGAAGACCCGCCCGGCCCAGGAAGATGTCGCCAGCGCCACGAGACAGACAGCGCTCATCACCCGAGCACTGCCGGGCATCAATGCTGTGTGGCCTCGGTATGTAGTCATGGACATCCACCACAACCTTTCTTCCGTGTCGAGTGCGTTCGGACAACACGCCTGTCTTCCACGAACGACACGACAGCAGTGGGGGTGCGAGTAGCTCCGGCACGGCTCACCGAGGTGACTTGCGACGATTTCAGAGTGGGGTTGCCATCCACCGCCCCACCCAGCGCATACCAGCTGTCCATTCCACCATCGAGAATCGACACCGAGACGAAACCGGCCTGCCTGAGCTCGCGACAGAGCTGCACGGCGGCCTGCCCTCCGGTGCCGTCGTCCACAAGAACTACCGTCCTGGGCTTCAACCAGGACTTATGAGGAAGCGCGCCGACCGGGATGCTCATGGCGTTGGCCACATGAGCCCGGGAGTATGCGTTGTGACCTCTCAGATCAACGACCGAGAGCCTCTTGTCTTTTTCCATGAGCCGGCGGAGAGCTTTCGCCGTGATGTAATCGCTACGGACAATGGCGGGGCTGACATGACCCATCAGCGCAAAGCGGCGAGGCGCGACATTGCGGTCGGCAAACCGTACCGCGGCAGTGTACTCGAAATCCCCTTCGGTGTCGGGAAGCAGACGAAGTGCCAGATCGAACTCCGCGCCTGGCGCAATGTGAACAGGCTTCTCGGCCAGCGAGAGGCACTCGCATGACAGCTCCACATCCTCAACAACCAGGGCCACGCGGCCAGCATTGCGTAGCGGGAAAACATGCTCCACGACATCTCCCACGCGGGCCGCACCAAAGTCGAACACGGCTACCTCGGGGTCGACAGGGAGCACGGAAGGCACGGGAGCCGCTGCAAGATGGACAAGGAGTCCCGCAATGCCGAGGCAGGGCAACGCAAAGACACAGCATAGAGCAGCCACCTTCTTGAGGGACATCGGACATCCTTCCGAGCGCAAACCACAGGAAGACGCCTTGTGTTCCCTGTTTATTAGCTTGTAGGAACAAACCAGAACAGAGAAGAAGGTACAAGGAGAAAATACGCAGCCATTTCGGACTCGAAGGCGCGCCGATTCTGCTACAGTTCAGGGGGCGCAAACGGGCCGAATGAGCCGAAAGCACAACTGACTTGTGTTCTGATATGTAAGAACGCTCTGGTCCGTATCTCCCAGCTCTGTAACCTCTTGCTTTTCCGCAGGTTACAGAAAAGAAGCCGGAAAAATCATTTTTCCTTGACCCCCCTATATGTGGCGCTTATTGTGGGCACTGCGTTAACGGAACCACAATATATAGTACCGCCTGTTTTACTGTCTTATCTTCGTAAGTCCTTGATTAGAGGGAGATTTTGCCATGCTTGACGTTACCGGCAACGAGCAAGTCGAGGCCCCGGCCAAGCCCACATCCCGCACGACAAAGGGTCGTGCCCGCACCCGTCGTACCACCGAATCCGATCGCACTGCCCAACCCAAGAAGCTGAAGGTCACGCGTCGGCTCAGCACCGAGGGCGTGAGTCCGTTCGACCAGCTTGAGTGGGAGCGTCGCCAGGCCACTATTGGCGACGACAAGGGCAATACCATCTTCTCCCAGAAGGATGTCGAGGTGCCGACGGGGTGGTCGATGCTGGCTACCAACGTGGTTGCATCGAAGTACTTCTACGGGGCACAGGGCACGGACGAGCGCGAGTACTCGGTCCGCCAGCTCATCCATCGCGTTTCTCGCACCCTCGCCGATTGGGGGCTCGAGGATGGTTACTTCGCGAGCGAAGAGGATGCCGAGGCCTTCTATGACGAGATGACTTATCTCTGCGTCAACCAGTATGGCGCCTTCAACAGCCCGGTCTGGTTCAATGTCGGTCTCCACCACGTCTATGGCTACGGCTCGGACAGCCGAAGCAGTTACACCTGGGACGAAGAGGCCGAGGCCATCGTGCCGGCCAAGGATTCCTACGTATCACCCCAAGCCAGCGCTTGCTTCATCCAGGCCGTGGACGACACGATGGAAGACATCATGCGCCTGGCCAGCGCCGAAGCGATGCTGTTCAAGTACGGCTCGGGCACGGGCACCGACCTGAGCACGTTACGCAGCAGCCGCGAGAAGCTCTCTGGTGGCGGCACCCCGTCGGGCCCGCTCAGCTTCATGCGCGTGTTCGACCAGGTGGCCGCAGTTATCAAGTCCGGTGGCAAGACGCGGCGTGCAGCCAAGATGCAGAGCCTCAAAGTCGGCCACCCGGATATCCGTGACTTCGTGAGCTGCAAGACCAACGAAGAACGCAAGGCGTGGGCTCTGATCGAGCAGGGCTATGACGGCTCGTTTGGTGGCGAGGCCTATGAATCGGTTATGTACCAGAACGCCAACCTCTCTGTTCGTGTTACGGATGAATTCATGGAGGCGGCGGAAAAGGAAGGCGACTGGACCACCAAGACTGTCGTCTCCGAAGAGCCTGTCGACACCTTCCCGGCACGCGACCTGTTGCGTGACGTGGCCGAGGGCACGCATGTCTGCGGCGATCCGGGCCTGCAGTATGACTCCACAATCAACCGCTGGCACACCTGCAAGAATTCCGGGCCGATCAATGCCAGCAACCCCTGCTCGGAATACATGTTTCTCGACAACAGCGCCTGCAACCTGGCGTCCGTGAACCTGATGAAGTTCGTGGATAAGAAGGGCAAGTTTGACGTCAAGACCTTCCAGCATGTGGTGCGTCTATTCATCACAGCTCAGGAGATTTTCGTCGATCGGGCCAGCTACCCCACTGATGAGATCGCACTTAACTCGCACCTCTACCGTCCGCTCGGTCTCGGCTACGCCAACCTCGGCGCGCTCATCATGCGCATGGGATCCCCTTACGACAGCGACGAGGGCCGCGCCTATGCCGGTGCGATCACGGCACTGATGACCGGTACGGCCTACCAGACCTCGCAGGAACTGGCCAAGGCCAAGGGCGTGTTCACCGGCTATGCCGAGAATAAGGGCCCCATGGCCGAGGTCATGAAGATGCACCGCGACGCCGTAGCGGAAATTGATTCCGAGCTGGCACCGGCCGATATGCTGGCGGCGGCGGACAAGGCGTGGAACGCGGTAGTCGATCGCGCGGGACGCAACGGCTTCCGCAATGCACAGGTCACCGTGCTGGCCCCGACCGGTACGATCGGGTTCATGATGGACTGCGACACAACCGGCGTAGAGCCCGATATCGCGCTGATCAAGTACAAGCAGCTCGCGGGCGGCGGCATGATGAAGATCGTCAACAACTCTCTGTCTCTCGCGCTTGACCGACTGGGCTATACCGGCGAGCAACTCGAGAACATCGTGCAGTACGTCGATGAGCACGAGACCATCGAGGGCGCCCCAGGGCTGCTGCCCGAACATCTCGAGGTGTTCGACTGCGCTTTCCGCCCGAAGAACGGCACACGCTTTATCTCGTACAAAGCACACCTGAAGATGATGGCCGCCGTACAGCCCTTCCTGTCCGGTGCGATCAGCAAGACCGTCAACGTTCCCACAGAGACGTCGGTCAACGAAATCATGCAGACCTACATCGAGGGATGGAAGATGGGGCTCAAGGCGGTGGCAATTTACCGCGATGGCTCCAAGCGCATCCAGCCGCTGAGCACCAGC
Source organism: uncultured Victivallales bacterium (assembly GCA_964345005.1). Lineage (GTDB taxonomy): Bacteria > Verrucomicrobiota > Kiritimatiellia > UBA8416 > JABMPJ01 > JABMPJ01. Next base: position 5,150 of record CAYFPQ010000064.1, on the reverse strand, counting down.
AAGAGCAGTTCGACAGGGAGGACGGCAACGGCCGACGATTCGGACGACCGGATCAAGGCCGCGATGCGCAAACCGTTCCGGCGCCGTATGCCGGCCACGCGCCAGTCCATCACGCACAAGTTCGAGGTGGCTGGCCACGAGGGCTATCTGACCGTCGGCATGCACGAGGACGGCAGCCCCGGCGAACTGTTCATCACGATGGCCAAGGAAGGTAGCACAGTCGGCGGCACGATGGATGCCTTCGGTACCGCCATCTCGCTCTGCCTGCAGTACGGCGTGCCGGTACAGGAACTCTGCCAGAAGTTCGCGCACAGCCGGTTCGAACCAAGCGGCTTCACGAAGAACCCGGATATTCCGATCGCCAAGTCAATCGTGGATTACATCTTCCGCTGGCTCTCCGTGACCTTCCCGAACGGTCATGCGTCGGCTGCCCCGCGCCCGGTCTCCGAGCCGGAGCTCGCAGCAACGGCGCCAGTCGCTATGTCCGGCCCTGAGGCGAAGGTGGACATCAAGGCCGACCGCGTGGACAAGCAGTTCGAGGGCATCATGGAAGATGCGCCGGCCTGCGATAACTGCGGCTCCATCACGGTCCGCAACGGTGCCTGTTATCGCTGCTACAACTGTGGCAACTCGATGGGATGCTCCTAAGAGAGGTACGAACAACGAACAGCCGAACATTCGAACTACGAACGGGAGAGCTGTGAGCATCGTCCGTACTTTGTAGCTTGGCTGTTCGAATGCTCTTACTCCGCATATTCCGGTTCTTTGTCGGGCTCTTGCTGATACCGGTCTGCGTGGCGTCGAGCATGGCGCTGTACAGTATCCTGCGCGAGACGCAACCGAACACGGTCCCGCCCGACGCCTGGTGGCTGCTCGGCGGGTTCGTGTTCTGGATCATCCTTTTCTTTGTACTCCCCCGCCCCGTGCGCACCTACATCTTTGCACATGAACTGACTCACGCGCTGTGGGGTTGGATGATGGGGGCGAGGGTATCGAACCTGAAGGTGGCAGAGGACAAGGGAAGTGTGACGCTCTCGAAGACCAACTTTCTAATCACACTGGCGCCCTATTTCTTTCCCCTCTATACGGTCTTGACTATTTGCCTGTTCGGCGTGCTCAGTCTTTTCTATGCCGTGGAACGCTACCATCTGTGGTGGATGGGCATGATTGGGCTTACGTGGGGATTCCACTTCACGTTCACGGTCAGCACACTCATGCAGCACCAGAGCGATATCCGCGCTTGTGGCCGCCTGTTCTCCTACACCTTCATCTACGCCCTGAACGCTCTGGGCATCGGGCTCTGGACCGTGGTCGTCACACCGGCTACACTGGAACGCTACGTAACCCACTTCAAGACGGCCCTGGCAGGCAGTTCGATCGTTTGCCGGGACGTGGTAACGGCCCTGGTCGAATGGGGAGGGAGGTAGTATACTGTGAAGTCTTCAGCGTCATTTACGGCCCAAGCCGAATCACTGCTCCTTTCCAACATCCAACACTCAACAAGGAACTCCCAACTTCCAAGTGAGCGAGGCCAGAGAATGGTCCGTGCAAGCGCTCTCCATTCCCCTCCTCGCTCTCTTTCCTTCATCGGTTGGATGTTCCTTGTTGGATGTTGGATATTGAGTGACCTTTCTGGGCAATAAACTACCCATCCCGGACGTTGTATGGGCGAAGGGGCCATGGATACCGAAGACCGGCTATTTATTGAGCAGTACCGCAACGGTGATGTCGAGGCATTGTCGGCCCTCGTCGAGAAGTATCGGCGCCCCCTCTTCGGGTTCATTCTCAACATGACCGAGGGTCGGGGCGACGCGGACGATATATTCCAGGAGACCTGGTTTCGCGCCATCCGCAAGCTGAACACCTACCGGCAGAAGAACTTCATGGGATGGCTGGTAAGGATCGCTCGCAACCTGGTGATCGACCGATACCGGCGGCAACGTCCAACGGTCAGCCTGGACATGACCCGCAACGACGAGGTAACGCCGGCACTGGAACTGGTTGATCCCACTCCCGGCCCAACCGCCCGTGCGGTTACGGAGGATGATGTCGGCGCGGTGAAACGTGCGGTGGATACGCTGCCGGCGGAACAGAAGGAAGTGTTCGTGATGCGAATGCAAACAGGGCTGAGCTTCAGGGAAATCGCAAGAATGCAGGGCGTATCGATCAATACCGCGCTGGCACGCATGCAATATGCACTTTCGAAACTGCGGCCACTGCTGCAGGATGAATACAACATGATGCGAGACAAGTCATGAAATGCACGACGATAGAGCGCTGGATATTGCAGGAGAAACAGCCGAACAGCCGAACAGCTGAACAATCGAACGACGAGCAGTCCAACTGGCGTACGCGGCGGATAGAGACACATATTGAGAGCTGTGCTTCGTGTCGGCAATGGCGTGAAGATCTCCGGACGATCAGCGCTATGGCTCAAGCGGGTCTCTCAAGCGGCGAACCGTCCTCGACTGTACTCACCAACATCCGTCGCGAAGCGCGCATCCGGGCTGCCGAATCGCACAATCACGCGAACGGGCTCCTTCCTTCCTTCGTAGGTCGCTTGCCCGCCGTAGCCTTGGCGAAGGCGGGGCTGTTCGCCTGTTCGATTGCTCGTCCTTCTCTTGGCATTGCCACGGTGGCAGCGCTCTGCCTGGTGTTGGTTGGCGCATGGTGGCTGAGACCCGATCCCAACGGGTTTGGAGCTGATGCCCAGTTGAGCGCCATCCTGCTGATGCTTTCGGAGGAGACCACGGACCTCGATTCGGACTCTGAGTCGCCCACATCCGATATGGAAGCGCTGGCGTCTCTGGATGCGCTGGCGCAGCAGTTGCTGACGCTGCAAGGCCTGGACGATAGTTATACGGAGGCGGAGCTCAGCACTCAAGACGAGGAGCTTCAGGCCACAGATCCTCTAACGCATAGTAGTGACGCGTTTCGTGCAGAAAGATATGGATGACCAGGTCGACGTAGTCGAGTACCATCCATCCCGATTCCGGCGTTCCGCTCTTGCGGAATGCGTGCACCCCTTCCTGTTTGAGCGTGTGTTGGAGATCGTTGAACATCGCCTTCAGGTGAGGAGGGCTTGAGCCGCTGACAAGAATCACATAGTCGGACAGGCTCGACACCTCGGAGACATTGATAGCCACCAGCTCTTCGCCTTTCTTGTCCGCCAGGAAGGCGGATGCCTGCATCGTGAGCGCTCGTGCGTCGGTGCTCTGGGCCCTATCTTCCATTAACTGTCTCCCAGGTAGAGGTGGTGCTCGGTGATGTACATATCAACGGCGTCCGGAACAAGATAGCGAATACTCATCCCCTCGGCAACGCGATGGCGTATATCCGAGGACGATACCTCAAAGCGACGCCCCAGCGTAACGTTGGCAAGCAGGCGAGCCGGCCAAGGTGCATCCAGGTGCAGTGTTTCAGGCCGAATCGGCCCATCACACTCCCGCGCGAAAGTCACGAAGGTGCAGAGCGGAAGGAGGTCGTAGATGCGGTGCCACATGTGCAGTTCTATCAGCGTATCGTCACCGATGATGAAGTAGAGCTCACAGTCCGGGTAACGATCCGTCAGATCCGTCAGCGTGTCCACCGCATAGGATACCCCCCCACGGTCCAGTTCGACGGAACACGTTTCGAAGCGAAGATCGCCTTCCAGGGCCGCTTCAAGCATCTCCTTCCGAACACGGCCCGGAAGGAGCATGCCGGGGTCTTTGTGCGGGGGGCGGGCGCACGGGATAAACAGCACCCGATCCAATTCATAGGTCTCAAGAGCCACCTGCGCCAGAATCAGGTGCCCGTTGTGTACCGGGTTGAACGACCCGCCAAGAATGCCGAGTTTTTTCTCGCTCCCCATCGTCATCCCCTACCCTAGCAACGCTGCCAAGAGACAAGCAATGGTTTAATGCACCTGCGATTCAGACACTGGGGAGGGGAAAGCGCGCCGTGATCGCCGTGGAGCAGCACCGGGCCGGCCATTCGCGTGCCGGCGGCCGCTCCGCGCCGCAGCTTTTCCCGTGTGAAGCCGCGATTGACCGGAAGCGGGCAGAGCCTGCCGGTCGTTCAGGTTGAAGCCGTGATCCTGGGTGGCCGGGGGACGGCCATTATGGGGAAGCACCGGTGGCAGCCGAGACACGTGAAGCTGACTTCTTGCGCCTGATCAGCTCTCGCAGCTTGCCCCTGGCGGCTTCAGGCACGTCCAACACCATGTCGGTGTAGTCCAGCTTGCTGAAGACCGCATAATAGTTATCCGTATAGACGATAACCGCATCCGAGACCGGAACAAGCTCCTCCAGCATGCGGCTCTTGCTCGCCTTGTTCAGTGCTTTGCGCCCCTGCCGGAGGATCTGCTGCTGTAGCAACGAATAGGTCAGCGCCGTGAAAACGATCTGATTGACGACCAGATCGAAACACGGCGAGGTGAACCCCGCCAGATCCCAGAAGCATTTCAAGTGGCGATGACGCTCTTCGATGCCGATCCGCAGATGATAACGCCTGGCCACGGGCACAGCCTGCGACTCGTCCCGTGCTGTCGACAAGATGCCCCACGCCTCCTCCATTGCCTCGTCATTCTCGTCCCGGCAGATCACCAGATCCAGCGGGACCGAACAGCTCGACCATGTCGTCAGATCCTTGATGCGCGTCATCAGGATCCGCTCCTGCTCTTTGACCGGTGGGCGCTCCCCCGCTTCGCGCTGCTTTTCCAGCGTGCGCTGCCGGGCCGCTTCACGCTTCTCGATGTGTTCGGGCCTGGGCGCATCGGCATAGTGGCGCGTATAGGACTCCCACTCCACCTCCGGCAGGTTGACCAGCCCCATCGCGTCCTCGAAGACGTTCATGTTGCGCTTTCGTCTCAGGCTTCCATCCCACCCCGCCTCACAGCGACGCAGTTGCCCTGCGACTCGCGGTTACCTTCGGCAGGCCCCGCAAAGGACTTCAATGTTATTGCATTGGCACCTCCAATTACTCAACCATGCCCGGCGTACGCCAAGTGAGGAAGCGCGCGCCGGCGTAAGCCGGGCGCGCTTACTTGCCTGGTGTGGGTTGCTTGAAGGGGAAGGTGTGTCTACACATAAATCGGCGGAGCCACAGTCTATTGGTCAACGTGGGTGGCTGATTGACTCAAGTACCCCCCATATGTTGTGGTTTCTTGA
>CAYFPQ010000063.1:0-17661 GCA_964345005.1 uncultured Victivallales bacterium | reverse complement strand
GGATACGAGGGGGTGCTTGTTGAGGTCCCGGACCCCGTCTTTGCATTGCCGGCAGCGGGACCCGGCCGGAGTGAGGTGTGCCGTCAAGCGCAACTGCCTGCCGACCGTCCCATGGTCGGGGTTGCTGTCTCACGCGAGTATCGTGGCATGGCGGAGTGGCTCGCGGGCGCCCGGGAGGCGGGGTATCTGCCCGTCGGGCTGAGCATGCACTGTCCCCTTGCAGATGTTCAGCGTGGGCACGTGTTGGACCCCATGCAGTGGTTCCATGTCATTGGCCAGTGCGATTTCCTGGTCACGGACCGTTTTCATGCCACCGTTGCCGCGATGATCCACAGCACGCCCCTGGTATGCCTGCAGGCCTTCCCGGTATCCAGGGACCAGAGCAAGATCTGGTCGGTCCTGGACCGGTTCGAGTTGGGGGTCTGTCATATGGGAGAGACGTTGCCGTCCGGGTCTTTCCCGGAGGTCGCCGCCGCGATCCGGGAGCGCTTTGACGGCGGCCGGGCTGCACACGAGGAGTGCCTGGCGCGATGCCGCGCTGAACTGCAGAATGCCGCCAGGCAGTTGGCGACGGTTCATGATCGCCGGATTGCCGGGTGATCAACCGGACAAGGGCACGGTTCAGGGCTTGTGTTTCAGCTTTTTTCGTTGCACGCGCTCGATGTCCGCCATGGTGCCTGGCTTGTCACGCCAAGCCAGGGCAACGGCCTCGATGTCCCTCACGAGCCGGCGAAGTCCCTGCGGCTCGATCGAGGCGGACTGGTCGGTCCCTTTCCAGGTGCGATCGAGCGTGAAGTGGCGCTCGATCCATGAAGCGCCAAGCGAGAAGGCCACCACATCGAGTGCGATGCCCAGGTGATGCCCGCTGAACCCGATCGCCTTCACGCGGGAGCCGTATTTCTCCTTCAGGTTGCGGATATCCAGGAGGGTTACCTCGTGGTGGGGAACCGGGTATCCGCTGGTGCAGGAATACAGCACCAGCCGGTCGCGTGCGGAACCGTCCTGATCGAACAGGTCCACCAGGGCGTCGACCTCCTCGGGGAGGCTCATTCCGGTGCTGACGTGTACGTCGCCGGAATATCCGTGGGCCAACACCTCCAGGAGAGCCCGGTTGTTGTTGTGGGCGCTGGGGACCTTGATGAATTCGGGTTGCAGACCGATCACTTCCCGTGCGGATGTGACATCCCACACGGATGTGCTGTAGACAATTTTCTGTTCGTCACAGAGGGCTTTCAGCTCGCGATGCTGCTCGATGGTAAACTCCAGGGCATCACGATGCTCGCCGTAGCTGTCGCCGAAGCTATGGGTGGGATTTGGATGGGGCGCGTTGTACTCCTCGGCCGTGAAGAGATCCGGCATGCAGCGCTTCTGGAACTTGACGGCGTATGCCCCGCAGAGCTTCGCGTGCTTCACCATTTCCCTGGCAATATCCATTCTTCCCATATGGTTGCAGCCAATCTCCGCAATGACACGGGCTTCCGGAATAGGGGGGTCAGGCTTCTCCCACGGCAGATACATTATGGTTCCTCCTGTTGTAAGCCGTCTCGTCCCAAGATGGCTTCTGCAATCTCGCGCAAGACACCTTCGCCGCCTCTGGCCCGGGTGTGGGCATGGGCATGTTCGAGCGCGACGGCGTTGGCGTCCGCCGGGGTAATCGCGACGCCTGCCAGGTCCATACAGTCAACATCGTTGATGTCGTTGCCGACATAGATCACCTGTTGAGGAGCGAGATCCAGATCGCTGCAGATCTGCAGGAACGCATCTTGCTTGTGGCGATGGCCGGTGACGGCGCGGATCCCGAGCTTCTCGCATCGCCTGCCGACGACCGGGTTTGTCTCGGACGACAGGCAGACCACCGGTCGGCCCGACTCCGTCAGGCGGCGGATGCCCCATCCGTCCGACCGGTTGCAGCCGACCCATTCCGCGCCTTCGTGGTTGGTCCATACACGGTTGTCCGTCAGGACCCCGTCGAAATCGGTGACGATGGCTTTGCACGCTGAGAGGGGGAGTCCGTCCAGGCCCGGCCGGTCGCCCGTCCGGGCGAGCATGAGCGCTTCACCCACAAGCCAGTCGTCTTCCGTATCGATCTCAAAGGCCCGTGAGAGGGGTATGGGATGTCCGCCCAGTTTTCCGAAAAAGCGAAAGCGGTGCTCTCTGAACCCGGCACAGTCCATCGCGTAGACCGCGCCGACTTCAATGACCTGCGGCGCGCGTTCCTGCCGCATGAGGCGCTGGGTTCCGGCATGATTGACCGGGGCCAGGGACCCGGTCTCGTCCTCCCCCCAGATGAAGTAGTGGAAGTCGGCTACGGTGATGGCGGTATCACAGGCCTCGTCGGTGATCTTGTCGATCGTTCCGTCGATGTCGGCGGCGGTGACCAGGGGGGAGGTGCACTGCAGAAACGCCAGCACGCGCGGTTGATCGGCTCCGGCGGGGTAGAGGGTCTCGAGAGCATGGAGCAACGCCTCCTCGGAGGGGGACAGGTCACCGGAAAGTTCTGCGGGGCGCATGACGACTTCGGCACCGAAATCCTTCGCGACGGCGGCGATATCCTCGGCATCGGTCGAGACGACCACTCGTCCGACATGCTCCGTGGCCAGGGCGGCCTCGATCGTCCAGGCGATGAGGGGTTTGCCGCAGAACGCACGGATGTTCTTGCCCGGAATGCCCTTCGATCTGCCGCGTGCGGGAATGATGGCGATGGCGTCAGGTTGTTTCACGACCGGTTGCTCCTGTCTGTGTGTTACGCCCGAGAAGATAATAGAAGAGCGCGGCGTTTACAATAACGGCGGTAACGGCCATGCCGCCGGTGAACCCCCAGGCGAAAGCGCTGAGTCCGTAGCCCTGGTGATAGAGCGGTATCGCGATGAGGAACTGACTGATCAGGCCGATGCAAAAGACCAGGATCATCCGCTTCTGCTTCCCGGTGGCGATGAAGAAGACGTGCGTGGATGTCATCACTGTGGGAATCATGCCAAGCAGCGCGATTCGCGCTGCCGGGACGCCGGGCAGAAACTGCGGCAGGATGAGGCGGGTCACCGGCTCGGCGAGGAACCATCCTGCCACGGTCAGAACGGCGGTCACGGGCAGCATCTGAAGCAATGGCTTGCATGTGGAAACGGCGATGTGTCGTGTATCGCCGCTGTGACCGAACAACTCTCCGATGTTGGGAAGGAGCACCTTGGTGACCGAGTAGTTCATCAGGCGGATCATGGCGAGGACGTTCATCGCCAGAACAAAGTATCCCATCTCCACATCACCGAGGAAGGCCCCAACCAGCGTTCTGCACAGCCCGAAGCCCTGGATCTGGAAGAAAGTGGCTGTGAGAATGGGCAAGCCATCCTTGAGCAAAGGGCGAAGCGTTCCGCGTGTGAATCGGCGAGGGGGGCGCAGGATTCTCGTGTGAATCGCTGTCAGCAGGGCTGGCACGAAGGTGGCGAGCAGCAGGCGAACGACCAGTCCCCATTTCCCTCCCCATGCACACGGGACCAGGATCAGCCAGCAGATTCCCTCCATAATGAAGAGGCGGTTGAGGTCGGCGAATCGCTTCTCGGCCGCCAGGTTGGCCATAACGGATGAGCTGAAGAGCGTGATGGCGCAGAGGATTCCGGAGAAGCATGCCTTCCAGGCCGCTATGGGGTGCCCGGTGACCAGGCAGGCCAGGCTGATGGCCATCCCCGTGATCACGCAGAGAAAGGCCGCCAAGTAGACCATGTTCCACGCCGCGGACCACACCCCATCGATCCGGGATGGCTCGCCTTTGCCCCTGAGCACGGGCACTTGCCGTTCCGCACCGTTGACGGCCCCCAGCGTCAGCCAGCCCGCATAGAGCGGAAAGATTCCCAGCCAGCCGATCAGTCCGACGGCATACGGGCCGGCCACGCGCGCCACGACGAGGGATGCAGCGGTCCGGATGATCAGGGAAAGCGTCCGCGAGCCCATGAGGCCGAAGATCACGCCTGAGAGGTTTGGGGTTCCGGAGGCTATTTGCCGATTGAACATGCTGATTAAATGTGAAAGGCTACCCCATGTATCCTCACTTCGTCAAGCGGGCCCATATCTCCCGATTGTTGCTGCCCGGCTGCATGATCCTGGCGCTGACGGTCATCTTATTCAAGGCCCTGTTCACGTGCCGGTTTTTCCTGGGCGGCGATTCGGTTCTCTTTGTCCGCGATGTCGGCGTGTTGAGTCGAGGCTACCTGCAGACCAACCTCGAGGCGTTGCGGACGGCTTCCGGAGGACAGGCGACGCCGCACGTACAGCTCGCCACGGAAGGCGGGTTCATCGTAATCCTGTGGCTTGTCTCTCACCTGGGTTGGCAGGCCCCCTTCTGCATCAATGCGGTGTTCGTGGTTGGGGCCGTTGCGGGACTGCGCCTGTTGTTCAGGGAGCTGGTAAGGGGGAAGCCCTGGGCCGATCTCGCGACCGGCCTGGTGCTGCTGCTTCTCGTGGTTGCGCCCGTCTATGATCCGCTGCTCAACCTGGCCCAACCTTTCCGCGACACCTCCGCGCTGTGTTTCAGCCTGTGGGGGCTCTACCTCCTGGTGGCGGCCCTGCGCGTCGGTCGGGGGAGAACATGGCGGCTGTGCCTGAGCGGCTTGCTGCTTGGTCTGGCCACCTGGCTGCGCATGCCGAACATCCTGCTGGCCGCGCCGGCCGGACTCTACCTGCTCTGGCATGCCTGGCTGCAGGCCAGGGATGTCGGCGGGAAGCAACGCATCGGGCTCGCCGCCGGGCTAGTACTCTGGGGAGCGATGGTGATGATCGGTCCGGGATGCGTGGCGGCTCAGGGGATACTCGAGACCGGAGAGCTCGCGGTTCCGGGACGCGCGAATGCGGCACTGGTGTCGGTGCCTGCGGTACGGACGGCGGATCCGGCCGCCGCGGCGCCGCATGTCCTGCCGTCGGGTGTACGCAAGGGGCTGCACGCAGAAAACATGGCCAAACGGTTGGTGGGTGTCTGGCGGCAGATCGTGGACAACCAGGTGGTCCGCAACGGTTGGGTGGCCGGGGTTGTCCTGCTGATCGGAGCGCTGGCCTGTCGGCGTGTGTTGCTGGGGCTGATGTTTGCGCTTCCGCTGATCCTGTTGTATGGCTGCTATGACAAAGTCGTCTTGCGCTACAACATTCCCGCCATTCTCCTCGTGGGAGGCGCATTGAGCTGCTCTATTGCCGCCGTTCTGCACGGGGTGTTCCGGCGGATACGGCGTGTGCGCCGGGTGATGGAGGGGCCGATCGTGGGCACGGTGGCGCTGGCGATCGCGGCAGGTATGAGCCTGCCCACCGGCAGCGAGGTCGCTGCTTTTGCCGAGCAGCACGATTCGGCCGGTAGAACCGTAGCATGGATCCGGGATACGATGGCGACCCATGAAGCCGTTGTGACGTCATGGACCGGGCTGGCCGCGTTCATGTCGATCGTTTCTCCCGAGACCTTCGTCGTTCAGGAGTGGGTTAGCCATCACCTCTGGGATCGTCCGAACCAGGAACGGGGACGTCCACGACCCCGCTATTTCCGTAGAAGCAGGGATGTCCGGGCGAAGTTCGGGCGTATTGTCGACCTCTTGAACGAGGGAGGAAGAGCGCTACTGATCGTGCGTCGTACAGCCGAAGGGCAAGAGTCTGCATCGTGGGTGAAAGACGACCTGATGCATTCGTTCCACCTGTCGTCACGCCCCGAACTGTCGGTGGTCAATGTGCCCCATCGGATGGGGCACATTGCCTATGAGATCGAGCCGGGGTCCCTTGGGGCCAGGCGTGTGCAGATTCCCGTGGATGATCCCGGGGCATCCCTGCTGCTGGTCCGGTTCCGCTCCCTGGAGGGCGACCGGGAATTCCAGGCGGCCACCGTGACCGTGGCGGACCACGAGGTCGGGATCGACCTCGAGCCGGGCATGAACCTCGTCCCTGTCCCCGGGATCGGACCGGCCGGCACGATCGAGCTGGAGAGTCCTGCACCGTTGCCTTCTATCGTGCAGATCCATCCGATGGGGCTTGAGCCTGTGCTGATAGACTGTGGGGACTATGGTCGGGCTCCCAGCAATATCCGGATGGTGGCGGGGTTCTGGATCGACTGGTCGGGGTATGACTCGTGGTTTCGCGACTGGGGTGGGGATGGCCGGAGATCGCACAGAAGTCACCCCCATTTCTTCCTGCGTCCCGATACGGACAACCGGCTGAAACTGGCGCGTCCGATACGGCCATACGTCGTCCGGCTCACTTACCGGGTGGGGTTGCACGAGTGTCCGGATGGATGGGAATCAGGCCTGTTCCGTTATTCGCTCTCAGGCCGGGACGCTGTTCCGGTTCAGGCGCGCGCATATCCCGAGGATGGGGACTACATTCTCAGGCATGAACTGGATATTGCTGCGGTGGATGGTGATCTGCCTTCACAGCTTGGCATTGCCATGAATGCCGGGTTCATCTCGTTTGCGGAACTGACATCCGTGGAGGTCATGCTCCGGCCCTCACTGGAATTGTCCACGCCATCCTCCCTCGCTCCCGTGCCGTCGATTGCGCATGCTGTGCATGAAGATCCCCCGCTTGTGCGAGTCGCGGCACCGAAGGACCTGCGGTTCCTGGGGCAGGAACCGGTGGGCTTCGACTGGCCGCCGTCCGGGAACGGCACGGTGACGATTCTGGCGTTTGTCCATGATTCCCGTCTGGCGCTCCCTGTTCGAGTGTTCTGCAGGTGGGGTTCGCGGTCCGGCGTCGTCGATCTGCCCGCAGAACCCGGGATGGTCGTTGCGGCCCTGGCGCGCGTAACGGAGATGGACGACGGCATCGCCATGCGGATACCGGGTCATGTGCCCGGGAGCGGCGTCTATGCGGTTCGGCTGGGAACGCTGGACGGACTGGAGCCCGGCATGCCCCCGTCGATGGGTGTCGCGGAGGGTGAAGTACTGTGGCGATACTTCGCGGATGGTTTCTACAATCCACACGTGGGGCCGAAGCGAGAGGCGTTTTGTTGGACATCCGGACAGGTTACGCTAAATTTACCTGTCTGTGGGACACCCCGCGATGTCGATGCTGTCCTCGAGGTGGCGGGCGCACCCGCAGCGGCCGGTCCGCTCGCGGTGACGATGGTGGTTAACGGTCACACGTTGCCGTCCGCCAGCGTTCAGCCCGATATGCAGACCGTCCTGACGTGGCAGGTTTCGTCTGACCTGCTTCAGGAGGGGATGAACCGGGTGGTGTTTACGGTGCCGACATGGCAGCCCAGCGTTGTCCTTGGCACGGCCGACGAGCGTGAGCTTGGCGTGATGTTCAGGCGACTGAGCTGGAAATGAGGGAATGAGAACGGAGAGGGATCTATGGTGACGCAGAGCGATGCCAAGACGTTGTATACTGTGATTGTGCCCGTCTACAATGAGGAGCGGGGGTTGCGCAGCGTCTTGGAGGAACTCCTGGCGCTCCGGCAGGAACACCGGTTTGAGGTGATAGCGGTCGATGACGGCTCCACGGATGGATCCGCCGGGATCCTGGAGTCCTACGCGTCCTGTATCAAGGCTCTGCGTCACCCGTCGAACCGCGGGTATGGCGCTGCGCTGAAAACGGGGATCCGTGAGGCGGAAACGGAGAATGTCGTCTTCTTCGACAGTGATGGACAGCACCAGGCCTGTTACCTGCCGGCGATCTTCGACAAACTGCAGAACCACGAGTTTGTCATCGGCATCCGGGAGGACGGCTCGGGGGTCCCTGCCGTCAGGCGGCCCGGGAAGTGGTTGCTGGCGAAGACCTGTAATTTCCTCGCTGCCCAGAAGATTCCGGACATCAACTGTGGCTTGCGCGGCGGGCGCCGGCATCTCTATCTGCAGATGCTTGACCTGTTGCCGGACGGCTTCTCGTTTGCGACGACGTCGCTGCTTCACACGCTGAAGAGCCGGTTCTCGTATACCTACATTCCCGTGGTTGCCCGGGAGCGCGAGGGGAGCAGTTCGGTGCGCATCGTGTATGACGGACTCAAGACCCTGCTGCTGATCCAACGTCTGATCATGTTGTTCGATCCGATGCGTGCGTTGGGGTATCCCGCACTGGCATTGCTCGCGTTCGGGGTCCTGTACCAGGTATGGATTTTCTGCATTCACGGCCTGCATATCGAGGGGGCCGCGATCGTGGCGCTGGTCTCCGGACTGATGTTGTTCATATTCGGGCTGCTGGCGGACCAGGTGGCCAGTTTGCGCAAGGAAATCAGTTCTCAGAACAGTCTGTTGATCGAACACTTCCACTCGATGGTTGAAGCAACGGCGACCTCGCCAGGGCAAGCGGATGAACGTACCGGAGAAGAATAGGGATAGGCTAATCCGCCTGCTGTCTTTGTGTCACGGGTATCCGCCCTACTGTGGTGGAGCCGAAAATGCAGCGGCGTTTATCACCGAGCAGGCCGCCCGGGAGCCGGGCATTCGGGCGATGGTGGTCACGTCGACCATCGGTGGGCACCTTCCCCGGCACGAGCAATACCGCGGTATCGACATCCACCGTATTCCTGCGCACAAGCGACGCTGGACCCGTCACACCGTTCCCGAGCTGCTCTCCTTCTTCCTGTCCGGCTGGCTGCGCAGCCGCAAGCTCCACAAGACGTTGCGGCCGGACTATGTGCTGGCGCATTTTACCATGCCGGCGGGAATGCTGGCCGCGTGGTGGAAACGGCATTTCGGTACGCCCTATTCCGTGATTCTGCAGGGCTCGGACGTGCCCGGGTATCAACCGTCACGCTTCGGTCCGTTGCATGGTGCGATGTGCCGGATCGCCCGTAGAGTCTGGTCGTCCGCGGATCATGTTTTTGCCGTGGGTCGCCCTTTGGCGGCACTCGCCGGTGAGTGTTGGTCCGGACCGATCAAAGTGATTCCGAATGGCGTGGACGAGGCGTGGTTCCGTCGCCACGACACCCGGCCGCGGGATCGATTCACGATCCTGGTGGTGGCTCAACTGATCGAGCGGAAGGGCATCCAGTACCTCTTGCAGGCGCTACCCGGCATGGCCGCGTCCTCTCCGGTGGTTCATCTCTGTGGCACCGGTCCGTACGAGGACGCCTTGCGCAGTCAGGCGGCGGAGTTGGGGCTTGCGGACCAGGTTGTGTTTCATGGCAGCGTGGACGCGGACCGGATCCGCGTTTTGCAGGATGATTCGGATGTGTTCGTTCTGCCGACGCTGCAGGAAGGTCTTCCGTTGGCACTGCTCGAAGCCATGGCCTCGGGGATGCCGGTTGTCGCTACGGATGTTGGAGACATTGGACGCGTGCTCAAGCATCAGGAGACGGGCCTGGTGGTTACCCCGGGGAGCGTGGACAGCCTGACCGAAGCGCTCCGGGTCATGAGGGATGACGAGACGTTGCGCGAGAACGATGGCCTGGCGGCCTGTGCCGCGGTAGAACCGTACCGCTGGTCCTGCATATGGCGCCAGTACCGGGAGACGCTTTTTGGCGATGAGAACAGGATGAACGAGACAAGCCCTGTAGAAGGCGGGCGCAACAATCGGATCTGATATGGACAAGAACATACTGTTTGTGGCGAGCGGGTGGGAACCGGAGGTCCAGTTCCATGCGGCGATCGCGCGTGCGTTGCGCAAGCGTGGGGCGACGGTTTCTGCCGTCGCCGTGGGACGCTACTACGCGAACGCATACCGGGAACAGGGCTGCTACGAGCGGGTTGACGATCTTGCGCTGTGGATGCGTGACCAGTGGCCAACGGAAACGGGTGACGAGCTGGTGGCAGCCGTGAGCGCGGCCGAATCGCGCTACGGTTATCCCGGCATCTGGCAGTACTTGGCGGCCGACCGGTTTCTCTGTTTCCGGGACTACCCGTATAACCTGCGGGTTGCGCTCTCGCAAATGCGCTTCTGGGATGAGCTTATGGCGGACCGGCGGCCGGACCTGCTGGTGGGTGAGATCAGTCATTTCCATAACTACCTGGCGTGGGCCGCGGGAAAGAGCAACGGCGTGTCGTATGCACACCTGATTCCTTCGCGAATCAAGCGTCATGCCGCGATCGGGAATGTCTTTGAGCACCGCGATATGGTGAGACTGAGAAGTAAGCGTTTCCTGTCCGAGGGAGCGCCCGACGAGCTGCGTGCGCAAGCCCGTCAGTACATCGAGGCCTACCGGGCCGACAGCAACCGGGCATCGCACCTGCCGCCGGTCTCGCGCTGGTTCCAGAGTCCGGTGGGGAGTGGCTCGCTGAAGGGGTTCCTGCGGGGCATCCGCACGTGGATGTCCTACGAGCGAAACTACAACTACACCCTTGCCGGTCCGGGGACAAAGGTGCGGCGCTGGTTCCTGACGCGCGCTCGGAAGATGTGGATGCAGTGGTGCTCCTTTTTTGACGAGACCGGTACGTCGGATCAGCCGTTCGTGCTGTTCGGGCTTCACCTGCAGCCGGAATCCTCCACGTTGGTGCGCGGACAGTTCTTCCAGGACATGCTGGCCGTTGCCCGCAACGTGGCACTCAGCCTGCCGGCAACGCACCGCCTCTATGTCAAGGAGCATGACGTGATGTTCGGGCACCGGCCGATCCATTTCTTCCGTGAGCTCAAGAAGATCCCCAACGTGGTGCTGGTGTCGCCCTACGAGTCAGGCCCTGAGCTCGTGCGCCGGGCGGACGCGGTTATCGCGGTGACCGGCACGTTCGGCTGGGACGCGGCGTTGCTGCGGAAGCCGGCCATTGTGCTTGGGGAACCTTTCTTCAACTCCTACCGCGGCATCGACCATGTGACCGACATGACCCGCTTGCCGGCCATTCTGCACGAGAGGCTGGCGAAGGGGGTTGAAGGCAGCGAAGAGGAGCTGGAGTTGTTTGTCGCGGCGGTTCTCGATTGCGTGGTGGACGCCAACATGGACGATCTGTGGGGGTTCCGCGGGGGCAACCTTGAAGGCGATGCCGACAAGCTGGCCGGGGCCCTGCTCGACTATCGTGATCCGGCTTTGGAGTCCTGATGCCTGCTTCTTCCAGGAAGGGTGCGCGGTTTGTGGCGCTTGGACTGTTCGCGGTTTTCCTCATCGCCGTGGCCTACTGTGTGGCTGTCCTGTTCAACGTGCGGGCCTACTCCGATCCTGCAAACTGGCTCCACTATGCACGAAACCTGAAGACAGAATTCAGCACGACCAAGTGGCCGGTTCTCTATCCGCTCTTTCTGATCGCCTGTGAGAAGATTACCGGGCCGATCACTATTTTCCTGGCCAACCTGCCGGTCGTGATCCTGTTGCTGGCAGGGATGGGCGCCGTGGCGTCCCGGGCGATGTCGTCAGGTGACCGGGAGGAGCGCCCGGCGCTTTCGCCCTGGCCCATGATCACAACCGCCTTCCTGGTTCTCGCGTTTGACCCGCACCTGTTGGTGTACCTGGTCAACCCATACCGGGACCCCCTTGGTCTGCTGTTACGGGTGAGCAGTGTGCTCGTGCTGATCCTTTCCGTGCAGCCGCACCGGCGGCGTGGTGCCTGGCTTCTGGCCTGGGTGTCGGGATTGTTGCTGGGTGTCTCCGCCGCGGTTCGCGAACCCGGGGTCCTCATGGTCCTGCCGATGCTGGTGTTCGGAATATGGGTCAGCCTGACAGCACCGCACATTCGCTTCCTCCAGCATGCGATCTCGTTCGGGGTTGGTCTGTTGATGGGGATCAGCCCGCTTCTTGTGCAGACCCTGGTTGTCACCGGTCAGATGGTCAAACCGGCCCAGTCCGTGGCCGACGCACACCTGGTTCCCGGCATGGAGGTCTCTCTGGCAGCGAAGACCACGGCGCAGGCGTTGGAGTATTACCTCAGTCGAGGAGTCTGGCTTCCCGTGGTTGCCCTGGCGGGAGCCGTGATGGGCATGATCCGCCGGAACCGGATCTCGCTATGCCTGCTCGTGTTGCCGTGTCTGCTCTACGCCGGCTTCTACTGTTTCTATTGGACCTTTGTTCCCCGGTACTTCTACTTTCCGACGCTATGCATGGGCGCATTGGGGGCCTGTTTCCTGCATGAACAGGCGGCCATCTGGTCGAAACGGATTCCAAGACAGTCCCGTGTCGCCTGGCAGGCCGGGGTCTCCATCGTGGTGGTCGGCCTGTCCCTCTTCTCGCTCGGCCGGGTAGAGCCGGATCGTGATAGGTTTACCACGGCGGCAGCCCACAACTTTGCAGAGTGGGTCGATCGTATGGTCTCGGCGGACGGCGTGGTCTTCACGCAGCGGAACCTCTGTGAACTGGTACGGATCCTGGGTCAGCGTGAAAGCCGCCCCCTGCGCGAGGCCATGCCGGATGAGTGCTATGATGCCTTGCCGGCGAAAGCGTTGGTGGACCGTTTGATCGCTGAGGGACGGAACGTATTCGTGGCCGAGTTTTCCAGGAGCCGGCGCAGCCCGTTCGAACTGTGCATCCTGGGTCGCTTCTACGATGTCGTGCAGGTTGCGGAAGAGGAGACGGCGGCCTTTGCGCTCCCGGTGTTGTTGGGGACAGGCCCGATCGTGCTCCACCGAATCGAGCCATGGGAAGGGACGTCGAGTGCGTGTCTCCTGGCGTCACGCGACCGCAGCGATGGGGACGTTCTCACCGTCGAGGGGGCGGCTTTCACCCGGGCGGTTCCCGGCGCGCAGTCGCCTGCGCTCTGGGTGGGGGGGGACTGCATTGCCGAATCCGTTCCCGACGGACTCTCGTTCCTCAGGATACCGCGTGGAACGGCAGACCGGTTGGATGAAGCCGAGATGAGGTCGGAGTCGCCGCTCCCATCGCAGTTTGCCGCCACGCTCGGCGATTCGAGAACCGATGCCTTTATCGTGGATCTCGGGTTTGCCAGCAGGAGTGACTCCACCCGGTTCCTGACCGGTATGGGTGAGACCTTTCGCCATGGTCCCCGGGTGGTCCGGCTCGCAGCCGATGGTACCATCGGTCTGCCGCCGATCTGGGACGCCGGTACGGTGGTGATGGCGACGATCCTGTTCAACGGGCCGACCTATGCCGTATCGAATGCCCCTGTATTGAGCCTGTCGTATCCGGAGTCGCCACGCTTGCAGTTACGCGCCGCCCGGCGGCGGGTCTACCACAGGGCGGGTTTGCTGGCAACCGTGACCGATGGGGCCGAATCGATCGGGTTATCGCTGGCACAGGGAGCATGGGATGAGCCGGATCCGCCCTGGATAGACATCGATGAATTGCTCGTGCGTGCTGTG
Source organism: uncultured Victivallales bacterium (assembly GCA_964345005.1). Classification (GTDB taxonomy): domain Bacteria; phylum Verrucomicrobiota; class Kiritimatiellia; order UBA8416; family JABMPJ01; genus JABMPJ01. Next base: position 4,527 of record CAYFPQ010000063.1, on the reverse strand, counting down.
GATCCGGAGTGGGCTCTTCCGGTCACTGTGGCGCCCGGCGGGGATGACTGGCTGGCGGCAAGCGGGTTCTACCGCGATACAACGGCTCCGGATGGAACGCTTGCGGCCTGGACGGATGGGTGTGGACAGGTCTGGCTTTGTGTACCGCCGGAAGGCCGGGTCGAGGTCACGGTGCGGTTCTGGGGATCGATACTGCCTTCACCCCTCAGGAGTCGTCCGGTCAGGCTCCTGTGGAATGGACAGCCACTTGAGACCGCGATGGATTGCCCGGGCGGTGAACCGTTGAGCCGGGCCGTGGCGCGGATCGCGACGGGAAGAGGGACGAAGCCCTACGGTTTGTTGACGGTCGAAAGTGACGGATGGCGGCCTTCTGATCTCCTCGCGACGCCGGACACCCGCACGCTTGGGATCATGATCAAGGATGTTCACGTGGAGCCGCAGTCGACGGCTCAGGCTTCAGGGGATTGAGCGCGGCGGGACCGTTCGAGATAGAGAATCTCTTCCTGGTTCAACCGCAGCCGTGTCAGCATCTGGGCCATCAGACCGGTGATCACGGTCATGATACCCAGGGTCAATAAGCCCCCGCCCACAAAGCCGGCCCAGATATGGGGCGAGAACCCGCCGCTCGTGAGACGGTGGTAGAACAGGAACCCGATCAGCCCCACGCCCGGCAGCAGTCCTGCCAGGGAGAGCCAGCCGAAGAAACGCATCGGCCAGAAATCCCGGTAGGTCTGCAGGATGATCTTCAATGCACGGTACCCGTAGTTCCAGAGGTTTGAGGCCACCCGTGATTTGCCGACACTGCGGACGCCCTGGATGGCCATGGGGACTTCCTCCAGGCGCATGCCCTTGATCACGAGATCTAGGATCGACTCCTGCGTATAGGTAAACGAGCCCCAGAGATTCAGACGCAAAGCGGCTTCCCGGTTGTAAGAGCGAAACCCGCAGGAAACATCGTACAGCTTCTTCCCTGCAATCTTGCTTACCAGCCGACTCATCATGCGGTTCCCCCAGAGCTTGACCGGGGGCATGACGGGGACAAGTTCCGGATCTTTGAAACGCGAGGCGGTCGTCACGTCGGCGCGCCGGTCGATGATCGGCTGCAACAGGGCCGGGATATTGTCCGGATCGAACTGACCGTCCGCATCGATGTTGAGAATGATATCGGCATCAAGCCGAAGGGCTTCTGTCAGACCGGTATGGAACGCTTTCCCGACCCCGCAGTTGGTGGCGTGGGAGACCACGTGGGCGCCCGCGTCCCGGGCGAGGTCCGCTGTGCGGTCAGACGAGCCGTCATCGACGACGATGACGGTTCCCGTAGCGCCCATCAACTCAAGACGCCGGGAGGTCTTGTGGACGACATCGGCCACGGTCCGCTCTTCATTGAGGGCCGGAATAATCGCGCAGATCTTCATGGGTCGAACGATAGGGGATCCTGCTGGCGGGGTCGATCTTTTTCCTTTTGGTTGCGATAAGGGTCTGCTATTGACCAAGCCATCTTGTTCAACTGCATAGCGACCATGCCCTTTCTGACCGACCAATTCGTGATCGCAGACGGAATCCGTTACGTGATCTGTCTATGGATCACGATCGGACTGCCGGGACTCGGCTGGGCGCCGGTGCTGGCGCCGGCCTATCCGCAATCGCAGCATCGGCGTCTCAGGCCTGCCTGGCAGATCGGGTGGATCCTGGTGACAGGCTATCTCCTGCACCTGGTGGTTGTGTGTCTGCTGGCGGTGGCCGGGCTGGTCAGCCTTACGTACCTGCTTGTGGCATCATGCCTTCTGAGTCTCGTGGGGGCACGCCTCCAGACGCGCAACGGTAATCGCAGACCCGCTTGGGACAGGAAGCGGCGCAGCTTCCTCTATGTGTGCGGGGTCCTCGTGGTCTGGGCCGGTCTTGTCTTTTCCGCGCCCGGGCGCAGCGCCAACGTCGTCGGGGGCTGGGATCCTGGGATGTACGTCAATTTCGGCATCAAGATCGTCCGCACGGGCGGGATGGAGCCACTTGCGCCCGAGGTCTACCAGAGAATGGGGCAGGAGGGCCGTGATTACTTCTCGCGTGGTGACGACGACTACCACGAGGTACTCCCCGCAGTGCCTATTGACCTTGAGAGCGGTGAACTCAAGCACTACTTCTTTCCTCTCACGCCGTTGGCCGCAGCCGCGACCATTGAACAGGGCGGACTGAGAAGCGGTCTTCGCATGAACCTGTTCCTGGCGGGAATGGTTGGCGTCGCGTTGGTCCTGTTCCTGATCATGGCGGGCGACGGGCCCGTTCTCATCGTGGGCTCTATTGTGGCGCTGGGCGGGGCGCCGGTTTTCTTCTACCTGACTCATCTGCCGACCACGGAGATGCTGCAGTGCTTCCTGGTGATCATGTCCTGCATCTTCCTGGTGCGGCTCGATGAGCGGGGTCGAACGGGTATCTGTTTGGGCGGAGTCTTTCTGCTAGCCATGCTCAACCGGGTCAGTTTTCTCCCGTTTGGCGCCATCCTTCTGTTGAGTGCCATTGGCGTGGACCTGGTCACTTCGGATCGTCGTTACCGACTGGGTCAGCTGGCTCCCGCCGGGGCGGCATTGGCTGCGGGATGGGCGATTCACATGGTGTGTTTTCCCGAAACCATGGTTCGACTGGCGCACATCATGCCGGCCCTGTATATCACCACCGGCGTGGTCTTCCTATTGACGGTCATGCTCGTCGTCCTGCCGGCCAGGCTGCGGGTGATGCTGCAGAACAAGCGGACGTGCCAGGTGCTGCGGATTGCCGCCGCGCTCCTGGTGCTTGTGTCTGCCGTAGGCTTGCTGGTCTATCTCCTGGCACCCGACTGCAGAGAGAATCCACTCCGGATGGCAGGCCGGCTACTTCCGTTTCTCGGGCGCGGCGTGGTGATCGCGGGGATGCTGGGGCTGTTTGTCTATACCTTCAGCCGACGTTCTTCGCGTGAGCTGTCGATCGTGCTGACCGCCCTCGGCGTCATCAGTGCCCTGACGCTATACAGGAGTCTCATTGCCGGGATCTTCCCATGGGCGTCGCGGCGGTACCTCATGTACACCGTCCCGCTACTGGTCCTTGCCACTGGCTACCTGTTGGACGGCCTGTGGAGGATGGAGCGGTGGCGACCGTGGGGACGATGGTTGGCCATCGTTGCAGCCGTGGCGACATTGGCGGGCGGACTGCCGCACAGTGTTCATGCGGCGCTGCGCACGGAGTACCGCGGGGTGCCGCATGTCATCGAGCGGATAGCTGCGGAGATCCACGCGGATGACGTCGTTGTTGTCGACTCGCCCAAGTGGGGCACCCCCCTGTTGCTCATGTACGGGAAGAAGGTCCTGAATGGGAAACAGATCTGGTCACGCAGGGATGCGGCACATACCGCTGAGGGATTGACGATCCTGAGGGTGCTGGCTGAATCAGGGATGCGGATCCGATTCCTGACCACCACCACGCATGGGTTTGAGACGGAGGCGAGCATGGACTGGGAGTCCGAGCCCTTTCATTACTGGGAGCTGATCCATAGCCGGCGTGGCGATGGTTTTGTCACGGCGGAAAAGGCCCGAACCTTCCGCTTATATACGGTTCGCCCATAGCCGTGAATGATTGCAGGTGTCCGACCACAGTGCTATACCTTCTGAGCAAATGGAACGGTACCTGCCAGAGGCGAAAATGACGGGGAGCATTGCGGCGCAGAATGCTGCGTTGGCGCTTCTGGACCACTTCTGTGAGCCGGACCCGGTCTATTCCAGGGGCGAAATTCACAGTATCTATTACGACACGCCCAGTCAGCATGCCTACCACGACAAGGCCAATGGCGATTTTCTCAAGAGCAAGGCTCGCCTGCGCTGGTATGCACCCGATATCTCGAACGACCCGGCCAAGAGTACAGCTTTCTTCGAACTGAAACGGCGTGCCGGCGGTGGGCGCCGCAAGTCGCGGGCGAAGCTGTCGCTGGACCGGCAGTGGCTCCATCACGCCCCGCTCGAGGATGCCGGCTTCATGAAGATCCTGGATGATCAACGTCTGGATCTCGGCGATGAACTGGCCGCCGATCTGTTTCCCATGGCGGTCATCACCTACACCCGTTATCGTTATGTCTACCCGCCCCTCGCCGCGCGCGTGGCAGTGGATACGCGCATAGGGTCCGGGCGGGTGAACTCCGGGTTTCTGCCGGGCGAAACCGATGTCGAGATACCGATTACTGTGCTGGAAGTGAAAGGGGACGAGCCATGCGAACTGCCCTGGCTACACGAGATGTTCAACATCGGCTTTCGCTCACGCAGCTTTTCGAAATACGGCGCGTGTATGGCACAGCTCATCGGAGATGAGCTGTAAGGATTCAGGAGACAGAATTCAGAATTCAGGAGAATAATGGAGCAGTCGGCACGTACGTTCGAGGACTTGATTGTGTGGCAGAAGGCGCACCGGTTTGTGCTGTCGGTCTACGACATGTCTCAAGCATTCCCTAAGTCCGAGCTATATGGATCAACAGTCTTGGACTGAAGGATTCTGAATCCTGAATCCTGAATC
>CAYFPQ010000062.1:0-18467 GCA_964345005.1 uncultured Victivallales bacterium | reverse complement strand
ATTTCACAGGGACACTACATATGGGGGGTACTTGAGTCAATCAGCCACCCACGAACCGGAATTTGACGCGTATGCCTCGGTCTTCCGCCATGATGACGTCACGGGGAACACCTCCGGAGGTCTGCTCGTAGGATAGTTCGTAGATGGCATAGTCGCACGAGAATGTGAGTGCGGATGGGGTGTAGAGACTCGGGCGGGGATCGTCATTGTAGATCTGCAGAAAAGGAGCGTTCAGGGAAGACCATCCAGGCAACTCTCCCATGGCCATGCGCACCCAGACGCAACCGTTCGCAACTGTGCCGCCCGGTTGCGGACACTGGCATTTCGGCAGGCTCGGGTTCTGAACACAGGGGTCATTTGATGCAAAGTTTGCTCCATACGAATATCCGATAGCTGACGCGATCAACCCAAGCGTCAGCCATCGTCTCTTAATAGCCAGTCTCATCTAGTGTCCTCCAATGTAATCGCCATCCTGATAAATCCTGGTTGTGTGGCATACCGACCCCCAGGAGGTCGCTGACTGAATCATTCGATACGTCGCCACACCATTCTCATCGAAGTCCGCTGCCGTGAGCGTACGGTTGATGGTGCCGTCGTCGAATGTCACGCCTCCCTTGAAAATGCGGAGATGCACCTCTATGTCGGGCGGGATGTTCCCGAGTTGGAGACGCACCTCAACCATGCGACTGCCATCGGTAAACACCTCGATGATGCGCCAGTAGCTTCCATTGTCACCATAGACCGCCAGTATCTCAGCCTGATCCATAATCGGCCCGTCAGTTCCAACTCGTGCAGTCATGTAATACGGAATGTCTTCCGAGTGCATCAGCGTGAATCGTGTTCCTCCGCCGAACAGCGCTTTCGCACCCACTTGAAGATCTTCATCATGCTCGATGACGGCCTCATCGGATATGTTCGGACAATCCCATGTACGCTCATCGCCAGTCACACATACAGGGTTGCCGTTGAACCGGCCGTAGACGGCTTTGACCGGCAGCGTGACGTTCGTGACGACTGTGGCGTTCGAGAACGTGGCGGAGACGGTGTAGCCGCCTGCATCCTCAAACGCAAACGGCCAGGGCTCGGTGATGTCTCTAACAGCGTTTGTCAGGTCATTGCCATTGAGGTCGATGTCGAGTGTGATGGTGCCGCTGGCTTCGTTGGTCGGGAAGGCGGTGAGCTTGAGGGCGTCTCCAGTTCTCAGCATGAAGTTCGTATAGTCGGTATCCAACAAGTTCAGCGCTGTCCAGATCACCGTATTGGTGAACCGGACTTCACCTTCCTGATCGGTCACTTCGATTTGCGTAGTGTTCGTGGGCGAGAGCTCCACGTCGGCGAACCAGCCGTCTCCCACGCCATGGCGCACGCTGATGACCTGCTGGGGCTGGCCTTCGGGGGCGTATGAGGCACTGACGGCGAGCATGGCGTCGAACAGGGCGTCGCCCTCGATGCAGACTGGGGAGACGAGGCTGGTCTCCCCGATCGCATCGAGCACGGAGATGTTTTCGAGCCTGTTGTCGATCCAGTCGGCGGTCCCGTTCGTGTCATTGTCCGGGCCGCCCAGGGAGTAGATCCGGATCTCGTTGACTTGGAGGAAGGTGTTGGGCAGAAGATTGCGCCAGCGCAACCTCAGCGTATGACTCCCAGCCGTCGTCCACGGCAGGAAGAATGTCCCAGTGCTGACCGTGCCATACGGCGCGACAACAGTCTGGCGGCCACAGTAGATCCCATCCAGTGACAGCGACAGATCGAAACTGTTGCGGGATGTCAGCGGGTTGTGCTGCGTCACATCCACCTCTACGACATAGCTGCCGTTGGATGAAACACTCAGGGCGTAATCCAGGCTGCCGCTGCGCTCACGCGCATAGATCGTGGTTCGCTCGACCGTCCATGTGCCGATCGAACTTGCGGCATCGCTGCCGTTGATCGTCTCCAGCAACGTTGTGGTTCCGTCGAAATCAGCGACCAGCGGATTGCTGTGCGCCTGCGTCACCTCGACGAAATCATCCATCCCGTCATCATCCGTATCGGCGTCGCAGGGATCGGTTCCGGCGCTGTGCTCGCCCAGGTTGGTCAAGCGGTCACCGTCTGGATCAGACGCAGCATCATCAACGAGCGGGTTGGTGCATTCAGCAACTTCCCAGGCATCATCCATCCCGTCCCCGTCCGTATCGGCGGTGAGAGGACTGGTGCCATGCGTGTTGACCTCCGCACCATCGAGCAGCGTATCGTCATCCGTGTCCGCATCGGCGGGATCGGTTCCTGCCGCGTATTCGCCAGCGTTGTCCAACCCGTCTTCGTCCGGATCAAGCGCCCCGTCGGACGCGTCGTCCGGATCAAAACCGTTCGCGATCTCCCATCCATCCGCCGCCCCATCGTCATCCGTGTCCGCATCCGCCGGATCGGTACCGTGCGTGTTGACCTCGTCAAAATCGCTCAGCCCATCGCCATCGCTGTCCAGCAGGCGCGGATCGGTTCCCAGGGCGTACTCCTCGGCGTTGGAGAGACCGTCACCATCGAAATCAAGCGCGGCGGCAGGCTCATCCGCCGAAAGGCAGATGTCGTCCACAAATGTGTCCTTGCCCCCGGAACTGGAAATCACCTTGACCTGCGCCAGACTGCGAATGGTCAAATCCTTGAACTGGAATCCGTCGGCTGCCAGCCGTCCGTTTACGCAGACCAGGTAAGTGTGGTTGGTGTAATCCAACCCGAAGTCGAGGCGGTACCAATCGTTCAAGCCAGGCTCGAACGTCATGTCGGAAGCGACCCAATTCGTCACGGCCCCATCGTACGCGTGGAGACGATTGCCTTCCATGAAGACGACGGCGGAGACATTGATGGGGTCGAGATCTTCGCGGTTGCCCTGTTCCATCTGAAGGAACATGCTGACCCAGGCCTGGCCGCGTCCTGCGGAACCAATATCGGCATACATATGCTCGCCGCCCTCCTCCTCGGAGGCGGGGAGCTTGGCCGATTGTGCTCCAGCGTGTGCCTGAGTGGCGACTACGCTGACGTTGGAACTGGCGTGCCAGCCCTGCTGCCCGTCAAGGGCTCCGGTCTGGTAGCCCTCTTCGGGCTCGAAGCCGGTCTGCCATGAGTTGGTGCCGGATGCGGCGTCTATACGGAAATAGAGATTCGATGTGGTGGCGGAATGCCCCCAGCGCAGCTCGTCCACGTCATCCATGCCGTCGTTATCGCTGTCACTCAACAGCGGATTCGTGCCAGCCGCTTCCTCTTCGGCGGTTGTCATACCATCGCCATCCGCATCGATGTCGGACGGAGCGTTGGTGGAAATGTTAATGCCGTCCACGCCACCCTGCTGGCCCTTGATCGAGAGGGCGCTGAACTTGGTGACGGGCGAGGCAAAGCCGAGATCGGCGGCGGCCAGTTCGCCGTTCAGACAGATTCGCCAGGTCTGGGAGGCGTAGTCGGCTCCGAACGTGAGCCTTGCCCAACTGCCCTCCTCCTGCACACCCAAACTGGTGAGTACACGCCAGCGGTTGGTGCCGCTGAGCGAACCGTCGTAGACGGTGAGATATCCGCCCTGCGTGAAGGCGGCCATGGCTACGGCGTTGGTTACTGTCTCAGGAATGCCGGCATCGCTAACGAGCATATGAAGGTCGGACCAGACGAAGTCGGCACTGGCGGCGTTGAAGAGATGCGAGGCGTGGGCGGGATTCTCGTCGTCGCCGAGAGAATCGATTGCGGCGGCTCGTTCGCCTTCAGCGTAGAAGTTCGTGGTAACAACGGTACCGGTAGAGGGCGCGGCAGCCCAGCCGTTCTACCCGTTGAGACTCCCCAGCGTGGTAGTATTCGTCTCAAAGCCTTCAACGAAAGGTAGCGTCTGGAAGACGTTGGACGAAGCCGGATCGTACCCATAGGTCTGCTCAGTGGCGTCGTCCACGCCGTCATTATCGCTGTCCGCGGCATTGGGATCTGTACCGGTCTGGTACTCCTGGAGGTTGCTCAGTCCGTCAGAATCCGTATCGCCGTCATCTTGGGCGGACATGTCACCGAAATGGGCGATTTCCCAGTGTTCGGGCAAACTGTCGGCATCGAAGAAGAGTCCTTCGGGCATCGTGGTCGTAATGCGCACGCCATCCACGAAACTCTCGCCTTTCTCGAAAACGAGGGCACTGAAAGCGGCCTGCTCGGTGGCGAAGCCGAGACCTGAAGCTACGAGATGGTCATCGATGCAGACGAGCCAAGTTTGCTGCTGGTAGTCCGCGCTCATGGTAAGCCGCACCCATTCGCCGGAGGTCGGTGTTACATTGGTAAGTGTCAGCCATTCCGAACCAGCAGGCTGTAGCCCATCGTAGACGCACGGATATCCAGCAGCATCGAAGTACATGACGGCGGCACCGGTGACTTGGCCGGTGGGAGATTCGGCTGGTTCAGCCCGGAACTGCATGTCCGTCCAGATCACGGTGCCCGTGGGGGCGGCGAAGAGATTGCGGACCCAGGCTTCGTTGTTCGTGCCCGGCTGGATATGCAGCGCCTGTGAGCCCTCCTGCACGGTATTGGTCTGAACGATGACAAGGCCGACGGGAGCGCTTTCCCAACCGTTCTGGCCGTCGATATCGCCCAGCGACACGGTATTCGTCTCGAAATCGTCGACAAAGGGCACACGGCTATAGGCATTTGAGATGGTAGGATCTTTGCCGTAGCCAAGCTCGTCGGCGTCGCGCATACCATCCGCATCTGAGTCCACGGAGGTGGGACTGGTGCCATGGGTATTGACTTCGTCACCGTCGGAGATCCCGTCGTTGTCGCTGTCCTGATCGGTGGGGTCGCTTGAATGGATAAAGACCTCGGCGTAGTCGTCGAGCGAATCGAAGTCGCTGTCAGTGTGGTCGTCGCGGGTTCCAAGCTGAGTTTCCTGGTCTTCGTCCAACCCATCAAGATCGAAGTCGATATAGGCAAGCGCGGAGTGGATCTCGACGGCCCCACTGTTTCGGCGAAGCTGGATAGCTACGGCGTTGGTGTACTGGTCAAGTGGGACATCGAGAGTAGCGGTGACCGTTTGCTCAGTGCCTGCTGTGAGATCACCGAAAAGGTCGGAAGCTACAGCAATATCAGTCTCGTCGAGGAGGTCTACGTAGAGTGTGGAGGCGGCTGTATCCTCATAGCTTAACTTGAGCACGACGCGGTTGGTTAGAAGCGCACGATCAAAGTCCATGTAGAGGCGACAGGTGGCGCCGGTGACAGATGCATCAACCGTCCAGGATGGTGCATTAGTATCCCATGATCCGCCGGTCTTGGAAGCGGAAACGGCCCACAGTGGCCAAGAGTACTCGTAGTCGTTGCTGGAGGTGAAGAAGGGGTTGCCCCAGCCGTACCAAGCGCGAGAGAGTGAATTCGAATCCGGTGCGCCATCGTTCCAGCCGTCCCGATCCGTATCGGAGATCCAAGGATCGGTCAGGATCTGTGATTCCTCAAGGTTGGTAAGATCGTCAGCGTCATAGTTCGCCGCTGCGTCGTTCGTGGTGATATCAAGGCCGAAAAGAGCCTCGTAAATGTCGCTCATCCCATCGTCGTCTTGGTCTGGTCCGGCAGCACGCAAGATGGTGATCAGACAGCCCAGGACAAGACAGATGGTGGGTATCCAGAGATCCATGCCTGTTCTTGGCCGGGGCTTGCTGCGGTATGTGGAACTACTCATGGTGCTATCCTCCATCGGAGAGACGTTTGAGAGCGGAAGAGGCGGCGGTACGCAGGCGAACATCCGAGGCCGTGGCGTACTGGTTCAGCAGATCACGGTCCGCCGAAGTACCCAGTGAGCCGATCGCGGCTATGGCGGACATGCGGAGTGTGACGGCCGCATTGGTTGCCGCCAGTTCGCGAGCTACAGGCAACACTCTGTTATCCTTGAGAAGGGCACACACCTGGATGGCGGTAAGCCGAGTCATATCGTCCATGCTGGCATCGGCGGCGTAGAGAAGGGCCTTGCGAGCGACCTGATCGCGGTTGAAGCCGGGCTGGTCGATGTTGCGGGCGAGGCCGATCAGCGGTGCCGGCGACGGTGGAGCCGGTTTCATCCGCAGCATCCCAGAGCGTGGTTCGCACGGCGATCTGTTCGGAGGGAGAGGTCTTGGCGTATGTCTGGGCGAGATGCTGGATGCAGTAGTCGCGCCAAACCGGGCTGTGTCCTGTGTCGCGGTACATGATCATGAGGTTGGTGGTAAGGTGCTCGGGGAAGGGTTGCTGATCGCGAAGGAGGTTCAGCAGTTCGTTACGCAGGGCGTGGTACTGCTCGGCGTCGAGATTGTGCGGCGGCTGGTGGTTGTCGAGAAAGCGGTAGATGGCGGCGATCTCGGACAAGGAGAGATCCCGGCCGGCGCCTCTCAGGCCGTCCATGCGGGCAAAGTAGCCTGCCGCCCCGGCACCGATGAGTGGATCGAGGCCAACATCGTTCCGCCCTACCGCACCCCTGCGGAGCGGCGGGAAGAGCGAGTGGCTGTCGGACGGAAGCAGGAGCGGACGGCACATTTTCGGTGGATTGCAGAACAGGTTCGGACTGGACGACTTTGACCTGTTTCGCCTCTGTCGGTGACACGTCAGGGACAGACGAAGATTCGGAACGGGACGCCCTGTATCCGTCGCGGTTCGACCGCAGGACGAGAACGGCAAGCAGGACAAGCAGCGCAAGCGCCAATGGAGCCACCACTCGCACAGTTGTCTTCCGAGATGAATCCACAGCCTTGCCTTCCCGTCTCAAGCTTGAGGTGCTACTGTAGGTGTGGCTTCGCAATCCTGTCAATACGGGAGAATCCTGTTTCTCACTACGGGAGATTCCCTATGCTCCCGAAGTAATTAGGCATGGTCCAGGTTGAGTCATACTACATCTCGTTCGCGGCGATGATCTCGATGACCTCATCCTCGGTGGCAGCTTCCGCAAGCCTGCTGCGTACGTCGGCGCTGCGCATCAGGCGCGAGATCTTGGCCATGGTCTTCAGGTATACATCCTGCGCTTCTGCGCTGGTGGGGCCGAGCACAAGAAAGAAAAGCGAACACGCCTCATCGTCAATAGCCTCGAAGTCGATCGGTTTGGCCGACCGGCCGAACACGACTACGGGTTCGTCAATGGCGTCCATTCGGACATGCGGGATGGCGACCCCTTGCCCCACACCGGTTGACCCGAGCTTCTCGCGTTCGAGGATCTCGCTCAAAATGGTATCCCGGTCGTGCCCGTTCTCGACGGGGTCGACCAGTGCGCCGATGGCGTCTTCCTTCTTCTTGGCATCGAAATCGAGAACGATTCGGTCCTCGTTCAGAACTTCACTCAGCTTCACGTCCAGTCCTCCATTAACAGGCTCTATCGAATAATCAGAACACTACACTCTGCGTTTTCCACAATCTTCTCAACCCGTCCTTGAGCCAGGCGCTTAGCCTGCCCCGGCATCTTGCGCGGGTAACCCAACACGATCAGGTCGACATTCAGACGGCTGGCCTCACTCACCACTTCGTTTTCAACCACGCCGCTTTTCTGCAAGATCATGGTTGGCACGCCCCGGTCCTTGGCCTGCTCCTCGGCGTAGTAGAGGGCCTTCCAGCCCTTCTCCTCCAACTCAATCTCGATCTCCGCCGTGCTTTGCTCGCTCAACCGCTTCATTCGGTTGATCACCATGTGGTCTACGACGTTCATCGCAATCAGACGCGCCTTGTTCGCCACCGCCCGCGCGATGGCCGATTCCATCACAACATGGTCCATGTCGGACCCCTCTACCAGGAGGAGGATCTTCTTAAACAGATGTTCTTCCATATCTCGCTCCCGCTCGCTTCTACCCTTTCCGCTTCAGCAACTGCCGCTTGAACAGCTCCTCGCGCTCATTTTCCTCCATCACCGACTTGATCCAGGTAACCGCCCCCTGTGATTCGGGAATGAACACGTTTTCAATGGCATTCACGCGCCGCTGTGTCTTCTCAATCTCGGTCGCCAATCGCCAGATCGTGGCGACAGTTTCAATATACTCAACGAGGGATGCCATGACCTCCCCCATGCTACTCACCGCGACATCCATCGCCGGTGTCGCATCCAGCAGCCCCGTGTAGAGGGCATCGCCACCGTACTCGATGCCGACTCGCGGCACGGACGTTCCCATCACGGCCCGCTCTCTCACTTCGAGCGACACCTCCGACCGCGAAGACGAGAATACACGCTTCATCGTGTCCTGTCCCGCCGCAAGATAGGCGGGGACAAAGGCATCTAACGCCCCGCCCATTCTTTCCCGCAGTCGTTCTTCAGCATCCAGGAACGATGCCGACACCGACATCAGCTCCATCACCAGCACATCACGCTTCTGGTTCAGCAGCTCATGCCCCTCCTTCGCAAAACGGAGGTCATGCTCTGCCTTAAACAGATTCGCTTTAGTTGGTGCCGGTTTTCTTGCCATTTCGCCCTATTCCTCGTCGATCCCGCTCGATGCATCGTAGTGTTCGTCCAACTGATCCGGGGTTACGCGGTGCAGGGCATCGCGAGGCAGCAGCCCCAGAAGCTCCCATGCCTGCATGAGCGACTGCTCGATAGTGCGCCGCTCTTCGCGGCCCTGACCAATGAAACGTTCTTCGAACGCATCGCCGAAGGAGAGATGGCGCTGATCGCTATCCGTCAATTCCTCGGCACCCACTATCGCGGCCAATGAGCGAATGTTGCCGACGCTTGCGTAACTGGAATAGAGCTGATTTGCCAGGTTGGGATGGTCTTCGCGCGTCCGGTTGCCCCCGATCGCGTCCTTCATGATACGTGACAGCGAGGGCAGAGGATTGATCGGAGGATAGACGCCCTTCTGGTGCAGTTCCCGATCGAGAACAATCTGTCCCTCGGTGATGTACCCGGTCAAGTCAGGGATGGGGTGCGTGATGTCGTCGTTAGGCATGGTCAGAATCGGCAGTTGCGTGATGGATCCCCTGGCTGTCTTGATGCGCCCGCAGCGCTCGTAGATCTCGGCCAAGTCCGAGTAGAGATAGCCGGGATAGCCCTTACGGCTCGGGACTTCGCCCCGAGCCGAGGTCATCTCGCGTAGTGCTTCACAGTAGTTGGTCATGTCCGTCAGGATCACCAGCACATGATAGTCATGGTTAAAGGCCAGCTCCTCGGCCAGTGTCAGCGCAAACCGCGGCGTAACAAGACGCTCTTCGGCGGGGTCGGAGGCAAGGTTCAGGAACATGGTCGTGTTGGCCATGGCACCCGTCCGCTCCAGTTCCTCGCGGAAGTAGGTCGCGTCGTCGTTCTTGACGCCCATGGCGGCGAACACCACGGCGAACTGCTCGTCGGTTCCTCGAATCTTCGCCTGGCGCGCAACCTGGGCCGCGAGTTCGTTGTGCGGCAGACCGTTGCCGGAGAAAATTGGGAGCTTCTGCCCGCGCACCAGTGTGTTCATCGTGTCGATGACCGTCATGCCGGTCTCGATCACGTCCATCGGGTAGTCGCGGTCGACCGGGTTGATGGCACTGCCATAGATGCTACGCGTAACGCCTTCGAACGGCAGCGGCATCCCGTCCAGCGGCCGCCCTGCCCCACTCAGCACACGACCCAGCAGTGCGGGGGATACGGCAAACTCGATCGCCTTGCCAAGGAACTTCACCGACGTGTCGCGCAGTGACAGACCCGTGGCGCCCTCGAACACCTGGATCACCGCACGATCCGTCGACACATCCAGCACGGTGCCACGCCGTGTGGTGCCGTCACCGCACAGCACCTCGACGAGTTCGCCGTAGGCCACGTCGGTTACGCGCTCTACCACAATGATGGGACCGGCTGCCCGCTGCAGATCCCTGTAAATCCGTCCACTTTCGCTCGACATAGCCTACCTCTTAGAATCCCGCTTCCACTTTTCGTTTCAATTCCACAAATCGCTCCATCTCACTCGCGGGAATCGCTTCCTTCATCCGGTGAATCTCTTCAACAATCTCCGCCGAGATAATCTGGTGAACCGGCTGCCCCTCCTGCGAAGCCTTCAGGGCCTGCTCGTGAAAACCCAGGATGATGTCGATCATCGCGAGCTGCTTCTCGAGCGGGCAGTAGCTATCCACCTCGCTGAACGCGGCCTGCTGCAGGAAGGCCTCCTTGATCAATCGGGCCGACTCGATCGTGATGCGTTGCTTGTCGGGCAAGGCATCCGCCCCGATCAGCTTCACGATGTTCTGCAACCGCTCGTCCTCCTTGAGCAGAGCCTTGGCCTTCTCTCGGAGCTCTGACCACGGCAACTCGACATGCTCGGCGTACCAGGCCGTCACGTCGTACTCCGAATAGGAGGTGTTCCAGTGAATGGACGGAAAATGACGCGCACTGGCGAGGTCACGATCCAACCCCCAGAACGTTCGCACAAACCGCTTCGTATGCGTAACAACCGGCTCGGAGAAGTCGCCGCCCGGAGGCGATACGGCCCCGATGATCGTGACCGACCCTTCGCGCGTCGATCCATCGCTATCGGCGATCTCGGAACGCCCGGCGCGTTCGTAGACCTCACCGATGCGCGAAGCCAGGTAGGCCGGGTAGCCTTCCTCGGCCGGCATCTGCTCGAGGCGGCCGGAGATTTCGCGCAACGCCTCGGCCCAGCGGCTACTGGAGTCGGCCATGACCGCCACGTGGTAGCCCATGTCGCGGTAGTACTCGGCCATCGTAATGCCGGTGTAGATGCTCGCCTCGCGCGCCGTTACCGGCATGTTCGAGGTGTTGGCGATCAGAGCGGTACGCTCCATAATCGGCTTGCCGCTGCGCGGGTCCTTCAACACCGGGAACTCCTCCAGCACCTGCGTCATCTCGTTCCCGCGTTCGCCGCAGCCGATGTAGACGATCATGTCGACATCCGACCACTTCGCGAGCTGGTGCTGCGTTACGGTCTTGCCCGTTCCAAATCCACCGGGAATCGCGCAAGCGCCGCCGCGCGCGGCGGGAAACAGGAAGTCGATCACGCGCTGCCCCGTGATCACCGGCACACGCGGCGGGAGCCGTTTGGCAACCGGGCGCGAACGCCGGATTGGCCACTTCTGCAGCATTGTGATCTCGCGTTCACCGGAAGGCGTCGCGATCTTAGCGATGACATCCGTCACCGTGTATTCGCCGGCCTCGGCAATCCAAGTCAGCTTGCCGGTCACGCCGACCGGTACCATCACGCGATGCACAATCAGGTCTGTCTCAGGGACATCGCCGAGAAGGGAGAGCGAAACGATCCCGTCGCCAGCCTTCTTCGTCGGGGTGAAGGCCCAGGCACGCTCAAGGTCGATGCCCGGCGTACTCAATCCGCGTTCGATGAAGGTGCCGCTGTATTCATAGAGTTTCTGCAGAGGACGCTGAATCCCATCGTAGATGCTGCGCACGATACCCGGACCCAACCAGACCGAGAGAGGCTCCCCACACGCTACCACCGGCTCGCCCGGCTTCAGGCCAATCGTGTCCTCGTAGACCTGGATGGTCGCCACATCGTCCTCAAGCGAGATAATCTCGCCCGCCAGCTTCTCAACGCCGACATCGACCTGCTCACCAAGTCCGGCCGCACCCATTCCGCCGGCGAAAACCACCGGCCCATTAATTCGGAGTATTACCGATTCCATTTCTTGCTCTCTTCCTTGCCCCGCAACTCCTGCAGCCAACCAACAGCGCACCTCTGACAACGGCTCGCTCGGAGAGCTCGCCCTACCTTACCCTCTATGAGGTAGGGCGAGCTGTCCCCGGCGAGCCGCATACCACAACCATCTACACCAATCCCAGTATCCGCGCGACCTGTCCGCGCAGTTCACCGCGCGTCCGATCCAGTCGGGCTTCAAACGTATTCTCGAACACCACGCGGTCATCCACGTCGCTCACGACCGGACCTCCGCTGTTGTCGATTGTTTCATCGTCGATTGTGACCGATACCCCATCGATCTCCTTCGGAAATTCTCCGCCACGAACCAGTCTCTGTTCCATCGCGTTCAGCCGCACCCGTACCGCATCCACACCAAGCGCTTGAATGCCTTCACCAACCAGTTTCACGAGCAGCTCACGACGCGCCTTCTCATCGCCGAGAGCACCCAGTTCCTGCAGGGCTGCAGCGAACACCGTCTCAACCGCATCCTCGCGCACGTTCATCAGCGTGCGCCGCTCTTCCTGCTGCGCCTCGGCCAACACGGAGTGCTTACGCTGCTTCGCGGCTTCACGGACCACCGCCTCAGCGGCAGTCACCCGTTTCTTCGCCTGCTCCTCGGCCTGCCGAATCTCGCGTGCCGAAGCCTTTTCCGCCCGCTCGGTCATCGCCTCGGCCTCTTCACGGGCCTTAGTAATAACCCGCTCGATCAAGGCATCCAGATTGCTGTTCTCACTCATAACCTGATCCCCAGCGATTTCTGTAGATACTCCCGAATCTCTTCCGCGCATCCGGCCTGGTCTTCGCGATCGGGCACGCGCAGAACCATTGGCAGCTTGCGTCGCTGGAGGTACTTGCGGAATGCCGGACCCATCTGCGCCGCATACGAGCTGCCCACCAGCACGACCCCGATCTCCGGGTCCGCCAGATACTCGTCGATGACCGTTGCCGTGTCATCCGGCGTGGCGGGTGTTGAGCCCGACACGCCCGACAGCTGGAACAGCCCCACGAGCAGCTTGTCGCCCACGACGCGGATCTTCATTCGCTACACCTTGGCCAGCACGATGATGGCGATGAGCAAACCGTAGATCGCAATACCTTCAGCCAGCGCCACGTAGATAAGCGACTTACCCATCAGTTCAGGCTTCTCCGCCACGGCGCCCATGGCCGCCGTGCCGACGTTCGAGACAGCGAAACCGGCTGCAATCGATCCCAGACCGGTCGCCAACGCCGCCGCCACAAAGGCCCAGCAGCTCACCTTGGCGGCGGAGTCGTGCGGAAGAGCAACCGCGGCGTCCCCGTGGGCATCTTCCGTGTGCATATCGTCGGCGCCCTGACCAAATGCCGAGCTGACAAACGCCAGCGGCGCACAACTCAGGAAGATCGCCGCCAGGACGATCAGGCCAACGTTGATATGTTTGAATGTTCCCAGTACACGTTCCATTTTGTACCTCCTGTTTTGCCCGGCCCGCCCGGAGGTCGGGCCCTACCTCACACAAGATGCTGCCTGACCCGAGGCCAGGTAGGGCCCGCTCCCCGAGCGGGCCGCGATCCGACCCAATATGCCGATGCAGGCAACACTATTCCGAACTATCCTTCTTGCGTATGCTCAGCGGCGCATACGCGACACCGTTTCCAACGAAAAACTTCGAGAAGAACTCGTAGTACTGCAGCCGCAGACACTGAATCGTCACAATCATGCCCTCGAGCAGTATGATAAAGAGGTGCTCCAGCGGCAGACTCAGAACCTTGGCGGTGGGGCTGTCCACCATGTCGTTGATCACGAACACCGCCATCGTCAGCGCCGCGTGCGCCAGGCCGAACGCCGCCACACGCAGAAAACTGACCGAGTTGGAAAAGAGGTTCATCACGATCTCGATCGGTTCGAAGAGAATCGTGGCCAGCTCCTCGTCTTCGCCCTCTTCGATCTCCTCGGCATGCACCTCATCGCCGGCACGTCTCGCACACCGCTTCTCCCACAACAGACAGACCACCTGTCCCGCACCCACCAGGCAGAGCGGCACGGCCAGGAGCGAAACGATCAGCCACGTCGGGGCCGCGATATCCTTGCCCATCAGCCGCATCCCGAACAGGACCAGCAACGACCAGAAGAAAATGAGGCTCGAGGCGCTCCATTGACCGATCAGCGCCTTGCGCATCTCCCCCTGGCGCACGGCCTGCACGATATTCAGGACGATTCCAATCGAAAGCACCGTGATACCCAGCGCCAGTGCCGACCCCAGGAAGGCGCCCAGGTTCTCGGGATGACTCGGACGCATCCAGAGATCCGGCAGGAAAGAGTCGTGCTCGATACCGAAGAACGATCCGAACAGGAACCCGAATAGTGTCCCTGAAAGACCCGCCATAACGAGGATGCGCCCCAGGTCGCGCATGTCCGTGAAGATCCTGTAGGGCAAGAACGCGATGCACGCTCCGATTGCCCCCAGGCAGAGCCCGTGCCCCACGTCACCAAACATCATCCCGAACATCGCCAGGAACGAGATAGCCACGAAAGGGGTCGGATCGACGTCGTTGTAGCCCGGCAGGCCGTAGGTCCGCACGAACAGCTCGAACGGGCGGAAGAGCGAAAAGTTCTTCAGGCGCGTCGGCACGCCTTCGGTCGCCTTCTCGGCCACAGGGGTGAACTGGATATGACAGAAGCCGTCGGCGCCCTTGTTGAGCCGACGCATCAGGGAGTGCTTCCTGGAGACGGGAATGAACCCGGAGATCTGCGTCAGGATGCCGTCCGACCCGAAGCGCGAGAGCGCCTCGTCCAAAACACTGTGCACGTGCAAACGTGCCACGCATTCGGAGAGAGTTGCATGCCATGTCGATAGCGAGCGGTCATAATCGCGGGTCAGGTCGGCCAGCCGGTCGCGATGCATCCACAGTTCCATCTCGAGCTGCTCGGAGCCCTCCTCGAACGAGGCCACAAACCGGTCCGGCGGCTTGGGCGAATAGGCACCGGCGTCTCTCAGCAGCTTGGCGAAGCGCCCCTTCTCTTCGCGGTCGCCGATCAACAGAAACGCCGCGTTGTTTCCCAGGGCGGGTCGTGTAACCAACGCGCACGGTTCATCGGCAAGCTGTTCCTCGAGCCTCTCCACATGCGCGCGCCCGATCAGGCCGCAGCGGGCATAGAGATACTCGAAGCCCTGCAGCTCGAGAAACGAGAGGCCGTGGTCGTTCAGAAGGTGAAGTTCCTCGGAGATGTCATTGAGCCGGGCAATCTCCGACTCGGACTCCTGCCTCTGGCGAAAATGCTCGTCGATCTTGTCGCGCAACCCGGAGAGCGTCTCCTCCGTCTCCGTCAGAATGTCTTCCGTGCTGCGATCGAGAAAGGCCTCTTGCTCTTCCATCGACAGGGCGCGTGGCCTGAGATCAAGGTGGTGGAGCATCGACTCCGCCTGCCGGTCCAGCTTCTCGATCTTGCTCCGCCAGTCTTCACGCTCGAGGGCTGAGAATCCCCTGCCCTCCGCCATCGAGATCTGCCGCTCCACCACGTGCACGCTGCTTTCGCGCGTCAACAACCCAGCCAGGCGTTCCGCATCCTCGCAGAGCGTCCAGACATCGATCCGGGTCATCCGTTCCGGGGCAAAGATCATGCGGCGACCTCCCCGTAGGCGGACGGCACATCCGCGATGCCGGTCTCCTGCGATTCGAGCAGCAAGGTCAGCTCCAGTGCCTGGTAGATCTGGAGCACGAGAAAACTGGTCAGGAAGTCAGCGCTGAACACGATTCCGCGTCCCGCCTGCAACGCCCGGCGCAGCACCACAACGCGCAGGACCGAGAGGGCATTTGACGGCCCCTCGCCCGGCATTCCTGCTTTAGCCATCAGCGACTTGGGCAGCAGGAGAGCCGCAAGGGCCATCACCGCCTCGTCCTCGCTCTCCACGTCCATGGCGTCCAGGCAGCGTTCCACCCCCAACGCATCGGTCACGAGTGCGAGCCACTCAACCACCCGACTCTGTTCCGCCTCGCGGTGGATCTTGAGACGAACGGCAGACTCGATGATGCGCTCCACCAGGAACACGGCAAGACCTGAGTTGTCTGTGCCTCCTTTGAGACTGAACCCGCAGCGTTCGGCCGCATCGACCCACTGTGCGAAGAACGCCACCTCTATCGTTTCGATCAGACGCGAGACATCCTCGTCTTCGTAGTAGCGGCGGAGGCCGGCTTCGTAGGCGGCGGCGAAACGCGTTCCCTGGACCATTCGGGACAGGGCGGCGAAGTTCGTCACGTCGCCCAGGACTTCGCCAAACACCCCCATCGAACCGGTATCGTACGGGATGCCCTCCGTATGCTCGCCCTCCACCATCGCGTGGATACGCTGAATCACGCTCTCGAGATTGATGAGGTCGTAGTAATGGAGGAAACAGCGGAGCAAGTCCCCCAGCGCGCCGCGTGCAAAGCGGAGCAGTGCCGCGCTGCTGTGAATGACCGCCTGGTGCGCGGCACGTTCGGCTTCGGCAACATCGGACACATCTTCGGACAGTGCGCCGCGATCCTTGAGGCGTGCGATAACTTCGGACACCGAATGCAGGTTGGCGACTTCCTCCCACTCGTGCGGGCGAAGCAACGCGGTGCGCAGTGCGCAGGCGCGTACACAGGAGGCCGCATATGAAGACAGGTTCGTCACAATGTCACCAATGCCTCCACGACTGCTTTGACCGCATCCTGTTTGCGGGCTTCGAGCTTCCGGGCAATCTCTTGCGATGCAGCCGCTACACGCTCACCTGACGCCTTGACGAATGCCTCGGCCTCGCTCTGTTCCTCCGACTGCACGCGCTCGCGCATCGCCGCCAGGTCCTCGCCCGCAGCCTGGGACAACTCCGCGACGCGTGCCTCCGTCTCAGTGCGAACGCGACGAGCATCCTCCTTCGCCTGCGCTACGATATCCTGCGCTTCCGTCTCCGCGGTGCGCAGCCGATCAATCTCACTCACCGTGCTCATCGTCCTGCTTCCTTGTACGTCCGCTCTTCCGGATCTCCCGAACAACCAGCCAAATCACCAGCGCAAAGAGGAAGAGGCGCACGAACGCGACAAGGATGGCGATGGTACTCTCGAGTTTGCCCATATCTCGTCACCTCGTTTCTGTCCCGGCCCGCCCGGAGGTCGGGCCCTACCTCACACACGATTCAGCCTGACCACTGGCCAGGTAGGGCCCGCTCTCCGAGCGGGCCGCGAAACCATCACGACTCTCCAGTGGCCCCCTGCGCTATCAACTCCACTACCGCCTCAACACTGTTCGCATTCACCAACCCATCAACCACGCCCGGCCTACGTAGCATCAGCATCGTGCGCGCCACGAGTCGCAGATGGTCCTCGGTGGACGTACCACCAATGAGGAAGAAGAGCTTCGTCGGTTTTTCGTCGAGCGCCCCAAACGGCATGCCCTGGCGGCAGATGCCCAGGGCCATGCAACTCTTCATGAGGGCTGAGTGCTCCGGATCGCGTGCGTGCGGAATCGCCACGCCGTCGCCGATCGCCGTCGACACAATCTTCTCGCGGCCAATCAGCGCCGCCATGTAACGGGCGGTATCCACGACCGTGCCCTCTTCGACCAACGGCGCCACAAGTCGCGCAAGAACGTCCTCCTGCGATCCCGGCCGGAGATCCATGATAATGCGATTGGGAGTAAGCAGCAGGGGAAGCGAGAGTTCTTCGTGCGGAGGCTGGATCACCTCGGCCAGTTGCTCGCTGGCTTGACCGTACATGCGCCGGGTCATCCAATCATCAATCGCTGCACGCAGGAATCGCCACTGGTTGGAGACCTTGAGCCCGGGCAAGTCACCCGCCTGGACCATTCGGGTAATGGTCTTCTCAGACACCTTCAGGTAGGCCGCGACCTCCTGCAACGTCATGACCGCATCGGTCACTTCGCCATTGGAAACACTCTCTTCAGCCACAGAGACCTCCAAATTCCAAACAGGAGTCAGCGTGTCCGTCCGTGTCCACTCCTGTCCGGTTCTGCCCACTGTAGGGTGTATATGTATTTCTGGTCAAGGCGTTTTATTCAGCTTTCTTGTCGTGTATTGCTACGCCCTGATGAAACAAAGTCAACCGTGGCCTCTTGGTCACGCCGCTACCGCATCCCTCCCTGCCACTCGACGCTATTGTTGCCAATTCTCAATTGCTCATCTCCAGCTCCTCGCCGGCTGGTGAGCACCCCTCCGCGCGATCAAAGCAGGCCTTCGGACCGCACAGGGGCTTCTAACACGTCTAAGAAAATGCAAGGAAAAGTGCGAAACATGGTTGTTTTTACCCTCTCACCATGCCACCCTTTTGACTCGGTCACGGATGGCCGACGCCGATTCTTTGCATTATGTCATCGTGCTAAGTCGGACAGAACAGAAGAGCATGACAGATAAGAAGCAAGGAGATATCATCATGGATATCTACGTCGGTAACCTGCCCTACGCGGCAGATGACAATCAACTGCAAGACCTATTCTCCGCACACGGCACCGTGACATCGGCGCGCGTGATCATGGATAGGATGACCGGCAGGTCCAAGGGTTTCGGTTTCGTTGAGATGCCGGACAGGGCCGAGGCCGATGCGGCCATCAACGCGCTGAACGGCACGGACCTGGAAGGACGCGCACTGCGCGTGAACGAATCCCAGCCCAAGCCCCGCGGCGGCGGTGGTGGTGGCTACGGCGGTGGTGGTGGCGGCGGTCGTCGCGACAATCGCTGGTAACAGCACTGCATACAAGACCATTGAGGAAGGCGCGCTTCGGCGCGCCTTCCTTTTGTCGGCCTCGATCACTCTCTTGTTCCACAGGTCATAGCTGTAGTAAAGACCGGCCTCCTCGTTCCACAGCTGTCAGAATCCCCGCAGAAGTGGAATGCGCTGTCGCGTCCACGTAACTTGGGACTGCTGTCTCATGCTCAATGAGACTCACGC
>CAYFPQ010000061.1:0-19262 GCA_964345005.1 uncultured Victivallales bacterium | reverse complement strand
ATGGCAAAGCGTCAGATGCCCTACCCGCTGCCATCCGCTCTGGCAAGCGTCTTCGCCGGTAGCGACGACTTCCTGACATGCGTTCTACGCCTTGCCCACGCTCGCGCGGAAAACAGAGGCGTGCTTCCCCGCCTGCAAGGCGACTTCGTCTCGGTCGAAGATCTGCTACAGCGGCAGGAGAAATGGCTGTCCTTTCAGTACCGCCCTGCCGATATGGCTGCCATCGAACAGACCTACGACTGCGCCGCTGCCAACTGCGTCAAGACCTACCTGCTCTATCTGGCCATCGGCGCTCTGTATCATTCCATCGACTACGCTTTCACCGGGAAAGCTCGCCGATTCCAGTCATGGGATGCGTTCGATGCGCACGGGCGCAAAGCCGCGCTCTCCGTCCTCCTTTCAGAGAGCGACGCCGGCCATGTCCTGGCTGTCCACAATCTCAGCGCGCCCGACGGTGAGCCCAGTACGCTGTTCAACGAAGTTCTGTCGAGCATGATGATCGGACAAAACTTGTCTCCCCATATCTACCAAGACACCCAAGTCAAGGTAGAGCAGGCGAAGACCGAAGGTGACGCCCAGTCGGATGTCTTGACCTGGGTGGCACGAATACACATCGGGGCGGTGGAGACATCATGACAGAACCAGTTGATTTCAAGTACGCAGGTCGGGGCTACATCGCCTATGCCGCTGGAAGTCCCGCGAACGACGCCTCGTGCATCATTGTTGAAGACGACCCCGGTGTCTATGAGCGCTTCCTTCAGGACTTGGTGAACGATGGCATATGCGGCTTTGCCGCTTCCGTACCGTTCTCGGATCGCTCTTGCGAGCTCCTCATCACCGGACAGGCGGATTTTGGCGAGCACGAAATCGTCCTGCCCAATCGCCAGCGCGTCTGTTTGATCGTCGACCTGCACAACGAAGCGCCGGGCATGGATCTCGACGGCTACGAGTTTGCCTCCAGTGGTCGCGAGGCCGGTCTGGTCTTCTACGAGAAGGTCGCACGCCATCTCTATCCGGTGCCCGGTTTCTTCGCGACACGCTTTGCGCGTGATCAGCTACAACTCGACAGCACGGTGAAGACGTGGGGATACGTGGAGGTAAGCAAGCAGATCAGGCCCGCCGGGCTGGAGAGGCAAACGTATCGGGAGCTCTATTCGCTGGTACAGCACATCGCGGCCCGCCTCGTCGATCCGGTTGAGACCGCTGAACCTTTCGAGGAATTCGCGTGCGATGATTCGTGCCGCGCGACTCGCGCCCTCGATCACAGCTACGCGGCGAACAACACATCAAAGACCGTTTATCGGTGGGACATCGCCTTCCGGCGGCAGGAATTCCCGCTTGCCGACAGCCCTTATCTACGCTGGATGTTCGATATCATCAAAGCTGGTCCCCATGGCATCGGCATACAGGATCTCTACGAGCGGAATTGCACCAAACAGATCAACCCAAACGCGCACGAGGTAGATTCCGGCGCTGCCATGGAAGCTATTCGGAGTGGAAATGACAGTGGCGACTGCCCGCCGCAAAACCTCGTGATTGATCCGAACCAGCTCTACAACGAGGAAGTCGTCAAGATCAACACGTTCCTTCGCCACCTTGCCAATGCGGTCAGCCCCAAGCGCTACCAGCAGTGCCCGGGGGCTTTCCTCAAGGAAGTGAACGGACTCGTGTCTGCCCAACGCGGTACACCCTACGAGTGGACACAAGAAGCGCCACTTGATACGGAGGCCGTTCGTGATCTGGACGCCATCTTCCATGCGATGCTTGCCGGACTTGAGCCGGAGACAGCACGCGTACCGGCCCACTTGGAGGAGAAGGTAAAGACCTTCTGCCGTGAGGCGGAAACGGACTGGCCGATGACCGAGGAGAAGTGGGCGATTCTCCAGGAAGAAGTCATGGGGGACGACTTCCTCTACTTGCGCCGACTCCATGAGGAGATTGTCTCCGAGCTGTCCCCTCTGATTGGGAAGCTCGACCTTGAGGGCAAGCCCGACTGGCAGGTCAAGGCTCTGCATGCCGAGTTCAAGTACAAGGCCCTCAATACGGAGAAGATCCTGGCGGGCCAGAAGCCGAATGCTCGCGCCTCCAAGAAGAAGTTGCCGAATCCAGCCGCCGAGTCCTCTCGCAGATGGCAGGAACGGCTTGCCGTCCATGCCGCCAAGCATTCGCCTGATTTCGTTGACTACATCAACGATGCGGCGGTCTTCGTCAAAGAAACCTCTCGCTGGTTCTATCGCGGTGCGGAGCAGTGGACAATCGAGTCCTGACTGCCTGCTCTGAACTGCTTCTCCCTTCCCGCTGAAATCCCGCCTTCGTCCGGCGGACAATCATTATCCTGCCTATCCAGGTAGAACGATGAAACGGACTAGGCGCAGCGCCGAAACGGAAACACGGAACGCCGATGCCGTGTTTCCGTTTTCTGCTTTCAGGAGAGTTCAGCCATGACCACATCCAAGCCACTATCCAAGAACGCCCGCCGGAAGCGGCGGCGTGCGGCATACCACGCTGCCATCAATGCGCTCAGCCGAGACCCCGAGGACCCGCAGGCAATCGCGGCCCTGGGCGATCTCATGCAGCAGTACTGCCGCATGGTCGATCGGCGTATCGACGGGATTGGAGCCATCTCCGATGAGACTTGCGGACGTGACGAATGGAGCTTCATCCGGGATCTGCTACAGCAGATCGACGACAATGGCTGGGTTGCACTCTACACGCCCGAAGGGAGAATCCAAGTCAGGGCAGACATGGGCGATTACATAGAGCGGCGACGCGGCAGTGGCAGCGACCACGGCCACGCCCATGCCTCAGCCGCCGAGTACTTGCACGAGAGGGCCGTCGCGCAGATCCGACCGCACCACGTCTAATTCAACACTCCCAGCGATCTTGGAAGGCCCGCCGCATCCCGGCGGGCCTTTCGCTTGGGCGCGAACACAAAGAACAGCATGACCAACTACCTGACAGATTCCGAAATACAGATGGTTGCCACCGGCTTTGCCCCGGCATCTCCCGGCGTAATCCCCGTTTCGGCTCGGCACTTCGTCATTCGCAGCACCATCCAGGTGGATGGCGTCTGCCCGTTCTGCGGGCACTGGCACACCGTTGCCATGCGTAACGGCATTCCGAGTTGCCGTCTGGTCGGCTACTCGCAGCCAACATCATTTCGAACAACAGGAGGTGCCCAATGAGACTGGCAGGTGTCTATCGCAACACGTCAACCGCATTCATCGGAATCGGGCTGGCGGCGCTGCTCACACTCTGGCTGGGTGGCTGGGCCATCGTGGCCTTCATGGAGCACGCATACGGGTTCCACGGCGATCCCATTCGCTGCTCGATCCCGTTGGGTCATGCCCGTCTACCGTTCTGGCCCATCGCCAGCCTGGGCACGCTGATCATGCATGGCGTGTTCATGTTTCGCTACAGCTCGCTGAGCGCCAGCTTGGGGGTTCCCCGTCGCTGGTGGGAAGGGCGCGCCGGAGGGTACGACGCCCAGCTCGAGAATCCATTCGCCAGGGTCATTGCGAAGGACTTCATCGTTGTTGGCGTCCTTCTTATCACGTTCCTGATGCTCTGTTCCTGCCATCACTGGTGGGGCTGGCGGTGGTGGGGCTGCTGAATCGCTCACTGGAAGGGGTACAGGATGAACACACTTGTTCACGCGACCAAGACGAGCGCGGCTGTCCGCGCATGTGTTGACAGGCCCCGTCGGGAAGCCCCGGCAACCCGTGACTCTGGGCACTCAACGCTGAGAGATACAGCGCCGCTGCTTGGTGACCCTTCGTGGACACCCCACGGCGTGGGCCCGTTTCGGCACCCGCCGCTGTGGCATCCACTTCCGAATATCTGTTGATGATCTCGGAGGTCGTGGTGACCTCCGCAAACGTAGTGCTCCCGGTACCGGGGGCGAAACCCAAACAAGGAGAGTCCGATGAACACAGTAACGTTCAGCGCGGCACAGGCTGGGGGCGAACGTGTTCCCCAGGGAACCTTCCATGGTGGCGAGCGCGTTCCGCAGGGAACGTTTCACGGGGGCGAACGTGTCCCCCAAGGGACGTTTCACGGCGGGGAACGCGTGCCCCAGGGCACGTTCCACTAGGCCCAAACGGGAGGCCGTGGCCGACACTACGATGCCGGTCACGGCCTTACCGAACTCAATCCATCGAATACACGAGACGCTCTCGTCTCTCACGGAGAACACCCCATGACCGAAGACACCGCAACCACTGACGCAGCAGCCAAAGCACAGGGCGGACGGCCCCGCGACCCGACACGCCCGGTGACCATCCTGTCTTCGGTGCTCAACGAGATTCTCGCCACCATTGCGACGCTCCCGCCGGAATCCGGGGGATTGCTCGGCGGCGATCGCGACGGCCAGCGTATCACCCGATACCTCTTTGACGGCTCCGCCGGTACGAGCGGGGCAACGTACACCCCTAATACCGATGTAATCAACACCATCCTCGACCAGTGGGACGATGATGGTGGAGACAAGATCATCGGGTTTATCCATTCGCACCCAGGCGGCTACGCCCAGCCGTCGCCCGGCGACCAAGTCTACGCCGCGAACATCCTCAAAGCCATCCCGGCCATGGACCGGATCTTCCTGCCCATAGCCGTCTTCCGAGGAAAACCCGAGAGCGCGGAGTGTGAATTCCTGATGAAATCGTATGTCGCCTTTGTCGGCGACAACGGCAAGGTGCGGGTTGAGGCCGCGCCATTGACCGTCGTCAACGCCAGTGACGGCACAGAGCAGACCATCAAGACGTGGTCTGCGCACGTTCCGTCACCGTTCCGGTCGAAGGAAACGGCCTACGAAGACAACACCTTTGCCCGTGTCCAGGATGCATACGACATCCCTCTGTTGCGTGAGTCTCGCATCGTGGCCGTGGGTGCCGGTGGGGCAGCCGACTATATTGAATGCCTGGCGCGGGCCGGTGTCGGTCAGTTCGTGTTGATCGACCCCGACACTGTGTCGCTCACCAACCTGGCGACCCAGCAGACCTACCGGCGCGATATTGGCCGCACCAAAGTCAAGGTCATCGCGAAACGCCTGCGCGACATCAATCCGAACGCAGAGGTCGTCACTTTGAACGCACGTCTCGACGATCTGGATGATCGTCTGATGAAGGTGCTCATTACGGGCCAGATTGGCGACACCAACGTTACGCCCCGCCGCACGGTCCTGTGCGGGCTCACAGACTTCTTTCCCGCCCAGGCGCGCGTCAATCGTTTGGCGCTACAGTTTGGAGTCCCCAGCATGTGCGCCCAGGTCTACGAGGCCGGACGCGGTGCGGAAGTCACGTTCACGCACCCCGACATCACGCCCGCCTGCCACCGCTGCGCCCTCGGTGCCCGCTTCAAGGCGTATGAGCAGGGCCAGGTCGAGACTGTTGGTTCGGCCGGCACCCCCATCTTCGCAACCACGCGCCTGAACGCGATCAAGGGGCTTGTAACTCTGGCGCTGCTTCACACCGGCGGCGATCATCCCCGTTGGGGTCGTTTGCTTCAACCGGTTGCCAACCGCAACCTCGTGATGATCCGCCTTGCCCCGGACTTCGCCGCCCATCTTGGGCTTGATGTATTCGAGCGGACCTTTGGCGACGCCAACGGCCGCATCTACTTCGACGAGACCATCTGGACGACCATCACGCCGGACGATGGCAAGAACGGTGCGGACCTGTGTCCCGACTGCGGCGGTACGGGTCGGCTCGGCGATGCCAAAGGAAGCTACCGGGACACTATTACTGGCGAGAAGTCCGAACGGTTCTGCGGTCTCCCCTTACGGGTTTACCGCAGATCCCCGGCAGGAAAGCGATCCGCACGGTTGATCGGACAAGCATAGTCCGGCCAAGAGAATCAGGAGGACATCATGGAACAGTTCATCAATGCACCGGCAAGCGCCTTCACAGACATGATCGCCGATCTGAACGGCGACAGCATCCGGTTCAGGGACCAGGCATTCCCGACAGGTTGCAGTCCATCTCACGGGGACATCGCTTTCGCACTCAACCCGGCGAACGACAGCGTCCGGATTATGATCCAGGACGGTGTCCACTACTCCGGGCAGACCGACAGCCTGCGCCGCTGGACCAGCGAAGGGATTCTGGAATTCGAGAACGTCGATGCTCTGGTTCAGTGGCTTCAGAGCGATATTGCTCCTGCCATGGTCGTGACGACTGCCGCGGGACCAGACGGTGCTGTACGCACCGCCCCACCGCAGGCTGCGGCCGAGATCACGGACACCCAGCAGGTCAGCGACCGCATCGAGAATGATACAGATGCCCTCTACATCGAGGAAGAGCACATCCTTGAAGAACTCACGAAGAGTGTGAAAGGCCAGGACGGGGCGCTGAACGTACTGGCCCCGGCGCTGAGCCGCCACATTGCCCGGCGGGAGCCCCGCCGTCCCCTTACTCTGTTTGCCGTAGGCCCGACCGGTGTCGGAAAGACCAAAACAGGTCTGTCTGTGACCACGGTCCTCAACGATCTGAGCGAGGATGGCGCACACTACGAATTCCTCCGACTCGACATGTGCGAGTACCGCGAGGCGCATCGCGTCTCGCAGCTCCTGGGGAGTCCGCAGGGCTACGTTGGTTACGGTGACGGCGCGCAGCTCACGGATGCGCTGGCTCGCAACCAGAGGACGGTGGTCCTCTTCGATGAAATCGAGAAGGCCCACCCGGATATCCTCAAGGTACTGATGAACGCGATGGACGCGGGCCGACTCTCCACGCCCTCGCGCGGCAACGGAGCATCCCACGAGGTGGATTGCCGGAAGTCCATCTTCTTCTTCTCCAGCAATCTCCAGACGGACAGCATCGACCGTTCACTGGACCAGCGCCAGGCATACGACCAGGCGGAAGTCGTTGACGAGGTATGCCGGGCACATCTCAAGACTGCCGGGATTCCTCCCGAACTCATCGGTCGCATTGGCCATTTCCTAGCCTTTCGCCCGCTGAATGCCCGGAGCAAGGCCGAAATCGTGGCCGTGGAGATCCGGGACGCTGCCCGGGAATACGGTGTTGAGCTTGGCCAGGTCGATCCTGACGTGGTGGTCGATGTCATTCAGGCCAGCAAAGCCCACTCGTTCGGGGCACGCACCTACGACTACCAGATCCACCGCCTGCTGGGCCGCGTCTTCGCTCAAGCTGGGAAGCAGCGCATCACAACGCCGATTCGACTCAAGGGCCCGACACCATACCGGTTCGAGGAGATCGGTCCGGCTGCGGAGAGTGCTGCGGCGAACAGCGAAGACACAGAGCAACTCATTACCCCACCGGAGGCCGTCGAGCCGCTGGAGCCGCAAACCGGTTCAGAAGACCGGCCAGATGAAGCACAAAGCACGTCGAAACCCGAACGGGACGACGTGGAAAGCTCCGAGCCGGACGCCGAAGACGCCGGGGGCGATGATGTCGACGAAGCAAAGCAGGAATAGGAGGGCCACGCCATGGAAGCACTGATTGTATTGGCACTGATGGCGCTGGGGGTGAAGGCCATCACCAGCGCGGGATCGGGGTCCGGCTCAAGCTCGTCACCAAAACCGGCCACGTCCACGGACGGCTCGTATAACTTCGACTATCGGAACGTGGATGGTGAATGGCGCGCGTACATCCGGTCCCAGCCTGGCTACCAGGGGCGGTCGGAGGATCTGCACAGCACGCACCGGCTCCGGTACTCACTCGGCTACTTCGTGTGCTGGACGGAACCGATACGCTCGCGCTCGGACTGTGAAGCCGTTGCCAGGAAATGGACCCGAGGCACGGACCGCTATGTCCGTACGGGGGAACACTTCTGACCTCCAGAGCGGAGGCGATGAACCATGAGTTATGCCATCTACTACACAACCGAAAGCGGACAGAACACCTTCCGCTTCATGTTTCAGGAGGAAGACGACCGCTGGCAGGCCTACATCATGGACGGGCCGGAGTTTCCCTCCCGTCTGGTCAAGGCAGGCGGCTGCCCTCCGGGTTGAGGACTCCAACGGGCGATTTCGCGTCCGCTGGTTCGGTCTTACCAAGGTGGCATCACTTGGCCAGGCCCAGGCGCTCGCCGCGAGCTGGGCGGAAGACATCGAGCGGTTCCTCGGTAATGGTAAGTGGCTCATCCCGTACAGCACGAACGACGGGGAAGACACATTCGAGTTCTCGGTAGAACGGGCCAGCCGGGATCTTCGTATCTACATCGTCCGGCAGCCCGATTACAACGGCAGAGCCCGCGACTGCCACACGACGCACCGCCTGAACGACGGTCGCCGGAAGTACATCTGCTGGGCCGGGCGACTCCGCTCCTGGGGCGACGCTGAAGATGTAGCCTCACTCTGGAGCGAACGGACGCAACGCTACATCCGAACCGGTAAACGTTTCGAGGAAGGCGACTGAGGAACTATAGGCGCAACGATGCACATACTTGGAACGATCGCGGTCATAGCCATTGGGTTGATCGGCTACTTCGTCATGGCCGAAGCACTGAGGGATTACTCGCTGTTCAGGTTCCCCCGCATTATTGCAGCTCTCGTCGCCGTTCTCGGCTGCATCGGCCTGCATCAGGCGGGCGAACGTCTCGCGCCCGCGCTGGTGATCCCATTCGCGGCGCTTCTGTTGGCCGTTGGCGCTATCTGGGGCATCACCCGACTTGTCGACGCCAAAGGTGCTGCCGGCAGGCCCAACGCCCCACCAAAAGAGCCTACGGATCCTAGCACGGAGACGCTACACAACCCTTGGAGAACAACATGAACTCAAATGACACCCATAACCCGTGGCGCGCTCCATCCACAAGCGGGCGTCGCACAGCATTCAGCGACTGGGGAATGTGCCTCCCTGGCATACTCCGCCGGGCCATGGCTTGCATTGCCGGCCATTTCCGGCGAGTAGCCAACTGGTGGTCGGCCAGGCTACGGCTCCTGTGGAGCGGCCCGGGGGCCGGAGCACGCATGGCCGCCATCGGGCTGTTCCTGGCCGGGCTCGTTGCCTTGGTGATTCTCGGCTACCTATTGATCTATCTCATTCCGCTTCTCATCCTGGCAGCCTTCATCGCCGCGATCTGCTCGGCTCTGGCAACAGGAGCGGAGAGATCGAGACGGTTTCGCTAAGCAGGGAGCCCCCTCATGGATGCAATCATTCACGCACTTGCTGGCCTGCTCATGCATGCCAACCCCGTTGATACCTACGCAACGCTGCCATACGATCAGTTCATCGGCATTGCTCAGTTCGGCCTTGTGTTGATTCTCGTCGGCCTGCTCATGGCAGGGATGACACGGTCTGGATTCCCCGAACGACCAGCCGCAGTAATCGCCTGTTCCATGGTTGCGCTGTCAGCAGCATACTTGGCGGCCAACGGCGGCAATCCGTTCGACCTTGCTGCGAAGGCTTCTGTTGTCGCCGGTGGTATCTTCCGCTTCGTCGGCGGAGTCGGCGTTGCCCTGGGGATTGCCTGCATTCTCGGTATGGGTCGAAGCGCGTTCTCGGGAAGTCGCGCTGACCTCATCAACCCCGTCGTCATCGCAGCCACCGCTATCTATGGACTGTTCACGGTGACTCCATCTCATGCCACTTGGATGGGTGGTATCGGCCAGCAGGTCTGGACGGCTCTGTCAATCGTTGCCGCCTGGGTCTCGTTCACCGGCCTCCACAGCGTTCTGAGGACCCGCATCGGATTCCCCGGCGGGCACCGCCAGCTTGCGGTCGTGGCCGCCGGAGTCATGCTTCTTGTGCTCACTTCATTTGTGGCTTCCCCGGGACATCTCCCATCAGAGCTGGTATACGCGGGGTGCTTTCCCGGTGGAGTTGTGCTTGGATTCTTCGGGCAGATGGCATGTGATTCCGTTGGGTGACGAACAGCACATGGGGTGCGGAACTTGACTACAGAAAGCCGATTAGATACGTTTGTTGGCACGCAATTTGCGGTGCCTGCCGATTACTGCGAAGGCTTGGAGTCGGAAGGTTGGATTTTGCCTGTTTGTGACTAACTGTTACGTGGAGAACTCTATGGACCTTGATACTATGCGACATTCGCTCTCGCACATCATGGCATCTGCTGTGAAAGAGATGTTTCCCTCTGTCAAGCTTGGCATCGGCCCAGCTACAGACGAGGGGTTCTACTACGACTTCCTCATGCCCCCTGGTCAAACTCTCACGCCAGATACGCTGGCACAGATTGATGCCCGTATGAAGGAGCTCATCTCTGCGGACATGCCCTTTGTGCAATCATCTTTCGCTGTTTCGGAAGCTCTTTCCTTTTTCGAAGATCGGGCCGAGGAGTTCAAGATAGAACTCATCCGGGATCTGGAGGCGAACGGAGAAGACGAGGTGTCCATTTTCGCAGTAGGTGAGTTTACCGATCTTTGTTCGGGGCCCCACGTCCCATCCACAAGACACCTACGAGGTGCAGCGTTTTCTTTGGATAGGATTGCTGGCGCATACTGGCGGGGGAGCGAGAAGAACCCGATGATGCAGAGAGTCTACGCTCTCGCGTTCCGAAACAAGAAAGAGCTTGCGGGCTATACGAAGCGCCGCGAGGAGGCGATGGCTCGAGATCACAGAAAACTCGGTGCCGAACTCGATCTGTTCGCAACTTCTGATTTGGTCGGAAAGGGATTGCCTCTCTTGCTGCCGAAAGGCGCGACCCTTAGAAGGATTCTGGAGCGCTTCATAGTTGACGAAGAGGTCGCCAGAGGCTACCAGCACGTCTATTCGCCAGACTTGGGGCGTAAGCGCATGTACCAGATCTCTGGCCACTGGGACCACTATCAGGATCACATCTATCCACCCATCATGGTCGATGGAGAGGAATACGTCCTCCGTCCTATGACTTGCCCGCACCATTTCATGGTGTATGCGGCGAAGCCGCGTTCTTACCGGGAACTGCCAGTACGGTTGGCCGAGATGGCTACTCAATACCGCAAAGAGGATTCGGGCACGCTCACGGGCCTTATCCGAGTCATGAGCTTTCATCTATCCGACTCCCACATTCTCTGTACCCCCGACCAGCTTCATGCCGAGTTCTTGGCCGTTGTCGATTTAGTTGATTTCGTGATGAAGCAACTTGGCATTCGGGAAAGCATCAGCTTCCGGGCGTCACTTCGAGACGAACAAAGCGAGAAATATGTGGACAACCCTGCGCTGTGGAAGCAAGCAGAGAAGGTGCTACTTGACATAATGGATGAGCTCAAGATCGAGTATGAGACGGCTAAGGGCGAAGCAGCGTTCTATGGCCCAAAACTCGACATCCAGATGAAGAATGTGTTGGGCAAGGAAGACACTGTCATCACGATACAGATTGACTTTGCGCTACCAGAGCGCTTCGGGCTCACTTATGTTGATGCATCCGGTGCAGAGGAGCGTCCAGTGGCAATCCATCGTTCATCAATCGGGTGTCTTGAAAGGACGATGGCGTTTCTAATCGAGCATTATGCGGGGGCGTTCCCCTCCTGGCTGGCTCCGATCCAAGTGCGAGTTCTCACAATAACCGATGATCACTTAGACTTCGCAAATGAGGCGATCGAAGTCTTGCGCCGTGCGGGTATTCGGTGTGAGCTTGATGCCCGCAATGAGAAGATAGGGAAGAAGGTCCGAGAAGCCAGGCTCCAGCGTGTTCCCTATATCGCAACGATAGGAGCTCGTGAGGTCGAGAGTCAATCTGTGTCCGTCAGGAACCGGGATTCTGGAAACCAGCAAACCCTTCCTCTCAAGCTCTTTGTCGAACGCGCACGTCAGGAAGCTGAATGCCGTTCGCTTGCTCTGTCGGCCGAAAAGGAAAGCAATGATACGGAGAAAGGAGGTGAGTTGCCGTGAAGAAGCTAGATCTGTCGAAGAGCCGGAGGCGAGTATTGAGCGAGGCTAAGCAAACTCGTGCGGCAAATACGTGCTCTGGCTAGAACCCCGCGACTCGAGGGCAGAGCAGGGAGCTATCTCCCTCTCTGCCTTTCTTTGTGTCGCCATAGGCATACGCAGCAATGAAGATCTCCCCGTTCATCTATCTACATCCTGACCATTCTGTTGCTCTGCATACAGTCAGTCGCAACGTATTTGTCCTTGAGCAGGCGGTGGAAAGGTTCCTGCGAAATGCAGCGGCAGATCCATCTCAGGAGGTCGCCTGTGATTCAACTCTCGCCCAGCACTGGGATTCGATGGTTGAAGAGAGTATCATAGTCGACACTACAGAAGACGCGCATGCCCTATTGCTAGGCCGATGGCAAGAACAAGACCCATCTGCATTCGAGTCCCTGCACATCGTTCCAACGACACGCTGCAATCTCAGATGTCAGTACTGTTTCGTCCAACTTGATCGTGACAGGCATTCTCCAGACATGTCCGAGGACATTCTTCACGGCGGTCTGGACTTCTTTTTTGAGGGAAACACACATCCTTGTCCTCTTGTCACATTCTACGGCGGAGAGCCGCTACTTAGGCCTGACATCATGAGCAAGGCTGTGGACTACATCGAGAATGGGCTCCAAAGAAGCATCTCAAAGCGGATCATAACGAATGGCATTGGCATTACCGAAGACATCGCGGAGTTTCTCCGCGAGCATGACTTTGAAGTAGGAGTTTCTCTCGACGGAGACGAAGTGGCCCATGACACCTTCAGGTTGACGCCAAGTGGCACCGGCTCACACCAATCGGTTGTTGAGGGAGTACGGATTCTGGCCCGCCATGGTGTGTCTTGGAACGCGCTCTGTACAGTGGGAAGCCAGAACATCCAGAACCTTGCGGATCATGTGCGCCATCTGTCTTCGCTGGGTGCTGATGCTGTTGCCCTCAATATGCCCCGCGGATTGGACGCCTCCTGTGATCTGGAGTCTGGCATTGCTCCTTCTGACTTCATCGCTGGTTACCGTGATGCACTGTCTGTCTGCTACGAACTGGGGATACCTGAACTGCATTTCCTGAAGCTCCTACGCGAGTTCTTCTCGGAAGCCACGCCATTCAGGCCGTGTTCGGGCTGCGGTGCTCAGGTAGCACTCGCTCCAAATGGTCTGATTGGGCCATGCCAAGGACACGTTGTGTCAGGACGCTACTTCATCCGCCAGCCGGCCTCATTGGCTGAATTACAGGGGTGTGGCGCTTTTGAGGAATGGAGCTGCGTCGACCATTTTCATTGTGCGGCGTGCATGTCGTGTCCACTCCTTCCCCTCTGTAACGACGATTGCGTAATGGATAGGGAGCGTCGAACAGGAAGCATGCTCCGTCCCACTGACTTCCACTGCATGACGAGAAGGGAGATGGTCAACATTCTTCTTGAACGATGTGAGGACGGTCTGAATCTGGAGTTCTCACATGACCGAAGACCTTCTCTTGCTTCGTAATCCGCGAGGGCCGACCCACGCTGGACTTTCTGTCACAACGCGCTGCAACCTGTCCTGTCGCATGTGCCAAAGGTCCCGCTTCTCTCCGCAAGTGAGTTGCGATATCAGCGTGGAGCGCTTCAGCAAGGTGCTGAACGATCTGCCCAGTTCGGTGTCATCGGTCAACCTCTCTTCTGGACTTGGGGAGCCGCTGCTACACCCATCGCTTCCCATGCTTGTCCAGCTCTGCCGAGAGGCAAACCTGAGAACCATTTGCTTCACAAATGGAACGTGCCTTGATGCAGAAGTCGCCAAGCGCCTTTTTGGTTCAGGACTGGATCTGCTGTTGATCTCCGTTGATAGCCTGGACGCAACGGAGTACAGCCGTATCCGTGTCGGCGGTGTATTGGGGGATACCATTGCTGGCGCGATGCATGCAGTGTCTGCCGCTCGTGATTTCCGCGGATGCGAGGTAAGGTTGACCAAAGTCGTTAGCCCGAATGAGACTGAGCGCTCTTTACGCCAGTTCCTCCGACGTGCGGCGACAATTGGCACACACGGCGTAGAGTTCCGACTACAGCAGCACGAAGGCATGAAGTCGCAGGACTACCTTCGTGAGGCCGAACGGCTCTCAGGGCTTGGATTGGAGAAGTGTATTTCTCAGCCGGTGTACTTGCCGAAGGTGCGCACGAGTGGCCACCTATGTTCGGATCTCTGGACTGCCATTCATTTCAATACAAGAGGTGCTGTGAGGCAGTGTTGCATGGACTTTTCTCAGGAGAGACCCGCGCAACATAGCGCACTCGCCGCATGGATGACCGACACGTTAGGCGTATTTGCTACTGCTCAATCTGCCGAAAGCCGGTCTCCTTCGTGCGAAACCTGTGTGTTCTCGGTCGTCGGGGGTGTTGCCGAATGACTGATACGGATAGGACTACCGGATTCAGGCTCGACATGCACAATCGCGGCCCCGTTCTCTACGATGACACCATTGTGAGGATGATGCACGAGGGCAGTCTCCGAGAAGCCGAACCAGATGAACTTCTCCAGATGGTAAACATCAGCACACTGAGGGTATCCGCTCACCTGGGGCTGGCTCGCTACCGCCGTGCATGGGCAGCTAGCCAACTTGATGCTATTTGCGCCAGCGTCGGCGTGGCATGCACTGCGGCACGGCGCAGGCACGCAGTCTTCGAGGATATCGCAGCCTTTGCTGACTTCTGCACCCGGTCTGGCTTCGCGAGAATCGTCTCGTCAACCGGAACTCTGATTGCCGCGCATCGCGCTGGGAAGCGACCGATAGTGCTTCACATTGAGAATCCAGATTTCGTTCGTGGAATCGCTGATCTGGAAGCCCTTCGCCGCAAGGGCGTCGCAATATACGGATTGGCCTACAATCATGGAAGTCCGTTCGGCGCTGGTTGCCTGAGCCCGGCAGACACGGGGGTCACTCGCCTTGGCATGGAATTCATACGCTGGGCCAACGCGACAGGCGTAGCTGTGGACATCTCGCACTGTTCAGAACGCGCATCGTTGCAGGTCATCGACCTAGCTGATCGGGTAACTTGTACTCATTCCTTTAGGGCTTGCGTCAATGGCAATCCACGAGGCAAGTCGGATCACACGTTACGGGCTTTAGCGGCGAAGGGCTCAGTCGTTGGGGTTCCGCTCCATCCCGGATTGATCGGATCGAATGGCAGCGGAAAGGACGGGTTTCATGTGTTTTGCCAGCACATCATCTCGCTCACCCAGCTCATCGGCCCCAGACACGTTGGCATAGGTACGGATTGGGTGGGCAATGTGCCCAGGTGTGCCGTTGAGATGCTGAATGCCATGCAGAAGAAGGAGGGGGAACCGGATCTGGACTGGGCACATAGGACGGAGGGATATGACTCCATCTCAGACTGGCCCAATCTGATAGATGCCCTTTTCGCACACGGAGTCTCGTCTGAGCGCGTGGAGCATATCCAGGGAGGTAGTTTCTTGGCCTGGATGCGACTGTTCATGTAATGCTCGGCATTGGTTTGCTGGGGCAATCTCCTCTTCGCCATGTGGTGTCTGGGGAAACTGTTCGAAACGAGGTGGTATGCAAACTACAGACCAGGCGCAGAGCATGGAGCAACTCGCGGAATTGGTGGTCAGCCATTCGCTCGACGTGAAGCACAACGAGCGTGTTGCAGTCGCGGGGTCTGCATCTGCATCTGCATTCGCTTTACGGGTCGCCAGAGCTGTTAGACACCGGGGCGCGCATCCATTCTTCATGCTGCACCCTCCCGCTGCCGAGAGTTTCGTCACGGCTGACAGCACCGAGAAGCCCACATTGTCCCATGTGCATCTGGCATCAGCCATCGTGAGTTGCTTCGATGCAGGTATCTATATCTTCACTGGCGAAGGGATGGCTGTCACTCACAACATGAACCCGGCCACGCTGCGCGACTGTACCTACTACCGCACACAAATGGGAATGCCTTGGAGAAGCAAGAGATGTGTCACTGTGGGCTATCCTTGCGGCGGCGCCCTTGAAGGCTCTGTCATGAGTAATTCGACCATCACTGCACTTCTCCACCGCGCTTGTTTTCTCAACACGCAGGCACCAGTGGATGCTTGGCGACGCCACTCGGACTATCAACAGCGGATCCTTGGTCTTCTCGAAGCAGCACGATGTCTTCACATCAGCGCGCCTGGGATAGATCTCACCGTGTCTGTTGATGGATGCAAGTTCGTCGCTTCGGATGGAGCGCGCAGTATGCCTGATGGCGAGGTCTACACTTCGCCCCACCCATCCTCCGTGCATGGGCATGCAGAGTTCCCCGGACCGTTTTTGCTTGGCGGCCACTGGATCTCCGGTGTGCGTCTCTCCTTTGCCAAAGGGCAGTTGACTGAAGCCACGGCCAGCAAGAACGGTGATATCCTCGCTGCGTACCTCCTCGTAGATGACGGTGCGGCAAAACTAGGCGAGCTTGGGATAGGAACCAATGCTGCTCTGACCGACTACACAGGCTTCTCATTCATTGACGAGAAAGCCGCAGGCACCTTTCATATCGCTCTTGGTCAATCGTATCCTGAGATTGGTGCAGATAACAGGTCTGCCGTGCATCTTGATCTCGTCGCCAGTATTCGGCAGCACAGCACGATCACTGCCGATGGCCGGATCGTGATGAGAAATGGTCACTGGGGACTGTGATGTGCAGGACCTCTACTCTGTTTCCTAGGCCATCAGATTGCGGTACCGGAATGACATGACTTATACGGGAACAGAGCTGCTGTTGGTACGACACGCGGAAGCTAGGTATAACCAGATGCTTGATAGCGGGCTGCCGACAACCGTCAGTTCGGTTGGTGCATCTACGCTCACCGGAGAAGGGGAACTTCAGACGGCTGACTTGGCGGAGCGACTGGCCGACATCAGGATTGGGCAGATATTCGCTTCCCCAACAGGAAGTGCGCGTGCCACGGCGGCCCTTCTCGCCCGTTCGCTCCTCCCGAGGCAGCATCCGGATGTTGTGTACGACCTAAGGGAGCTTGATTTCGGAACCGGGGCCCGAACCGGAGCCGGATTCGCCTCAGCTCTCAAAACATACATGGACTCCTGGTCCGTGGGCAGAGATCCTCGCTTGCCTGGCGGCGAGTCGCTTCTCGATGTGGCAAACCGGATGCGATCGGGAATATGTCACTGCCTTTCATGTACTACAGCGCGGCCAATCTTGGTTGTTTCACACCAGTCAGCCATCGCGGCATACATGGGGTTGATACTTGGGGTTCCGCTAGCAGAGGCAGAGCACATATTCAGGCTGCCTCACGGCGGGTACTCTAGCCTATCGTTCTCTGGTGGCGGAACGGCATCGCTCAGAGGGTTCAGCGGATGAGCCGCCGCATACTTTGTGCCAGAGGAGTTGGCCGTTCCTCGGGGAACGTGGATGGATGCTGCATCCTCAGCATTCTTGCCGTTCTTGCCTGATAGCTGTATGTTGCTCCCTGCGCAAGGATGTCAAAACGGAGAGTCATCAATGGCAAGGTTGAAGGTCTTCATCAGTTCAGTACAGAAGGAGTTGGCCGAGGAGCGCATGGCCACTCAGATCCTTCTGTCGACTGATGCATTCCTTCAGAGGCACACGGTTCCCCGACTGTTCGAGTATACCCCGGCTCCGTTGACCCCGAACAAGAAGGGCTATCTCGACCTACTCAAGACCTGCAATGTCTGCCTCCTGATTCTTGGCAAGAAGTATGGGGATAAGAACGCGGACACTGGTCTGTCGGCGACACATGAGGAGTACCGCCTGGCACAGGAGCGCGGCTTGCCGATTCTCGTCTGCGTCAAAGGAAACCGTTCGTTCCCACGGGAGCCCGACGCGAAGGCACTCTTCTCCGAGATCAAGAACGACGGGTACACATACAGCCGCTTCAAGACGCTCGAAGAGCTACAGAGGGTCGTGCGTGATCGCCTGTTCGAGCATGTCGAGACGACATACGACGTGTCCCCGACGGCTGACGACAATCGCGACGCGGCGCAGAACATCGCCGTGGCCGATCTGTTTGAACGTCAACGCCTGGACGTTGTCGATTGGAAGGATCTCGACAAGGGCTTGACCCGAAGAATGGTCGCGGCCGCCGAGGAAGTGGACGAGGCTTCGCTGTCGAATACGGATGTCCGCGAGCAGCTTGTCGACCGGGGATATCTCTGGTTCGACCCGGAAACGAAGAAGCACTTCGCAACGGCTGCCGGCATTCTGCTGTTCGCCCCGGATCCATCCAGGGTATTTCCCCACGCACGCGTTCAAATTGACGCCTACGTGGGGACGGAGCGAACCGCGCGAGCCGATGACTACGATTTCCTGCGCGGCCCTGTGACCAGCGTTCTCGACGATGCCGTCAAGTTCGTGCAGCGCAACACGCGGCATCCCATGCGCGTAGTGGGGCTGCGACGTGTGCGCGTGGACGAGTTCCCCGAGACCGCGCTTCGCGAAGCGCTTGTCAATGCCATCGCACACCGTGACTACCGCGAGGCCGGCGTGAAGGTAACGTTCGAGGTCTTCCATGATCGCGTTGTCGTTACCAGCCCCGGCCTCCCGGCTGGCGGGCAGAGCTTGACACGTATCGCGAGCGGCCGCGGGCGCTCGCGTTCTCGGAACCCCCTTCTTGCCCAGGGGCTCGCCTGGCTCGACACCATGGAAGACCGGGGTACCGGCATCATGCGCATGACGAGCGCCATGCTTGATCACGGTCTGGATCGCCCGACATTCTCGCCCGATGACGGCTGTGTTGTCGTTACACTGCCCGGTCCGGCGGATAACATGGAGCGCGTCCGTGTTTCCGCCGAGAAAGCTGCTGAACTCATGCCGCCCTCTGCGGAAGAGAAGCTGAACGACCGGCAGAAGCAAATGGCAGGCATGCTGATTCGTGGCGAGGAACTGACGAGCCGCCTTTGCGAGGAGCGATTCGGCGTCACCCGTGACACAGCAAACCGGGATTTCAAGGCGCTGATGGCTGAGGGAATCGCCGAACCCCGTGGCCGTGGCCGGTCCCGGCACTACGTCTACAAAGAGACGGCCTAATCGTCAGATAATCGTCAGACGGTAATCGCTAATCGTCAGACAATCTTTGTCCGCCCCTATCCTGTGTGGGAGCAGCCCGCAGTAACACCAACCCCGAGAGGAGGTCAGTCATGGGC
The DNA here is from genome assembly GCA_964345005.1 of uncultured Victivallales bacterium. Classification (GTDB taxonomy): domain Bacteria; phylum Verrucomicrobiota; class Kiritimatiellia; order UBA8416; family JABMPJ01; genus JABMPJ01. Next base: position 315 of record CAYFPQ010000061.1, on the reverse strand, counting down.
GGTTTCAAGATCGACACAGGCAACGGCGGAAGCATGCGCATCAACCAGGGACCTCGTGACATCATCGAGGGTCTGAAGCGGGGCGGCGACCTCAGCCGGATTTCCGCTTACGGCGGACCCGACAGAGGTGTCCACACCGGGTCGAAGTCCGAGACGCTCGGCCGCCACGGCCAGCCGTTCGGCAAGAAGTGAGACAAGGTTACTGACAGGCCCCGGCCACAGCCGGGGCCTGTCAGTAACGACTGTTTTCCTGATTAGAATTGCGCGCGAGAAGAAGCTGGTGCCGCCTGTCGGCGGCGAGAGAGAGGCCGTGAA
>CAYFPQ010000060.1:6829-19527 GCA_964345005.1 uncultured Victivallales bacterium | reverse complement strand
TGTCGTTGATCCGCTGACGACGGACCTGACGGGGTTGGGTCACCGTGTAGTATATATCCGGATCGAGCAGATCAATGTATCCGCCGGTTTTCAGGTCTGCCAAGGGGAGTAACGCGCCGGTAAGCATTTCGTACAGGAACCACACTCGACGGGCATACTTGCCCCTCGGAGTGGACTCGACATATTTCTGAACTTCTTTCTGAGGAGCCACGCGGAACACGCTGGCAAGGATGGCCAGATTTGTTCCATCGTACTTGAGCGCGAATTGCAGGTGGTCTCCGAGCGTATCCCCGGGCCAGTACCGGGCCGGGTAGACTTCTTCGGTTACACCCGCTGTCGTATCGACTCTACGTGTGTTTCCAGTGGCAACAAGAGATAGATGCCAGTTCGGCATTACGTCCAACCGGAACCTCTCAACCAGTGCGCCATATCCAGCCACCCTCATCCCTGTCGGGTGTAAATAGAGATCATTCATGAAACCTCCGTTAAAAACAAGAATCAGTTGTGAATAATACGCCAGAAAAGGCATGCGTCAAGAAAACTGCGCCAGAAGACCCTCGCCTTGGCAATTCACGGCCGTGAACAGGGCGTCAGCAGCCAGGAAGCACTGAAGCGGGTTGTCACCGTCAGCGGTAAGACGCCATAGGGCCCTGCAAGCCTGAGCGTGCGAAAAGGACAAGGCTAGTCTGCCAGCACCGAGACATGCGCAAGAACCGAGTCAGCCAGACCCTTAAGGTCATAACCGCCCTCAAGCACAGAGACAAGGCGTCCGTCACAACAGCTTTCCGCAATTGCTTTAACGACCTTTGTCATATCCGCAAACCCCTTTGCCGTGACACCCATCTCGCCCAACGGATCATCCTCATGTGCATCAAAACCGGCTGAAATCAAGATGAAGTCCGGCTTGAACTTGAGGGCTGCAGGTCTCAGCTCTTTCTCGAAGAGGTCCCTGTAGGCTTTGTCTCCAGAACCCCTCGCTAAAGGGATATTAATAGTGAAGCCCGAGCCCTTGCCCGCTCCACGTTCTACTCCGGCTCCGCTCCCAGGGTAGAAGGGATACTGATGGACAGAGAAGAAGAGGACCGTCGAATCATCATAAAACACGTCCTGCGTGCCATTGCCATGATGCACGTCCCAGTCCACGATAAGCACCTTTGGCAGGCCATACTTCTTCTGTATGTAGCGCGTACCGACAGCCACGTTATTGAAGAGGCAGAATCCCATTGCCGCCTCTTTCAGCGCGTGGTGCCCGGGGGGGCGAACTGCGCAAAAGGCGTTCTTCACCCGCCCGGCCATCACCGCGTCGACAGCATTCAGTACACCCCCTGATGCCAAGAGCGCGACCTCGTACGAGTTTTCCGACACGGGAGTGTCCATCGAATCCAAGAAGGGAACACCACCTGCACACACGTCCCTGACACGGGCCACATACTCTGCGGTGTGGACGGTAGTGATCCATTCCAAGGGCGCTGGTGATGATTCGATATCAGACAGTTTCGAACGCAGACCTGCATCGGCCAGACGCTTAACTATTGCTGTCAGTCGAGCGGGCGCCTCAGGGTGGACCGGGCCGGTATCATGCTCCAGAAACGACTCATGATAGACAAAGCCTGTGGTATTCGTTGCTGCATCCGCATTCATGTAAGCAGGGTAAAGACAGACACCGACAACAATCAAGGCCAGACGCTTCACAGCTGCCCCTTCCGCCTTCTCCTGAGAGAACCGGCTACAGATCCGCAATCCCCGCCGGGAAGCAATTTTCACCTATTGTTGTGGCTGGTTGCAAGCTGTTGCGAGAGACAAAGGCTGCTCTTCCCGCCCATTACCTGAAGTCGCTATTGCACACACAGCCAGTAATGTCTACTGATCCTCTTGATAGCCAGGCGAAGATCAGCGACGCCGTGACAAGACGTTATTCTCGTATGCTTTGACCTCCGCGACCCATGCCAGCCCCACGGGCACGTTCTGTTTTGCGCAGTAGTAGTCCCAAACAGCCCCTACTGGAAGCGTCTTCAATTCCTCGAGCATGGCCAGGCGGTTGGTGTAATCTCCTTCTTCCTCCATCTCGCGCAGTCTTGCCGTTGGTTCAAGCATCGCCAGAAGGAGCGCCTTGATCATGTTGCGCGTCCCTATCACCCAGGCGGCAATGCGGTTGATGCTGGCATCGAAGAAGTCCAATCCGATATGGGTACGCGCCAGATAGTCCCCTCTCACCAGCTCTTCTGCGATGGCCCGGAGTTCATCCGAGAGTGTCACGACGTGGTCACTATCCCAACGAACACCACGACTGACGTGCAACAGGATCTCGTCCACAAATGCCAACACGGAAGAGATCTTGTCGGATATGACCTCGGTCGGATGAAAATGACCGGAATCCAAGCAGAGCAGTTTCCGGTTCGCAATGGCGTAACCCATGTAGAACTCATGCGAACCCACCACGTAACTCTCTGAACCTATTCCGAACAGCTTGCACTCAACTGCATCCAAAATCTCTTTCGGGTCCAGCGATTCGGTAAACACAGCGTCCAGCGAGTCTTTCAATCGTTCTCGTGGAGCCCTGCGATCGACAGGCATATCCTTGTAGCCATCAGGAATCCAAACGTTCACAACCGAAGGCGTACCCAATGCCTGTCCCATGGCCGCACCGATCCTGCGACAGGCGATACCATGCTCGATCCAAAACGAACGAATGCCCTTGTCCGGATGGCTCAGCGTGAACCCGTCGTCGGCTTTGGGATGTGAGAAGTAGCTGGGATTGAAGTCCATCCCCATGCCGTTGGCCTTTGCCCAGTCAATCCAACCGGAAAAATGCCTGGGCTCCAGCGCGTTGCGCTCAACACGCACCCCTCCTGTCTCAGCATAGATCGCATGCAGGTTGAGACGATGCTTGCCCGGAATCAAACTGAGCGCCTTGTCCAGATCGGCGCGTAGCTCCTCGGCATTGCGAGCCTTGCCCGGATAGTTCCCCGTGGCTTGGATTCCACCACCCGAGAGTTCGGCATCCGGTGTCTCGAACCCACCGACATCATCCCCTTGCCAACAGTGCAGACTGATCGGCACCGTAGCAAGGCTCGCGATGGCCTTATCGGTATCGACCCCCAACTCTGCGTATCGCTCTCTCGCAAGTGAATAGGCCCTCTCCGTTGTCATCGTCGCGTTCATGTTACGCTCCTTCGATACGACTCCGCTTCCCAGTTCTCGATAAACAAGCGTTGGGCCTCACTCATGTAACGCACACCGCCGAACGCCTGCGCCAAGTGGGCGACGACAGCCCCGTCCCTGGCCAGATCCATGGCCAATTGGGCATTTCGAGGCGTCGACCCGAAACAGACAACGGCATCCTCTGTAGCAACCACGCGCGGCGGATAACCGTGCCGTGTTATAAAGGCCGCAAGCCGCTCTTCTGTCGGCTCACCAAAACAGGCATAGGATTTCATGTAGACAATATGATCGGGAGAGAGAGGACCATGAGCGACGGCAAAGCAGCCTTCGCCTACCGAACATGCGAGATTTTCATCATCGCATTTCGCCTGAACTCGGCCGGCAATCTCCGCAACACGTCCGGTCTTCGGGAGCGGGCCAACATCAAGCATCGTCGCAAGACCTGCTTGCCTGTATTCGACGCGTAACGCGTCCATGATATGCTCGTAGACGTCCCGAACTTCATCGGCAGTATTGCCGGCCACCAGCACCCCGTGGTTCTCCATGACGATCGCCGCCGGATCGCGGCCATGACGGGAACGATAGTCAGCTACATCTTCACGTACCTGCATGGAAAGCGTATACCCAGGATCCAGCGAAGGGACGTACAGATAGTCAGGAAAGAGGCGGCCGGATACCTCCCTCGATTCCACCGCACACACCATTCCGCCCACAAGCTGTGGATGCGTATGAACCACAAAGGTGGCCTCTAAGGAATCATGTAGCGGCGTCTCAACCGAAGGACGCATCGCGACGTCCTGATCCGCCCTGGATTCCGCCAACATCCGCGTAATGAGTGCCTCCCGCGCTTCCGGCTCATCCGGGGGCGTCATGGTGTAGAGCGGCATCAGCCTCGAGCGGTCAACTTCAAGAAGCTGATCTACCCGCATATCGCCCAATGTGGTTCCAGACGGCTTTATCCACAGGCTCGTTTCGTTCTTCACCGATGCATTTCCGCCGCCGCCCTGAACGTAATCGGACGTACCGAACTCGTGCGACAGAGCCACTATAGAGTCGAGAATGCTCATCTACTCTCCAGTAAAGGATTTCTTCGTCTTCCACTATATCCTCTTGTTACAGATCTATTCATTGACTATCAGGCCAGACGTCAGCATTATTGGGCCAAGCCGAATACAGGGCGATTCAGTGGGTTCAGTCATGGTAGAAACACTCAGAAAGACAGACTTCTTCGACCCGAATGGGCCTCCAATTACTGTCGCTCGCCGCGAGCCTCAACCGCGCTTCCCTCGTCACAAACATCAGTTCTCAGAACTGGTTGTGGTTACCGGCGGCAGCGGTCTGCACGTCATACGTGATGAGGAGTATCCGGTTTCAGCAGGCGACGTGTTCGCAATCACAGATACCTCCCCGCACGAGTACCGGAGAATGGGCCACCTGGCACTGGTCAACATACTCTACGACCCCATTGATCTTGGCATGTCGAAATGGGACGTCCGTGCCCTGCCCGGCTATCACGCGCTTTTTAGGCTGGAGCCGAAATACAGGCGCAGGCACAGGTTCGAGAGCCGGCTGCGATTGTCTACCGAAGACCTCGCCATTGTGAGCACACTGGTGGACCGTCTTGACAAGGAACTGCGTGATCGCCAGCCCGGATTCAGGCTCATGGCCATATCGCTATTCATGCAGGTTGCTGCATTCCTTTCCCGATGCTACAGCCTATCGCGGACCACGCCATCAAGATCACTCCTGCGAATTGGAGAAGCGATTTCTTATCTCGAAGATCACTATTCAAAGGATATTGATCTCGACCGGCTGGCGGACATCGCCCATATGTCTCGCCGAAATTTCTCGCGTACGTTTCGCGAAGCCATGGGCCGATCGGCCATTGATCACTTGCTTCATCTGCGCATTGCGCGCGCGACTGAACTACTGCAACACAGGGATCTGACCGTTACCGAGGTCGCATTTCAAGTTGGATTTCACGACAGCAGCTACTTCGCCAGACAATACCGCAAGATCGTTGGGCGCTCTCCACGACAAAGCCGCGTGACCTGAAATCTCTATTTCAAACTCTTCTGAGGAGCGCCGATGGGGTCGCGTCCTCGTCGTATGTCATTGCTGCCGGGAAGATGATTCCGTCATCTCTGAAAATGCAGTCATTCTGCCGGTTTGGAAATGCCTGCCTGTATGGGCTGATTTTCGGGCGCGGGATCGTGGCTCGATTCGGTCTTTCTTTCGACAGCTTTTCCCTTCGATGCAGACGGTATCGGCATGGTGGAGCAGACGGTCGAGTCTTTTCGGTGGCCGCCAACGTGTTGACACACCGTGGCAACCCAAGGATACTTGCTGATGAATGGAAAGGGCACCGATGCGAAACATCGTTTTGATTGGATTCATGGGTACGGGGAAGACAAGTGTCGGACACCTGCTCGCGCAGCAACTGGACCTGGCGTTCATCGACATGGATGCTCTTATCGAGGAGCGTGAGAAGCGGCCTATCACCGAGATCTTCGCTACCGATGGCGAGCCCTACTTCCGTGCGGTCGAGCGTGGCCTTGTACAAGAACTATCCGGACAGGAAGGACTGGTTGTCGGCACGGGCGGCGGCGTGGTTCTCAACCCCGACAATATCAACGACTTCGAGGCTTCCGGCCTGGTTGTCTGCCTGCAGGCCACACCCGAAATCATTCTTGACCGTGTGATGCATGACACCACTCGCCCCCTCCTGAACGGTGACGACAAGATGATAAAGATCCTTGGCATCCTGGAGAAGCGTCAAGCCCTCTACAACGCCATCCCCCACCAGGTCGATACGAATGGGTTGACCGTGGAAGAGGTGGCAGAGGAGATTTGCGCACTGTACGAAGACCCCGGCTCGCTGGGGACAGCTCGCCATACCTGACGCGATGTGGTGCAGACCGGTAGGGCGAGGAGTCCCTTCCGAGCCGCGTTTCGCGTCGCCAGATACGCCCTTCCATGAAGAGCGCTACTTCTTCTTCAGCACCGGATAGAACAGCACCCGCGGTAGGACGCAGAGCACTACCACCGCGATCAACAGGTTGGTCGTGCCTTTGAGATCCATCGTGCAATTCCGCGTTACCACCTCATAGATCGTGACGCCAGTCAGCATCCAGAGGTTCAACACCAGCCGCGCATGCCGCCCGCACCACTCCCCAATGACACGCGGCACGTTAAAGAAGAGGTCGAACACGGCGTGCTCCAGCAAAGCCCCATGCTCTCCGAACACCGGCACGATCCGCACGGCATCCATCGCCCACCGACTCCCCGTGAAGCGGGCCAGCTCGGGATAGGTCGTGATCATCTGGAACGGAAACGCCAGGTAACCGATGTACTTCACAAACGACAGCGGAGCCGCCACGAGGTAGTCCCGGTAGTTACGCTCCCGGATCATCAGGGCCACCACGTAGACACCACGACACAGGGAGCCCGGGGAAATGGGCGTAACCTGAAAGGCGAGCAGTATGCCACCAAACCATGCACCCGCAACCGTCCATGTGGAACCTTGAACAAGCTTGTAGACCAACACCACAGTCGCAACGATGACCGAAACAATCTGGGTCACCGGCAGCGTGGCAAAGTGAACACCAAGTGAGCGCAGGTACTTCACGATGAAGGGATCCTTGACGTGCTCCATGATCCGGTCACGCTCGGTTTCACTCAGCATGCCATCCTTGAACCCGGCCTCAACCTGGTCCCCCAACCACTGCTCACGGAAAGAAGCGTCTTTGAAGAAGCCCCTCAAGAAACGACACGCGCCTGCAATCCGGTCCCAGACGGTCCTGGGTTCAGCCACGGCACGGTGGAGTTTCGCCGGCAGGAGCCGCAAGGTGAAGGCCTGGACCCAGAACCATGCCGGATGGGCAACGAGCCACTCGGCACGGGCGTCACCCACCCGCCCACAACGCAGCCATCCTATGAGATGGTGTCGTAGACTCGCGCCCCACGACGCATGACGATATTCCTTCTCCTTCCAGAATCTACGCAGATGGCCACGGTACGCGGCGTCGCCAATGCAACGCCGGGCAAAACGGCCCAACAGAGGGATGGCACCCAGCAGATAGAATCCGACAAACCGGCTACCCCCTTCGGTCAAGCATTCGGCATAGGCGTCATCCACCAGCCCAGCGCAGCGGTAACCGGTGATCAGTCCCTCGCGCACATCAGAACGCAGATCCGCATCAGTCAGCAGTCTCCATCCCTGGTGTGTAACGTCAGGCATCGATGCGCGGTAGGACAGCTCGTGCATCTCCAGCGCGCGCACCATACCCTCCATACCCGCAAAATCCTCAGCATGGGTGGCCACGTAAGCGCTCAGCTTCTTCATGTTACCGCGGTCAAACTGCACCACGGCACCCCGTAGCAGTCCCGTGAGAATCAGGCGGAAGTCAGCCGGGCTCATCGGCAACCACGGCAGCAAGGCCAGGCCGGCACGAAAATCGAAAGCGCACAACCCGGCCGCCGGATCGTCGTCGTGGCCGTATCGTTTGAGCAGGTTGGGCTGACTCTTGAGCGTCCCCCACTCGTACTGGCGTGCCAGTTCGCCCGCTCCCATTCTGTGCAACATCTGCACGAAACGACCCATGAACTGCCGCTTCGCCGTGTATTCAGGGCTACCAGCGGCCTTCGGTTCGGCCATCTTCCACTTGCGCCGCTCACCGAGTCGCGTGTCGGCTTCGAGACGCCACATGCGGCCCTCGACCCATTCGCGCACTTCACCGTAGGCCTGCTGACCGGGGTCAAAGAAATGTGCATAAACATCGGCCACACAGTCGGCACTGCCAAACTCCCCTGCCGCGGCGTGTCGAATAATCTTCTGCCACAGAACCCCCGCCCGACAGGCCGACTCGATCACCTGGGCTGTGAATGGGCCCTGGAAGGCAAGCCAGTAGACAACGTCCCGGAAACGCCGGGAGAAACGCGACGGCGGGATGAGAATCTTCACGCCGTAGACCGCGCCGACCTCGAGTCCATCGATCTGGGCGCCGTGCTCATGTTCCAATGCCACGAGCTTGCAGCGATAGACCTGCCCCGCAAATCCTCCGCCGATAAACTTCTCGATCTCGAACTCGGCGGTCATTGCCCCAACCGGCCAAACGCCCTTCAACGGAAGTCGAAGTACATCTCCCTGCTCATAGCGCGAAGGACGCAGGGGCACTTCGCGTCCGGAAACACCTACCTCACGCACGAGCTTGCGTGCCAGGTCTACAGAATAGCCTCTACTCGCCATTGTTCCCTACTCGTCCTCTCAGCCGCTTCTGTGCACCATGTTGCCGCTTCAACTCCACCATCTTTGCCTTCTGTCGGCGGCTGCGGCGTCGTTTCTGCCGCCGAATCTTCTCTCTCGCCTGCTGCCGCCTGCTCTGCTCGCCCCGGATCTCCTCGTCCAAACGGTCGCACAACTCGCGACGGGCAAAGAAACGGTTCATCTCGCGCGAACGCGAACGCTGACACTTGATCTCGATGCCGGAAGGGCCGTGCTTCAGGTAGACACAGGAGGCCGTCTTGTTGACCTTCTGGCCGCCGCTGCCGCTCCCAAGAATGAAACGCTCGGTCAGGTCGGTCTCGTCGACACCGAGCTTTTCCATCTGCGCTGCCAACGCACGCTGCTTCGCCGCACTGATATAGGCATCCGACATGACGTTGGATCTTCCGACCTCCGGCCTCCGACATCCGACCTCCGGATTTCGCGCCCGCGCAAAATCCTCCTTCCACAACCGCTTCCCTTCGGATACGGTCTGCGTTGTATAGCAGAACTTAATGCAAAACCGGAGAGAAATCATGCCGCGCAAGGATGTCGCTTACCTGGGTCCCCCGGGCACCTATTCAGAGCTGGTTGCACGCAAGCAGTTCGGCGCGAAGAACAATTTCGTTCCCCTGCCCTCGATCCACGACGTTTGCACCTATGTCGCAAGGGATCCGGTGCGCCGCGGTATTGTACCTATCGAGAACTCCTCCGGTGGAGCCATCTACGAGATGGTGGATATTCTACTGGCCAATCGGCCACGGGTCCACGTCCTCGAAGAGATATCGCTCAACGTCCGGCTGGCACTGCTGGGCCGAAAAGACGAACGAATCAAAACACTCTTCTCGCACTTCGTGCCGCTCGACCATTGCGGCTCATGGATCAGGAAGCACCTGCCACGGGCCGACAAGGAAACGGTGCCCAGCACAGCCATGGCCGCCCAGCGAGCCTGGCAGCAGCCGCACGCCGCTGCGCTCGGAAACCGCGAGTTGGCAAAGGTCTGGAACCTGGACGTCATCGAGTATCCCATCGCTACAGACGAGCCAAATATCACGGTCTTCCTCGCCATTGGCGGCAAAAAGAAAGTCCAGCCACGTGCCAACAAGATGACCCTGTCCGTTCAGCTTCTCAACGAGCCAGGCAGCCTCTGCACGTTCCTGGAGAGCTTCCGCAACGAGGACGTTAACCTGTCACGCCTGTTGTCACGCCCGATGCGCGGCTGCCCGCAACAGTACATCTTTCTCGTTGATATACAGGGCAACCCGGACAAGGCCAACGTGAAGCGTGCGCTCAGCGCAGCCCGCAAGGCATCGTCCAAACTCCGCGTGGTGGGCGCGTATCCGAGCGGGAAGCTGTACACCTCGTAGTACACCACGGCACCAGGTAGGGCCCGCGCTCCGCGCGGGCCGCGAGACACTCGATCACGTCCGGCCCGCGCGGCGCGCGGGCCCTACCTGGCACATGTTCAATCCTACCTGATCTGGTACGTCAGCTTTAGAGGCTGGCCGTTGCGTTCGATTTCCATCTCGAACACGTTCGCGCGATTGCGTGCGAATTCTCCGATGAAGAATTCCGCCCGGCGACGACTGGTCATGTTCATCCCGTTGACCTTGCGAACGATATCGCCCTGCCGCATGCCGGCGGCCCGGTAGAAGTCGCCCTCGCCAAGAATATCGAGTCGGTATCCGGTGATCCGGCGGTTCGTGCCACGCACAGCTTTCATCGAGTCGAAAATGCGCACTAATCGCTCGGGATCGTCGAGGACGTCCTGGTAGTAGTCCTGCAGCGCCTCGCGTCGAAACACCCAGCTATGCTCACCGGTCTTCCTGCCACCGAAAGCGTTCTCTTTCGCGCCCTTGCCGCCATCAACGGCTTCCTCACCACCGGAATCAGGATCCGGGTCCGACCGGGAGAATCCCAGCCAGAGCTCGGCTTCCTCCAGCCCACGCCGGAGGATCACGCGATCGCTGGCGATGCGGACGACTTTGACATCGCCAATTGACTCCCCCTCACCAACGATCATCTGAACAGATGCCTGTAAATCGTGCAGTACGGCGCGACGTGTGTCGCCCGCCACGCTTCCATAGGCGAAGAACGTGCCCGCGAGACGGAATCGACGCGACAGCGCCCCGCGTGCGGCAGGTGTCGGCGCCTGTTCGTTCTGGAATACGGACCAATCGAGCGAATCGGGGAGCTCGGCGGCGGGAGCCGGCAAAGCAATAGAACTGGCGGCCATGACATCGGTGGCCGGGACGGGCAAAGTCTGGGTACGATAGACCACCCAGCCGCCCAGACCCAACGCCACAGCCGGCAGGGCCGCTGCCCGCCGGCCCAGCAGAGAAGCGTAACGACGATCGGGGGTCATAAGCCGGATTCTGTTGGCCCCGATGCGCCGAAACGCCTCGAGGACTCGGTCATTTATCTACGCGATCAACCCGAAACTATCATCCCGAGGGCCAAAGGCCACCCGGAAAACGAGACGGGCCGTCTCTCGTTCCCTATTTGATCTTGCACCGGAAGGGGTTTACCGTGCGATCTCGCTTACGCTCGACCCGGTGGTCTCTTACACCACCTTTTCACCCTTACCCGTCTTCGCCCCTCGGGCTACGCCGGGCAAGCCCGTCTCATCGCGGACCTGCGCGTAACCCGAAGGGCAAAGACAGGCGGTCTGTTTTCTGTGGCACTGGCCGTCGGCAGCGCTTAAACGCGGCCTCCCCCGTTTTCACGAGGCATCCTGCCCTGCGGTGTCCGGACTTTCCTCCCTCCTCCGCTAAGGCTACGGAGGGCAAGCCCGCCATAACCCACGAAGAACAGCGACCGAAAGTCCCCCGATCGTCAAAACACTAAAAAGAACACTGGCTCAGGTCGGAGTCATCCGCTCAGGCAGTCTGAGTCTTTGAATACCAGGACCTTGAACCGCTACGGGATGTATAGCAGACGGCCACAGTGGTCGCAAGACACCATGTCTTCCTGCTTGAGGATGTTCTGGTTGACGGAGGGGGGAAGTTTCATGTGGCAGCCCCCACAGATTCCGCCTTCAACCGGAACCAATGCACGATCCCTACGGGCCTGGATCATCTCGTAGCGCGAGAGCATATCGCCGGGCACGTCGCCGACCACCTCACCACGGCGTGCTTCGAGGGAGGTAATCTCCTCTTCGATACCGGCCATGCGCTTGTCCAGTTCAACAACATCCATGTTGACGGCCTCTTCTTCGGCCTCCAGCTCCTTGCGCCTTTCGGTAACATGGACGCGGGCCTTCTCCACGTCCTCCATCAAGACAAGTTCCTCGTCCTCGTGTTCGCGGATCTTCGACTGAACGTTCGCGATCTCGATCTCCATGGCCTTGAATTCCTTGTTGGACTTCAAGACCATCTGCTGCTGGCGGTACTTCTCAATCTGTTCCTTGCACGACTGTACTTCAAGCTCCAGCTCCTTGATTTTGGCCTGCTCAAGCTTCATCGCTTCTTCGGCCTTGGCCAAGTTCGCCTTGTGCTCCTCCAGCCGGGACTGTTCTTCCTCCTTACGTGCCGGGATATCCTCGATCTCCCGTTTCATATCACGCAGTTGGCAGTCCAACTCCTGAAGCGGCAGCAACTTCTTGATCTCACTCACAGTCTAGAACCTTCCCATCGCAGTCGTCTGCGGATTGTCAAAAGAACGCGAAACGTATGGGTAACCGAAAGTGGTGCGAGTGTCGAGATGATTTGGTATGTTCGAGAGAACGGCTCGCTGGGACAGCTCGCCCTACCTCGCCGTTGATGCGCCGGCAATAAGGTAGGGCGAGCTGTCCCAGCGAGCCGCAGCCCCCGCCGAACAAGGCGGCCTGGTCTACGCGCCCCAACTCCCAGCGGTCCGCAGCTTCTCCTCCGTAAGGGATCCGCCGGAGGACTCCAGGTAGCGCTGGACGTATTTGCCGACGATATCGGTCTCGATATTGATCGGGCTACCGGGCCCGAGGTCTCGTAAGGCGGTGTGGTCCCAGGTGTGCGGGATGATATGGACCTCAAACCAATCATCTCCCACGCCAACCACAGTCAAACTGATACCATCGAGGGCGATCGACCCCTTCTCAACAACTCCCGACATCAGCTCTTTCGGACACTCGACCTTCACAATCCGGTCGCCGCCGCTCTGGCGTATGGCGAGTATGTGACCAAGCCCGTCGACGTGGCCCTGCACCATGTGTCCTCCGAAACGGGCATCGGCCGCCATTGCACGCTCAAGATTCACGGACGCACCTGCGGCCTTATCGGCCAGTGACGTCCGCGAC
>CAYFPQ010000060.1:1309-6727 GCA_964345005.1 uncultured Victivallales bacterium | reverse complement strand
CTTTGTCTAGACAAAGTGGTCGGGCGCGACGGTCTCCGCGGTCAGGCAGGCTCCATTGACGGCCACGCTATCTCCCGGCTTCAGGCCCTCACCGTCCCAGGGCGCGTGCCTGATCGTCAGCCGTCGCGACTCACCAGTATGCAGCCCGCCGTCGATCTCTCCTACCTGTTCTATCAGCCCCGTAAACATCATGCATACTCCGGTCGCAGCCGCAGGAACATGTCATCACCCAACTCGCGCTGCTCGACCCGCTTGAAACGCGGCGCCTGCCGCAACAGCCATCCAGCCTCTCCGAAAGCGGGCGTCGCCGATGCTCCGCCAATGACCACTGGCGCAACGATCATCACCAACTCATCCACCAGCTCTTCCCGCAGAAGCGCGGTTGCCAGGCCGCCACCGCCCTCACAAAAGACGTTCAGCCATCCTTCACGCCCCATGCGGCTGGCCAGTGCCTTGAGCGAAACGTGTCCGCCCTTCTCACGCAGCCGCCACACGGAGGCACCGTTCCTCTGCCACGCCTCCAGCTTCCGCTGCGATGTCTCCTGCCCTGTGGCGACGACCGACAGACCACTCCACTTGTCGTTCAACACCTTCGCCGTAGCCGGGAGTCGCCCGCGAGAGTCAACCACGACCCGGTGCGCCGTGGGATGCCGTCTGTTTCGCGGTATAAGACCAGGATCATCTTCCAGCGCTGTGCCAGAGCCTACCATGATCGCGTCCACTTCATTCCGGAGGCGGTCCACCCAATGTCCGGCTGCCGAACCCGATATCCAGCGCGAACGGCCTTCGCGATCCGCGATGGCACCATCCAGGGAGGTCGCAAGCTTGAGCGTGATCCAAGGCCGCCCTCGCGTCACCCACATGGCAAATGGTTCGATCAACCCAGCAGCCTCCTTTCGACAGACGCCACAATCTACGTCGACACCAGCCACCCGCAACTTGCGCAGGCCCCGGCCTGCGTGGCGTGGGTTCGGATCCCGTACGCCCACCACAACGCGCCGTACACCTGCATCGATCAACGCCTCTGTGCAGGGACCCGTACGCCCGGTGGTGGAACATGGCTCGAGGGTTACGTAGACATCAGCGCCGTTTGCCTTGTCGCCGGCGTCACGTAGCGCTTCGATTTCGGCGTGCGGTTTCCCGGCCGCGCGGTGGTAGCCCTGGCCGACTCGCCTGCCGTTCCGAACGATCACGCAGCCTACGGGAGGATTCGGACGCGTATGGCCCACCCCACGCTTCGCCAGCGCAATAGCCTCGCTCATCCACTGTTCGTCAGAACGCATGGTCTACTCAGCCGTACGGCTGGGACGTTCCAGTCCCTTACAGATGCGATCCAGGACCCCGTTCACAAAGCGACCCGACTCAGCGGTGCCAAAGTACTTTGCAATGTCGACCGCCTCGTTGATCGACACGACGGGGGGCACATCCATACAGTGCAGCATCTCGTAGACCGCCACACGGATCACGTTACGATCGATCACCGCCAGGCGCTCCATGTCCCAGTGCTCCAGCGCGCCAGCAATGGTTTCATCCAGCTCGCCGCGACGGCTCATCACACCGCGCACAATGCGTTCGGTGTACTCACGCGCCGTGTCCTCCGCCTCCACGTTGGCCCAGAAATGGGCCAGTACGGGGCGCATGTCCTCCGGCGGGTTGAGGTCCATCTGAAACAGGAGCTGAACTGCCCACTCCCGCGAGTCGCGTCGCGTCTTACCCACGGCTATCTCCCGCTAGAGCTGCTTGCAGACGTTGGCCATCTCGATAGCCGCCTGTGCCACTGCCCAGCCTTTGTTGCCCGCCTTGGTGCCGCAACGCTCGATCGCCTGCTCCAGGTTGCCCGCGCACACGACACCGTTCAACACCGGAACCCCGTGATCGATGCCGGAACGCGCCAGCGATCGCGAAACCTGTGCGTTGATCAGGTCGGCGTGCGGCGTAGCGCCCTGCACCACGGCACCCAGTGCGATAACCGCATCCGTATCCTTGGCCGCGGCTACACGGTCGGCCACCATCGGCAGCTCGTTCGCGCCCGGCACCCAGACTACCGTGACCGACTCGTCGGCTGCACCGTGGCGCACCAGACAATCAATCGCTCCACCCAGCAACTCCTTGGTCAGAAAGTCGTTGAATCGGCTAATGACAATCGTGAACCGAAGTCCCTCTGCCAGCAGTTTCGCTGATATTTCCTTAACAGCCATGTTTCCCTCCTTGTCTTCCGTACATTCGACAGTTCTCAACACATCAGTCCAAACAATCGAAATCGGGCTCGAAATCGGTCATCGGAATCGATTGCGATTTCGATCCCGATTTCGATTTCGATGGTGTCCACACGCCTACAGCAGCGCGCCATCTCCCACCAATCCATCCCCTTACCTACAGGAGATGCCCCATCTTCTCCTTCTTCGTACTCAGATACCGTTGGTTATGCTCATGGTGTCCCACGATGATCGGGACGCGCTCGACGATCTCGAGACCGTGACCTTTGAGGCCCACGACCTTACCGGGGTTGTTCGTGATGAGACGCAAGCGCCGCGCACCCAGTTCGGACAGAATCTGCGCCCCGATCCCGTACTCGCGCAGATCGGCATGGAAACCAAGCTTCTCGTTGGCCTCAACCGTATCCATGCCCGTCTCCTGCAATGCATAGGCGTGGATCTTGTTGGCAAGTCCGATGCCTCGCCCCTCCTGTCGCATGTAGAGAATGACGCCACGCCCTTCCTCCTCGATCATGCACATCGCCTCTTCGAGCTGACTACCGCAGTCGCAGCGCAGGGAATGAAAGACATCGCCCGTCAGACACTCACTGTGAACGCGCACAAGCACCGGCTCGTCAGGCGTGATATCTCCCATGACAAGGGCCACGTGATGATCGTCGTCCACCTGCGAGTGGAACAGCTTAAGCTGGAACTCTCCGTGCCGTGTCGGCATACCGACTTCGCGGACGAAGTCGCGGCGAGCCATTGAGCCATCTTCGTTCATTATCTCACAGATTACGCCGGCGGGCTTCAGCCCCGCCAGTCGCGCCAGATCAACCGCGGCCTCGGTATGCCCCGCCCGGTTGAGCACACCACCATCCATGGCCTGCAGTGGAAAAGTATGACCCGGGCTGACCAAATCGCCGCTCGCACTGCTCTCCTCCACCAGCACGCGCACAGTTTCAGCCCGATCATGCGCGCTGATGCCCGTTGTGATACCGTGGGCCGCATCGACCGACTCCATGAAGGCCGTATTAAACGCATCACCCCGACCCCGCATGGTCATGCGGGAAAGGCACAGGTCCTGAATCCGTCCGGATGTCAGAGCCACGCAGATTAGCCCACGCCCATGTGTTGCCATGAAGTTAATGGCCTCGTCGCTGACACCGTCGGCCGCGCAGATAAGATCGCCCTCGTTCTCACGATTGGCATCGTCCGTCACGACAACCAACTTCCCCGCGCGGAAGTCGTCCAACACATCCTCAATCGGATCGAAAATCGTTTCGCTCTGGCTCATTATTCAGTCACCTACACTCGTGTTCAATTAGCCGCGAAAGAACACAAGGAGCGCAAAGAAGACCACCTGTGACTACGGGCTATCGCCCGACAGTCTCTTCTTGCGCTCTCTGCGCTCTTTCGTGGCCATTTTCCCTTCGCACAAAAAAACGCCCGGGGAGAAAGAGATCACCCCGGGCGTACAAGTGTACGTCAGCGTCGATCATCTTCTCCCATCCAGACTGTACTGTCGGCCACAGAATTGCACTGTGTCTGTCCGCCACCCATAAAGGCTTAGGACTCGCGGGCTGTTACCGCCGGTCGGGAATCTCTCCGGTCTCCCGGAGATCGCCCTGCCCTGAAGATTCCGTTATTTGCGTAACGCTATACGCTTTTCCTTCCATCAACGCAAGTGCTCAATTCGTTTACCTCGAGCCCCATGACCGGGCTAGAGGTAGAACGAGACACCCACAAGTCCCTGGAGGGTATAGTCATCCTGGAACTCGTCAACCAACGCCTGGTAGCGAATA
Organism: uncultured Victivallales bacterium; assembly: GCA_964345005.1. Classification (GTDB taxonomy): domain Bacteria; phylum Verrucomicrobiota; class Kiritimatiellia; order UBA8416; family JABMPJ01; genus JABMPJ01. The sequence continues at coordinate 2,727 of CAYFPQ010000060.1, read as the reverse complement.
GAAGCGTTCAGGGATGTGTTCTCACCCATGAACATCTTCAGTCCCGCATGGACGTCGGCATAGGTATCCCCCTCGGCATCCTCGCCCACATCCGTGGTGGCGCTGACCCCGATGTAGGGCACAACGTTGGCACTGGGGAACATGTGGATATCGACACCCGCACCCGCAAAGCCAAAGATGTTGCCATCGGCATCAGAGAAGAGAAACGCCTGCCCCGAGAGCTGAACCGAACTGGTTACGAACAGTCCGATCAGTGCAAGTGCCGTCGTGGAGGTATCCCCATCCTTTGGTTTGCTGGCCGACAAAGCGATACTCATTTCGACGTCGCCCGCCTCGGTTCCCGCCGAGGCTACTCCTGCCATCATGCATAAGCATAGGATGGCAATGATCCATCGTTTCATGCCTGGACTCCTTCCTTTCTTTGTGGCCCTCACCGGACCTGTTTGTCATCTCCCGCCTCTCAACGATCCCTGACAACCGGGTATCCGACAACATGCTTGCCGTATCCCACGGCGACAATCAACCCGGATGTACCTCTGACGAACGTGAGCCGCGCCTTCTTGAGCCGCTTCTGCAGGGGAAGCTTCGCGGCCTCGACCCCCGTTTCTGTGTCCCAGAGATGAAGATGGTTTCCCGTCACGGCGGCGAGGTAGCGCCAGCTCGAAAGAAACGCAACGTCCAACACCTGCTTGGTGCCCCGTTCGTCACGTCCTTTCTTCTCCACCGGGCTACACTCGAACTGGTGTACAGTCTCACGAGTGCCCGGGTCGACCACGTGTACGCGTGAACCGTAGAGACGAGGAGGCCGGCGGTGGTGGTCCGTATCACGAATATAGCCGGCAATGGCCGCCAGTGCGCCGTCAGGCGAACGAGCCGTCGCGGTAGCCTCTTCCGTCCGCCACTTCGCCTTCTCGAGCTGGGCCAGCTTGTGGAGGGCCCGGTCATTATCCGGTTTGCCGTCGAGCTTCTGCGATAGCTTTATCGGTGGACCCAATGTCAAACGGACCGAACGAAGCCGCGTGCGGTCACTCAGTTCCAGCGCCATTCTTTCGCAGGCGGCATCCACAGCGCGGTAGACGGCGTTGAGAAGGGCGCTATTCTCAGTCAGCCCCTGTGATGGCGCCATGCCGCGTGTTCCCATGGGTTTGGTATTGAAGGCCTGAACCTTGGCGCTCGCTTCATCGATAACACGTACATCCGCCTGCGCCGTTGCAGTGAAGTAGTCGGCCAGGCCGGGACGCGCGTCGGCGGGGAGATAAATGACCACCAACGCATGGATCTTGAACTTCTCGGCCATCTCGACAAAATCCTCGGCCGTAATGAACGCGGTGGGGTCCTGCAAACGCTTGTTGGCGTCCTTCAACTCATCGGCCTTGCGACGGTCCAAAACCATGTACCCGTTGTCCACCAGGATGCTC
>CAYFPQ010000060.1:0-1299 GCA_964345005.1 uncultured Victivallales bacterium | reverse complement strand
GCGGTGTGGCCTTCGCAGTCTGAGCCAACACGACGGCCGCAACCTGCTCTCCACGCAGGTCCGACAGAGCGGCGCCGGCCATCTGCGCAACCAGGAAACTGACCGCTATCAATAGAACGGACCGTTTTCCGAGCATCATCACAGTGCCTACTCCTTCATCTGCTCCATGAAACGCGCTTTCCATCGCTTGATCGCGTGCAAACCAAGTACATCCATGCACATCGCTTCGCCCATCGGATTGAATCCGCCGGCGCCCTGGTAAGCGTCAGTGAACAGCACTCGATCCCCCAGCGTCACAGCGGTGCGGATCGTCCCCGAGAACGACACGGCCTCGCCCATTGTGCCCGCGCGGCGGTTAAGGCGGCCGTCGGCCACCGCAATCACCGCAATGTCGCCGCTTTCGGCGCCGATCGCATGGAGCGCGTCAGTTGCCCTGGACGATAGCTCAACCGCCTTGTCCGCGCCCGGCATCGACGAAGCCAACTTTCCACCATGGCGCTGGACATGAGTCGCGATCTCATCCCGCATCTTGAACCACTCACGGGATGAGGTCCCATCGCGATAGGCCGACATGACGTGAATCGTCCGGCCGCCGAACACACCGTGCCACAGGTAGGCCTCTTTCCCGGAAGGATCGAATATCTCGATCGGCAGCGTCAGCTCGGGAACTGCAAATTGGTCGATCAACGCCGCCGCAACCGGCGAGGAGTCCGGAAGGAGGCGGGCCATGTCGATCGTCACCCTCAGAAGATGTTTGCCGGGTGTCGAAGGTACGGCGGTGGCATGCCACTCAGCCCGGCCGTTCTCGTCCGTGTAGACACGCCCCGCATCGGCCCCGGACTCCCCCAGCTCGAAGCGAATCGGCATCCCCGCCAGGGGCGCATCACCGGAGATATCCCGCGTCGCCACGGTTACGGGTTCTCCCAATCCTTCACCGGCGAGGCCATACAGGGCCCGCCGATCGGCGACGAGCCCGGTCGATGCCAACAGAGCACTTATCGCCGCCCGGCTGGTCTCGATCTCGCCCAACACACTCCCCCCCTGCCAGTTCTCCGGTTCCGGTTCACCCACGAACGGCGCCAGGTGTGCCAGTGCCGCCAGGTGCCCACGGACGGTCTCCACCCCGGAAACAGCGCTCCGGCGGGCGGCATCGGCTTTCGCAAGCGCCGCGGAGCGGGCCTGCAGGCGCTGTTGCGCGTATGCCTTGCGGGAGAGCCGGTAGTAGGCCCAGAACTCGCGACGAGCTTTGTGGTCGTCCACGAATTCCACGTCGGACAGTCGCGCCTGGACCGTCGCGCG
>CAYFPQ010000059.1:0-20073 GCA_964345005.1 uncultured Victivallales bacterium | reverse complement strand
GTACGATTAGTGGTGTGGGAGGGGCGCCCCTCAGTGGGCGTCCCTATCCCGATCTGTTTCTCTGCGTCTTCCAGGATCTTCTGGACCAGTGAGCCGAACTCCTCATTGCTTTGAACGGGATGCTTCGACCTGTGCTCGGCTATCTTCACAAGGAGGTTCTGGGCGGCGCGTGCAGCGTCGCTCTCGGGACAGTGTGGCAGCAAAGCATGGAAGCCCATAACTGCTCCATCCAGCTCTAGGTTCAGGAACTCCTTCGTCTCTTCGATTCTCCCCTCGTCAAGATCACGAAGCAGGAGAAGAGCGGTAGACGCTTGGATGATGTTCTCATGCAGGTGCGATGAACTGACGGCGGCGCTCAGAAAGTCAAGCTGGGTGCCTGCGATCAGCCCGCCGACAAAGATGCCAGCAGCCAGCGCAAGAATGCCGACAATGAATAGGAACTTCTTCATTCGTTTTCCTCTCAAACAGAACGTCGTGAGTCACTGGTACGGTGCGCTCGGCTTGTTCGCATTGCTCCTCTTGCTTTCCGAGAACTGCCTGACCCTGTTCCAGACCGCCATGAAAACTCTCTCACAATAGATCACATATGGAACCACGAGGGCTGCTGCATAGAGTGCCGTGTTCAAGACGTGAGGCAATGAAGGAAAACGTGCAGGTACTGCACTCATTGCGTTGGCCCACACGGCTCCGAGGCCCAAACACACTCCAATGATCAGCACAGATCTGTCTATGCGTCTCTGCTTCAGACGGTCATCGAGAAGCGGGATTAGTGGAGGGGCGAGAAGCCAGATGTATGGGACGAGGTACTCGTAGTACACGTCTTGCAGCGGTGGGTTTCCACGCTGAGTTGCGATGGGCTTGCAGAGGAACCAGTATAGCGCGACGAAAGTTAGGACTGCCGCCAAACCTGCCGCTGGATGCCTTCGAACGGTTATCATTCTTTCTCTATGCGAACGCTGTGCTCTCCGTTTTCCAATGGCCGCTTGCGGCTATTGGAAATACGTGAGCAGCATGATGTTGGAAATCTCAATCTCCATTTTGTTCTGCCTTCTGCTCCCGTTCCCACTTGTCCACGGGGTCTTCCAGCTTGGATTGCCAATCAGCGTAGGCTCCTGAAGCGGACTTCAGGAGTTTCCTTCCGCAATGCGGACATAAGGCTGCCTCGGCTTGGACGACCTCCGCACAATGTGGGCACCGTGGTCGGAGGTCGGCGAGACAGAGCACGATCAGCCAGCCGAGCGGACCGAGGAAAAGGGAAAGGAGCATGCCGGTGCCGACACGACCGCGCATTGACCCGAAAGAGGCACCGATGAGCAGGCTGATGGGGACCGATATGAACAACCAGATTTTCATTTCTTCATTTCCAACTATGTTATTCGATTGAATCAATTCTCTATATTAACGATATTAAGCGCGCAATCTTCAAAAATGAGAGCGGAATGGGATATGGGAGGGCGAGGGTTAGGGCGAAGTACACACCGAGGGCTGAGAAGCTGATGGATCAGGTCAGGGAAGTTCTCAGATATCACCATTATTCGCTCCGAACTGAGGAGACGTATTGCGACTGGATCGTCCGTTTCATCAGGTTCCACGGGACACGTCACCCCAAGGAGATGGGGAAGACGGAAGTGGAAGCGTTCCTCTCGCATCTTGCTTCGGTCGAGCATGTCGCCAAATCAACGCAGAATCAAGCCTTAAACGCGCTTCTCTTCCTGTACCGGCACGTGCTGGATCTGCCTGAACGCATGGACAAAGTGGAGGCTGTACGGTCACGCCGTCCAAAGAAGATGCCGACGGTTCTTACAAAGGACGAAGTTGCTGGAAGCAGGAAAGGACATCCGGCGCGTACAGGAGTTCCTCGGGCACAGCGACGTGCGTACCACAATGATCTATACGCACGTCATGGAGCAGAATCTGAAAGAGATCGGTAGCCCGCTGGACTCTCTGTGATGACCCAAGGTGGGTGACGCGCTCCTAGAACGGTGGCTCGTCGCTGTCGAGGTCTTCGGGGACGAAGGAGTCGTCGATGGGCGGGGCATCGCTGCCAGCCGCGTCTGCTTCACCGGCGTCCTCAACGCGCCAGGCGGAGAGATTGGTGTAATACCGCCCGTTGTGTTCATTGCCGCGCAGGTCGAACGCCACTTTCACGCGCTGGCCGACCTGGAGGTCGTTGAGTAGGGCGGTTTTGTCTTTGACGGTCTCGAACTTGATGTCCTGTGGGTAACGGTCATCCTGAGTGGTTACCACGAATTCGCGCTTGTTGAAGCCGCTCGGGAATGTCACCTCGTCCATCACAACCTTGACCGTGCCCGTCATCTCGTACGCTGCCATGTTCTGTCTCCTTGAATCATCTGGTGGGCGAGGCGGGACTCGAACCCGCAAGCCGTGAGGCACAGGATCCTAAGTCCTGCGTGTCTGCCAATTTCACCACTCGCCCGTTCAGAATGTGGAGAGTGTCGGGTGTGGCGGGATAGGTGTCAAGAGTGCGATGACGGATCAGAAATAATAGCCCATACCAAGGGAATAGCTGTCGTCTGTGCCGCCGTAGAGGATGGCGCCCAGCTGGACGAGCCAGCCGCTCTGAGTGCGCAGATCGGCGCCGAGGAGCATGCCGAAGTCGTGATTACCCTCACCTTCGAGCGGGGCGTGGTCGAGCTCCCAGTCGCTGTAGTGCGGCCCCACACAGACGGAGATGCCGGTGGGAACGCGGTGGTTCCAGACCGACTCTGTCGCACGATTGTGCGTATAGCGAACCAAAGGGGTGACGGTGAGTTCGGTCCATTTCAGGTAGTCATCCGTGTGGGCGAGCGCAATCGTGGGGTCGCCGTGCGGACCGAAGTAGACGCCATCGAGCTCCATGGAAGCGTCACGGTAGGCGACGTCTACTTCCACCCGGACGGTATGACGGCGGGGTATCACGGGGGTTCCATCTATAATGAAGTCCCACAGGGCCGCTCGCGCTCCCACGCCCCACTCGAAGCCGCCGCTGCTCTCAACCATGCCGACCTGTGTGTCGACGGTTCCCGCTGTTGCACTCAGCGAAAGAAACGGGAGTACATCGACGCCAATGTTGGCGGTCAAGCGACTCAGTTCGATGGCGCTGACGCGGCTGTTGAAGTTGACTTCGCGGTCAGAATGCTCATATGCTAGCAACAGAGACCATCCCTCGGCTTCTTCGAGGACGGCAAGGCTCTCTCCCGGTCCAGCCATATTCCCGGCTATCGCCGGCGTGCCCGAACCAAGGGCCATTAGAGCAAGAGTGAGCAAGAAACGACGTATTGAGGGTCGATGGGGAGTTCTCATAGGTCGATAGTAAGCAGGCCAATTCAACGTTGTCAAGGTGGCAACGAGAGCCTATCGTGACAATCGTACCTACGTGCCGGTAACCAAATCTTCTATCCGGAGCTAGTGACCCATGAAGAAACAACTACTACTGTCCTTGGGGCTGTGTGGCGTGATTCTGATGATGCCGGGAGTGGGCTGTCGCCACTTGGAGCCCGCAGTTGAGGTCCCTGCGCTACTCGAAGAGCAGATCGAGATGACGCTCGAACCGGTTGTCGACCTATACGAACAGGGACAGTTCAGCGGAGCCCTGGTCGCCTGGATCGACGCCATGCAGGGGGGAACCCCTTCGCCCGAGGCACTCGACCTGCGCACGCGTATCCTGGCGGCACTCCGTGATGAGCAGGCGCGTCAGGGCACCATCGACCGCAAGGCCGCCACCGATGCGATGGGCGTGGAGGCGGTCCTCAAAGAGGCACTTCCGTCAACCTACGGTGCGGTACGGTACGAGCGGCGTTCATTGCGCAGCCATGTGAGTCCGGACGGGCCGATGCGCGGGGTACTCGATCGCAAGGTGTCGATCCACCTGACCGACGCGGACCTGTCCGCGGTCATCGGTGTATTGGGGAAGGACGACAATGTCAACATAGTCGCCGACCGTGACCTGGGAGGCGGCAAGAAGCTCGATATGCAGCTTGACGAGGTGCCGCTTAGTGAGCTGCTGGATTACATTTCCCGGAACTTCGGCATCCAGTTCTATGTAGGAGAGAACCTTATTTGGGCGACTCCCGCGGCTGCAAAACAGACCGGGCCTCTTGAAACCCGTATCTACAAGCTCCACAAAGGGGTTCAATTCCACACTACGGACTGGAAGGCGGACGCACAGGATCAGTCCGGACCGAACCCGATCAACCGCAACGACCTCTCCTTCATGGCCACGGAGCTTCCGGCACAGACGACGTATATTGAACGGCTCGTGGATACTTTTGTGCCGAAGGTTGAAGGAGCCCAGCTTCTACTCGACAAGAATACGCATACGCTCTTCGTTCGGAATACGCTCGGCAACTTGGAACTGGTGGAGGAGATCATCGCGGCGGTGGATGTCAGCCCGCCGCAGGTGCTGATCGAGGCAAGATTCATTGAAGCGTCGGTCGATGACCTGCAGGAAATCGGAATCGACTGGGTCCTCGACGAACCGTGGACGATGTCCCGGAAACAGGTGAGCGTTGGAGGGGTGCCCGATAACCAGGTGGCGGCCGAGCTGGCCGGTGCCGGCGCGGGCGGCCTGGCGTTCTCCTCGCCTGAGCGCGTGATCAACACAGCAATGGGAGAGCAGTCGCTCGAAGCCCATGGTCTGAACCTGACCTACCAGGGCATACTGACCCAGCCCATGTTCACCGCCGTATTGCATGCTTTGGAAGTGTCGGGGAAGGGGCGCACGCTTTCGGTCCCGCGGGTGACTACGGTGAACAACAATCCGGCCAAACTGCGTCACGGCCAGGATCTGCTCTACTACGAGGAATTCCAGGCACAGGCCTTCAGCCTGCTGGACGACAATGGCCGCAAATACAGCGTGACGGCGTTGATGCCGAAGGGCGCGCCTGTTCTGGCCGAGTTGGGTATCACGCTGGTGGCTGTGCCCAGTGTGGGCGCTGACGGTTCGAGCGTCAGTCTGCTGTTAACACCGACCATCAGCCAATTGGATGAGTTCAACTACTACACGGATTCCAACGATGCCTCCAACAACCTGCAGCAGGTGGAGGTGAAATTGCCGACGATCTCGCGCCGCGAAGTGCAGACGAAGGTGGTTGTGCAGAGCGGCGAGACTGTGGTGATGGGGGGGTTGATCGAGGTGGTCTCGACGGATCAGGAACACCGCATTCCTGTTCTGGGACACCTGCCAATCATTGGTCAGCTCTTCCGACGTAAGGATACGGTTGAGCAACGGCGCAACCTGATTATCTTCGTCACGGCGACGGTGATCTCAGAGCGCGGCGAATCGCTGGTCCAAGGTGTGGTGTCCGGGGAATAGAACCCATGATTCACAGGGAGATGGTTGGTCTGGATTTAGGCTCGCACTCCGCGAAGGTGGTGCGCGTCATGCGCATTGCCGGCCAGCTTATCGTGCGTGAGTTCGACTGGGTACACCTTCCGCAGGATCTCTCCGAACGCCGCCGGATACTGGCGGCCTTCATGAGCGACAAGGGACACGCCGATGTTCCTTGCGTGGTTGGTGTCTCGGGCAAGAACATGATGCTGAACGCGGTTGAGGTGCCCGAGGGAGGTGCCCAGTCGGTCGCGGATGTCGTAGCGGCCGAGCGGGAGCGCGTAGAAGGTCTGACTGAGGAAGATACAGCGGCTGATCACGTTGTGTTTCGCAGCGCGGGGCACCGCTATTTGTTGTTGGCTATGGCGCGCGCCGATGCGGTGGGTCGCGCGGTCTCGGTTTTATCGGATCTGGGCGAAGAGGATGTGGGGGACATCGTTCCCGGGTCGATGGCGCTCTATCGGGCGGTGTATGAGCTTGGGCGCAAGGGGGTCGCGGGAACCACGATGTGCGTTGACGTGGGTCATGCCGGTGTCGAGGTAGTTGTGGGGCGCGGCAGCAAGGTGCTGTTTTCTCGATGTCTTGCCAATGAGCCGGTCGGTGAGGCGGGGGGGCAGAGCTCGCTCCCTGAAGAGCTCGCGGCGTGCCTGGAGTCTTTTCATGCCGCTTTCTCAACCCCGTCCTTTGCCGTGAAGCGCATTGTCCTGAGCGGGGGCGGCGCTCTGGCTGAAGGTGTTGTAGATAGAGTAGGCGCGGCGACGGGCCTCCAAGCACATTCGCTGTCACAGTGGATACGGAAGCCGTTAATGGACGAAGTCGAACGGTATGGGCGTGCCATAGGGTTGGCAGCCTGTGGGCTGCGGCGGGGTGGGGCGGGCATCAGTCTCCTGCCACGTGCGCTGCGCGAATCCCGGATTCTGCGCTGGCAGAAGCGGTATTGGATTTTAAGTGCACTGGCGGCGATCGGTGTGGTGACGGTAATGATCGGTGGGGCATTGCTTCAGCTGAAGTGGAACCGGGAATATCTGCGCCTCCGGCAGGTTGAGCTGGCCGGGCTCCATGCGCTGGACCGGAAGCTGGGTGTGACCGAGGGTTTGAACGAGCAGTTGGCGATGCGCATCGCCCCGTTCCGTACGGCTGTGGAGAATGCCGACGTCCTCCGTCTGGCGCTGCAATCGGTCTCGAAAGCCAAACACCCTGATGATTGGCTGAGTCTCCTTGCTGACGCCGATGCCTACTTCGACATCTCGCCTGTCGATGACATGCAAAGCGGCGATGGCATGTTGGATTTGGGTGATCGAGCAGGAGTCGTGAACGTCATTATCGAGGGCTATACGCCTGTTGACGACTTTTCCACGGTAGGCGAGATGATTGAGCGCTTGCACGAGCTCGATGGCGTCATGGATGCCGACCTGTTGGGCGATGAGCGGCTGCGGGCCAACCCTGAACGGGATGAGCGATGGGCCGATACAGGTTGCAGTCTCTTCGTGATTGAGATGGCACTGGAGGCGCCATGAGTCAGGTGATGCACTATGATGTCGGGACGTTGCGGGCGCAGGTTGTGCTGATATTCGTGCTCTGTCTGATCATCGTCGGTGCACTGTGGACGTTCGTGCTCCATCCCCTGCAGGACGAGATCGCGGCATGCGGTGACGAGGTCCTGAATGTGGAGGAGGAGTTGGCCGCTTTCCTGATACGGATGGAGGATGGGGGGCTGTCCGAGCGTCTGACTGCAGCGACGGCCCGCAATCGCCAACTGGTGGACGAATGGAAGCACCTGCGCGAGCGCGTCGACACCTTTCATGATCACAAGGATATCCGTGAATCGCTGCCTACCTATGAGGATGGTCGCATTGATTTCAAGGTGGCGTTGTTTGAGGCACGTGAAGAGCTGCTGGAAGATGCTGCCGTTGCAGGGGTGGAACTGCCGGAGGATCTTGGTGTTTCGGAAACGATTGGCACCGAAGAACGCGCCGAAGTGAGACTCTGGCATCTGGCTGCGACGATGCTACTGATCCGGCGGGCAATCGACGCGAAGCTGCCCAGGGTAACGCGCATCGAATCGGGAAGACCTGCGGCCCTTGTGATCGACAGTGCTACAGCCGAGATGGCCATCGAATTTCCTACAAGGATCGTGGCGCGCTGCTCGTTCAGTGATTTGGTTCGCTTCCTGGACTTGCTGTCGCAGGAAGGGAGATTTTACGCGGTACGTAAACTACGTGTGGAGCGGCTGGATACACACGGTGCGCGCATGCTTGAGGCAGAGATCGTTGCAGGGGCTTTCCTCTTCCTGGAACGAAACGGTATGGTTGAGCCCATTCAGAATGGCCGCGAGGATGCGCCTGGCGCACGTAGGCCTCGCGCGGAACGTGGTCGACGGACAAGGTTGGCACAGCAACGCAGGGAGGCCAGGTACGATGGTTGAGTTGCTGTGGAGATGGGTCATGAAGATCAACGCGCGCGCGGTCTTTCTCTCTGCGCTGTTGGTCCTGTGTATAGCGCTTGTCATGCTTCTGCGTCAGGGATCGCGCCAAGACTCCGCGCTCGAGATGTCAGGGCATCATGTGAAACGCGTACCCGCGGTCGGGTCGGCCGCGCGATACGACAGGGAGCGTGTACCGTCCGATCAGATCCAGGATCCTTTCACGTCGGCGTTTCTTGTAGCGTGGCTGGACCTCGAAGCAAGCCGGAAACGTGAGCGCGAGGCAGCCCGCATGGAGCAGAGAGATGAGGAGGAAGTGAGGCCGGAGCCCCCGAAGCCGAAGCCTGCGTCCACGCCCAAGAAAACGCGAAAGCCGCAGTGGGTCGGGGTTATGTACCAGGGAATGGTCTCCCGGACAGACGGTTCATGCGTGGCACTCGTGGGAGAGGTGGAGGGTGGCGCGTTGCACACCTTGAAAGTGGGGGAAGCCTTATTGGGCTGGCGTGTAGTGAGCATCTTGGCCGAGCGGGTCGTTCTGGCTGTGGGCCAGGACTCCGAGCTTCCGTTGAGGGTGGGGGTAGTCAGTCGAATACCGAGAAATGGTTCATGAAGGTGGATGACTATATCGGCGTAGTGGGCGGAGGGCGGCTGCCCGGCGAAGCCACGATTGCGCGGCGCATCGGCGAGAAGCTGGTTGCGGGCGACGTACTCGATGCCGAGAGAGTCGAGCAGGCTCAGCACCGGGCGCGGTGGCTGAAGGAGCCGTTTGATCGTTTGCTTGTTCGCGATGGTTTGGTGGATGAATCCACCGTACTGGAACTCCTCGCCGAGGCAACTGGTATTCCCGTTGTTTCGATGGCTCGTGTGGAACTGGAGGAGCAGGCTGTCAATGTCGTTTCGGTCCGCATCATCGCGAACTACCGTGTCGTGCCGGTGCGGCTCTATGGCGGAGCGGTAACGTTGGCAACCGATTCAGTTGCCGAGATTGGACGAGAGGAAGAGCTGCGTGTTGTTCTTGGGCATTCGATTCGCTGGGTTCTGTGTCACTCGCACGAGATCACTGAGTGTATCAAACACTACTATGGGGTTGGAATCGAAGCGCTTGCGGGACTTGATGCTGGGGGTGAGGGGGGCGCCGGGCGCGTTCGAGGCGATCACGAGTCGCGCGACATCACGGCCTTCGTGAATGCCATCATCAAGGACGCTGTGGCGTCGGAGGCAACCGATATCCATTTTGAGCCGACTGATACCGGGCTCCGTCTGCGCTACCGGATTGACGGCGTCATGGCTTCCGTACCTTTGCCCCAGGGCGCAGAGGGATTTGCACGCGCGATTGTGTCGAGTATCAAGGTAATGGCACAGCTCAACATAGCCGAGAAGCGGTTGCCGCAGGATGGGCGGTTCGCTTTCGATGCAGATGGCCACGAGTTGGATATTCGCGTTTCTGTGTTGCCCTCGGAGCATGGTGAGGCGGCGAACATGCGGATACTGAATCGCGAATCCTCGTTCCTGGAGCTGGATCAACTGGGTTACGGCCGCGAACAACTGGAAATGATCGAAGACCTCATTACCTCGCCCCACGGCATCATTCTCTATACAGGTGCGACCGGCAGCGGCAAGACCACGAGTCTCTATGCGAGCCTGGCGCGGATCAATACCGATGAGCGTAAGATCATAACGATAGAGGATCCGGTGGAGTACCGGATGCCGGGCGTGACGCAACTGCAGGTCAATACCGATATCGACTTCTCGTTCGCATCAGGCCTCAGGTCGGTCTTGCGGCACGATCCGGATGTCGTCTTGATCGGCGAGATCCGCGACGAGGAGACCGCCCGCATCGCGACAAGTGCCGCCATGACTGGCCACTTGGTGTTCAGTACGCTGCATACCAACGACTCGGCGAGTGCGGCAACGCGGTTGATCGAGATGGGTGTGCCCCCTTACCTGGTGGCATCGAGCGTAGAAGGGGTTATTGCTCAGCAGCTCGTGAGACGGGTGTGTCCATCCTGTCGCGAGGCGGTGACGGTGGAACAGGCGCTGATAGAGCAGATGGTGCGCTCCGTTGGCGAGAAGGTGCGGGAAACAGATGTCTACAAGGGCACCGGTTGTCCTGACTGTCGTTTCACGGGCTACCATGGGCGGATCGGTCTCTTCGAGATGGTCGTGATGAACGACAGATTGCGTGGACTCATCGTGGAGCGCGCTCCTAGCGGCCGACTGATGGAGTGTGCGGTTGAGTCCGGGCTGCTAACGCTCCGCCAGTGTGGATGGCTACGTGTCTTGGCTGGCGAAACGAGCATTGACGAGGTGCTGCGTGTAACGGCAGGGCCGGGGCGGCACTGGAGGGGGTGATGGGTGGCGAGCCGTGTACCCCTATTTCGCCTTGAGTGAGCAGGGGCGTTGACCTACTCTTGTGACGTACATGGTCGAGGGATTGTGGAGAACAGCATGATGGGAATTCGGAAAGTTGTGGGCGTGATCGGTTGCTCTATCGCGGTGGCGGTTCTGCTTGCGAGCTGTCGGCGCGAACAAACAGATGCGCCGGCTGGCGACACCGACGCTCGCGATGCCCTGCAACCCGGTGTGCCTGCGCAAGCGGTTTTGGTTGCCCCCGAGCCCTCGGAACTTGATGAATATGAGGGCCGGGCTCTCGATGCCGGTGAGGGGCGGGGCAAGCGGCGTAGCCACGTGTCCCTGACGGAGGAGCGCGAGAAGGGCATTTTTCACATTTCCCTGCAGGATCCTGCCGCGGAAATGTACAAGACAGCCGACGGCATGATTGTACGTGTCCGCGGGGGTGGGGCAAGGCGGCAGCCAGGATCGCCCGACATAGGTGGGCTCGCGTGGGTATTGCCCGGTAGAGCAGGTTACAACCTGATGCCCACTGTCACAGACGCAGCATTCGCCTCGGCGACGCAAGGCGTCGATGTGGCTGCCATCCGTGCCCGTAGGGAGACCGAGGAGGACCGTGAGGATTCGGAGCCGGTCATTGAGCGTTATCGTGCCCCCGAGATTTACGGGCAGAACGCCCTCTTTCCTTCTCACGTGGTTCGTGTCCAGGAGGCGTGGGTGGGTACCAACAAGCTGGTGCGTCTAGTGGTCAATCCGGTTCAGTACAACCCGATCACGAAGGAATTGCGGCTGTGCTATCGTCTGAAAGCAAAGCTGGAGTACGTGAGGGCTCTCGTTCCCGAGGGCTCCTGAGTCTCGCTTTGTGTTGCCCGCTGCATCCTACTTCTCTCCGTCGGCCTGCCCTCTTTTTTCTAGAAAAAAGCCGTTTACAGGGTTATCCCGAATAATGCATGCTTTCCGTCGGCGACTTGAGTAGAGATAGTCGGCACCGGACTTCGCCTTGTGTCATGGGAGAGGAATGGGAAAGGTATAGATCATGACACGAGTGAGGATGGATAGATGGATATCTACGTTGGTAACCTGCCCTACGCGGCGACGGACAATGACCTGCAGGAATTGTTCGCTAACTACGGTACGGTCACATCGGCCCGCGTAATCATGGACCGCATGACCGGTCGCTCGAAGGGATTTGGGTTCGTCGAGATGCCTGAGCGCGCTGAAGCCGACCAGGCTATCGAGGCCATTAATGGTTCCGACTTCCAGGGACGTCCGCTGCGTGTGAACGAGTCGCAGCCACGCCCTCGCAACGACGGTGGACGTCGCGGCGGCGGTGGCGGTGGCGGTTTCGGTGGACAGAACCGCTGGTAGACAGAATGGATGCGGACGCAGGTCCGCGTCATGAAATTGAACGGAAGGGCGTTCCTTACGGAGCGTCCTTTTGTTATTGGGGGAGTTCAACGCTTCCCTTGAAGACGTAGGCTGCCGGACCGGCGAGTGTCAGTTTGTCAACCGCGTCGTCATGTGTATCGAAAGCAATGCGCAGCTCGTAGCCCGATGGCGTGATAACCGTGACAGGGGATGCTGCCCGGCCTCGCAGAGCCATGACAGCAGCCGTTGCTGCGGCGCCCGTTCCGCAGGCGCCTGTTTCGGCCTCAACTCCACGCTCGTACGTACGGATCGCGAGGTGCGATTCGTCGATGCGCTGCACGAAGTTGACATTCGTCCCCGCCGGCGCAAACCGGGCGTGATGACGAATGGTTGGTCCCAGCGTCGTGATGGGCGCCTCCTTCACCTCCTCCACCTCCAACATGGCGTGGGGGACGCCGGTGTTCGCCGCCCCAAGTGAAATGGGGTGGCCGGCCACCTCAAGGTCGAAGTAGGGCTCGATGTCGGTTGGGTCCGGGAGCGCAAGCTCGACCGTTTCCTTCTCGACCGTGGCACGGATGATCCCGGCATCTGTAGCGATCGTCATCGAAGCACTCGCGATGCCAAGGTCGAAGGCAAGCCGAGCGGCGCAGCGCGACCCATTGCCGCACATCTCTGCAGGATGGCCGTCCGGATTGAAGAAGCGCATGCGGAGATCGGCGTCACTCGCCGGTTGAAGAAGAATAACGCCTTCACAACCGATGCCGGTTCGGCGGGCGGCGATGCTCCGCAGCCAGGGAAGTCTGTCGGCGGGTATACGGCCAGCCCGATCGTCGAAGAGGATGAAGTCGTTTCCGGCCCCATGCATCTTCCAGAAGGTGTGGGTCATGGCGTCTGCCGTAACTGGTCGAACATCCGCATCAAGGGGTTGCGCTCCTGTAGACCCTGCTGCTTGCGCAGAGCCGCGGTGGCATGCTTGGTGCCCGCGAAATCGGCCAGAATCTGGAGAGTTTCTTCGAGAACCAGGTCGGCATGCTGCTTCTTATCGCCATTGCCATCGCGAGACTCGGGGATCAACGACTCCTGGAGCTCGGCCAAGTCTTGCTCTGAACGGGCAAGGGCCATTCGCCCCTCGAGGTCCAATGGCAGTTCCTCGGCATCGTTGATGGCTTCGATACGATCGAGCAACTGTTGGTAGGCCTCGAAACGGCCGCTGGCATTGCGGCGGGCTTCGGAGGCGGCCCGCAATTGTGGTTTGATGCCGTCGAGGTCTGCAACGGGCAGGTAGCGGGCGGGCATAACGGCAGACCAGGGAATCGGGTTCGGCATGGCGTCTTCACCCAGTCTCATATAGTCGAAAGGGCTGGGTATGATGATGTCCGGTGTCACACCGCGTAGCTGGGTGGATGAGCCGGAAATACGGTAGTAGCTTGCGGTTGTCACACGCAGGGAACCCAGCTGTGTGTCACCTCCCAGTTTGACGATGGTCTGGACGGTGCCCTTGCCGTGGGTCTTCTTTCCTCCCACAACCAAGGCACGCCCATAGTCTTGGAGGGCGCCGGCAACAATCTCGGCCGCCGAGGCGCTCAGGCGGTTTACCAGGACAACCAGGGGGCCTGCATAGGCGAGGCTCGGATTGCGATCCGGTAAAACCTTTATGCTGTGGCGATCCCGCACTTGGACCGTGGGGCCGCTTCGTATAAAGAGGCCGGACATGCGAATGGCCTCCAAGAGGGAGCCGCCGCCATTGTTCCGTAGATCGAGGATGACGCCCTCGACGCCGTTGGTTTGGAGATCCCGCAGAATGACCTGAACGTCTTTGGCTGCACTGCGGTACTCCGGGTGTCGCGGGTTGTCAATGCCCATACTGGCGTAGAAAGCCGGTAGCCGAATCACGCCGAACGTGCGCTCGTGACCGTTGGAGTCAATGATCTTGCGCACACTGGATTCAGCCGCCTGCTCCTCGAGCTTAACCTCGTCTCGGACAAGGTCCACCTGCTTGGTGGTGGAACCGCTGGGATCGGAGGCGGGTATAACGGTCAGCACAACGCGGGTACTCTTGGGGCCACGGATCAGTCCAACGACGCGGTGCAGCGGCCAGTGGAGGACATCGATGATAGGCTCCCGGTCCTGGCCGACGGCAATGATCCTGTCTCCCGGTCGGAGCCGGATGTCCCGTTCATCCATGTCGGCTGGACCACCCGGGATGAGGCGGACCACCTTGGCAGCCCCCTCCTCGGAGCGAAGGAGAGCGCCGATCCCGGTCAGCGACAACTTCATCTCGATATCGAAGTCCTCCACGCTGCTGGCGGTCATGTATCCGGAGTGCGGATCATAGGCGTGAGCAAAAGCGGTCAGATACCTCTCGATAAGCCATTTGCCGTCGCTGTCCGCGAGCATGGTCAGCATCTGCTTGTAGCGTTTGCGGATGAACGCCTCAGGGGACAGATCTGCCTGCTCCACCGTATCCGCCTCGTTGGTGACTGCCGAATCGCTGTCCGTGGCGGATTTCACGCCGTTGGTGTCAATGATGATAGGGTCGGTGGCGGCATCCTCCTCGGGGGTTTCTGCTGCAATCTGCTTGGCAACAATTTGCCGGACGTACTCGTTCTTAATCCTTAGCCGCCAGAGTTCGTTACATTCCTCGATGGTGGCAGGCCAGCTGGCCTCGCGCCTGTTCCAGCGATAGGTCTCCTGCTTCGTCAGGTCGAAGCCGGCATCAAGGAGCTGGTCCGTGTAGTCATTTCGCTCTTGAACACGCTGCTTGAACAGGTCAAAGACCTCTTCTGCAAAAGAGAGATCGCCGTCTGCGATGGCATCGTCCAGCGTGGTTCGCGAGTCGGCGAAACGCTCGATATCTGACTCCATGAAGTACATGTGGTCGAAGTCGAGCGACGTGAATAGATTGGTCCACGCCCTGGCGCTGATCGCATCGTCCATGGGCCGACGCATCAGGTGGTACATGGGGATACGTTCCGCGAAACGTTCGGCTATACGCGCGGTAAGCTCATTGTCTCCGGATCCAAGGTCGGAGAGGGCAATAGCAGGTTCGGCCTGCAACAGAAGCAGCAGGATCAGCAGCGTCAGTGATATGTTGGATGTACTCCGCATAACGATGGAAACAGGCCAAAAAGCAAGTATCTCACGATCCTCCGTGCACTGTCACGGATGAAAAGAAAAAGGCCGTACGACCTTATCGATCGCACGGCCTCTTTCAGATTTCAAGGGGTGTCTTAAGCGGAAAGAACCGACTCTTTGCACACCTTGGCGATGCGGAACTTCACGACCGTCTTGGCCGGAATGTGAATCTGCTCGCCCGTGGCCGGGTTGCGGCCCATACGTGCCTTGCGGTTGACAAGCACGAGTTTGCCGAGCCCGGGGATAGTGAATCCATTCCTGGCCTCGGTGTAAGCCAGAGAGGCCAGCTCGTCGATGAACTGTCCGCACTGGACCTTGGTCAGTCCGGTCTTCTCGGCGAGGCATGCAAGTGTTTGACTCTTCGTCATTGGAACCCTCCTCTTATTGATTTACGACCTCTCGGTCACCTGACAGCCTTATGGGGCAGATCGTTGCCTACCTTGGGTCCGATTATGGCGGGAATTTCGCAGGGCACAAGCCCTATTTTCACTGCTATGACGGTTTTTTCTGAGATTGCCCGGCCCGGAAAGGCGTCAATATGTTTCCGCTTCAGTCCTTGCTGAGCGCTGAAGGAAGCGGGAGGTCCAGGCGGCGTAGTCGGTTGACGAGGTCGTCCTTGTCGATGCTCTTGATATACGCTTCGTCTGGCTCGACGAGGTCCTCTTGTACAAGCTTCGTCAGAGCTTCGTTCATGAGCATCATTCCCTTGCCGGCGCCAACCTGCATGGCCGACTCAACCTGGTGGGTCTTGCCGTCACGAATGAGTGCAGCGATGCCGCCGTCGACAAGAAGGATTTCGAGTGCGGCAACGCGTCCCCCTCCTTTACGCCTGCAGAGGGTCTGGCATACGGCAGCCTTCAGGGAAGAGGCCAGCATGGAGCGGATCTGCGATTGACGGTTGGCCGGGAAGGTGTCGATGATCCTGCTGACTGTACTTATGGCCGTGTTGGTGTGGAGCGTTCCGAAGACAAGGTGGCCGGTCTCGGCGGTCTCGATGGCAATCTCGACCGTTTCCATATCTCGCATTTCACCGACGAGTACAATATCGGGGTCCTGTCGTAACGCAGCCCGTAGCGCCCCCGCAAAGCTGCTCGTGTGCGTATAGACCTCCCGTTGGGTAATGAGACATTTCTGGTCCAAGTGCACGAACTCGATGGGGTCTTCAATGGTGATAATGTGATCCGTTCGGGTCGCGTTGATCAAGTCGATCAGGGCCGCGAGCGTCGTGCTCTTGCCGCTGCCGGTCGGGCCAGTCACCACGACCAGGCCCTTGGATAGGTAGCAGAGATCACGAATGCCTTTGGGCAGGTTTAGCTGGTCGGCTGTAATCACCTTGGATGGGATAACGCGCAACGTACCTCCCACGCCGTAGCGGTCGCGGCGCGCATTGACGCGCAGGCGGACGAAATTGGGAATCTCGTAAGCGAAATCGGTGTCGTTGTTCTTGCGGAACTCGTTTCGGTTTCGCTCCGGCATGATCTCTGTGAGGATCCGCTGGATATCGGCGTCGGTGAGGACGCGCGTTTCGGTCCGCTTGATGTCGCCATCGCAGCGGAGAATGGCTGGCCGCCCGGCAGAAAGGTGCAGGTCGCTCCCGCCCTCGTCGACAAGGAGTTTGCAGAGGTCGTCAACTTCCGGCATATCACATTCTCCCCGTTACGCAACGATCATGCGCGATTCAGTGCGACACTAAGCAGTGGATCCTTCTGTCCTGTTTCCGCGAAAGCGGCCCCCCTCTCAACACAGCTCGGACAGCTTCC
This sequence comes from uncultured Victivallales bacterium, assembly GCA_964345005.1. GTDB lineage: Bacteria > Verrucomicrobiota > Kiritimatiellia > UBA8416 > JABMPJ01 > JABMPJ01. The sequence goes on along the minus strand of CAYFPQ010000059.1, from coordinate 3,707 downwards.
GCAGGGGTGTTCGCCTCCACGATAGCAGGTCCATGTATGCAAGTAGTTAACGCCTAAGTCGAGACCAATTCTCAAGACGTCACCTTTTCTTTTCTCTACAAAAGGGGCGTGGATCGTGACGGGCTGCTTTCGGTTCAGGGCAAGCAGCCTGTTGATGCGCTCAAGAAAATCGGTGGTACAGTCCCAGTAGCCGTACTCGTCCTGGGCCTGTGCGCCGTAAAAAACATCCGTGATGTGGTTCGCTTCGGCATAGGCTGCGGCCAGAGAGAGCAGTACCATGTTACGGTTCGGCACATAGGTTGGGGGCTGCTCTCGTTCGGATTCGGGTATGGCTTCCAGGTCGGGGACGTCCACCTCCCGGTTGGTCAGGACGCTGCCCTTGGCTGTGAGGTCGCCAAAACCCGAGATGTCGAGGATTCGGTGCTCCTGCACTCCGACCATGGCGGCCTGCGCGGCGGCGGAGTCCAGCTCCCGGGAATGACGCTGACCATAGCGGAAGGAGAGCGCGTAGATGGTGTCGGTGTTGAGCTCCCGGCGGACATAGTGCAGCAGCGTTGAGGAATCGATGCCGCCGGAAAGAAGCACGACCGCTGCTGACATCAAACTAGAGCCTCTCGTCTACCGATTCGCGATCGAAGAACGCCTTCATGTCGAAGACCACTGAATCTTCCTTGGAGAACTTTGTCACGTCGAGCGAACGGAAGCGCTCGTGTCCGACCGCAAGAACGACAGCATCATACTGCGCCATCTGTTCGGGTGAAGGTTCGTCGATCAGAGCGATTTCGTATTCTGCTTCCACTTCCTCCGGGCTTGCCCACGGATCGTAGACATCCACCTGGACACCGAAATCGGTTAGCTCATCTACGACGTCAATCACGCGCGAGTTACGGATGTCCGGGCAATTCTCCTTGAACGTGATGCCAAGCACCAGAGCCCGTGAGTCCAGAACGCGGTGGCCTTGCTGGATCAGAAGCTTAATGATGCGCGAAGCCGCGTACCGTCCCATGTTGTCGTTGAGGCGCCGCCCCGCAAGAATGATCTCCGGGTTGTAGCCTTCGGCTTGCGCCTTGTGGGCCAAGTAGTAAGGATCCACGCCGATGCAGTGCCCGCCGACAAGGCCAGGCCGGAACGGAAGAAAGTTCCACTTTGTGCCGGCTGCTTCAAGTACGTCGAGTGTATCGACGCCAAGGCGATCGAAAATGATGGCCAACTCGTTCACGAAGGCGATGTTGATGTCACGCTGTGAGTTCTCAATCACCTTGGCTGCTTCGGCAACCTTGATCGTGGGCGCCAGGTGCGTTCCCGCCTCGATAATGGAGGAATAGAGGGCATCCACCGCCTTCGCTGTGGCCTCGTCGGAGCCGGAGGTGACCTTGAGAATCGTCGTGAGCCGGTGTTCCTTGTCGCCCGGATTGATCCGCTCTGGGCTGTAGCCACAGTAGAAGTCCGTATTGAACTCGAGTCCGCTCTCATGCTCGAGAATCGGCACGCATACCTCTTCGGTGCACCCAGGATAGACCGTACTCTCGTAGATGACAATGGCGCCCTTGCTCAAGACGCGGCCTACGGTCGTAGAGGCGGCAACGAGGGGCGTAAGGTCCGGCTGCTTGCCGTCGTCGATCGGGGTGGGCACGGTCACGATGTAGAAATCGCAACCAGCCAGATCTTCGGGATTGGAGGTATAGCTCAACGCAGTGGATGCGGCCAACTCCTCGGACGTTGTCTCAAGCGTGTGGTCGACGCCGTTCTCGAGGTCTGCGATCCGGCCTGCCTTGACGTCGAAGCCGACGGTATCGAATCTTCGCCCAAACTCAACGGCCAGCGGCAATCCTACGTACCCAAGCCCAATAACCGCAACTCTGGCGTCACCAGACGTAATCCTATCCAATGTATCGTTCATGGGCGGGAGACTAACCTTCCCGGGCGTCAGTTTCAAGCAGAGCGTTGCTCCCTCTGCGGATGGTGCGCTAGAAACTTACGGTAACGCCGCGTCCCGGCTGCAGGGATCGGTCGTCGTGGAAGTCCAGCGGCGGTGGGGCAGGGGGACTACTGCTGCGGCAGATTGGCAGAGGGAGAAGGACCCGAAGGTTCACTGTTGGCGACTTGCTTTACTTGGGAATTGGCATCCTTTTTTTGTTGCCATAGGTTTACGCCTGACTATTATACGGGCTCCTTTTTCGGAGGGGGCGTAGCTCAATTTGGTTAGAGTCCCAGACTGTCGATCTGGTTGTTGCGGGTTCGAGTCCCGTCGCTCCCGCCACGCTTCGAGAGCCCGCATGGCGGGGTGTAGCGCAGCCTGGTAGCGCGCTTGCTTCGGGAGCAAGAGGTCGGGAGTTCGAATCTCCCCGCCCCGACCAGAATCCTTTCCGCCTTCGCATCGCTCCCGGATGCGAAGTGCAACCTGGATGCAGGTTTGGTCCCCGTTTGGTCCCCGGTATTCAGGAGGATTTGGAGCGGCGCTTCTTCTTCGGGACCTTCGCCCCGTCGATCATCAGGTCAACGCTCTTGAGGATTCGTTCCTGATCGTCAGGAGGCAGGGTCCGCAGCTTCTCCATGCGCTTGAGTGCTTTGAGCCCCGGCGGCTCTGCATGCCGCCCCATGCGCTTCTTCAAGCCCATCAGCTCATCCGTTGTCACGCTCAACTCTACAGCAAGCTGCCCGAGCAGATCGGAACTAATTCGGTGTCTCCCTGACTCATACTCTGAGAGCACGTTCTGAGGGATGCCCACTCTCTCTGCAAGCCCACTCTGAGTATAGCCGCGCTCCGTGCGCACGGCCCTGAGTCGTGCTCCTACCGCCTTCGCGCTGAACCGCGCTTCTGTCTTTCCTGTCTTCTTCATCGCGGTGAATATACACGCTATCTGAGAAAGAATCATTTTCTCCTTGCCAAGTCATCGGCTTATCCGATACAAGACCCATAACATCAAAAGTCGCAATCAAGGCTTGACGTATTCTCGCGAGAAGGGCTTTTGAGCGACTTGACGGGGAAAGGCGCTGTCCGATGCCTCTCCCATTAGAAGAAGGAAAACAGAAGAGGTAACCACCAAACAGGTTAAGGCATGAGCTTGCGGGGAACCGGTGGCATTGTGTTGTGGTCATTCATTAACAACGACATGTTGATTTGTGTTCCGACAACCACAGTGCACTGCTTCCCGGCGACCCGTGGGCGAATGCCGCAGGAGAAATCGATTCCAAGGAGTGGCCATTTTGGGGTCGTACGCCCCAAACCGGCAGGCGCACAACCAATCAACATTGCCCCATGAAACCAACACAGGCCCAATTCGATGCCTACCAGCACATCTTCGACTACTTCAACCACAAGCTCTTTGCGGACACTCTGCCCGATTGCATGCTGCGCTTCGACCGGCAAGGCAAGGGGTTGGAGGGGCTGTTCAATCCGGCAGGCTGGGAGAAGGGCACACAGGCAATGCCGGAGATCTGTTTGAAATTCCGAAACCTGAAAGAGAATACCAATCGTGAAGTTACCGCGCTGATTGTACGCGGCATGGTGCATCTGTGGCAGGCGCAGCACGGCAGCCCATCCCGGAAGGGATACTACAACCGGGAATGGGCGGAGAAGATGGAAGCCATCGGATTGATACCAAGCGATACAGGAGAAGCGAAAGGCAAGCAGACCGGATACGGCATCAAGCCTATAGCGCTCACCGGAATTGAGCCGCCCTTGCTCATCTGAATTGAGCCACCTG
>CAYFPQ010000058.1:14507-20395 GCA_964345005.1 uncultured Victivallales bacterium | reverse complement strand
AGTGTTCAGTGGTTCAGAGTTCAGGAATGCGAGGCAGAAAGGCGGCAGAATTGAGACGAAAGTCGACTTCACTGCCACTTTGCCTGCCGCACTGAACTCTGAACGCTGAACTCTGAACACCTTGTGTTGCAATACATTATGAAACATCAGATCAATTGTTCGACTCGTTTACTCAAACAATCCACGATTGAGGAGCTAATCGCAGCCAAAGAAAAGAACAGAACCGCGAATAGGCTCAAGCAGAAAGAGGGATAGTTAAATGCAGAACAAACTGAACGAGACGACGGGAATTGAGAACAAGCAGATGGCGGGTGGTTATGTGTCGCCGGAGTGGGTGGTGAATCCGGAGCTGGCGGAACCGTATCTGAAGCAGTGCGCGGAGGCGGGTTTCTTTGCCTATATCCTCTTTGTACGGCACATGAAGCAGACGGTGATGGATGAACGGGTGCGCGACGCGGTCGGGAAGATTGTCGAAATTGCCCATCGCCATGGCGTGAAACTGCTCCTGGACACCGATCCCACCTGGTGGGCATCCGACCTGATCGAGCTGTATCCCGAAGCTGCGTTGGGGCGCATCATTCCGGTCGATGCCCGGGCGCATAAAGGGCATATCCGGACAGGCGTGACGAAACCGGTGAACGGCAGGATTATGCAGTTTAGGGAGATCTCCGCATTGTATGCGGAAAGTGGCGAGTGGCGACCTGCCCGCATTGCTGCGCAAAGCGTTTCAGGCGGGGTGGCGAGTAGCGAGGGCGGTCCGAACATCCAACATCGAACATCCAACGCCCAACGCCCAACGTCCAACATCCAGGAGGGAGAAGCTTATGGATGGGAGAGAATAGAATCGGGGGACTTTACCTGTGAATGGCAGGGGTGCCGGCCGGGTGGACACTCGGGGGCCGGGCTGACGCTGGATATCAGGCTCAACGAGGCCTATACGGGACCGGTCCGGGTTTATGTGATGGTGTCGATCAGTAACCTGATGGATCATGCGCATCCGAGATACCTGGAGATGCAGAAGACCATATTGGATAGGTACGCCGATATTCCGCTCGACGGCGTGACCTGGGACGAACCCGGCAAGGGACATGATTCGCTGAAGGAATTCCGGGCCGGCGAGGGACTGCTGGAACTCTTCCGAAAGACCAACGGCTATGATCTGCGCGACAAGCTGATCTACCTGGACCAATGCGACGGGACAGCCGAAGCAGTCCGGGTACGCTGTGATTATTTCCGCGCGCTCTCGGACATGAATTACAATTGCCAGTATGAACATAATGAGCATGCGAAGAAACTCTGGGGCGACGATATCATCCGCGGTACCCACCAGACCTTTTCCGGGCTGCCGCTGGATCTGGCCTGCGGGGTGATGGATCACTTCCGGTTGGGCAAGGTGCTGACCGGCGCATGGACAGATGGCGGGATCAACTTTGAGCGCAAGATCCTGGTGTTTCCGTTGATGCTGGCCGACAGCATCAAGAAGGAACTCAAACAGCGCGACGCCTACTACAACGACTGGGCGACCGAGCCGCACATCGAGCCGATGCGCTTCTTCAATCGCCTGAAGACGTTGTACCATGTGAACACCTTCGCGCATATCTACAGCGATGCGCTTGAATATCACGTCAACATGCGCTTGCCCGATTTTGCCGAGCCTTTTGAGGCCGATGTGCCGCTGCAGGACGGTCTGGATGCCCTGATTGGCGAACGGCTGGGAGATACGGATGTGGCTGTCTGGTATGGATGGGAAGGCTATGCGGCGTTGCCGAAATGGGGCGCGCGCGTGGTGTACACGTTCTTCCAGAACATCTCGTTGCTTTTGACCGATACCGGGCTGCATGGCGATTTTATCAGTAACGAGGGCTTGGAAGCTGCACATGTCGAAGGCGACCGGCTGATGATCAACGACCGGCCGTATAAGGTGGTGATTCTTCCGTATGCTCACGCTTTGCCGAAAGGAGTCTATGAAACAGTGATGGCTGCGGCCGAACAGGGCGTGAAGGTTGTGTTTGTGGGACCGCCGCCGGAGTTTGGGCTGATAGAGAATAGTTCTCTTGGACAGGATCAACAGGATTTACAGGATGATCGCGCTGCGCGCGATGAGAGTCTCCCCCATCCCGTTGATCCGGTCGATCCCGTCAAATACTCTTCTCTGAAACTCGGCTTCTGCGAAGCCGTGGGCGTTGAGCCGGTGAGCTTTGCCGATTTCGAGGATGCGATGGCTGCTGCCGGTGTTCATATTGACCCGGACGGTTGGGAGCCGACTTGGTTGGATGTGATTTGTCCGGTTGCGCCGACCACGGCGGAGGCAACCCGCAATATCGAGCAGGCGATTACGGTGGTTAAGGCGGCGGACAAGGAATTGTACTGGATGCCGTCGCTGGATCCGCGTGATGATTTAACCGATCTGATTGCGCCCTGGTGCGAGTCGAAGGTTGAGGTGTTCAGTCGTAACGCCTATCATCGCACCTTCTCCGATCCACAGAGCCCGGATGACGTTGTGCTGGTCTTGGCGCCGCGCGAGGGCATGGCGGGGTGGGGGCTGATGCCGGATGGTGGCGCGAGTAATGCCGTGGCAATGCGTCCGCCGGTTAAACCGGTCAATCTGGATGCGCTGATCAAGATCGGCGACAAGGAACTGCGGGTTACCGGAGAGCAGTGGTGCGTGCTGCACATCCGAGATGGCGAGGTCGTGGAATATCTGGCGGATGACGGGGTGAGGATAGAGTAGCCGCAGCCAAAGAAGATTGAACCACGGAGTCACAGAGTCACAGAGGAGAAGAGAGAAGAGGTTGTGGGAATCCGTCGGGCCGGAATACCGGCCCATAGAATTCCCGCAACATTGCTCCAGGGAGGAGAGGAGAGTGTTGCATCAGGATGGTAACGTTTGGGACGGCACCCGCTCTTCCCCTCCAAGAGGACAACGTCCCGAGAATCGAGATGCGGGGTGCACCCCGCGCCTCGATTCTCGGGACATCTCTCTTTCCCTTCTTCTCCGATCTCTGTGCCTCCAGCGTAGCGGGTGGTGAAAATCTTCTTCAGAAACGAAGAAATGAGGGGTTAGAGGTACATGGAACGCATAGAAGAATTGTCTTGTTGGTTTCATCTTTGTGGCTTCTTGCGCCTTTTTGCGGCAATGAATATGGAGGAATAATGACCGAACGAGAACGCGTATTGAGAGCGATCAAGTTTGAACAGCCCGACGCGGTGCCCTTCACCGTATCGCCGCTGCCGGCGGCCTTTCTGCGGCATGGGCAGGAGTTGATGGACCTGCTGAAGGCGTACCCCAATGACTTCTACGATGTGGAGTCGTGCCTGAAGATGCCCGTGCGGGATGAGGCCCACTACCGCGAAGACGGCAGTTACTTCAAGGAAGAGACCGATGCGTGGGGCTGCGTCTGGCACAACTATCAGGAAGGCATTACCGGCGAGGTCAAAAAGAGTCCGCTTGAAGACTGGTCGGCATTAGCTTCGTACAAATGTCCGCCGGTGGACGAGTCACCGGAAGCGAAGCAAAAAATGCGCGAAAGCGTGGACCGGAACAAAGCCGATGGTTTCGTCGGGTGGGGTGGAGGCGGACAGCTTTATGAGCGTATGCAGTACCTGCGCGGGGTGGAGAACCTGATCTATGACGTTGCCGACGATGCACCTGAAGTCGGCAAGCTGGCCGATAAGCTGCTGGAAGAGCACCTGCTGCCCAATATCCGCATGGCCACGCAGGCGGGCGCTGAAGTCGTGGGTTTCGCCGACGACTGGGGCACGCAGATCTCGCTGTTGATCAACCCTGAGTATTGGCGGCGGGTCTTCAAACCGCGCTACAAACGCATGTTTGATCTGGTGCATGAGGGTGGGGCACTGACATGGATGCATTCCGACGGCATGATCCTGGAGATCATTCCCGATCTCATCGAGATCGGACTCGATGTGATCAACCCGCAATGCAACTGCATGGACCTGGCGGAACTGAAGAAGCTCATCGACCGTAAGATGTGCATTGTGCCCGATATCGACCGTCAGCAGCGCGTTCCGTTCGGAACGCCGGAGGACATTCGAGAGTACATCGGGATGATCCATGACACCTTCTCCTCTCCGGATGGAGGGGTGATCTACACCTGCGAATTCAGCGGCGATACGCCTCTGGAGAATATCGAGGCTGTGCTGAAAGCCTTTCAGGAGTTTCGGTATCCGTGATGGCAGGAGAAAGAGATCGAGAGGCAATTCACCACGAAAAAACGCAAGGAACACAAAAATGGATTTCTACATATGTCTTTCTTTGTGCTCTCTGCGTTCTTTGTGGTGAATGATTTCCCTTTGCCTTCTTGTGGCTAATGAAAGGACGTAACGAATGCATTGGATAGACTGGTTGATAGTGGCGGTTCCGTTAGTTGTGGTGGTGTACATTGCCACGCGAGCGCAGAAGTACGTAAAGGGCGTCTCCGATTTCCTGGCAGCGGGCCGTGTGGCGGGGAGGTATGTACTGGCCGTTGCGACGGGTGAAGCGAACATGGGGCTGATCAGCCTTGTGGCTATGTTCGAGGCCTACTATAACTCCGGCAGCGCCTATAGCTTCTGGCAACAGATTGGTATGGGTGTGGGCATCTTCATGCTCCTGACCGGATACTGCACGTATCGTTTTCGCGAAACGCGCGCTTTGACGATGGGGCAGTTCCTCGAAATGCGCTATAACCGTCCGTTTCGCGTGTTTGCCGCCATCCTGCAGTCGATCTCCGGCATCATGAACTACGCCATCTTCCCCGCCGTCAGCGCGCGGTTCCTGATCTACTTCTGCGATCTGCCGTTGCAGGTCAATATCATCGGTTTGACCTTTCCGACCTTCGGCCTTATCATGGCTGCGTTTCTGTCCCTGGCCGTCATCATCGTCAGTATGGGCGGACAGATCACGATCATGGTGACCGACTGCGTGCAGGGGCTGCTCAGTTATCCTTTGTATGCGATCGTCGTGATCGCGCTGTTAAGCCGTTTTTCATACTTCGACGATATTGCCCCGGCATTGGTGGATCGGCCGGCCGGCTTCAGCATGGTCAATCCGTTCGATATAGAGAAGCTGCGCACGTTCAATATGTTCTACGTCTTTGTCGGTATTCTCAGCAGCGTTTTCAATCGCATGTCCTGGTCGGGCGCGCAGGGCTATAACGTGGCAGCGCTCAACGCGCATGAGCAGAAGATGGGGGCCGTGCTCGGAACCTGGCGCAGCGGGTTCATGTTCATGATGATCGGGCTGCTCTGCTGGGTGGGCTATGCCTTTCTCAATAACCCGAAGTATGACAACGAAGCTTTGGCCTGCCGTCAGGAACTGGCGCTGAAGACGGTCGAAGACGTGGCGGGCGATAAGCTCTCCACGGATTTGATGATGGACATCAACGATTATGTGACATCGGGCGAAATGACGCCTGATTTTCAGTCGCGCATCGGCGATATCGCGCCCTATGCGCCCGATACGATCGACCATGAGCCCTTGCGTGACGCGGTCAAGCAGGCCATTGCCACCGAAGACAGGGCGGCCGCGAAGACCTTCGGCGCCATCTTCGGTCAAATGCGTGTTCCGATGGCGTTGCGGACGGTGATGCCCGTGGGCGTTGTCGGTGTGTTCTGCGCGCTGTGCATCTTTCTGCTGGTCAGCACGGATACGACCTATATGCATTCCTGGGGTAGCATCCTGGTGCAGGACATTATTCTGCCTATTCGCGGCAGGCCCTTCACGCCGCATCAGCAATTGCGGTTGCTCCGGTTGATTATTGCGGCGGTGGCGGTCTTTGTATTTCTGTTCTCATTCTACTTTGCCCAGATCGACTTTGTTCTGATGTTCTTCGCCATCACCGGCGCCATCTGGATCGGGGGCTCGGGTCCCTGTATTATCGGCGGGCGCT
>CAYFPQ010000058.1:0-14497 GCA_964345005.1 uncultured Victivallales bacterium | reverse complement strand
ACGCGGCACGACGGCAGGCGCGTTTTCGGCGCTGATAGCGGGGTCCTCGCTGGCCACGGGGGGAATCGTTGCCCAGAAACTGTGGATGCCGGCGATCTACCCCTGGTTAGCGAGCAATGGATGGGTTGAATCGGTATCGCGTGTGGTGGCAGGTCTTTCCAGGCCGTTCGAGCCGTTCATCGTATGGCGCGTCACACCCGATACTTTCCCCATCAATTCTCAGGAGTTGTTCTTTATCGCGATGGTTCTGGCGATTGCTCTCTATATTACGGTCTCGTTGCTGACCTGCCGCAAACCGTTCAATATGGAGCGACTGCTGCACCGCGGTCAGTACCGCCGTGAAGCCGAAGAGATCGTTAAGGAAAAGATTACGCCGCGTGTATTCCTGAAAAAGATGCTGGGCATTAACTCTGAATATACGCGTGGCGACAGAGTGCTGGCCTGGTCGGTCTTCCTCTATACCTTTGTCTGGACGTTCGGGTGCACGTTTGTCGGCGTACTGATCTGGAACATGATTTCGCCCTGGCCGATCGAGTGGTGGGTGAACTGGACTTTTGTCAGTAGAGTTGTTCTGATGGGCATTATCGGCGTGGTGACCTCGGTGTGGTTTACGATCGGCGGGATCGTGGATATCCGGCGGTTGTTCAGGCGCCTCGCCGAGAAGCAGGACAACATCCTGGATGACGGCCGCGTGATCGGGCATGTCAGCGCCGACGACGTGGCGCTGGTGGAGACGGTCGAGCACACCACCATAGAAGAGGCCCATGTTGAGGAGCACGAACTGGAAGAGGCGTTGGAGAAGGAGCATGACGCGGAAGATTTGGAAAAACTGAGAGAGCAGCTTGGGGAGTGATAGGAAGGATTGAACCAAAAAAGGTCAACTGCTCTTTTCAGGGTAAGTCGGATACCCAAAGACTCCGTGATAACGGATAATGAGGGTAGATGATAGTCCGTGATTACGAACTTTACATTGACATGCGCTCATAACTTGGCCATAGTTGCAGCATGAAACGAACTATTCTCCACGATCTGTCAGAATGGAAGGCGGGCACCATCCGGAAGAAGCCGCTTGTCATCAAAGGCGCCCGCCAAGTTGGAAAGACATGGGCGCTGCAGACGTTTGGCGAGCAGCGCTATAGGAAGCAAGGGCATCATTGCCACTACATAGATTTCCGCAAGGCCAAGCCACTATATTCGATCTTCCAGGAGACGCTGGACCCTGCCGAAATTATCAAGCTCCTTGAGTTCCGGCTGCGTACAAGCATCGATACCCATAATGACCTTCTGATATTCGATGAGATCCAGGAGTGTCCGCAGGCTATTACATCGTTCAAGTATTTCGCACAGGATATGAGCGAACTGGACCTCGTCGCAGCCGGTTCCCACATGGGATTGATGAAGAATGAGGAGAGCTTTCCTGTCGGCAAGGTGAATTTCCTCTACATGTTTCCGATGAGCTTTGGCGAATTCGTGTTGGCTGCGGATGGCGAGGCGTTTTGCCGCCTTGATGCGTTCGATTTTAGCGCGCCGTTTCCCTCTGTGGTTCATGAAAGGCTGCTGGAGCTTTTCGCTCTCTATTCTTTCACCGGTGGGCTGCCCGAGGTGATTGCGGCCTTTTTGCACAAAGGACTCGACGACCTCAGGGCGGGCGCACTTGATGCAAGGGCGGTACAGGAGGAACTGGTTGAGGGATATCGTGCCGATTTCGCCAAGTATTCGGGCGTGGTGAATGCGAACCATATCAATTACGTCTTCGATGCCATTCCGTCTCAGCTTTCGGAGGCACATGAAGATGGCGTCAAGAAGTTCAGGTTCAAAGATGTCATTCCAAGACGAAAGGGACTCGACGCTATACAGGGTCCGCTGACCTGGCTGATTGAATCGCGGCTGTGTATGAAAGCTGCCATTGCCAAGAAGGCGGAACACCCCCTGGCGAGCTACGCCGGCCACAACAAGTTCAAGGTGCTCTTGTTTGACATCGGCATTCTCAATTGCATGCTCAATATCCCGTGTGAGGTTATGCTCGATGAACGGCTGGGTCCTTTCAAAGGGTTTATGCTCGAGAACTTCGTTGCTCAGGAGCTGTTTGCAGGGACAAACCGGGAGCTCGTTTCCTGGCAGGAGGGAACCGCCGAACTGGAGTTCCTGGTCACCAATGGCAAGGAGATCATTCCCGTAGAGGTGAAATCTGCAACGCGGAGCCGCCGTGCCCGAAGCCTTGATGCGTACATCGCCAGATATTCACCATCAATAGCGGTCAAATTGACCAGGCAGAATCTCGTCAAGAATGCTGGACGAGGCATCACCACGGCGCCGGTCTATTGCTGCTACAAACTGTTGGATCACTTGCTCGGGTGATTGGCGCCGGGTCTCGGCATTCACGATCGTGGTTGGCTGACTCACTCAAGTGCCCACTATATGTTGTGTCTGGATTAGGGGATCTTGAATGGGCACAAAGAAGACAAGCATGAAGGTTGCATGATGCACACTTGGTCGCCTTCTTCGTCGCACTGCTTAGTCGTTGATAACAAAGGACGTAGCGACGACGTGGGTCGACGAAGCGTAAGCGACAAAGTGTGGGACGAAGTGTGGGACGAAGTGTACGATGAAGATCAGAATGTGCCGGATGACGGAGTTTACCCACGCAAAGAGCCCTCTCAGTCAAGCGGACTGGCCGCTCGGATTTACTCTGAACACTGCTGGCCGAAAAGAACCTTTTCGGACAGGGTCTAGTTAAGTAAGAAGGAATGCAGATGCGAAGAAGGGAACACCAATGGTTTCGGGATGCCGCGTTCGGCATGTTTATTCACTGGGGCCTTTATGCGATTTCCGCCCGTGGGGAGTGGGTGATGCATCAGGAGGATATTCCGGTTGAGGAATATGCGAAGCTGGCCCGGACGTTCAACCCGAAACATGCGGACATCGAGGCGTGGGTCAAATTGGCCAAGTCCGCCGGCATGCAATACATGGTGCTGACTACCAAGCATCATGACGGGTTCTGTCTGTTCGACAGCAAGGTGACCGACTTCACGACGGTGAAGACCGCCGCGGGCCGGGATTTCGTGGCCGAATATGTGGCCGCCTGTCGCAAACATAATATGCGGATAGGATTCTACTTCTCTATGCCCGACTGGCGTTGGCCGGTATTCTTCACCGGGCCCGACAGCGACCCGGCGGCTTGGAAGGCGTACGTCACGTTCACGCACGCCCAAGTCAGGGAATTGTGCACGAATTACGGCAAGATCGATATCCTTTGGTATGACCATATGGCGCCACGCTGGACGAGCGATGTTCATGCGGCAAAGGACTGGCAGTCGAAGAAGATGAATGCCATGGTCCGTAAACTTCAGCCTCATATTCTCATCAACGACCGGTCCGAACTCCCCGAGGATTTCTTTACTTCGGAGATGAGTATTCGTCCGCCGCAGGATGAAGACCGTCTGTGGGAAGCGTGTATGACCATGAACACGCATTGGGGCTATTGCCGGGACGACCGGGATTGGAAGAGCGCAAAGAAGCTCGTGAACGAACTGACGGCCACGGCGGCTCAGGGCGGCAACTTTCTGCTGAATGCAGGACCCAGGGCGGATGGTTCAATTCCGGCGGCAAATGCCAGGATACTGAAGCGTATCGGCGAGTGGGTAAAGGTGCACCGTGATGCCATCCATAACATGCGCCGCTCCGATCTGTATGGCGGCACATACGGCATGGCGGCTCAGAAAGGCGGCAAGACGTATCTGTATGCCCATTTCTGGCCGGGCCGGGAGTTGGTGATCGTCGATGCGCCGGAAGGCTTTCGCACCGCGCGAATTTTGACCACGGGAGAGAAGGCCAGGGTCGAATACCGTGACCATCGGCTGGTCATCAGTGGCTTACCGGCAAAGGCGCCGGATCCGCTGTGTACGGTAATCGTTCTGGGCGAGTAAAGCCACGAGAAGCGTGAAGCCAGGCATATTGCTTATATGCAGCGATCAGCATAACTATTATAGCGGTGACAGAGAATGAACACGCTGAATTTAAGGCAGGAACAACAGATAGCGGAATTAGACAAGATGAACACGCCGGAAGCGTTGCAAACAGCGCTGGGAGATGCGAAATGGATTTGGGGAGAGATTCCTCGTCAAACCAATGAATTCCGTTTGTTTCGGCACGAGTTCCAAGTAACGGATATACCTGATGGGGCGTTCCTCCATTTGTTTGCCGAGTACCGTTATAAGCTCTACATAAATGGACAATTTATCCAATGCGGACCCACCATGTGTCAGCCTGAATGGCGCCTGGTTGACAAGCATGAAGTGAGCAAGTACTTGAGCAGGGGCAGAAACTGTATTGCGGTTGAAACCCATTGCCCGGGCGTGATGACCGGTAACTGGACGCTGGCCAACCCCGGACTGATTGCCCAGCTGAATGCGAATGGCAGTGCTCTGCTCGCCTCCGACACTGCGTGGCAGACCGTTATGTGTCATGCCTGGCGGCATCCGACCCAGATATCCGGAGCTGCCGGTGATTTTCAGGAATGGCTGGTTCTCGATGACCTGCCGTCCGGATGGAAGCATGTCGGATTTGACGCCGCGGGCTGGGAATCCGCGGTTGAATTGCCGTTTCATGCCCACGGCCTGCCGGAAGAACTGCGGGAGAACTATACCGGCTACCCCACGCTCCGTCGGCGCGAGGTGAAGAAATATCTGGGAGCGCTTATCCGTGATGGCCTCATTACTGAACACATGCGTGAACAGGCCGGTGAATGGTACACTCATGCCCGAAACAGGTTCCTGCGCATTATGGGGAAGTGGAACATGCAGTCATTGGGTGAGCCTCTTCCTGACGATGAACCCTTGCCGGAACCTGTGTCCTTCCTGGCAAAGATGGAAACCCATACCAAGGCGCCGGATGAAGTTGTCAGGCAACTGAACAATGATGCCGTTTTTCCCATAGAGGTTGATGTTCCCGCTCAGGGACATCCCTCGCTTCTTTTCGACCTGCTGGTCCTGGAGAGCGGCATGTGGGAGTTTGAGATTGAAAGCAGCACCGGCGGAACGGTTGACATCGCCAGAGGCACGCGCATTAAGGATGGACGGTTACTCGGCAAACACCCTCCCTATGTGGACCGAGTGGAGATTCCCGCGGGGAAGGTGTCTTGGCAGGGCTTTTTTGAGCGGGGGACGCGGTATATTGAGTTCATTCTTCGGAATTTCAATGGGACCGTTGTCGTTCACGACTTGGGAATGTGCGAGACCCTGATGCCGATCCCGGTGGAGCAACCGGCGGTCTTTGAATCCGACAACGACCTTCTGAATAGAATCTGGCAAGCCTCGATGAATACGGTCAGGCCGTACATGAATGGTTGCGCTTATGGCGATCCCGTACGGGAAAGGCACAAGTGGCACCATGATGACGTAATGGCCGCACGCATGATCTACTGGTGCTTCGGTGATTGGCGCACCTGGCGGCGGGCGCTCGAGCTTACGATTCAGAATCAACATGCGGACGGTTCAATTGACTGCATGTCGCCCGGCTACAACAACGGCTCCAATATGGTGATTTCATCGAACTTCTGGGTTGCTGAAGTTGCCGAGTACTTTGCGCATACGGGCGACCGCGCTTTTGCCGAAGCCATGCTGCCGAAGATTGAGCGGCATATTAACTTTCAATTGCGCAGCGCAGGTAAGGATGGACTTGTCTTTGAGCCGCCGGGCCGCCGCTTCCTGGCCTGGGTAATGGATAAAGATCGCCTGCCTTACAAGCCCGGCGAAATATGGAAGGAACGATGTAAAGGACAGCAATGGGATTGGTTTATACCGGTAACCAAAGGCTACAACGCCGTCATCAATACCTACTGGCTGTGGTGCCTTAAAGCGGCAGCCGGGCTGGCCGATCAACTCGGTTCAATCGAGATGGCCGGTCGGTGCAGAGAAATGTTTTCAGCTGCAAGCGCCGCCTTTGAGCAACGGTTCTGGATGCCGGATGTCGGGCTATATCGAAACAATGTTGCCTATGATCGTCACGGCAACGCCAGTGAGGCGACCTTCAGCGATACCGTCCTGTTCATAATGATGCGCGCGGGGTTGTTGGAACCATCAAGAGGGCTGGCATGTCTTGAACGGGCAATGGATCCATCGTTCGCCTGCCGCAGGACCATCGCAATGAATTGTTCATGGCTGCCACCCTTTCTCCTTGAAAACGGGCGAACCGCCGGCGCATTGAATTATTATCTGGATATCTGGGGCGAACCGGTCAAGGCCGGTTGGACGACCATGGGCGAGAGTTTTTCTGAAGACGCCTCCAGCAATTGCATTATTCACGGCGCAGCCCCGGCGCGGGACTTTCTCGAGTACCTGGCCGGTATCCGCCTCAAGGCCGCCGGATGGCAGGAAGTTCTTTTTGTGCCGCCTGCGCCGGATGCATCGCTGCCTGAACTGCGCGCGGAAGTGCCTGTCCCCGGCGGCGGACGCATTTGCGTGCGGATCAGCAAAGCCGCTGACGGGAAATATACCTACGGTTATGAGTTTCCGCAGGGAATCAAGGGGTTTATCAAAGTTTATTCTTCGATCGAAGTCCTGACAGACAATAAAGGAGAAGTTCCATGTCTAACGCAAAGGCCAAACCGAACATAGTATTCTTCTTCACGGACGACCAGCGTTTTGACACCATTGCGGCGCTGAACAATCCCGGAATTATCACCCCGAATATCGACCGCCTGGTCGAGCGTGGCGTGACGTTCACCCACGCTCACATTCCCGGTGGCACCTGTCCGGCGGTATGTATGCCGTCCCGTGCCATGCTCCACACCGGGCGGACGCTTTTCCACCTGGACGGCTTCAGCGGGGCTGAGATACCCGGTGAGCAAATAACGCTGGGGGAAACACTGCGCAAGAACGGCTACCGAAGTTGGGGTACAGGTAAATGGCATAACGGCTTTAGCGCGTTTAACCGTTCTTTTGATGACGGCGCGGAGATCATGTTCGGCGGCATGGGCGATCACTGGAATGTACCGGTCTTTAGTTACGACCCGACAGGTTGTTATAAGCCTGAACTTCCCTATATAGCGGATCCGTCCCGTACGCGCGACGTGAGCTTTCACAACGGAGATCACATCGCCGCGGGAAAACATTCCAGCGAGTTGTTCTGTGATGCGGCTGTTGAGTATCTCGATAAGCGTCGGGATGAGACTCCTTTTTTCATGTATATCTCATTCATGGCCCCGCACGACCCCAGAAGTATGCCGGAAAAATACCTGAAAATGTATGACCCGAAGAAGATAATTCTTCCGGAAAACTACCTGAGCGAACATCCTTTCGATTACGGCATCAGTCAGATGAGAGAGGAAGTCCTGGCCTCTTTCCCCCGCCGGGAAGATGAAACGCAAGAGCATATCGCTGAATACTATGCCATGATTACGCATCTGGATGCCGAGATGGGAAAGGTTATCAAGAAACTTGAAGAGACCGGCAGGCTGGACAACACCATTATTGTCTTTGCCGGCGATAATGGACTGGCTCTTGGACAGCACGGCCTTTTCGGGAAGCAGAGCGCTTATGACCACAGTGTCCGCGTGCCGCTGATTATGGCCGGTCCGGGACTGCCGGCTGGAGAACAACGGGACCAGTTGTGCTATCTGCTGGATGTCTACCCCACGCTCTGCGACCTTGTCGATGCGCCAATTCCCCAATCCGTTGAGGGCATGAGCCTGAAACCCGTTATCGATGAAAAGACCTCGGAACACCGCGATTGCTTATACTTTGCCCACTATCATCACCTGCGGGGGTGCCGTCACGGCGATTACAAGTTGATCGAATACGCAACCGCGGATAAACGCCGCACCCAGTTGTTTAATCTGAAGACGGACCCTTGGGAGATTAACAACCTGGCGCCTGTTGACACTGAAAAGGTCAAAGCCATGCGACAGAACCTACACGAACTACGGGATGAATGGGATGATTTGAAGCATGTGACCGGACGACAGTTCTGGAGCCGGTATTAAGGGCGGACCAACCATGAAATTACAACTGAAAGATATAGGAGGAAACGCATGAGTGCTCGTAAGCCCAATTTCCTGATAATCATGACCGATCAACAGCGGTGGGATACGGTCGGTGCGGTCAAGCCTGCAAACCTGAAGACGCCGACATTGGATCGCCTGTTTGGCGAAGGGTACAGTTTTACCAATGCCTACTGTCAGGGGCCGGTATGTATTCCGTCGCGTGCTTCATTTCTTACCGGTAAGTATGTGCATCAGCATCGGTTGTTTCATAATAACTGTTCACTTCCGGATTATGAAACCACCTGGGCTGAGGTGCTTGCGGAAAACGGTTATGCCACAGTGTCGGTTGGCAGGACCCATACCATCAACAAAGGTTTTGAACATATTCCGGTACCCAATGGCGATTCGTATCCCGATGATTACCCGGCGGATATGTATAATCCCGATAGGCGTGGAATCTATCAGGGGGCAAAGGAACGGTATGTAGAGTACAGGCGCGCCCAAATGGCCTGTGACACGGTAGAGCATATGTTAGAGGGCAACGAGGAGAGGCCCTTCGCCATGTTCCTGGGATTTGTCGCCCCTCACGATCCGTATGTCTTGCCTGCCGCTTTGGAGAATATGTACAGGGATGAGGACTTTCCTGAACCCAGGTTGTTTTCTGAGGATACGGCGCTGCCGGGGTATTGGAACAGCGATAATTTCTACAATAAGGTGAAGGCGGCCAATCTGCGTGAAGCCATCCGGTACTACTATACGATGGTCAGCATGATAGACGAGTGTGTCGGTATGGTGATTGATCGTTTAGAGACGCTCGGTGTTTTGGAAGATACAATCGTGATCTTTACCAGTGACCACGGAGAGATGCTGGGTGATCACAGGCGCTGGGCAAAAAGCTGCATCTATGATGCATCCGTCAAGGTGCCTTTCATTATGCGCAATCCCAAGCGGATTCCGCAGGGTGAATCCAGCGCCCTGATCGAGTCGGTAGATCTTTTCCCGACGATTCTCGATTATGCGGGGATCGAGTTGCCCAATGCTCCCTGGCGCCTGCCCGGGCGATCGCTTCGCTCTCTGGCCGAAGGGCGCGAGGTCAAGATCAAGGATGCGGTTTTTGCCGAGCTTCCCCAGTGGATCATGCTGCGCACTGAGGATTGGAAGATTGGGTATGGCTATACGGAGCGGGTTGATGACACGAATACCCCGAAGGAACACGATGGTATTCTATTTGATGTGAAGCATGATCCTGACGAGTCGCGGAACCTCTTCAATGATCCCGATCATCGTGATGTTGTCTCGCAGCTTATGCAACACATCGTGGATTTTTACCTTACCGTGCGTGTTCCGTTGCATAAGGATGTGACGCAGATCGCCTTTGAGCATCATCCGGCGTATCCGCCGATATCGTGTTATTGATTGGCTAGTAATTAGAGGAACCGCCAATATGAAAAGGTTACTGTTTAACCCGTTAACGCACACGGAGTTCAAACAAGTTTATCATCCCGGATTGCGGACTGAAATCATCGGTAGAACCTGTGTTCGCTATCTCAGCTTCCATCGTGAGGTCTCGATAGACAAGTTGATCTTGCCGCGCGAGCCCCATCCTCTGCTGGGGCGGTCCATTCCCCGGGTGCCGATTCATCCCGCGCATCTGATTGTCAGTGTTATGGATAAAGACACGGGGCGTTGGCGGGTGGTTAAGGAGGTTGAGCCGCCTTATGATCCTCGGCTTGCCGGCGAAGGCCTCTCCCTTGAGCTCTCGGTCGCCGAACTCGAAGAGAAGCTGTTTGAGGTCCTCGATGAAGCGCCGATCGAGATTGGTTTGGATGGATTAAGAACCGATCATCTGCGGGTCGAGTGCGATCGCGAGCATCCGATCTGCCCCAACCACGGAGAAATGAACGGCGGCCCTTATAACGTGCCTTTCAGATTGCTGGATAACCTGGAGGCTCACGGAGAGATTGTCGAAGAGGCGCTGAGAAAGGCGCCTCATCAACCATTGCTTTCGCAGGGGGAGGTGAAGCCGACGGCGCCCAATGGCATGAAAGTCAGGGAGCTGCCGCATATGCTGCTCTTTGAAGGTAAGCGCTTCTCCATCGGCTTTTCACTTCGACGTCCGCTGTTAATGCACCTTGGCTGGGATGCTTTCGCTCAGGGCGGGGTTGCGGTGAATCGACTCATGGTCTCGAGAAAGCCGTGTTTTATGAACGAAGTTATATCTGTAGGCGGGCCGATGTTTCGGGATGTTGACAGAAGGATCGGTTCACATTTATGGACCGGTAATGTCGAGGTGCAGGGCAATACCGTCAAATACCTCGATCTCAGCGCTGTGGATGGTCTTAAGATAGATGCTGTCTTTACCGTGACCGTGGAAGGGGTGGAGCTCACACTGGAGCAACATTGCAGTCAAGACATGTTCGCGCTTGAGGCGGAAGCCTGGCGCCTGCCGTTTTCCAGCCAGGTGGGCGGTACCGGAACTGCCGGAGTGCCTACCTTGAAGTCCGGGCGCAACGGGGATGTTGCCTTTCCGGCAATGTTCTCGACCGACGGTTGGGGCTGCCTGTCATGCGAGCTTGTTGGTGGTGACAGGGACCTGGTTCATCTGCAGACCGAGAGCTATCGGGTCGGTCCCCTGGCTGAAGGTCTGGTGGCTAACGGCATTGTGCTTGGGCGGCGGGCGGACGGTCAGCAGGCTCTCACTCTGCCAAAGGGCACAGCTCGGGCTGAACTGAAACTGGCCGTTACCAATTGGCAGCCGAAGTCATCAGCGAATGAAGGCAAGGCGTCTCCCGGAGTAGAGAAGCGGTGGTCGATTCCCTTTTCATGTTTCCGCCCTGAGTTTCGCGGCTTTGCAAACCATGCGGTTTCGACTTACTGCCATGTTCATAATTTTGCCACCATTGAGATTGTCGCAAATAGCCAAAAACCGTTAGCCGGGCTCAATCCCATGGACTTGGCCCGATACACCATCGGTAATGCGCTCCTGGATGGCGGTGGCTATGGTCATTATCGTGAATTCTATATGGAGATCGATCCAATTCTAATCTCCATGGCTGGACGCATACACCAGGCAGAACCAGATGATGAGTGGCTCAGGAAGATAGAGCCGGGACTTTTGGCTGCGGTCGAGAGAATCAGCTCAGATGTTGGTGAAGACGGTCTGCGGGTTTGTCATAATCTCTCCGGCAATTCCGGTAGTGCCAGACGATCCTGCAATGGTTTTGATGTCGTGGTCTTCGGGCATATTGACGCTTACAGCAACGCTTTTTCCTACCGCGCCTTCCGTAATGCGACGGCAATGCTGTTAAGACTGGGCCACGGCAAAGAGGCGGAAGATTGTCGGCGGCTGGCGGAGGGGATCAGGGAGAACTACGCAAGAGTTCTTTTGAATCCCGAAACTGGTTGGGTCGCGGGCTGGCGTAGCTGTGACGGTGAACTACATGATTATGGTTACACCTTTATCAACGGGCCGGCAATTGCCTTTGGGCTGTTGGATGTCGAAGCCGGACGACGGGCGTTGCTGGGACTTGAGAAATTACGTGCAGATAATGGTATAGCTTCGGCAGTATGCGGACTGCCGCACAGCCTTATTCCGATCAAGGAAGAGGACTACTCTCATCTTCCGGGGATTGGCGGCTTTACCGAGTCTCCCTTTGAAACATATCTGGATGGCGCTTCGATGACCGGACCAAGCGCCATGTACTATCTGCGGGCGCTTAGACGATGTGGACTAAACGAAGAAGCTGCCCGGCTGGCCGATGATCTGGATGTCTTTTACGAGGCCGGCATTCAGAGCGGACCGAATTTCGGCGGGCAGGAACTGGTTTCCTGGGAAGGACTGCCTACCGGCTATGAGGGGACGCTTTCAAATATGTGCGGCGCCTTATACTCCCTGGCAATCGAACGCGGTATTATAAAGCCCTTCGATCCGGAATGGTGGCCGGATGATCTGTTGAGGAACCTGGGGGGAAGATATAATGGAGATTGATGAGGTAGCAGGATGCAGAAGAAACCGAATGTATTGGTGATTCTGGCCGATCAGATGCGCGGTCAGGCCATGGGTTGTGCGGGCGATCCGAACGTGGATACGCCGAACCTGGATCGGCTCGCGGCTGAGGGGGTTCGTTTCTCCGCTGCGTGTTCAACTTATCCGATCTGTGTGCCGTTCAGGTTTACCATGATGACCGGCGAGCATGCTCATACCCGCCATGTCCCAGGGTTGGCCTATCGCATGAGTCCCGCGGAGCGTACCATAGCGCACGAATTTAATGATGCCGGCTACGAGACGTCGTATGTTGGGAAATGGCACCTATACGGGAATCATCCCGATAATCTGCCGGGCACGAAATGGCGGGATATCCGGGTGCCGGACGCATATCGTGGTGGGTTCAGGGACTGGCATGGCTTTGAGATTGCCAATGATTACTTCGATACCTGGGTGCAGCATGGAAGCGGCGAACCGAAGCAGCTTGAGAAGTATCAAACGGACGGATTGACGGATATTGCGATGCAACGGCTCGATGAGTTGTCGGTCGGCGAGAACCCGTTTTTCATGGTTCTGTCCGTGGAACCGCCACATAACCCGTACGAAGCCCCCGCGGCGCTGATGGAGAAGTATCGGAAGAAGGACCTTGTCTATCGGGATAACGTGATGTTTCGGCCTGATTCTGAGTGGGAATGGATCTCGAAACAGTGCTGCGCCTGGAAAGCCGATGACATGAGCTTGATGCCGGAAGACGAGGCGAAAGTTCACGTTAAGGAATGCCTTGCCGGGTATTACGCGCAGATAGAGAACCTCGATCAGAATGTCGGGCGACTGCTGGCGCGCCTGGAGGCGCTTGGCATTGCCGGGGATACCGATGTGGTGTTTGTCTCCGATCACGGCGACATGCACAACAGTCACGGCTTCTTCAACAAGCAGTTCCCGTTTGAAGAATCGATCAACATTCCGTTGATTGTGCGCAGCGCTCGGCAAGGTATCGAGGGTGGTCGAGTTATCGATGAGCCTGTTTGTACGGAAGACCTGTTTCCGACGTTGTTAGGGTTGGCCGGGATCACGGTGCGGACGGAGAAGCCCGGGCTGGACCTTGTTCCGGTTATGCGAGATGAGGTCTCGGAATTGGCGCGCAAGGGTGTATACCTGGAGTTCGTTGCCGAGTTGCGCTCGGCAATGCCGTTCTTTCAGGCCCCCTGGCGAGGGTTCCGAACCGGGCGGTATAAGTATATTCTTCTGCGTGGCGAGCCCTTTGCGTTGTATGACCTGGAACGTGATCCGTATGAGATGAAGAACCTGATTAAGGATGAGGAACATGCGGAAATCAGGGATGCGTTACACGCCGATCTCATCAGTTATGCAAACGAAAGCGGGGATGCCATCTATTGAAGACAAAACCTAACATATTGCTCATCTGCAGTGATCAGCATAACTACCGGGTCTCCGGTTACGCGGGCGATCCGGTGGTCGAGACCCCGGCCCTTGACCGATTGGCACGGGAGGGAATGGTCTTTGACGGTGCCTACTGCAACAGCCCGATCTGCGTGCCTTCGCGTCTGAGCTTCCTGACAGGATTCCACCCGTTCGAGATTGAGGCCCTGGGTAATGACAGCGCCTTGGATCCCGTAATTCCGACCTACGCACACATGGCGGCCATGGGCGGCTATCACACCGTGCTGGCCGGGCGCATGCACTTGCGGGGCCCGAATCAATCACCGGGCTTTGCCGAGCGCTTGACCGGTGATGTGACGGATTATGAGAGCTGGGGAGGGGAGGTGAAGTTCCCTCCATACGATGGCGACCTTGGCAACATGTCCACACCCGATCCGCTCAAGCATGTCGGCGCCGGGCGCACACACTACATTGACTTCGATGAACGCGTTACGAATGATGTTTGCAACTGGCTCCAGAACTACACCAAGTCACTCGCCACTCGCCACCCGGCACCCGACACCCTTCGCCCCTTTCTCATGACCGTCGGATTAATGGCGCCACACTGCCCGTACATCGTGCCGGAAGAGTACTTCAATAAGTATGCCGGGCGCGTGTCGCCGCCGGATTTGTCGACAGAGCGCCTCAAGAGTCTGCATCAGAGTCATAAGGATTACCGGCGGATGATCGAACTCGACACGATTCCCGAGCAGAACCTGCTGGATGCCAAGGCGGCCTATTACGGGCTGGTCGACTTCATGGATGTTCAGGTTGCCCGTATTCTTGACACGTTGGAACGAACCGGTTTGTTGGAGGACACCATCATCGTTTACTTCTCCGATCATGGCGAAATGATGGGCGAGCACGGGCGCTGGCACAAAGGCTGTTTCTATGAAGACAGCGTACGGGTGCCGCTGATTGTCCGCATGCCTGACGGGGTTGGCGCCGCCACACGCACGGAACACCTGGTCTCTCTTGTTGATCTCTGTCCGACGGTTTGCGATTGGGCCGGAGTCAAACCGTCGCACCGTGTTAGCGTGTCGCGTCTCATTTTGAATGGGACTGGCGTTTCTCGTAAATGGGACGGGCCG
>CAYFPQ010000057.1:0-20499 GCA_964345005.1 uncultured Victivallales bacterium | reverse complement strand
TCCGCGCAATGGATAAAACCCTATTCCTTATGCGATGTTGATCCGGTGACGCCAGACCGGCCGGTTGCCGTTATCAGCCAGCGTCCGGCTGACCAGCAAGCTTGTTTCCCCAGTCACTCATGAAATCCTTCTGGCCGGGTTGGCGGCATTCCGGCGCGGACCCGCACGGCTCGTCAGCAGGGTGTGGGTTCGGGGCGCCCCTGGTTAACCGTGTGCGTTCGACTTCGTTGACAAGCTCCGCCCGCCAATAGAAGCGACCAGCGGGAGCGGAACCGCCGGAGGCATTCCGGTTAAGGGCCGACGGGGTGAGCCTGGGCGGGTACCGGCCGGGGTTGCCCGGGCAGGGCTCGCATGAAGCATGACACCTTCGGTGGCGGGCTTCATGGCCTTCCGGGGTAGAGGATGCCGGCGTCAGATTTCTTCCGTCGAAATCACAAAAGAAGTCTCGCCTCCTGTTAAACCAGATGATGTTGAGCAACGTGCAGGTAGTGAGGACCGGAATTCTTGGCCGGTATTGAAGACGGCCGAGACGTTGAAAACCGGGCCATATGTATGAGGGACGACATTTCAAAGATGGAGGAACGATAATGGGAACGTACGAGTTCTTGATGGCGTTGGTGCTGGTTGCGGTGCTGCTGACGATAGTGCAGCGACGCAAACCATAGCACTTGGCGCGATGCCTGGCTGCCGGCCGGTAGGCCAGTGCAGGCAGCGTGACAAGTGCGGGCATCACCACGGGATGCCGCGACGACAGCAAGCCAGGGCCGCCCCATCGTCGTGCGTAAGCACGGCGATGGGATGCGGCCCGGTGGACGGGGATGGCCAGCGAGGGCCGTAGGCACGAGCAGGCTGGGAGCCGTTGGATCGATGGGAAGCGTTGGTGTTACCAAGCCGGGAGCGCATGGCGCGACGCCTGCCTCGCAGGCGGCGTGTACAGGCGCGGTGACCGCGGCAGGGCCCGTAGAACCCGACACGGGAGTGTCGGGTTCGGTCGGGACGGTCGGTCACTCAGACGCGCAGGACAGTACCGGTATGCCGTTCGTCGACGTCAGTCGACGAAGCGGCAATCGGCAGGATGGACCGCTCGGGGATCGGCGGGGATGGGTAGGTTTCCTCGACGTAGTCGAGGAAGCGGCAATCGCTCGTGGGGATAGTGAAGGAAGGGGATAAAAGGGGTTGGATGTGCCGCGATCGGCAGTGGCGGTGGTTGGGTGCGCGGTGAGATCGCAAGAGGACTCGTAGAGTCCGAACCGCCCCGAGCAGGCAACACGGTGTGTGTTGCCGTGAACGGCGGGAGAAGGGTCCTGATGTTCTGCCCGGTGTCGTACGACCAGAATACGGGAAGAGGAGTCCTCCTCTTGTTCTGCACCTTCCCCCCGTCTCTGAGAGAAGGGGGGGATATTAGATGATAGACCGGGAGTCTCGTCACGACCGCAGGTCGGGACGGACTCGCCGGTCGGTGTGCGCAGCACAACGACCGGCAGGGAGTTGGGGTTGCATTGCCATCGCTGGATGGTTTCCCCTATGGAATAGGGGATGATGGGGTTTCTCTTTACTCCTGAATCATTGGTCTGAGCTTACTTGCTTGAGCGAATCGGCCACCGCTTGCAGATGCTCAACAGCGCTAGTGTCAGTCCCGTAGATGCGCATCTGAAGACTAGGGCAACCGTCTCTTCCCCACGGCTCAGGCAAAGTGATCTCCTGATGATAAGCAAACGGATTGATCTCATTGGTCGGCTCCTGCCAACGGTGCCACTCACCATCCTTAATACCAAGACGGCGTAGAACGGCCGGAGCCCTGATGTTCGTGCCAAGCTGATCGGCGATGTCTCGCCCCCTATCGTCAAAGACTGTAGGGTCGTGAGATATGCTGATTTCTAAACGCGCATGCTCTGCATCCACATCAACAACGAAGAGGTCGTACGGTATAACTCCATCACGATCGAAGATGTGTTGTATGCTCAGATCCCCATGTGATTGAAGAACCAGCTCTGGCAGCCCGGAAAAGGCCATGGGGCGCAAAAGATGAACCTGCTGGCTAGATGGCCCTGCAGCAAATGACCGCTGAGACCTGGCACACGCACAGGACAACACCAACACACCAAGAACCAAGACAAGGCGTATACCAGACAGATTCACTTTCATCTCGCATGCTCCCCTAATCTTTAAACAACCCCAACTCGATGATCCGACCCTCTGGCAAGAACTTGAACCAAGCTCTTACAAATGGGATCGTGTAACTGGTTATGCCACGACCCACACGTTCCCGTCCTCCAATACCGCTGGAGGCAAAAACCGGCAACCCCAACTCCTTGGCCAGGGCTGACATTGCCGAACGCCCCTCTTCTCCCTTTGCCACCTCGCACCCGTCGAACTTGATATAGGCGTTCTTGGACAGATAGCGAGATGTATTGGCGAAGTGCTCTGGTCTTACGAAGTCGCGACCCAGCACCTGCTGCCCCGGCGAGCCATGCTCATAGAAGATCATGGCTGTGATCTTCTGCTGTTGCCCAAACTTGGCGATGGAGGCAGCAATCTTGCTTGGATCACGGATATCGATAGCCACGCCTCCACTCGCCTGAGCCCGTGCAATCGCCTCATTACGGAACGACTCACCACTGGCGAGCCCTCGTCCCGCTTTGGCTCTCCGGTTGTAGAAATGCAATGCTAGCAAGCCCAACGGGGATTGTGCGTAGCAAAATTCGCCGTTATACGTCTCCGGCCCTGCATATGTAACGGTGACGGTACATGAGGCGCGAGGGGTCACGTCTTAACATCTAACATCTTCGCCATATCCCGCTCCAGCTGTCTCAGCTCTGGTGCGTCGGGGAACTTGTGATCCAACCGCCGTAGCGCCATGCCGACGGCTGCGTAATCCATGCCGCCGGCCACGTTCCCCAACTCTGCCAGCGTCATGCCGGTGTAGCGGCGCGCCACACGCAACACCAGCCATTTAACGGGGTCACCGTATCGCCGCAGCACCTCATTCCAGCTCGCACCATACACACTCTCCAGGGCGTTCTCGACGTCTTCGAACGCCAGACAGCGGCGAAGCCCGCGCTTCCCGTCCGTCTCCCTCACAATCTTAGCAAGCCCGCCCTTTACACGCGCCACGAATGCCGCGCTCCCGATTGCCACGCGATCACGCAGGGCATCGATCTTGTCAGGGTCTGCCCCTTCGGTCAATCGTTCGCGTACGTATCGCCTGTAGGCCCCCACTCTCCGGTCCGGATCTTTCGATGCGTGTTCCAGGATGGCATCGACCTCAAGCCAGTCGGGGACACGAACATAGCCCGCATAGGCCCCGTAGGAACTTCAGCGAAACTCGCGCAACTGCTTCAGTCTCTCGGTGAGAACGTCGTTGGAAGGCGCCTGTCCTTGCCCCAGTCGCGAAGCGGCTCGATCCCGCTTGCTCAAACCGAGCGCCTTGAGGCGCAACGGATTCAGGTGCACATACACACTGCACTCGTGTGCCCACGCCATGTTCTCGATGCCGACGCTCTTGAACCGGCCCTGAAAGAGCGGACCGTTCCGGTTGTGGCGGGCATTGAACCACGCGCTGTAGCTGACGTTGAGCCATTGCATCGCCTGGCTTAGATTGGCATCCGGGGTCTGCAGGATCAGGTGATAGTGCGACTCCATGCAGACATACGCGTGGACGATCACCCGGAACCGTTCCGGCAGCTTCGACAGCAGGTCGAGGAAATGCCACCGATCCTTGTCGTCCAGGAAGATACTCCGTCGCTCGATCCCGCGCGCCATCACGTGGTACAGCCCGTCGGCTACATCAACTCTCAGGGGCCTGGCCATGCATTCACCCTACCGCTTGCCGACTCATGAAACAAGAAAGATGTTACATGTTAAGACGTGACCCCTCTGGCTCCCCTCTGGCTGCAGTATTGGACGACTCGACTGCGGCAATACACTCTCAACATCAGCAAGCCGCTTGTTGCCTTCCAAGTGCGGAAGAGTCTAGAGGTGAAACGGGGTAGCGACAAGAGTCATCTGGAGGATTGTTGGTTGGCGACGGTGTTTGCCTGGATGAGAGCAACCTTCCCCCCGTTGATGGGGGGGATATTGGAGAAGGACCGTAGGGAGTTGGGGTTTACCCGCCGAAGGCGGGTTGCATTGCCATCGCTGGATGGTTTCCCCTATGGAATAGGGGATGTGGGGCTTCTACTCTTTCTTTCGGATTTGACGGCGAGCGGCGAATGCGATGGTGAGACCGCCCAGGGCGAACAGGATATAGGTGGAGGGTTCGGGGACTTGACCTGCCCAGATGCTCTGGCCGGGCGTGGTGTTCCACGCCCAGCTGTGAATCATTCCCGCATAACTCGGATCCTCGTGTTCACCAACCGTCAGGTGAATCCACCCGTAGTGGACTTCCCCGCCCACATCGAAGGAGACTCCCATGTACCCGCTCTCTCCGTGGCCCGGCCACTCCTGCGTGCTCGGCCCTCCACGCCCCTCTTCATCGACGTGCAACCACTTCCGAAGAGTATAGTCACTCGAATCCCATTCGAATGGTGAAGGCAATACGCTTCCGATCTCCTCCCCAAAAGACAGAGGATTGCTCTCGAACCCTCCCCCATCCGGGGTGACAGCAGTCTGATTCCCGTTCAACGGGCGCACATCGAAGACCTGATGGAACAGGACAATATCCCGAGCAAAGTAGAAGTCCCCACCACCGTCATCATTCATGTCTACCGTGTAGTAGCTCAAACCATAGCCCGGACCACCAATGTCGATGTCCATTGTGCCGGACCATTCGATAGGACCGGCACAGAGACGACCTGCGAACAGGGCCGCGAAGGAAACCGCCATATGCAATCTTCTCATCGGCCTACCTCAACCGCTTGATTCTGTAGAAGCGTACATTGTGATTCGTTGAGTCCACATCGCTCCACTGCATGGTCTCCAGATTCGCGCTCATACCCAGTTCCACATCTGTCCAGCCATTGCTGACCAACAGGTTGGTCGATGCCTCCACACTGTATAGCGCCCCCACCACGCCGGGCCACTCAAGCGTTATCAGTCCGTTTGTCCCCACTGCACCTGCTTCCGTAATGGCAAAGTCAGGCGCGTTGGTGGGCGTATTGCCCGTCACAACAATGGACACATCCTGCACGTCGTTGCTCAAGCTGCCCTTATGCGTGATGCGGACAGTATACCAATCATTCGACGGCTGAGCAATCAGCACCTGCTCGACATTGTCACGGAAATTGTCTCCCGTTGTGGCATTGTTTGTCGGATTCTGCGGGTCCAGCACCCATGGGAAGTTCGTATTGCCATCAGGTCCGAATACCCGCAAGTCCAAATCGTTCACTAGAACCAGATTTGTTGGGTCCAGTTCATAGGGCTGTATCGGTCCGGGCGGATCCGTCCAAGCGATACTGACTTTGAGCGGCTTACTGGTCACAGCCATCACATCCCACTCAATGTAACTGCCATCTTCCAGTGCCACTTCCTTGATGTGGGGCAACGAATTCCATGCTGCGTTGTTTGTGATTACATAGGCCGCCGCCTTCGTATCCATGACACCCCAGCCAAAGCTGTAGTCCGGCCCAGGTGAAGCGGGATCACCTCTCTCGTGGGCTGTGTGAAGAGGAAGCAACTTCAGAGAGGAGGCCAGCATGGGCACATTCGTGCCGAAGATACGACGATGATACTCCAACAGTAATCCCAGCGATCCGGTTACACATGGCGCTGCACTGCTTGTGCCGCTGGCCGTATAGAAGTTTGTCACGGGCCAGTCTGTGGTCATCAGGTACTCACCAGCCGCACAGAGGTCAGGCTTGATTCGCCCATCGTCTGTTGGTCCCCAGCTCGAAAAATCGGATGACCTAGCTCCATAACCATCTCCTACCGAGCCATACGCGTACATTGAACCCACCACGAGCTCGTTCTTTGCCATTGCCGGTGAAGGAAGGCAATCATAGCCGTCGGCCCCGCCGTCTGGAGGACGATAGGTGTCTACAATAACCCAAGGACCGTTGGTCCCATTCTTCATCACGTCGTGTTCAAAACCGTAGCCTGGGACATAGATTATGTGATCATCCCGGTCGTTGCTTGCAGCTCTGACCGCAAGATGATAGGGGGCGCTATATGCAATCGTGTCGAACTCCTGTGCCGTCTCTTCATACCGACCGAAATTGAGATCCTCGGAGGAGCTGATGTTCGTGTTGCCAAGCCACATAGGTCTGAAGAACCCTTGCTCCCATCCTCCTCCAAGACCGTATGAGTGATTGGAGAGACGAAGATCATGAGCGGCTATGCCGGGCACCATGCTGGTAAAAACACCATCAGCATCCCAAGTCATCAGAGAGGCATGCGGCGCCATACCGGCGGGCCGCCCGATCACTCCAGAGTGGGGCCCTACACCCTCACGACAAACCATGGTCCCGGCAACACCCGCCGCATGCCGATATACATACGGAGTAGAGTCCATGTTGACTACACGGTTTGTGGCATACCCCACATGTCCCGTTGATACATTTCCCTCGTCCCACTGTGCCAGGGTAATGCCATCGCCCATGAGCCCAAATTGGGGATAGCTATTGACATCTACGGTATTGATCCTGTCGGCGGCATAGTGATTATCAAAGGACCAGTAGAGAAGCCTGCCATTCTCGATCGAAAAGAGCCCCTCTGTTGACAGCCCCTGCTCTACCGCAACCCTCACGGCTTCGGCCTTCTTAGGTGCATACTTCCGTTTCTGGCGATAGGCTAAACGTATGAGATCAACTCTGGCATGCTTGTTCTTTACGTCATACGCTATGCGCTTCCGCCGGTCCGGCTCATAGACAGGTGCCAGGTCTTCAAACGCCTTGACCTCCCAAGGCTCCATATTGGCGATGCTGCCGCCGAGAAGCATTTGGGCCAATTCTTCGCCGGTAACGACGTTGTTCGCGGCCAGTTTGCCCCATGCCTTCTGACGATCCGCCGCGAGCGGAGAGTCTTTGACGACAGTGCCGCCGGGTAGGCGGTTGTGCTCGTATACGAATTTCAGATCATCATCCGATATGAGTTTGTGCTGCCACATGTGGTCCCACAAGGTCTTGGACACCTCGGATACATTCATGTCTTCCGTCTCGAAACCGGTAACGATCGGTTCGATTGCTGCGGCGCTGAGCAACAGCATTGTGTTGAGGAGCACGCAGGCTCCTGTTATGATTCTCTGCATGTTCATACCTATCTCTTGGTACGGGCAGGCTTGCGGCGAGCCGCATTGCCACGCGAGGCTCGGAGGAAATCGGAGAAGTTTCACCTAACCTTCTACGCCGAGTCCCGCAACGGCAATGTTCGGTTTCGCCGCAAGCACTCACCCAGTTCTGTTTGCCGGTTACTGGTATTCCCTGTCAGGTGCGACAGGGCCATCATCCTGTGATTTGACAGGCACCTCCCTTCTGCTCTCTTGTGCTTCCTTTGGATGCGCAGGACCGAAACGATCCCATATATCTGCGTCCATGATCTCAGAGCTGCCACACTCCGGGCAGTTGACGAATGTGACAAAGACACCCGGAGTCCCACGCTTTCCGCAGCCCATGCAGATGAAGTTCCCGGTGTTCCTTCTCACCTCATAGCTCAACACCCACCTCCTACATCACACGTCTCAAGTGCCAGCGCATAAAGGCGACTGATTTCTATCGGCCACATCCTAGGAATTGGTTGCAGTGCCAAAGCACTCGACCCTAAGGGATACGCCCTACGGGAACGTCCCGTAGTCCACTTCAACCGCCGCCGAGCTTTCATCTTGGGAGTCAGTTAGACATGTATTGAGCAAGCCGTCAACAAGAAATATCGCATTTTGCGGTAACGCAGCGCGACACTGCATAGTGCAGGTCATGCGGAAATCGATCACGAGTGAGGAGTACCGTGCCGTGACAGCGGTCTTGGTGAGACTGCGCAAGCAAGCAGGCTTAACTCAAGTGGAGCTTGCCGATCGCTTGGGGAGAGAGCAGTCTTTCGTCTGGCGAATCGAGAAGGGAGAGCGACGGCTCGACCTGCTTGAGTTCTTCTGGGTCTGCAAGGAGCTTGGGGTCGACGCCGCGCAAGTCTACAGGAAGCTCTGCAAGAGTTTCTCCTAGCGTTGCCTACTAAGCAGCCCCCATTCGCTTGCCCTTCAGGGCGTCTATGGCGGCGTTGATCTCGGCCTCTTGTTTGCTGGTACCGCGCCCCACCCCACGCACATGATCGCCAAGGACGACCTCGACGGTGAAACGCCGCGCGTGGCCGGGGCCATCCGCAGCGATGACGTGGTAGGAAGGGCTCCTCTTGTACTTCCGCTGACACCGCTCCTGAAGCGCACCCTTCGGGTTTTCGGTCCACCGGTCTCCCTCTTCCCCGCTACCGAGCAAGGGACTTATGACCCGCTCAAACACTTTGCGCGCTGCAGCGATTCCGCCGTCCAGGAAGCATGCGCCAAAGAGGGACTCAACGGCATCAGCAAGGTTCGATTCACGCTCGCGGCCGCCCGACTTCAGCTCGCCCCTTCCCAGCTTCAAGTGCTCTCCAAGGTCCAGATCCGCACCAAGGCGGGCAAACGCACGGCCGCTCGTTACCTGGCTTCGTGCAGAGGTCAGGTAGCCCTCCTCGCGCGACGGATTGTCTCTGTAAAGCGCCTCGGCCGCGAGAAACCCAAGTACCGCATCCCCGAGAAACTCCAGACGCTGGTTGTCATGGCTGGTCTCGCTGTCCTCGAACCGGAACGAACGATGCGTGAGCGCCATGTCCAGCAAAGACGGGTCCCGAAAACGGTACCCGATCCTCTTCTCCAACTCCCGACAGACTCTCTTCTTCCCAAGCATCCCTAGCCTCCGACTTCCGACCTCTGGTTTCCGACTTCCGTCCTACGCCCTGGGGTGGAACTTTGCATGCACTGAACGCAATCGCCCCTGGTCGATGTGCGTGTAGATCTGTGTTGTCCCAATGTCGGCGTGCCCCAGCATCTCCTGGATCACACGGAGCGGGGCACCGTTCTTGAGCAGGTGACTGGCAAAGGAGTGGCGTAGCGTGTGCGGCGAGACGGGCTTCGTGATGCCAGCCTTACGGGTAATCTCTTTGATGAGATGCCAGAGCCCCTTACGGGAGAATCCTCGCCCTCGATAAGTGAGGAACACGCAATCGTCGGTGCCCTCGCGCACGAACTCGGGACGCCCCTCCTTCAAATACCGCTCCACGGCGGCACGCGCCTTCCCTCCGAATGGAACCACCCGCACCTTATTGCCCTTGCCACGGCAGCGGATGTAACCGGAATCGAAGTGAATATCGCCCCCGCGCAGGTCTCCCAATTCCGACACACGCAAACCGGTGCCGTAGAAACACTCCAGTATTGCCCTGTCGCGCAAAGCATAGCGGTCGGTGCCAACCGGGACGGAGAGTAACCGCTCGACCTCGCGTTCAGTCAAGACATCGGGAAGAATGCGCCACAACCGGGGGGATTCCATGACCTCCGTCACGTTGTCGTCCAGGATGTGTTCCTGATGCAAGTAGCTGAAGAAGACTTTGATCGCTACCAACCGACGGGAGACGGAGTTAACGCTCAGTCCGCGGTCGCGTTCACTCATGAGGTAATCAAGAATGTGATCACGCTTCACATCATTGAACGAAACTATACCGCGGCCCGCAAGGTAGTCTGTGAAGCTGCGGAGATCGGCGAGGTAGGCCTCGCGCGTATTAGCGCTCAACCCCCGCTCAAGGCAAATATAATCGAGAAACTGTTCAACTAGCGCATGCATATCGCAAGTTCTGAGTTGTCAGTTCTTAGTTCTGAGTTAAGAGCCCTTCAAAATCAGGACCACGCCAGAGGCGGGGCAAGCTCACAACTCGGAACTTAGAACCCGTTATTACCGGCAACTTTCCGGCAGGGCTGCGCGGGCCTTCTCATCGGCCGGTATATCATTGGCCTGGAACCCGGCCTTGGCCAGCGCGTATTCGATATTCTTGAGAGACAGCCTGATGCTGTCGTAAGGCGCTGTGATATCACGCCGCTCGCGATCGACCGTGATCATATCGGTCTGCACACCAGGCACCCGACGCACGACAGACACCGCACGATCAACACAGACTTGGCCACTCATCTGCGGCACATGAATGCGCGCAATCCGGATGTCCTGCTTACGGCATCCCAGCAACACCCCACACATCAACAGCAACACAAATATCCATCGCGATCTCATGTGCTCACCGTAACAGCACGCTTATCGCCCTCGCAAGATGAAATGGGATCAGGTTTATGGAGGGGTGCCCTGGTGAAAATCGGGCACTTGACATGATTGCGGGACAGATCGACACTGCTTCTCTTGGATGGAGCACGAACACGAAGGAGTGACCATGCGAAGCGATACCATTAAGAAGGGTTGGGAACGGGCGCCTCATCGCAGCCTGCTCCGCGCGACCGGACTGCAGGACGAAGATTTCGAGAAGCCGTTTATTGCGGTCTGCAATTCCTACACGCAGACAGTTGCCGGACACTGCCATCTGAATGTAGTCGGCGACTATATCAAGAAGTACATCCGCAAAGCCGGTGGCGTAGCCATTGAATTCAACACCATTGGCGTCTGCGATGGTGTGGCAATGGGGCACACGGGCATGAAGTACTCCTTGCCCAGCCGCGAAGTCATCGCCGACTCCGTGGAGGCCATGGTCAAGGCCCACTGCTTCGACGCGATGATCTGTATTCCCAATTGCGACAAGATCGTCCCCGGCATGATGATGGGGGCCATCCGCTGCAATATACCCACCATCATGTGCAGCGGCGGGCCGATGGCGGCGGGCAAGACCCCCGAGGGCAAGGTCGTCGACCTGATCAGCGTGTTCGAGGGCGTTGCCCAGCACGAGAAGGGCACTATCGACGACAGCGAACTCTCTACACTCGAGAAGAGCGCCTGCCCAACCTGCGGATCCTGCTCAGGCATGTTCACGGCCAACTCAATGAACTGCCTCTGCGAGGCCCTGGGTTTTGCGCTTCCCGGCAATGGCACTGTCTTGGCCGTCGATCCCGCACGCCGAGCACTCTACCGAAAGGCGGCGAAGCGCATCGTCGAAATGGCCCTCAAGGGTGGCCCGCTGCCCCGCGATATCGTCACTCAGAAGTCGATCGACAATGCATTCGCACTGGACATGGCGATGGGCGGCAGCACCAACACGGTGCTACACACGCTCTCCATTGCGCATGAGGCCGGTGTGGCCTACGACATGGGGCGTATCAACGAGATCTCCGCCCGCTGCCCCAACATCTGCAAGGTCGCGCCCTCTTCCCATTATCACATCGAGGACGTGGACGCGGCTGGCGGCATCAGCGGCATTCTGAGAGAGCTATCGAGGGTTAAGGGGCTCCTCAATCGGGACTGCATCACGGTTACCGGCAAGACCCTTCGACAGAACCTTAGCCGCAAGAAGGTACTCAACACAGACGTCATTCACTCCATTGAAGACGCCTACTCCGCGGATGGTGGCCTCACAATCCTCTACGGCAACCTGGCCGAGCGCGGCTCCGTCGTGAAGAAAGCAGGGGTCTCGCCAAATATGCTCCAGTTCGAGGGCAAGGCCATCATCTTCGAGTCCCAGGAAGACGCCTGCGACGGCATTCTAAGCGGCAAAGTTCAGCCGGGGCACGTTGTCGTCATCCGCTACGAGGGACCGCGGGGCGGACCGGGCATGCAGGAGATGCTGGCACCGACCTCCTACATCATGGGTGAAGGTCTCGGTGAAAGCGTGGCGCTCATCACCGACGGACGTTTCTCCGGCGGCACGCGTGGCGCCTGTATCGGCCATGTCTCACCCGAGGCAGCCGAAGGTGGCCTGATAGCGCTGCTTGAAGACGGCGACACCATCCGGCTCGATATCACTGCGCGCACCCTTGAAGTCGATCTCAGCGATGATGAGATCGAGACGCGTCGTGCCGCATGGGTACCACGAGAACCGAAAATCACAACCGGCTATCTCGGACGCTACGCCAGCATGGTCCAGAACGCGGCCACCGGAGCCATCCTCAAGCCCAATGGCTAGGCCGGAAGACGAGATACGGGATCCGGGATGCGCGGTACCTGGGGGGACAACGACGCCACGGGTCGCTATTCGCACAGTCGGTTGCCGTCTGAATCAAGCGGAATCTGCCCAGATCGCTGCCGGGTTCCAAGCTGCCGGCTACATCGTGGTTGGGCCGTCTGAGCCCTGCGAAGTGTTTATCGTTCATACGTGTACGATCACAGGAAACGCGGAGAGCGACTCGGCCAAACTCGCCCGTTCCGCCGCCCGCCGCGATCCACGCCCCGTCGTGGTTCTCGCCGGTTGCGCGGTCGAGGTCGGAGGTGAAGAGCTTGGGGAACGGTCACATGCGGACCTTGTGGTTGGCCAGGCGGAGAAGTTCGATCTCCCTGCCTTGCTCGCGGCGCGCTTCGGTCTCCCCACCCCGGCGGAGGAGCATCCTGACAAGGCGCTGCCGGTATTCACTTCCACACGGGCCATCGTAAGGGTTCAGGATGGGTGCCGCTTCGGCTGCAGCTACTGCATCGTACCCAGGACGCGCTCCCGCCTGTGGAGCCGTCCGTTACCTGAAGTCGTGGATGAAGTGCAACGATTCGGGGAAGCCGGCTATCGCGAGATCGTAGTGACCGGTGCAAACCTCGGGTGCTACCGGGATGACACCGAGGACCTCACCGGTCTTCTGGCAGCGCTTCTTTCCAACACGACTATGCCGCGCATCCGGCTCAGTTCGATAGAGTCATCCACGGTCACACCAGAGCTATTCGAGTTAATGGCTTCCGATCCGCGCATCTGCCGTGCGCTTCATATCCCTCTGCAGAGCGGTAGCGATACCGTGCTTCAACGCATGAACCGCCGCTACACCCGGGACAGCTTCCGCACGCTCATTGAAGCGGCAGTGGCGGTAATGCCGCTTCTTGGGGTCGGGACGGACATTATCTCCGGCTTCCCGGGCGAGACGGACGAGGACTTTGCTCTGACCAGATCACTTGTCGAGGAGTTGCCCTTCAGCAACCTGCACGTCTTTCCATTCAGCCCCCGTCCAGAAACCGAGGCCGCGTCTCTCGGCGACACCGTCAATCCATCGGTCGCGCGTGATCGTGCGAAAGAGCTGATCGCGCTCGGCGAAACCAAGCGAGAGACCTTTGCGCGGCGTTTTATAGGCAACGAGGTCGCTGTGCTCATTGAAAAGAGCGATGAGACCGGCGGCACAGGATGGACTTCGGAATACCTTCCTGCGCGTATCGAAGGCGCTGTATCCGAACACGAGATCGTAACATTTGCCCCATCGGACTGGCGCGAGAACCACCTTGTCTAGCCATATCATGGCCGGGGCCTCCGACCTCCGACCTCTCGCCTCCCGATTCTTCTTGCATAACTTACTGATGTGGTGTGTTATGCACTCCTAAGTAGATATAATCTCGTGCGCTAGCACGGTTTCTATTCGTGGGGTGTTTAGATGACGAAGCGGGATCTGGTTGTTCGGATATCCAGGGAGACTGGATTGATTCAAGAGGACGTCTATGCGGTCATTCAGAAGACGCTGGACTACATTACTGAGGCCCTCGGCAAAGGCGAGCATATCGAGCTGAGGGAGTTTGGCGTCTTCGACGTCTGTGTACGCAAGGCACGCGTTGGTCGTAATCCGAACAGGCCCGAACACACCGTTCCGATTCCCGAGCGCAAGGTCGTCAAATTCAAGGCGGGTAAGCGTATGAAGGAAACCATCGCGGCATCTGCCGCCGCCTCAGATCCGGCCGGCGCATGAGCAAAGACAAGCAGTCACTTGCCGCCCCACGCGGCATGCGCGACTTCTATCCTGCCGACATGGCGATCCAGTCCCGTATCTTCGATACGTGGCGTAACGCCGCGGAGCGATACGGGTTTCAGCGCTACGACGCATGCGTCGTGGAATCTCTCGATCTGCTCAAGCGCAAGGCCGGCGAAGAGATTGTCGATCAGATTTACGCCTTCAAGGACAAGAGTGACCGCGACCTGGCCCTGCGCCCCGAGATGACCCCCACCCTCGCCCGCATGGTGGCCGCCCGCCAGGGCACTCTCGAAATGCCCATCAAGTGGTACACCATCGCGCAGTGCTTCCGCTACGAACGCACCACGCGCGGCCGCAAGCGTGAGCACTACCAGCTCAACCTCGATATCATCGGCGAAACGGCGGTCACAGCAGAAGCTGAAGTGATTGCGACGGCTTGCGATGCCCTCCTTGCCCTCGGGCTCAGTCAGTCCGACTTTCGTGTGCGCATCAGTAGTCGAGCCCTTCTCGCGGACATCCTCTCCGCTGCCGGCATCTCTCCCGACCACCACGACGCTACGTTCCTTGCCCTGGACAAACGCGGAAAGCTTCCCGACGACAAGATCAGGGAGTTGCTCGCCGATGCAGGCGTGTCGCCCGAAACGCAAACAGCCGTCTTTGCCGTGCTCACACTGACTACGCTCGACGAAGTTCGGACACTTCTGGGCGAACGCGAATCACAGGCCTTGCGCGAGATCGAGGACTGCGTGGCGAACCTTGCCGCCTACGGACTCGCGGAGTGCATCACCTTCGACATTTCGGTCATTCGTGGCCTCGCCTACTACACCGGTATTGTGTTCGAGGCGTTCGACATCGCCGGAAAATTCCGCGCCATCTTCGGCGGAGGACGCTACGACAACCTCCTTGCGTCCGTTGGTGGACGCCCGCAAACGGGTGTTGGACTCGGGTTCGGAGACGTCGTGGTAGCCGAACTGCTGGCCGACCGCGGCCTGTTGCTCGAAGACGGTGCGCGCGACCGCGTCACTGTGGGTTACATGGAACCTGAACAGCTAGACGCGGCGGTTAAGGCTGCCGCCAAGCTGCGTGCCCAAGGCGAACAGGTCGATCTCGCCCTGCATGCCGAAAAACCCCGCGCCTTCTTCTCACGTGCAGACAAGCGCTCCTTCGCACACGGAGTCTACATCGGCCCGGATGACGTCGCCTCCGGAAAGGTCCGGATCAAGGATTTGGTGACGCGGGAAGAGACGGAGTTGGACATCCCCTAGTCCGGCTCGCTGAGGACAGCTCGCCCTACCTTACCCGTGGTGCAGCCATATCTATGGTCAGGTAGGGCGAGCTCTCCGAGCGAGCCGCTGACATGGGATTGTCTCCTGCCTACAGCCCCTTCAGGAAGGCCTCCATCCGGTCCATGCCCTCGCGGATGTTATCCATGCTGCAGGCGTAGGAGAGACGGATGTTGGCGTCGGCTCCGAACGGCTTGCCCGGCACCACGGCGACACCCGTTGCTTCGAGCAGCTTCTCTGCATAGGTCAGAGAGTCCATTCCGTACGACCCGATGCCCGGCAGCATATAGAATGCCCCCATCGGCTTTACGCAGGTCACGCCAGGCATGTTGTCGAGACGGTCATAGAGATAGGCGCGCCGCTCGGCAAACGCCTCGCGCATTTCCGCCACACACTCGCGCCCGCCTTCGAGGGCGGCGACAGCACCGTACTGCGCGAATGTGGCTGGCCCTGACGTGCTGTGGCTCTGGAGGGCAGACACCGCCTTCACAAGCGGCGTCGGACCGGCGAGATATCCAAGGCGCCATCCGGTCATCGAGTAAGCTTTGCTGAACCCGTTTACGGTAATCGTGCGGTCATAAACATCCTGGCCAAGCGAGGCAAAGCTTGGCGACTCGATACCATCGTAGACCATCTGCTGGTAGATTTCGTCGGAGATGACGATGATATCCTTCTCACAGGCGAACTCCGCGATCTCCTTCAGCTCCGCCGGCTCATAAACGGTGCCGATAGGGTTGGACGGACTGTTCAGGACGAGTGCACGCGTCTTGGGAGTCACGGCTGCCTCAAGGCTGGCCTTCGTAATCTTAAACCCATCGCTCTCGGCAGCTTCTACAAAAACCGACTTCCCAGCGGCAACACGAACCATCTCCGGATAGCTCAGCCAATAGGGCGAAGGAATCAGGACCTCGTCGCCGGGCTGGAGCAGAGCCATGAAGATATTAAAGAGCGTGTGTTTGGCCCCGTCGCTGACGATGATCTGCGTGGGCTCGTAGTCCAACCCGTTGAACTCCTTGAGATCCTTTGCGATAGCTGCGCGCAGTTCGGCAAGTCCGACAGCAGGACTATACTTAGTCTTCCCGTCACGGAGCGCCTGGATAGCAGCTTCCTTGATGTGTTCCGGCGTGTCGAAGTCGGGCTCTCCCGCCGCGAAGCTGAACACTTCGCGTCCTTCCGCTGCCATGGCCTTGGCTTTGCTTGTAATAGCCAGCGTCACCGATGGTGAGATTCCGCTGATAGTCTCGTTAAGCTTCATCCGATCATTCCTTCTCTCTCGCTCTGTCCTGTCTTAGCCGGGCACGAACGCGACCGCTTTCGCCCCCCTTTGCCGCGGCCAACACCCTGCTCAGCACGCTTCCGTAGAAGTAGTCGACGACCGACTTGATCGTATCTTTTCCAACATCGATGATCTCCATCTCGCGCCGTGCATTCTCGATGGAGTCCGAAGCGTGGGCTGCGTTGACCATGATATTGCTACCGAATTCACGTCGCACGGACCCCGGCCTTGCCTTGCTCGGATCGGTTGTTCCCAAAATGTTGCGGATTGTCTGCACCGCGCTGTGTCCCTCGTACACCAGTGCCAGGCAACCTTCCTTCCCCACTTTGGTTCGCTTGCCCGACGTCACGTCATCCGGCTTGTATCCCGTGATGAACTGAACAATCTGGTCGAACTGGGCCTTCGCAAACAGCGGCCCCAATTTCCGGCATATATCGCCTACCACCACAGGCGGCGGCGTGAATCCGAACTCCCTCTGAATCGCCACCGCGAGACGGTCGCCCCCGATATCCTTGAACTTGCCAGTCAACGCATCGACTACCGGACCGTAGAAATCCTCCGCCTGCGCTACGGTCATCGAGAACTTCTTACAGCCGACAATCCGCAATCCCGAGGTGGAGAGAATGTCAATGATGCTGCCCGCCCGAGAACTGGGCACCCGGAAATTGTCGGGTTTCAGCATCACAAGTGTCTGCTGAACATCCGAGCCCTCGGGGACGTCACCCGCTTGGCTGATAACCCCACCATCCCGTTCCGCATAACGGGCCCAAAGCTGCAGCGCCGCCTCCGCACGACGACGCGATGGCGCCACCAGGACCGCCGGCTCGAAATAGCTGACCCGTCCGTTCTCGTCGACGATATAGTCGCCATACGTGTCGCGGATTGTCTGTCCGCTGCCGCTCTTAAGTGTCGCGTTGCCCGTTACCGACCAAATCTTGCTAACGGCATCCTCACCCTCGAACAGCAGCAACATCACGCGTTTCGGCCGCCCCGACTGAGGATCCGGCATGTAGGCGCGCAGAATGTAGTCCGCAATCAGGTCGGATGCCGTTGAGCTACCATGATCCTTGCTGCGAACGATATCGGCATACTTCTCTACCAATTCCCGACTGGGCCCAAACATACGTGCGGCCACAAAGTTCAGGTCGCTACGGGCAATCACCCGCGCAATCACACCCCCCGTACGCGACTTCGAAATCGTGTAGGGATTGATCAATACATAAGCCAGTTCGCGTGCCATGATCCTATCCGTCTCAGTTGTGCGTGCTACGGCGCGTCTTCCGTAGCGAGAAGACCGACATCATCGTCAGCCCAAATGCCAGCAACAGCAACAGTGCCGTCGCGCCAACCAGCAGTGCCTGCCCTTCCTGGGCAAGCTTCTGTTTCAATAATGCTACCAGCGCCCACACCGTGATTGTCCCCATGAAAACCATCGGCACCAGCGCAATCCAGAAATTCGCTTTGCGTCGTACAAGCACCAAGGTCACGACCAGCAGCGTGAGAGCCGCCAGGAGCTGGTTCGATGCGCCGAACACGGGCCAAATCTGCCACGCGCTTCCGCTGAATGCAAGCACACCGGCGGCCACCACGGCGATTAGCGTCGCCGGAACAGCATGCGCAAAGAAATGCCGCCACTTCGGGTGGCGCGAATGCTCCGAGTGACCGTACGCAGGCAGAAACAGCTCTTGCCACGTGAAGCGCGTCAGGCGCGTGGCCGTATCGAGGGTCGTCAACATGAAGGCAGAAATCGTCAGTGCAAAGAAGGTAGTACCCACCGACTCGCGGAGCCCCAGCCTGGCACAGAAAGAAGCCAGTCCGGCCGCGAAAGCACTGACGGCCGTCCCCTCGCTCAACATCTCCGCATAGTTATCCTTCGTCAAGACCGCGACGCTCACCAGCGCCATCAGGGCAACAAGACCCTCAACCAGCATCGACCCGTACCCAATCGGTTTGATATGCGCCTCGGAGTCGAGTTGTTTTGCCGTCGTACCCGAAGATACCAGCGCATGGAAGCCCGAACACGCTCCGCAGGCGACCGTTACATAAAGAATAGGAAAGAGCGACCCCACCGTACCGGCCGCGCTCACCCCGGCCCATCCCACGAACGCAGGCATGTTGAACGTCGGCGCTACCACAAGAATGCCCACA
Source organism: uncultured Victivallales bacterium (assembly GCA_964345005.1). GTDB lineage: Bacteria > Verrucomicrobiota > Kiritimatiellia > UBA8416 > JABMPJ01 > JABMPJ01. The sequence goes on along the minus strand of CAYFPQ010000057.1, from coordinate 2,036 downwards.
AACCCCATCAGGATCATCGCATAGAGCAGGTATGAGTTCAGGTAGTCGCGCGGCTGGAGTAGCAACCACACCGGCAACACCGAGGCCAATGCCACGTAGACAAACAGCACGCACAGCCAAACCCGGTTGGCCTGAAGCGCGTCCGCGCAGATTCCCAGCGAGACCAAGTCCAGCGGCAGCCGCACACCGATCCATATCGACAGAAACAGCAGCGGAACAAAAATCAGGCTACCGGCCAGGATCGATACCCGCTTGCCGTAGACCAGCCAGCCGAACACCGGCGCTATAGCAATGAAAAGAAGCGACGCGGTTGCCACTGCGGGCGTTGCCACGAACGTCTTGGCAACCAGAATCGCAAACACCGCCACCACGAGAACCAACGCCACCCAACAGAAGAGCAGAAACGCAATACGTCCGGCAATTCCCAAGTGATCCTCGATCACGGAACCGATGGAACGGCCCTCGTGCCGGATAGACAGGAAGAGCGCCGCAAAATCATGCGTCGCCCCGATGAAGATGCAGCCAAGTATGATCCACAGGGCAACCGGCCCCCAGCCCAGATAAGCCGCCGCAACCGGCCCCACAATCGGGCCTGCGCCTGCAATGGACGCAAAATGATGCCCGAAAAGGACAGGAAGCTTGGCGGGAATATAATCCACGTCATCTTCCTTCGTGTGGGCAGGGGTCTTTCGGCTTGGATCGATCCCGAAAAGCCTCTGGAGATACCCGCCGTAGAGAACGTAGGCCGCGGCAAAACCGATACCGCCGATAATAATCAGCAAAGCCCCGTTCATGCCGTTGTCCCCAGTAAACCTTTCCAGTGAGACAGGGAGCATACGCATTGCTTCGCCCCAGTGTCAAACACCGGATGCGACTCCCTTGGATTGCGATTATGTGCGCTCTGAATTGACCGTAGGCACGGGAGATGATACAGGATTCGCATGAGTACGAATACGAACTATGAAAAGCGGGCCCGTGAAGTCCTCGACATCGAGATAGAGGGGCTACAGAACGTCAAAGAGGCCATTGGCCCCGCCTTTGCCCAGGCAACAGACATGATCCTCAACTGCTTGGCGGCCAAAGGCAAAATTGTCGTGAGCGGTGTGGGAAAGAATCTGCACATCGCCGAAAAGATCTCAGCGACGCTCGCCAGCACCGGGGCCACCAGTGTTGTCCTGCACCCGACCCAGGCCATACATGGCGATCTGGGAATACTGACTCGGGGCGATGTCCTGCTTGCACTAAGTTACTCGGGCACGTCTGAGGAGTTGCTCAGCATTCTGCCCGTTGTACAGCGCCTTGACATACCGATCATTGCCATGACCGCCCAACCCGACAGCCAACTGGCCGAGTGCAGCACCGTGGTGCTCTCCGTCGCCGTCAACCGTGAAGCCTGCCCCTTCAACCTCGCCCCAACCACCAGCACCACCGCCACGCTTGCCCTGGGCGATGCACTGGCAATGGTCTTGCTCGACGCTCGCGGCTTCCAGAAAGAGGACTACGCCCTTCTGCATCCTGCCGGCGCCATTGGCCGGACCCTGTTGCTGCATGTATCGGACATCATGCGCACAGGAGATCGGCTCGCCAGCGTCTCCGAGCAAGCCAACGTCGAAGCGGCCCTCTGCGCCATGACTCAGGCCCGGGCTGGATCGGTCGCCATTGTCGACCAGAACAGCCATGTTCTGGGCATCTTCACTGATGGGGACCTGCGCCGACATATCTCACGCGAAGACCTGTTGGCTGCCCCCATCACCGAGATGATGACCCCGAACCCCCTCAGCGTTACACCCGACCAGCTCGCCGTGAACGTGCTCAAGATCTACGAGGAGCGCAACATCGACGATCTCCTCGTAGTCGACTCAGACGGCGTGCTGGTTGGCGCGATTGACATCCAGGACCTGCCGAAGCTGAAGATTCTCTAGGGACATCAAGCAGGCAAGACACCCTATTGTGTAGACCATGTCCCCGGAACATACCCGAGTGGTCGAGGCTCGCCTCACTTGTGCGAACCTATTTCACGGAGCACTATCCTAAAT
>CAYFPQ010000056.1:15115-20613 GCA_964345005.1 uncultured Victivallales bacterium | reverse complement strand
AAACACACTGAGAACCGCAGCATGCAACACCAAATCCGAAAAACGCACACCCGTGGAATAGCGCACGGGGTCGAAATCCTGCCTTGACGGTAAAGCCCTCTGTCGCTTACGATTCTTAATGATTCCACACACGAAACGACGCTCTTACTGGAGGCTATTTCATATGCGCGCACATCTTCGTTCAGTTCTTCTTGCGGCCGTCGCCCTTTGCATGGGCGCGTCACTGCTGTCCGCGGCCCCATTCGACCCTGTTTTCAGGCTTATGAACGTCAATGGCGACGTCAGCGTGAAGCTACCCGGCTCAAACAGCTATGTTCCCGCCGAAACGGGGAAGGCTTACCCTTATGGCACCTCGGTACGTACCGGGGCACGTGCATCGGTGCTTGTCACCTACTCGGAGGGGAACACCTGTCAGGCCGGTGGGAATGCGATGTTTGCCGTCGATTCAACCGCGATCTTCCTCGATGCCGGGAAGCTCGACATTGTGCTTGAAGATGACAAGGCCATCGACGTCTCTACGCCCTACTCCTCCGGCAAGACCACCGGCGCCGATTTTGCCGTCGAAGTGAAGCTGGAAGCCGAGCTGATGATCGCCGTATACATCTGCACGAGCGGCGCCTTGTCGGTTATGTCGGACCTCTTCACATGCCCCGAGCTTGGCCCCGACGATTACCTCTCCGTCTCTTGCGCCCTGGACCACTCTTTCGTGCGACTGAAGAATATCAAGGGCGAATACCCCGTCTCGTTTGTCGACGACACCGGTACTCCCCCTATCGTCGACCTTGAGCAGAACAGTGTTGTGAAGATCTGGCGCCGTAAAGCCGATCAGTCTGAGGCCATAGCTATCACTATTCTGCTCGTCCAGCCGGATGGCACCCTCACGGAAGCTATCAATTTCACCCGGGAACCAGAGGGTGACGACGATGACGACGATGAGCCACAGGGTGACGACGATGACGACCCCATCATCCCTGACGGCGATGACGACGATGATGACGATGACCCCATCCCGACCGGTGATGACGACGATGACGGCGATGACGACGATGATGATGACGACGACGATCATGACATCTCCCCGATCCCTGACGACGTCACGCCCAAGGGGCTTCGTTAAACGCCACCTTCAAGAAATGTGAGAACAAGCGTGCATCCCGGAGCACCACCGGGATGCACCTTTTTATATAGGGAATCGAGAGCATGCTGATATCCAAGTTCAACAAACTGATTCGGAGCAAAATCCTTTGGGGAGCCTTTGCAGTTGTCATTGCCGCCTTCTTCATCGGTGCCGACCTCGTCTCGCGCGATGGCGGCTCGGGCAAGGAACGTGCCGCCGAGGGCACGCTATTTGGTGAAGAAGTCGGCGGCAACGAGTTCTATCTTGCGCGCTACTTCGAACTCGGGATGCGGGCCATGCCCGACAACTCGGACGAGGCTATTGCTGCCCTGCGCGACCGAACATGGCGCCGTGTGGCCGCCCTGCGCATGGCTGCCAAAATGAACATTTCCGTGAGCGACGACGATATCCGTGCCGTTATCACGCGCGATCCGATGTTCGCATCAAATGGGGTCTTCGACCAGCGACGCTATCTTGCCTTCCTGAAGTCACAATTCCGCATCGATCCGGCAACCTTCGAGGACTATCTGCGCCAAGACCTGACGCTACGACGTCTCATGTCGGCATTGCGGACGGCCACCTGGACGTCCCCCTACGAAATGAATCCGCGCCTCGCGAAGCTCACCGACCAGGTCAGCATCGAGTATGCCTTGCTGCTTGAGCAGGCTGACACCGATGACCTGGAGGTAAGCGAGGAGGAGATCGCCCAGTACTTCGAGACCTATCGCGATGCCTTCCGAATCGACGAGCAGATCAAGGTTCGCTACGTTCGCTTCCCTGTCGCCGATCTCCTCGACTCCGTCGAGGTAACCGAAGCCGACATCGACGACTACTACAATGACCACATTGACGACTACACAACCGTCGACACGAACGGCACCGAAATCGTACAACCGCTGGATGAGCTGCTCGAGAGCATCGAGGGGTTGGTTCGCGAACAGAAGGCACGCTTTGAGGCCAAAGATGAAGCGACACGTTTCGTTATGGCCCTCGCCCCCGACCGCTATGGGCAGGCCTACGAAATGGACACGGCGGCAAGGGACCGCGGACTCACGGTCATGACATCCGACTGGTTCACCGCCTCAGAAGAGGTCCCCGGGCTGGAAGCCGGGCTTGACCTTACAGAGGCAGCGTTCGAGCTCGTACCGAACGATCCCGAGCGCTATTTCAGCGACGCCGTCGGCGCGACCAACGCCGTCTACGTCGTAGCCGACCTGGACAGCCGACCGGCTCGCGACCCGGAGCTTGAGGAGGTCCGCACCAAGGTCGCTTCGGCGGCATCCCTGAAGGCCGTTCAGGACGCCTTTCTTGCATCCGTTGAGGCAACACGGGAGCAGCTTCTTGCGGGTGTTGCCGACACCAACAAGGGCTTCATCACAACCGCACAAGATCTTGGCCTCATGGCATCGACGACAGGGGTGTTCACAGTATACGAGGGACTTCCTGCCGATACCCCCTACAGTGGTCAGCTTCTCGCAGATGTCATTGATGCCGCTGCGGGCGATGTGCTGGAGGCGGTTGACACCCCGGCCGGTATGCTGATTGCGCATGTGGCCGCCCGGTCGCCCGGCGATCCTTCCGCCGCCGAACTCCTTCGCCCGCAGTTCCTGCGCACGATGGACCAGTACCGTGCGGCAGGAATCTTTGACGACTGGCAGGATCAGATCCTCGCCTCGGGTGAGTTTGAAGATTACCGCCCCATCACGGATTAATCACGTCGACGGGGCGTCCGCACGACGCACAGCGACCTTCGTCAATGCCCATAGCGCGCGCGCAGAACCCGGTGCGATGAATCAGCACAGCGCTGCATGCGGGACAGCGGGTATCGCTACCAACGTCCGACATAACGTTTCCCAGGTAGACGTAGTCCAGTTGATCCGAACAGATCTCCCGCGCACGTTCCAGTGTCTCGATCGGCGTACTTGGAATATCCATCTCGTAGCAAGGTCTGTAAGCACTGAGATGCAGCGGCACACCTCGCCCGAGTGAACCACACACCCAATCGGCAAGCCGACGAAAATCCTCATCTCCGTCGTTCAACGACGGAATCACCAGGTTGGTCAGCTCGACGTGACAACCCGCTGCGTATGCCTGCGATGCAAAGCTGAGGACTGCGGCCTGGTTGCCACCACAATGCTCGCTGTAAAACGCTTCGTTCATACTCTTGATGTCGATGTTAAGCGCATCCACAAAAGGCAACAGCTCAGCGGCGGGATCCGGGTTGATGTGCCCGTTCGTCACCAGAACATTCTTCAACCCCTGCGCCTTCGCCAGCACGGCCGTGTCATAGACGAACTCGTACGAAACCAAGGGCTCGTTGTAGGTATAGGCAATACCGATGGAGTCCCCGGCCGCATCCACCACCGCGGCGGGAGCATAGCGGCGTCTCGGCGGTGCAACCTGCTGCGAGATCGTCCAATTCTGGCAGAACAAACACGCCAAGTTACACCCCCATCCCCCGACACTGAAGATCGGTCGGCCGGGATAGAAGTGGTAGAGCGGCTTCTTCTCGATCGGGTCGATCTGCAGGGAAGAGACGGCGCCATAACCCAGTGCAACGAGCTCACCGTTCCGCACACCGCGAACACGACAGCGACCGTCTCGCCCCTCGGCCACCACGCAACGGTGCGGACAGAGGTCACACTGGATGTGCCCCTCCTCGTCGGTATGCCAATATTCAGCCGTCTTCATGTCGTCATTATAGACGATTACGGCCATCTCGTCACCTGCTAGAGAAGGTGATCGTATCCGCCCTGTTCACGCATTCGGGTGACCATCTGCTTCACGTCCTGGGCCCGTGACTTGTGACAAACCAGCGTTGCTCCCTCGGCCTGAACCACGATCAGATCCTTGACTCCGATAAGAGCCGTGAATCGATCCTTCGAAACCACAATGTTTCCGTCCGATTCGATCATCTTCATGTCGCCCACGCGCGTGTTGCCGTCGCGGTCGGCGTGGAAGTGGTTCTTCAGGGCCTCCCATGAACCGATATCGTCCCATCTGAAGCGTCCTCGGGCCATGATGATGTTTCCGGCCTTCTCCATCAGCGCAAAGTCGATCGATATCTTCTCCAGTTTACCGTACTCCTTCTCAAGTTCCTCGGCAAATGCGGGCGTATCCACCACCTTCTCCATACGCTGAGCCATCTCCAGGAGATGCGACTGGTGGGCACCGAGAGACTTCTGCAGCGCCTCGCACGACCACATGAACATGCCGGAGTTCCAGTAGAAGTTCCCCGCCTCGATGTACTTCTCCGCCGTCGCGACGTCGGGCTTCTCAACGAAGCGGACGGTCTTCCAGAACTCGGTCACCGAGTCACTGCCCTGCTGCGAGTCCGTCTCGATGTAACCGAACCCCGAACTCGGGAACGTGGGTTCGATTCCAATCGTGAGCAGCACATCCTCCTTTGCGGCGAGCGCCATCCCCTCGCCCAGGACAAGCTGAAACTCGTCGATATCGCGGATGATATGGTCGGCTGTAAGCACGCAGAAGACACCCTCCGGATCGCGCTTCTTCACGATCGCTGAAGCCAGAGCGATACAAGCCGCCGTATCACGGCCACACGGCTCCCCTATTACGTTTTCGCGCGGCAGAGCTGGCACGGCCTCGCAGGTGACATCAACCAGGTCGGCCGATGTGATGATCAGCACGCGCTCGGGGGGAATAAGCCCCTCCAGATAGTCCACCGACATTGCCAGCATGGGCTTATCGCCCAGTAGCGACAACACCTGCTTCGGATGGTCCGACGTGCTGAGCGGCCAGAAACGCTCGCCGCGTCCCCCAGCCATTATCATTGCATATCTGTGTTCGTTCATCGGTTCATCTCCCAGATTACTCTCAACCCCACCAGTGTCAGGTTCTGGTCGATCCTGCACGGCATCTCAACATCCTTCAACACCCATTCGGCGTGCCCGCCGGTTGCACAGAGCACTGCGTCTGCCTCACGCTCATCCTCTCGCAAGTGCTCCACTATCTCGCGCACCATCCCACGGTAGCCAACCCGGGCCCCGATCCGCATTGCGCCGGTTGTGCTTCGTCCGATACGTCCAACACGCCCGCGAATATCGATGTGCGGCAACAGCGCGGTCTTCTCCGCAAAGTAATCCGCCATGAGTCGCAGCCCCGGTGCAATCACCCCACCGATGTAGGCCCTGGATGCCGACACAATGTCAAATGTCAGGGCGGTGCCGAAATCGGCAACGATCACCGGCGCGCCGTATTGTGCAACAGCCCCGCAGGCATTGGCTATGCGGTCCGGGCCTATTGTCTCGGGGCGAGGATAGTCGATCCCGATATTGAGCGTGAGGTCATGTCGCACTTCGAGAGGTCCGCTCCCCAGCACGTTGCGAATTGCCCTTCGCCACCGCTTCGTCGCCGCGGG
>CAYFPQ010000056.1:700-15105 GCA_964345005.1 uncultured Victivallales bacterium | reverse complement strand
CGACGTTGCGCTTTCCCACGACTCTTCGGATCGCCCGCTCAATGTTGGCACCCGCGTCGCAAGCGCTTGGGTGGCGATCCACATGCATGACGCGCCGTCCAGAAAGCAGCCCCAGCGTGGTACTCGTATTGCCGATATCTATTGCCAGACAGGACATGAGAGAGGCGTTAGGTGCTAGGTATTAGTGAGTATCTCAAGAGACAGATCGGCGGCTTTCACCGAATGCGTCAGACACCCCAAGGATATGGCATCGACCCCGGTGGCGGCGATATCAACGACATTCCCGAGCGTGATTCCTCCCGAGGCTTCAAGCCTGGTGCGTCCGGCATTCAGTTCCACGAAATGACGAAGGCGGTCGGGCCCCATGTTGTCGAGAAGGATCCACTCGGGCAAAGCCGCGATAGCATCCAGAAACTCCTCCTCGCTCTCCACCTCCACCTCTACAGCAAGATCCGGATATGCATCACGCGACGCCCGAACAGCCGCTGCAAGCCCAGTCGTGCCGCTCGTGCGTTCCCAGAGCGCACGATGATTGTCTTTGATCATGACGCGGTCATAGAGCCCACTGCGATGATTGGTCCCGCCGCCGCACCGCACGGCGTACTTCTCAAGTGCCCGATACCCGGGCGTCGTCTTGCGTGTGTCGAGGATCGTGGTCCCATGTTCCGCGACCGCCTTTACAAAGACGGCAGTCTGTGAGGCAATACCGGTCAGCCGTTGCAGAAAATTCAGAGCCGTGCGCTCAGCCGTCAGGATGCCGCCGGCAGGGCCACGGATAGTAGCCACGCGATCGCCCTCGTTCGCGCACTGGCCATCTTGCACCACCGCTTCATAGGCCAGTCGATCGTCGACGGCGGCGAACACAGCGGCTGCCACAGGGCTGCCGGCAACAACGCATCCATGGCGCGCCACGATTTCCGCCGCGACCTGGGCATCCCCAGGCACGAGGGCCAACGTGGTGGCGTCCCCGCCTGCCACGTCCTCAGCCAGGGCGCGTTGGATCAGGTCTGCAACTTCAGGGAGTCTGTCGATACTGGACGCAGTGTTCGCTGCCATGATTCTGTTTTTCACCTGCGGCCCGCTCGGAGAGCGGGCCCTACCTGGTTTCAGCTTGGGCTCCCCATCGAACGGCCATGTGGCAGATACCTTCATACCGGCGATCACTGCGCACCGCAACGGGCAAGGCATTGTCGAGACGATGGTAATTGGTTTGATGGTCCTGCGAATGAACCGAGAACGAGAACAGATAGGCCCCCGTAAGCAGGTCGAGCCTCCCGAAGTCGAGAGTGATCGTGCCATGCCCTTCGATGTACGGGATATCGAACGCTTCGATCTGCGTGTTGTTGCCGTAAACCAAAACTCCACTGGTTGTCTGGATTGCGAACCCGAAGACAGGATTATCGATACGACGCCTGGCTTCATAATCGATGCAGATGCGCAAGGACTCTCCCCTAACCAACTCCTGTGTCTCGTTTCCATCAGCATCAAGGAAGCGGGCGGCCTTGATCTCCACATCACGTGTGCCCCATTCCTTCGTCTCGGCGGTGAGGGCGGAATCGCGCGAGAGCCACTGGTACTCAGTCACGACCGCGTCCGGGTCCCCGGCGGCAATGATCTTACCCTTCTCCATCAGGATCAACTGGTCGCTGATGGTGTGAATCGTGTTCAGGTCATGGGACACCACGAGAAGTGTCTTGCCCGCCTTCTTGAACGCGTCAATGCGTGCAATGCACTTGCGCTGGAACGAGGCGTCGCCAACCGCAAGCACTTCGTCGATGATGAGAATGTCCGGGTCCACCTCCACTGCCACCGAGAACGCCAGCCGGACATACATACCGGAGGAGTAGTGTTTCACGGGTTCATCGATCCAGTCGGCCAACTCCGCAAACGCCACGATCTTGTCGAAACGCTCCGCCATCTGCCGATGGCTCAGCCCCATGATGGCACCGTACAGGAACACATTCTCCCGCCCGGTAAGGTCCGGGTGAAACCCGGCGCCCAGCTCGAGCAGAGACGATATCTTGCCGCGTGTCGTTATGGTTCCGGACGTCGGCTGGGATGTCTGGCTGATCAGCGAGAGCAACGTGCTCTTGCCCGCCCCGTTCGAACCGATAATCCCCACGGTCTGGCCCTGCTGTACAGACAGGCTGACATCCTCCAGCGCCCAGAAGTCGCGTGTCTTGCCATGCCCACGCAGGACATCCACTACAAGCGCCTTGATCGTCGATTCGCCACGCTGCTGCTGCAGACGGAAACGCTTTGAAACGTTGCGGATCTCGATAATGGGGGCAGAATCCGTCACAGCTTGTCCCCAAAGTTAACCTGCCATCTCTGAAACATGGAAACGCCAAGTGCCAGTATCAGCCACGACATGAGAAGCGATACTCCAACCAGACGGGGAGCCATAAGGTCTGTGCCGAGGAACGCCGAGCGATACGTTGTTACGATTCCGCACATCGGATTCAAAAGTGCGAGGCGCTGCCAGGCTTCCGGAATCTTGGAGAAGGGATAGATAATCGGCGACAGGAAGAACCACGCCAGCATTACCGCACTCATCAGGTGTTCTGTATCCCGAAAGAACAGGTTCATTCCGGAAAGAATCAAGCTGACCCCCAGGCAGAGCGCGAAGTGGCTCGCAATGACGATCGGCAGGACCCGCATATCACCAAGTGCAGTATCCGTTACCATCAGGAAGACCACGAGAATCGGCAGCGTAATGACGAAATTGACGAAGTTCGCCAAAACCGTTGAGAGAGGCAGAACGATGCGCGGGAACGACGTCTTCTTGACCAGGCTCGCGTTCCCAAGGACAGCATGGAGTGAGTCGCCGACACACATGGCCAGAAACTGCCATACAAGGATACCGGTAACTAGGCGCTGCAGAAACAGGGGGTCACGGGCATCGAAGGAGAGCAGAATCCGGAGGAAGATCGAGTAGATGATGATCATGAACACGGGATTCAGGAACGTCCAGAGGAAGCCCAGCACGGACCGCTTGTAGCGAATCTTAATGTTGCGACCTACGAGAATCCACAAGAGGTCTCTAAAAGCGTAGATTTCCCTGAACAGCGGTACCATGGCGCACAGTGTCTGTGACGTGGTGGATGTTGTCAAGTTGGGGATGATATGGGACACTCTCCCTCCATGACAGACGCGACTGAAAACATGCCCTGGTTGGAGGAGCTGAACCCTGCGCAGCGCGAAGCGGTGACACATGGGGACGGGCCCATTCTGGTCGTAGCCGGGGCCGGCAGCGGCAAGACACGTACACTTGCCTACCGGGTAGCTGCTCTTGTCTCCCGCGGCGTCCCTCCAGAGCGGATTCTGCTGCTGACGTTCACACGTCGCGCCGCCCAGGAGATGATCAGCCGCGCGGAGGGCGTCATGGACCGCGGTGCTCCGCGCATGACACGGGTCTGGGGCGGCACCTTCCACGCCACCGCCAACCGTCTGCTCCGTATGTACGCCAAGGCCGTCAACCTGAGCGAAGACTTCACTGTCATGGACCGCGGCGATTCCCAGGATCTCATCAACGTGATTCGCCACGATATGGAACTCCACACAAAGGAGAAGCGGTTCCCGCGCAAAGCCACCTGCATCGACATCTACTCGCGCGTGGTAAACAGCAGCGACCCGCTTTCCGAAGTACTCACACGGCATTTCCCCTGGTGCGAGTCGTGGGAGAACGAGCTGAAGCAGCTCTTCCAGGAGTATGTTGTCCGCAAACAGCAGCAGAATGTTTTGGATTACGACGACCTCCTGCTCTACTGGGAGCAGCTCGTCTGCCATAGCGAGGTATCCGACCAGATTGCGGAGCGCTTCGACCACATCCTCGTCGACGAGTACCAGGACACCAACCGCGTGCAAGCCGCCATTCTCAAGGCGATGCGGCGCGACAACCACAACATCATGGTCGTGGGCGACGATGCCCAGAGCATCTACAGCTTCCGCGCCGCCACGGTGCGCAACATGCTCGACTTCCCGCAGGTCTTTCCCGGGACGCACATCGTGACGCTCGACCAGAACTACCGCTCCGTTTCGGCCATCCTGGAGACCACCAACCGCATCATCGGAGATGCGCCCGAGCGTTTCACCAAGGATCTCTGGTCCGAGCGTGGACAGGGCCAACGCCCCCGCCTCGTAACCGGCCCTACCGAGGAGACTCAGGACAACTACGTGGTCGACCGCGTGCTCGAGCACTACGAGCAGGGCATTCCGCTCCACAAGCAGGCAGTTCTCTTTCGTGCCGGACACCTCTCGTCGACGCTGGAGATCGAGTTGGGACGGCGCAATATTCCGTACCACAAGTACGGCGGGCTCCGGTTTCTCGAGGCGGCTCACGTCAAGGACCTCCTCGCGTTCCTGCGCATCATCGAGAACCCGCGCGACAACATCGCCTGGTTCCGTGCACTGCAGCTCCTGGATGGCATAGGCCCCAAGGCAGCCGGGCGTGCTGTGAAGCATATTGCGCAGCATGCCACCGACCCCAAGGCCATTTCTACCTTCAAAGCGCCTCCAGCGGCCCGCAAGCAGATGGAGGAGTTTGCAGAGATGGTCAAGGACCTCGCTGCGATGGACCCCAAGAACCCGGGCAGCCAGATCGAGCGGATCCGCAAGTTCTACGATCCCATCCTGAAGAAGGTCCACGAGAACCCCATCGTGCGTTCACGTGACCTTGAAAGTCTGGAGCAGATCGCAACGCACTCGGGGTCGCGAAGCGCTTTCCTCGCAGATATGCAGCTCGACCCTCCCACCTCGACCAGCGACCTGGCCGGGCCACCCATGATCGACGAGGATTGGCTGGTTCTCTCCACCATCCACTCGGCCAAGGGGTGCGAATGGGACGTGGTCTTCGTCATCCATGCGGCAGACGGGTTCCTACCCTCTGACATGTCGACCGGTACGCCGGAGGAGATCGAGGAAGAGCGGCGGTTGACCTACGTGGCCCTGACGCGGGCAAAGGACTTTCTCTACATTACATGGCCGCTGCGGTACTACCACAAGCGCACGCCATTCTCGGATCGGCACAGCTACGCGCAGCTCTGCCGCTTCTTCAGTTCGGATGTGCTGGAGACGGTTGACGCCGTCAATGCGGACCGGGCAGATTCCGACTACGTCGATTATGAACCACGGGATCCGGTGGACGTTGCGTCGCACCTGCGGTCAATGTGGGACTAAGCCTTCACCTTCTCGGGCTTCTGAATCAAGGTGCGGATGGTCTTGCTGTCCATCTTGCGGACCTCTTCAGCATCCAGGCCGAGTTCAACCAGGCGCTTGCGCTGCGATGCTTCGCGGCGACGACGCTCCAACGGGCGCTTCTTGGGGCGGGTTACCGGCTGCTTGTTAAATTTACGTCCTGTTCCCATTGTCTTCCTCCATGCCCCCGCAGGGGCGATCGCAAAAGAGGTGGGAGTATGGGGAAGCTGCCTGCTTCACGCAAGCGCAAAGTCGAGCTTTCGTCCCTCCATATCAACACCGGCTATGACCACGTCCAATCGGCTCTCCACAGCGTAGCGTTTCTTCCCGGCTCGAAGTGATTGGTTGCGGCGGCTATGACGGACGAATCCGTTGGAGAGTTCCCTCACATGCACCAGCCCCTGTACCTGAAGGGCGGGGATTTCGACGAAAAGCCCGAAGTTCATCACGCTCACAACCACGGCCTCGTAAGTTACAGGGCTCCCCGAGTCGAGCTGCTGTTTAAGGAAGCGGTATTTCTTGATCTCCACGACCGCCCGCTCGGCCTCGTCGGCCCGCCGCTCGGTATCCGAGCACGCAACAGCCACATTCTCCAACTCGTCTTTCCCGTACATGCGCGGTCCACGTTTGGCATCAGGCTTTGCACGTCGCAGGAGAAGAGCTCCAAGCTGGCGATGAACGATGAGGTCGGGATAGCGTCTGATGGGCGATGTGAAATGGCCGTAGTACTGCTTCGCCAATCCGAAATGCTCAGACCGCTCCGGGTTGTATTCCGCACGATTCATGCTTTTCAAAACGGCCAGGCGCACATAGTCGGCCCGGGCATCACCTTTGACACTCTTCAGAAACCTGGCCAGGTTCCGCCGGCTGGTCAGATCACCCGGCTCAAACCCAAGGCCGGTCAGTTCCGCGGTCAGGTCCTGCATCTTCTCAGCGCAGGGCGGCGCATGCACGCGATAGATCGAAGCGATCGCCTGGTCGGACAGCTCGCGGGCTGTCGCCTCGTTGGCAGCCACCATGCACTCCTCTACCAACTGGTGCGACTCATCGTTCGCCACCATCCGTATGCCCGTCGTAATGCCATCCTTGTCCACCATCACTTCCGGTTCCGGCGCATCCAGCTCGAGTGCATGCTTCGCGAAGCGTCGCTTACGGAACTGCTGTGCCAGGCGATGCAGGTCGCGCAGAAGGTGCGCAGCCTGCTTGCCAACGCCCTTCGGCGTCTCGCCCATGAGCACCGGCAGGACCTCTTCGTACGTGAAGCGGCGACGCGAGCGAATGCGGGTACGGGCAAAACGGCTGCTGACCACTTGCCCCTTCCCGTCTACGGTCATGAACACAGAGAAGGCCAACCGATCAACGTCCGGCCGCAAACTGCAGACACCGTTCGAGAGCTGTTCCGGCAGCATGGGAATCACGCGGTCTGGCAGGTACACACTGTTCCCTCGCAATCGTGCCTCTTTGTCGAGATCGGAGCGGGGGCGCACGAAATGGCTGACATCGGCGATGTGGACACCCAGCACTCGTCTACCCTCGTCATCCCGCCCGAGCGACAGGGCATCGTCGAAATCGCGCGCCTTCTCGGGGTCGATTGTCAGAATGAATCGTTCACGCAGATCCTCGCGCATGCCCGGCCGTTTCAGCAGGTTGCTGACCGTTTCCGCTTCCGTCAACACCTCGGACGGAAAGGCGTCCGGCAGCCCGTAGTGACGGATCGCGGCTATCGTGTCTTGTGATGGGGTGTCGGCAGGACCGAGAGATTCGACGATCTCGGCTTCCGGGTTGATGTGGGCATCTTCCCATCCGGCAAAGCGGATGATAACACGGTCCCCGATCTCGGCTCCCTCGGCTTCGGGCACATAGAAATCCTTCTTGTACCGTGGGTCCATCGGCACCACGTAGAAGAACCGGTCCGTGCGCTTGAGCGTTCCGACAATCTCGCGCTGGGCGCGCGCCAGCACACGTATGACTCGACCCACACGGACACGGTCGTCCGTAATCCGCTCGGCCAATTCCTGCCCGACCCGTACCACCACCGTATCGCCAGGCAGCGCTATTCCCAGGGCGCGACGCGGCACGAACGCCTCGCAGCTTCCACCTGCGCCCTGCACGTACCCGTCACCACGCTTGCTTACATCCAGCCGACCGGTAACGAGATCGGTCTCGCTGCCGATCGAGTAGCGGTGTCCACGGATGCGAACGATCTCACCCGCCAGCAGCAGGTCGTTCAGGACCTTCTGCAGGCTCTTTTTCTGCGCACCGCGTAATTGCAACGCAGCACTGATCTCATTAGCGGACGGCGCCGCACGCCGCTGCGCATGCAGGTGATCCAATACGGCCTGTCTCAAGTTTCCTCTTTTCATGATTCAATCTCTGCGGCTGCGCAGATTGCCTCCCAACCATCATAATTCCATTCGTGCGGAAACGCACGACACTGGTAGGGCTTGGCCTCCTGCACCAGGCAGCCGTCTGGGCCAAGCATCGAGCAGCTATGGTCGCTCCGTTCCACTATACTAAGACCGCGGCGATCACGGGTTAATCGCGTGTGGTCCTGGATAAACGCTTCTGTCGAGATATCCATCACGGCAGCAATACGCTCTGGCTCACCATTGAGCAGGCGTACTTCTCCAGGGATACGGCAGCAGTTGCCGCAGCGCCGACAGTTGAAATCGGTGGACGTCATGGTCATTCAATGCTCTTTCGGGCCGCTCTGAGAGCGGCCCCTACCTGGCCCTGACTCAACCGAACGCAAGGTAGGGCCCGCTCTCCGAGCGGGCCGCAATCGTCAGGAATTCTGTTCCGGCTCATCGTCGGCCTCAACTGCCCCGACTTCTTCCGGCGCCTCTTCGACAGGCGCTTCCTCCACGGGCTCCATCTTCTCGCCGATACGTGACGAGATGTACTCGCGAACGGCCGCGGCATCCGCCGCCACTACGTCCGAGCGCGTCGGCAGATCAGCCAATGCATCGATCAACTCATGCCGGGCGATGTCGCTACCCGTCGCCTGCTCGATCGCAGCCGGGAACTTCGCCGGGTGTGCGGTTGATAGACAGATCATGGGTTCAGACTCATCGAGGAATCCACGGGCCACGCTCACCCCAACGGCCGAATGCGGGTCTAACACGTAGTCGTGCGACTCGTACGCATCCCGAATCGTCTGCAACGTCGCTTCCGTGTCGCCCATACCTGCAACAATCAGGTCATCGATCGACCTGTCGCCCTTGCGCATCAGAGCGAGTTTGCCGCTCGTTGCGAAGGTCTTCATCAGCACGCGAACGGTCTCGGTGGACTCCCCGAGCAAGTAATAGAGGTATCGCTCGAAGTTGCTGGCCACCTGGATATCCATGGAGGGGCTCAACGTGGCATGGACATCGCCAAGACTGTAGTCACCGTCGCAGAAACACCGAGCCAGGATGTTATTCTCGTTCGTGGCTAACACGAGACGCCCCATCGGCAGCCCCATGCGGGCAGCAATGTACCCCGCAAAGATGTCACCAAAATTGCCGGTGGGCACAGTAAAGCGCACGCGCTCGGAGTTCGTCCGTTCCATAACGCGAAACGCAGCATAGAAGTAGTAAACCACCTGTGCCAGCAGTCTCGCCCAATTAATCGAGTTTACGGAGCCCAGCTCGTACTTGTCCTTGAATTCGAGGTCCGCAAAGACCGTCTTCATGACCTCCTGGCAATCGTCGAACGTGCCCTCAACCGCAAGGTTGAACACGTTATCGTCCGGCACGGAGGTCATCTGGTGTTCCTGGATAGGGCTTACGCGCCCCTTCGGGTGCATCACGAAGATCCGGATGCGTTCACGCCCTTTCACGCCGTAGATCGCCGCGCTTCCGGTGTCGCCGCTGGTTGCAGCTAGGATATTCAGGTCCTGTTCACGCTCCTTAAGGATGTACTCGAACAGGTTGCCGAGGAACTGAAGAGCCACATCCTTGAATGCCAGGGTTGGGCCGTGCCACAACTCAAGCACATGAAGCTCGCCCACTTCGACCACCGGGGTGACCTCAGGCGTACGAAAGGCTGCGTAGCTGGTCCGAACGATACGCGCCAGGTCCTCGTCGGGCAGGTCTACATACGGACGCATGATCTGGATGGCCAAGTCCGGATAGTCAAGTTTGGCCCACGCATCGAGCTGATCCGACACGTCGGGGATGGATTCCGGCAGCAGGAGCCCGCCATCACGGGCCAAGCCCATCATGACGGCATCACTGAATCCGACCGGCTCGATGCCGCCGCGTGTACTGATGTATTGCATACTCATGAGAGCGGATGATTACAGAATGGGGTAAGAAACAAAAGCCGGAATAGTCTCCACACCGGTGCGCGGGCTACCCGCGACGCTCGCAGAACCACACAGCCCCAAGCATGATCCCGCCACCCACGAGCAGGCGCGCGATATCCGCCTCCTCACGAAACAGGACGATCGTCGCAAAGACCGCCAACGGGATCTTGATGTTGTTCATGACAGCCAAGGTCCCGTGATTGACCCGTCGCGCCCCTCGATTCCAGAGAAAGAATCCGATGCCCGACGGCACCAGGCCCAGGTAGAGCAGCACCCATATCTGTGCGCGGCTAAAGGACCACGCCTGCCAGCTCCCACTCAACGTGACGACCACCGCTGCAAGCAGCATCCCCCCGGCAAACAGCACCGCAAACACGTTCTCGTCCCGGTGACGACGTTTTGCCTCCTGCATCACATGACGGTAGGCAACCTGCCCGAAAGCAAAGGCTGCGTTGGCCACTTGGAGTAGCAGAACCCCGCGGAACGCCACGCCTCGATCCGGCATCCGGAAGACGATGGCAGCGGCCCCGGCTACCGCCGCTAGGGCAGCCATGAGCACTCGACGCTGCCACTCGCGCCTTCCCATTAGGTACAGCACCACCACATACAGTGGCGTGAAGATCGTGAACAGGGCCACCTCGTGCGCCTTTAGATACTGATAGGATTGAATGTAGGCGACATACATCACCCCGTATTGCACGGCCCCAATCCCAAGGAGCTTGATCAGCAGTCCCATATCTTTGAGGGGCGTAACAAAGGAAGAAACAGCAGGCATGAAAGCGAAAGACGGATCCACGCCACCATGAACGGATTCAGGTCGGTCAGGTAGGTGCCGATCAGACCAAAGGAGAAAGCCCAGAGCAGGGATGCTCCCAAGAGCGACGAGATCCCGCTAGTAAAGGATCTCGAACGCATCGTGCCGCGCCTCTCGTTCACAATAGCTCTCCGTCACCTTGGTGACCCGCGCTGAAGGAGGTCCCTTTCCTAACCAACTGCGCAGCTCGTCAACCTGAGGCTCGGAACCCTCGGCCGTCACCTCGACGCTTCCGTCGGCCAGATTTCGCACCCAGCCTGTCAATCCAAGCTTCTTTGCTTCGTCACGGCACGCCCAGCGGAAGCAAACCCCCTGCACTCGCCCCTTAACAAGAAAGTGTCCGCATCGCGTGTTCAAACCAGCGTATCCCTCATTGACTCCCGATTCATCCGCTGTCACAGTGTCGGGCGTCGATTGACTAAACGATAACCGTACCATGCGGAGAAGATGATGGAAGAGAAGATTAAGGCAAAATTAGAGGAGATTCGCCCCATGCTCCAGGCCGACGGCGGCGATCTCGAGGTCGTGAACATCGACGGGACCAACGTTACCCTGCGCCTCAAGGGCGCCTGCGGCGGCTGCCCGCATGCCACCATGACCATCAAGCAGGGCATCCAACGTATCCTGCGCGAGCAGGTTGACGAGAACATCGTGGTGGAGCAAGCGGTCTAAGGGCACTGCTGCAGACTGCCGGTAGCGGGTGAGCAGAGCACCCTCCGAGACCCGGCACCCCGAGCACATTCATCTGCCAAGAGCGTAGGAGGGGGTGCGCTCCCGTAGGCCTGTTAGCGCGAAGCTTCATCTACCCGGAGCGGCATGCCGGGGGAGGGAGTCGAACCCTCACGGTGTTGCCACCGCTGGATTTTGAGTCCAGTGCGTCTGCCATTTCGCCACCCCGGCGTCCATTTTGGTCCTGCTTTCCTTCCGCTGGACTCCTCCGCCTCATGCGGACCAACCTGCGGCCGGTAGCCCAGTGCGTCTGCCATTTTCCGCCTACGGCGGACAGGCAGCCACGCCGGCGCACTTGAGCGGCCTGTCCTGCGGGCCAAGCCAGGGACGCAAGCTACGCCAACCCCCTGCCAATGTCAAGGCACTGGCTCGTCACACCGTCTACTTGCATGCCCCCTCAATCCTTACGCGACAAGAACAGGTTGAGCCGGCCCTGCTACACTGGTAAAGACGAATTTGGGTATGGCTGACAGCAATCCAGCACCTTATTGAGAGCCAGGAGAACGCATACACTCGCTTCCACGTCGACCTGCCACGTGCCGTCGAGAGTTACCGGTCGTAGTTGCTCGCCCACCCCACCACATCGTGCGATTCGCTCACTACTGCTTTCAAGAACCCAAGCACGATCCGGGGCTCGATACTGGCGGCGTCGAGATTGTCCACCCGCTCCCACCTGAAGTCGAGCCAGTCCTCGGCCACAGGAACATATCTACCGGGCTCAAGCCCGGGAATCTCCAGCTCAAACAGCAGGTTGATTTCGTCTACCTGCCGCCCCTTCTGCTCAAACTGGTTTTCAACAGCACCGAGGAACCTCCTGACCTCCGCCGTGATGCCCAGTTCCTCCCTCATCTCCCGGACAAGCGCGGCGGCTGCCGATTCCCCTTTCTCGATGTGACCGCCGGGCAGGTAGGTGTTGTCGTGCCCCCGCCCGTGACAAAGCAACAGGTGTTCGTCCACGATGCAAACCCCACGACTGATCACTTCGATACCGTGTCCGCTTGTCATTGGCTACGTCTCTCCCACAGTTCGAGCATATCACCCGCCAGGAACAGCGAGCCGGCAATGCAGATGACCCCACCATGTTCCCCTGCCCATGTCAACGCTTCTGTAATCGCGATATCCAGTTCGGTCGCAGCAGTCGCGTCAAGTCCAGCCGCCACCGCAAGCTCCTGCAGGTCGTCCGCGGGCATTCCTCGCGTACTCGTCAGCGGAACGGTCCATACTTTCGGTTTCAACACCGCCAACTCGTGTAGTGTAGCACGGATGTGTTTGTCTGCACACATTCCCAGAACGATTCCCACCGGTTGTTCATCGAGCACCTGCTTCAGGGACCGCGCCAAGGCCCGTGCCGCATCCGGGTTGTGGGCCCCGTCCACCAAGACTAAGGGGTCGCTCCGCTGTACCTGCATCCTTCCCTCCCACCGCACCGAAGCCAGCCCACCAACCAACGCCTCGTCAGGGAATGGCAGCCTGACCTGGTCGCGAAGGACCTCGCAGGCCGCAACCGCCAGCGCGATGTTCTCCAACTGGTGTACGCCAACCATCCTCACCATTACGGGTGGGTAACTGCTTTCGGGAGTTGTAATCTTCACACGCATGCCTTGCAGCCCCGCGTCCAGCACCTCGATACCGACACGCTCTGCGGCATCGATGAGCGGTGCTTCGTGTTGCTCGGCCAAGGCCACGACAGCGTTTCTCGCTTCGGGCGGCATGGCCCCGATCACAACCGGTCGCCCCGGCTTAATGATGCCCCCCTTTTCTCCTGCGATCGCCGCCAGGTCATCACCCAGGTACTCGGCATGATCCATGGCAATGCGCGTTATGACGGATACGGCAGGGGTAACGACATTTGTGGCATCGAGTCGTCCGCCCATCCCGGTTTCGAGAACGGCCAACTGCACCTCGCTGTCCCTAAAATGCTCGAAAGCCATCGCGGCGCAGCACTCGAAGAACGTCACTTCGCTCTCGCCTTCTGCATCCACCGCTTCTGCAGCCTTCTCAACCCGGTTCATCAGTTGCGTCAGCGTCGCATCGTCAACAACCTCCCCGTCGACACGGAACCGCTCATTCAGACGGACTAGGTGTGGCGATGTAAACAGGCCCGTACGAAACCCGGCCGCCGTCAGTACCGACGACACCATCGCACATACAGACCCCTTCCCGTTCGTGCCCGCGACGTGAATGGATGCAAAACAGCGCTCCGGATGACCCAAAACATCGAGCAACTCCTGCTCAGACTCCAGGCCAGGCCTTATCCCAAACCTGCGGCGCTCGTAAAGGCGTTCAACCTGTTGACTCATATTCACTCAGCCACACTGCCCCTTCCACACACGCACATGCTCACCTTCGCACACACTCCAACCCTACACTCCCCGGCCCACTGTTGCGACCCATACCCGATGGGCGCCGGCACGCTTGAGGGCATCTGCCACCGCATGTACCGTAGCACCGGTAGTCATGATGTCGTCAACCAGAAGCACACTCCGCCCCGCTATCCAACCGTTCGGTTTCACCGCGAAAGCACCCGCTACATTCTTACGGCGAGCGGTAGCACTGAGAAGTGCCTGCGTCTCCGTATGACGGGTACGGTACAGCCCGGCATCAGAGAGTGTCACACCCATGTGGCGCGCCACATACCGGGCCAACAGACAGGATTGATTGAATGTACGCTCGCGTTGGCGTCGTCCGTGCAGCGGAACGTACGTCACTGCATCAATAATCTCGTCGGCATAGTGAACATCCACGCACCCGGCGAGTACCATTCCCAACTCCTTAAAGAGATGTGTTGACCTACCGTACTTGAATGCCTTCACACAATGTTGCAGCGGCCCTTCATAGTGCGCAGCCGAACGGGCACGATCGAACGACGGGGGACGGGTCCGGCACCAGGAGCAGATATACGCCGCATCTACCTGCCCCTGCACCGCGTTGCCACACCAACTGCAAAAAGGAAACTGAATCAGGGAGACCTGACTAAGACAATCCCAGCAGAGGTGACGCCCGCGCTCTTTGACACCCCCGCCGCAGACGGCACAGGGCCGAGGATAGACGAGGTCAAGAAACGGGGATAGGGTATGCCCGAACGCCATGAATCCTACTCGCCCACGTGACGAGCCAGGATCAATCCCAAACGTTCGCGATCCTCATCGGTAACGCTGGCCGCGGGTGTCAGGATTGCACTCTCCATTCCCTTCCGGCAGCCACAGTCACGCGCATCCGTTACCCGGCTGCTCAGTTCCGCAACAACCGCCTTTGCCAGCTTTGTGTTGGCCGTGAGATGCCCAATCACCATCTCGACGGTTACGTTGCCCGCTTCTTCATGCCAGCAATCATAGTCCGTCACCATCGCCATAGGCTGGTAACAGATCTCAGCTTCCC
>CAYFPQ010000056.1:0-690 GCA_964345005.1 uncultured Victivallales bacterium | reverse complement strand
CTCGCCGAGACTGGTCATGCCAATCACATCGAACCCATGACTCCGGTATACATTCGATTCCGCGCGTGTCGAGAAGGCCGGCCCCTCCATACTGACGTAGGTCCCACCCACATGAACCTTGTTTGGGAGTCCCTCCCGCTCGATGACTTCACACGCCGTCTGGGCCATGGTCTCGCGAAGCGAGGGACAGGTAGGATCCGCCATCGACGCATGTGCCACGACGCCGTTTCCGAAGAAAGTGTGCTCCAACGATTTCTTGGTACGGTCGTAGTATTGATCCGGCAACACGATATCGCGCGGCTCCAGATTCTCCTTCAAGCTTCCCACGGCGCTGATGGAAATCACACAATCTGCACCCAGCGCCTTGAACCCGTAGATGTTGGCGCGGTGATTGATTTCTGAAGGCATGATGCGGTGCTGGCGTCCGTGCCGGGGAAGAAACACGAGATCTACACCGTCCAGTTGAGCACAACAGAACGCGTCAGATGGTTCTCCGAAAGGCGTCTCGGGCGACTCGTACCGAACATTCTGCAACCCCTCGATCTCGTAGACACCGCTACCGCCAATGATACCAAGTTTCATCGCGCCTCCCGTCCGGGGTGGATAGGCCGTCCGGGGGTCGAACCCGGGACCCCTTGATTAAAAGTCAAGTGCTCTGACCGACTGAGCTAACGGCCCCCACGAAAGGCT
>CAYFPQ010000055.1:0-20839 GCA_964345005.1 uncultured Victivallales bacterium | reverse complement strand
TCTGCTTAAGCGACAAGTCCTTATGCTATTGGTGGTTGCGAAAAACGCACACCCGCAGAGGCCAGCGTCTCACTCGCGTCGGCCTTGACATCAACGAGATGATGTATAATGATGCTGTATACATTGGAGGTGCATCATGGTGCGGACACAAGTATATCTGACGGAAGAAGAGCGGACGGGACTCGGTCTTCTCTGTGAAGCCACAGGCAAGAAGCAAGCTCAGCTTATTCGAGAAGCGATTGACCGACTTCTTGATACGGTAAGCGACCGCCGCCGCGCTTCGGTTCTGAACAGCGCTGCCGGCATGTGGCGGGATCGTTGCGATCTTCCCGACTTCCATACGACGCGCCAGTCATGGGACAGGAGCTGATGGCATGCCCAAGCCAATCCTGATAGATACCGATGTGATGATTGACTTCCTGCGTGGTCACCCAAAGGCAGTGGCATTGGTAAAGAGGTACTCATCTCGTATCATCCTATCCAGCATCGTTACCGCTGAACTCTACGCTGGGGTGAGGGGTGAAGAAGAACTGAATACGCTGGACAATCTTATCTCCCTGTTTCGTGTGGTACCGGTCTCCCCCTCTCTCGCCAAGGCCGTGGGGCTCCACAAGCGTGACTATTCCAAGGCTCACGGCGTCGGACTCGCCGACGCCATCGTCGCCGCAACATCCAAAGCCGAGCATGCCGAACTGAAGACACTCAACATCAAGCACTACCCGATGATCAAGGGCTTGAAACCCGCTTACACGAAGACATAGCCAGGCCATGACTGCGT
This sequence comes from uncultured Victivallales bacterium, assembly GCA_964345005.1. Taxonomy (GTDB): domain Bacteria; phylum Verrucomicrobiota; class Kiritimatiellia; order UBA8416; family JABMPJ01; genus JABMPJ01. The sequence goes on along the minus strand of CAYFPQ010000055.1, from coordinate 20,061 downwards.
ATCACGCATGCTGCCCCGCTCCTGACTCTTGAGCAGCCGCGTTAAGGTCTGAATTGTCGTTGAACCGAGGCTCTCGGTATCACAGAATGGCGGATTGGGTGGAACGAGTTCTTCCCATTTACAGGGCGGAGAAAGGGCAAAACGGTGAAGAAGGGCGATATTCTTATTGCGGGTGCGCGCGAGCACAACCTGAAGAATATCACGGTCCGTATACCGCGTGACGAACTGACGGTGATTACCGGGCTGAGCGGGTCCGGGAAATCGTCCCTCGCATTCGACACACTCTACGCCGAGGGGCAGCGGCGCTACGTGGAGAGTCTTTCCGCGTACGCGCGTCAATTTCTCAAACAGATGCAGAAGCCCGAGGTGGACACCATCGAGGGGCTCTCGCCGGCGATTTCGATCGAGCAGCGTACAGCCGGATCCAACCCGCGTTCGATTGTGGCTACGACCACGGAGATTCACGACTACCTGCGATTGCTTTACGCCGGGATCGGGATTGCTCACTGTCCGAAGTGTGGAACGCGCGTGGCGCGGCAGAGCGCCGAGCAGATTGTGGATGCACTCCTGAAGTACCCCGAGCGTACCCGCGTCTCGCTGCTGGCGCCGCTGGTCCGTGGCCGAAAGGGCCGCCACGAGGGTGTTTTCGAGGTAGCCGCCAAACAGGGCTTCGTTCGTGTACGCGTGGATGGCGAGATCTACGAGATCGACGACGTCCCGAAGCTGGATGCGAAACGCAAACATGACATCGACGTCGTGATCGATCGCCTGATCATTACGAGTCGCATTCGGTCGCGTCTCACCGATTCGGTGGAGATTGCCCTCCGCAATGGCCACGGCATCATCAAGGCCCTTTACAGCGAGGATGGTGAGGCGTGGGACGAGGCGCTCTTCTCCGAGAAACATGCCTGTGTCGACTGCGGGATCAGCTTCGACGAATTGACGGCCCGCAGTTTTTCTTTCAACAGCCCCTACGGAGCCTGCGGGACATGTTCCGGGCTGGGCACGCAACTCATCTTTGACGAGGACTTGGTGGTGCCGGACAAAACGCTGTCGATCGAGGCAGGTGCCATCAAGGCGTGGCGTCGCGGCGGACGCCGGCTGATTCTCTACTACAAACGCCTGCTGCGCGGTGTGGCGAAGCACTACGGGGTCGACTTGGATAAACCGTACGAGAAGCTCACGAAGGCACAGCGCGAGGTCCTGATGATGGGCTCGGGCGACGAAGAGATTGAGTTGGGCTATTGGCGTGGGGGCGCCTATCGCAAGCATCGCAAGACATTCGAGGGGATCATTCCTAACCTGGCGCGTCGGTACGAGACGACTGAGAGCGATACGGCACGACAGACGCTGAGGAACTACATGACCCGCCAGGAGTGTCCGGATTGCAAGGGGGCTCGGCTCAAGCCCGAGATACGCGCCTGTACCGTCGCCGGTACATCAATCGTCGAGGTCTGCGAGATGTCGCTGGGCGACTGCCTCGCCTTCTTCAAGGGGCTGAAGCTCTCCAAACAGGAGCGCTCCATTGCGGGCGAGGTGCTCAAGGAGATCACGGCTCGTCTGCAGTTCATGGTGGAAGTGGGGCTCGAGTATCTGACGCTCGATCGTGAGAGCGGGACCCTGTCCGGCGGGGAGATGCAGCGTATCCGGCTCGCCACACAGATTGGTTCGGGACTGGTCGGGGTGTTGTATGTCTTGGACGAACCGACAATCGGCCTGCACCAGCGCGACAACGCACGACTGATCCAGATGCTGCAGTCGCTACGCGATGCCGGTAACACGGTGGTGGTGGTCGAGCATGACGAGGCGACGATACGAGCGGCGGATTACGTGATCGATCTGGGGCCTGGGGCGGGACGCCATGGTGGTGAGGTGATTTACGCAGGCAAGGCCGACAAGCTTCTTGAATGCGAAGCATCGCTGACGTCGCGCTATATGAACGGCGAGGCATCGATCCACGTGCCGACAAAGCGCCATAAGCCGACAAGGGCTACGCTGGGCATCATGGGGGCGAGCCAGAACAACCTCAAGAATATCGATGTTAAGATCCCGCTGGGATTACTCGTGTGTATCACCGGTGTATCGGGCAGTGGCAAGAGTACGCTCGTTGACGACATTCTGCGGCGTGCCCTGTTTCGTCACTTCTACGGCTCGCGCGAGCGCCCCGGGAAGCATAGGCGGCTGACCGGCCTCAGCAAACTCGACAAAGTGATTGTGATCGATCAGTCGCCGATTGGCCGCACTCCTCGAAGCAATCCGGCTACCTACACGGGTGCTTTTTCCGCAATCCGCAACCTGTTTGCAGCGACCTCGACCGCGAAGGTGCGCGGGTATGGTCCCGGTCGATTCAGCTTCAACGTCAAGGGCGGCCGGTGCGAGACGTGTAAGGGAGACGCTATCCTGCGTCTCGAGATGCACTTTCTGCCGGATGTCTACGTTACCTGCGAACAGTGCCGCGGGGCGCGGTACAATACGGAAACGCTGGAGGTACTCTACAAAGGTCTTAACATATCGCAGGTGCTTGAGTTGACCGTTGATGATGCGCTGGAGTTCTTCGCCGCGGTTCCTGCGATTGCCCGCAAGCTGCGTACACTATCCGAAGTGGGGCTCGGTTACCTGCACCTTGGGCAACCGGCCACGACACTTTCCGGTGGTGAGGCCCAGCGTATCAAGCTGTCGTCCGAGCTGAGCAAGAAGTCAACTGGCCAGACGCTCTACCTGCTGGATGAGCCGACCACAGGACTGCATTTTGCGGATACGCATAAGCTGCTGCAGGTACTACAGCGGCTCCGCGAAGCGGGTAACACCGTAGTGGTGATTGAACATAATCTCGACGTGATCAAGACAGCAGACTATATCATTGACCTGGGTCCCGAGGGCGGCGAAGGCGGCGGAGAGGTTGTTGTGACCGGAACGCCGGAGGAAGTCGCCGGGTGCGAGACTTCGCATACGGGAAGGTTCTTACGGCAAGTGTTAGGTGGCAGGTGATGGGTCTTCGTAGAAACTGTGTGTGCTTGTGGACTCTTTTCGCACTCATCTGCTGTGCCGTGCCGGTTGGTGCGAAGGTCAGCGACGATGAGCTTGCTGGCTGGCTGGCGGCTGGACGGGCTGCGCTTGAGGATGGTCTTCCGGGCGTGGCAGAGAAGCAGCTGCGGCGCTACCTGGGTGCTGCTGAAAAGCGTAAGAAGCGGCCTGTGGAGAACGAGGAAGCTGGTATTCTGTATGTTCGGGCGTTGCATGCCGGCGAGCAATACGAAGAGATACTTGAGTTCTTGCGGCTGCGCGACCGCTGGATCAGGAAATGGGAGCAACAGGACGCAGTTCGGTTCTGGCGTGGCATGGCTCTGCACGACCTCGGGCGTATTGATGAAGCACTTCAGGAGATATCCGAGCTCGAATCCGGCTCACCGGGCAAGGACTACAGCGGTCGGGTTCATCGTCTGAAAGGATGGTGCTTGCTGGAACAGAAGCGCTTGGACGAGGCCATTGCCGCTTTCGCGGCTTTCGATGCTGTTCAGATCGATTCTCCCGAACATGGACAGAACCTGTTGGACTGGGGCAAGGTGCTTGTTGAGTCTGGAAAGTACTCCGAGGCTCGCGGGGTGCTCGAGCGGATGCAGGCCGAGACAGTGCCGCCGCCGCTCGCCCGTGACGGCCGTTTCTGGCTTGGCCGTGCTTTCGAGGGAGAGGGCGCAGCCGACAAGGCGGTCGAGATATTCATGTCCGTCGCGGGCGATGAAGGAGCGCCTGCCGAGCTGCGGGCGCGTGCCTACCGGGCCGTGGCTGACGTGGAAGAAGATCGTGCGCGTTTGGCGGAAGCAGTGGTTGCCTTGCGAACGGGTATCGAGCTTGCCGACGATGCGACGGCCGACACGGGCGCACGCTACGACTTGGGGCGCATCCTGCTCTCGCAGGGCCGCTATGATGAGGCCGTGCCTCTACTGAAGGCCTCCATAACGGCCGACCCGACGAGCGAGATGTCGCGACGGGCCCAGATAACCCTGGCCAATGCCCTTCTCAAGGCAGGGAGTCATGCCGAGGCGGCGGACGAATTTCAGTACTACCTGGAGACATACACCGACGCTGCAGGCCAGGCAGACGCGTCGTTCGGGCGGGGATCCGCTCTCTTCGCGGAGGGACGCCTGGCGGAAGCCGCGACATCCTTCGAGAAGGCGTTCCAGCTTTACACCGGTGACGTCGAACGAGCGCAGAGTCTGTTTCGCGAGGGCGATGCCTACCTCGGCAACAGCCAGTATGGATTGGCGGCGGAGTCGTACGCGCGAGTCGTCGAGCTGTTTCCCGCGTCCCAGTATGCACCTGGTGCCCTGCTTCAGCAGGGCGAGAGCCTGGCCCGCGGCGGGAGTGGAGAGAAAGCGGAGGCGGTGTTCCGGTCTGTGGTCGATCAGTATCCTGAACGAGCCGTTGCCGAAGAGGCGATGCATCGCATGGCCACGATGAAGGAAGATGCAGGTGAGTGGGAAGACGCCATCGGCGTCTACGAGCGCCAGATGACCAGCTATTCGAACGGACTATTTTTCGCAGAGGCGCTTTATGGGCGCGGGTCGGCTCACTTCAGGCTCTTCAGGTTCAGTCGGGCCTTGGCCGATTTCGAGCGGATCGGGAAACAGTTCGGCGACAGCCCCGTTGGTGAGCGAGCAGCCTTCAAACGCGCGATGTGTCTCTACTGGATGGGGCGTGACGACGATGCTATCTCTTTATGCCACGCGTTTGCCGAGACCTATCCGGAGTCCGATCTGCTGCCTGATGTGGTGTACTGGCTTGGGAAGTCGAACTTCAACCGCGAAGCTTACAAGGAGGCCGAGGCCCATTTCGTCCAGTTTCAGTCGAAGTTCGACGAACATCAACTGGCCGACGACAGCCTGTTGTGGGCTGGGAGGGCCGCGGCGCGCCAGAACGAGTATGTGCGGGCCATCGAGATCCTGGCACGGATGTTCAAGCAGTATCCGGATAGCGACAAGATGGCCGAGGGGCGTTTCGCGCAGGCGAACGCATTCGTCGAACTGGCCAACTACTCGGCGGCAATCCTGATCTACGACGAAATCATCAACAAGTACTCGGAGAGCGGGCTTCTGGGAGCCGCATGGGGGCGCAAGGGCGACTGCCAGTTCACGCTGGGTGTCGAAGACCCCAAGCGCTATCAGGAGAGCATCGAGTCATACCGCGTGGTGGCCAACAGCCCGACGGCTGCGCCGGATGAAGTGCTGCAGGCAGCCTACAAGATTGGACGCTGTCTTGAGAAGATGGAGCGGATTGACGAAGCGCTGGAGCAGTACTATGCGAAGGTGATCGTGCGCTATCTGCGTGAGGGGGAGAAGGGTGTCTGGCATAGCGAGGCGGCCAAGGTCTGGTTTACCCGGGCCGCCTTCAGCACGGCGGACATCATGGAATCGCGGGAAGACTGGCGCGGCGCAGTGCGCATACTGGGGCGCGTGGCCGAGGCCGAGGTGCCCGCTGCTGACGAGGCGAAGGAGCGGATCGACAAGATTCGCTCCGAGCGGTGGTGGCTTTTCTAGTTAGGAGGGTGAGAGATGATCGAGCTGTTTTCACAGGGCGGGCCAGTGCTGTTGGTCATTGCGATCTGTGGTGTTGTAGCGCTGGCGGTCTTTATAGAACGGTCGCTGCACCTGCACCGGGCGCGGATTCGGTTCGAGGATTTCCTGAAGGGCATCTTCAATATCCTGCGTCGCCGCAACATTGACGAGGCGCTGGCGATCTGCGAGGAGACGCCCGGGCCCGTGGCGTACATCGTCCGTATTGCGATTCTGCACAGGGCGGCCGACCGGGAGGAGATGCACACGGCGATTCAAGACGCCGGATCAGCCGAGGTCTCGCGGCTGGAGCGGCGTCTTGTGGTCATCGCTACGGTGGCGCAGATATCCCCGCTGCTTGGGTTGCTTGGTACCGTACTCGGTATGGTGAGCTGCCTGCTCGGTTTGTATAGCTCTGCTCCCCTGGTCCAGAGCGCTGACATTTTCGGCGGCGTGATGCGGGCCCTGCTCACAACCGGGGCGGGGCTGATGGTAGCTATTCCCTGCTACGTTGCGTTCAATCTGTTGGTGCTGAAGATCGATCGCCTGGTGCTGGACATGGAGATGGCTAGCTCCGAGATCCTTTCGTTTCTGCAAGAGCAACGCAACGGTTCAGGAGTCGACGCATGACGGGCGAACGTAACAAGCATACATGGAGTATTAAGGGGCTGCGCACCCGCTATACGCCGAAGAGTCGTCTCGGGCACGGCATGGTGAGCATTGCACCGTGGCTGGATTTCGTCTTGCTGCTCCTGATCTTCGGTCTGCTGCAGTCTAACCTGGTCCTTCAGCCGGGCGTGGTGGTGGCGCTGCCCGAGGCGCCGTTTACTCAGGGCACGGGGAAGGGCCTCGTGGCCGTCGTCTTGGCCGTGTCGGACGCGGACAATGGTGGGGCTTCAGCAATCGTATTCTTCGATGACGAGCGTTTCATGGTTGGCAGCCCGGGGCAAATGAACGGATTCGCACAGGTTCTAGCTGCACGCCTTGAGGACAATCCCGGCGCACCGCTTGTGCTGCAGGCGGATAAGGCCATTCCCCAGGGCACGATCGTCCAGATCGTCAATATCGCCTCGGGAGTAGGGGTGCAGAAGGTGAACGTGGCGGTGCGGCCCCGGTAAGGTTTCGACGCAGGGCTGGAATGACGGCGAAAGAGACATACCAATATAGTCGCGGCCCTATCGGGCTGCCTTCGGTGCTGCTGGCCTTGGGCTGGGTTGCAATCTGGTCGCTGTGGCCTTCAGCAGAGAGCAGTGAAGGCCACACCCAAAGGAAACGTGGTCGAACGGAGGTCTCCTACGGTGTGGTGGAAGAGAGCCTGTACATGAGTCCGCTCCTTTTCGCTCGTTCGACGCGCGTCGGATTCCTGGCTCCAGAGGAAGCGTCCGCAGACGCGGAACTGCTGGATCGGGAGCCACGGTCCAGGAACGTACGTTTCCTCCACGTTGCACCGCCGGTGCCCGACTTTGGTGGGTTGCGCCGCCGGGTAGATGATGCCGTGCCTCTGAAACAGGTGGACGGCTACCGTCCAGTGTGGAAGGATAGCGCGGTTTTTGCCTCGGTGGTGAGTACGAATGCCGTCACGGTTGACGTGCGCGGACCGCTGCAAGGTCGGGGATACCAGCCGGGAGAGATCACCTGGCCAGAGGGCGTTGCGGAACTGCCTCAACTGGAAGTCGAGGTGTTTGTTGCGATCGACGCCGAGGGAAAGGTCGAGAGCGTGTTCTTGGAAGAAGGCTCTGGGAGCCCCGTGGTTGACGCCAACGTGGTGCGGGCGATGGAGCGTGGAAGGGCTGCCGCAGATGTCTCGCCCGTGTCGGGGCGCGTGACAGTGACGATGAGGAGAGTAGATGAAGGCCAGGATTGAGTTGTGGACGCGCAAGAAGGGGTCACGTGTCGTCTCGTGCTTTCTGCAGCGGCCGGCTTTTGACGAGAAGGCTGAGGCCGCTGCGCGCAAGGTTCTGAAAGCGGTACGGACCGACGGCAACAAGGCTGTTGTGAAGTTTGCCGAGGAGTTCGATGGCGTGAAACTGACGCCGGGGACGTTGCGTGTGAAGCGTGCAGAGATCGCGCGTGCACGCGACCGGGTCGATCCGCGCATCAAGGATGCGGTCCGTGAGTCCTGCAAGCGTGTGACCGCCTTCGCTCGCAAGGGCATGAAGAAGGACTGGCAGATGCCCAGTCCCCGCGGCGGCACGTTGGGCGAGCAATTCAAGCCGCTTGATCGTGTAGGCGTCTATGTGCCTGGTGGTGCTGCGCCGCTTGCCTCGACAGCCCTGATGACGGCCACGCTCGCAAAGGTGGCCGGGGTGCCCGAGATCGTTGGGTGTACGCCCTGTGGCCCGAGCAAGAAGGTCGATCCCGTGCTCCTGTACGCGATGGAGGCCGCCGGTGTAACAGAGATGTACAAGGTAGGCGGCATCCAGGCCATCGGCCTGATGGCCTACGGGACGAAGACGATCGCTCCCGTGCAGAAGATTGTCGGTCCGGGCGGCACCTACGTGACGGCAGCGAAACGCCAGGTCTATGGCGAGGTGGCGCTGGATATGGTGGCCGGTCCCAGCGAGATCGCTATCCTCGCGGACGAAACTGCCGATCCACGTTATGTCGCCGCAGACCTGCTCTCACAGGCGGAGCACGGCACAGGGCACGAGAAAGCCCTGCTGGTTACGTCCTCGGAGCGGCTGGCGAAAGCCGTTCAACAGGAGCTGGCTACGCAGGCGGCACTCCTTTCGCGGCAGGAGTCTGTGAAAGAGGTCATCAGGAAGGGCATGCTTCTGGTTGTTGCGCCCAACCTCGACGAGGGAATGGAGTTGATCAATGCTTTTGCAGCGGAGCACTTGGAGTTGCTGGTGCGCGAACCGAAGAGCTGGCTAAAGAAGGTCCAGTGCGCGGGTGCCGTGTTCGTCGGGGCGTGGTCGCCGGAATCGGTTGGCGATTTCGTTGCCGGTCCCAGCCACGTGCTGCCTACCGGCGGGACGGCGGCGCTGTTCTCCGGTCTGACAGTCGACGACTTCAGGCGCCGCAGCAGCTTTATCGCTTTCACGCGCGCCGACCTCAACGATGTGGTGCCGATAATCGAGACGTTCGGTGAGATTGAGGGACTCGACGCGCACGCGCGTTCGGCCAGGATAAGGTTTGAGTAGGTCGTGAGTTTAATCCGTCAATCGGTCAGAGATCTGGATGGGTACGTACCCGGTGAGCAGCCGGACGAGCCGTCAATCATCAAGCTCAACACCAACGAGAACCCCTATCCGCCGTCGGCAAAGGTTGGGGAGGCGCTCAGCTCGATGAACGCTTCCGAGCTCGTTCGCTATCCCGACCCCCTTTGTCGTGAGTTGAGGGAGAAGCTTGCCGAGCTGCATGGCTGTAACGTCGACCAGGTCTTCGTTGGGAACGGCTCTGACGAAGTACTGGCGCTCTGCACACGTGCGTTTGTTGAGAACGACGGATCTGTTGGGTTCTTCGATCCGACGTATTCGCTCTATACCGTCCTTGCGAAGATCAGGGCAGTAGGCGAGCACGTGGTGCCACTCAGGGACGATTTTCGCTGGCCGATCGACGAAGCAGTGACGGAACTGGCGGGTGACGACACGTGCAGTCTCTTCTTCTTTACTAATCCGAATGCGCCGACCGGGCGACTATGCCCGCTCGAGGACGTACGTCGCTTCTGTGAAGGATTCAGGGGCGTCGTTGTTGTCGACGAGGCGTATGTGGACTTTGCAGACGAGTGCTGTGATCGGTTGGCGCTGGAGTTGGACAACGTCATCGTCGCGCGAACATTCTCGAAATCGTACTCGCTGGCCGGACTACGCCTGGGGTATGCGATCGCCTGTGCCGCGTTGGTGGAGGCATTATACAAAATCAAGGACAGCTATAACGTCGATGGCATCGCCCAGCGCGTGGCCCTGGCGGCGATCGAAGATATTGCCGTAATGGAGGAGAACACGGCGCGAGTCGTGGCTACGCGCGACCGCTTGGCTGGATGTCTGGGTGCGCTCGGTTTCGCGGTGTGTCCATCGCAGGCGAATTTCCTGTTCGTCGAGCCCTCGGCAATGGGTGCCAAGGAAATGTTTGAAGCCCTGCGGGCACACCGTATACTGGTCCGATACTTCCCTGGAGAGCGCACGGGGCGTTTTCTAAGAATTACGGTGGGTACGGACGAGGATGTAGATCGTCTGTTGGAGGTCGTTAGATCGCTTTGCAGCGGCGGTCAGTCGGAGAAAGAGATATGAAGCAGCGAACAGCCAAGGTAGTGCGCAAGACCAAGGAGACCGATATCTCGGTCGAGCTGTGCATTGATGGTTCAGGGAAGGGCTCTATCGATACGGGACTGCCGTTTCTTGACCACATGCTCGATGCGCTGACACGTCATGCTCTGTTTGATCTCACACTGAAGGCGAAGGGCGATCTCGATGTGGACTATCACCACACCGTCGAGGACATCGGTCTGGTTGTGGGCGAAGCGCTGGACAAGGCGCTGGGCACTCGCGAAGGGATCACGCGATACGGGTCTTCGCTCCTGCCTATGGACGACAGTCTTAGTGCCGTAGCGGTTGACTTGGGCGGACGACCTTACCTGGTCTATAGGATCGCCAACAAGAAGCGCCGCACCGGGCAGTTCGACTTGAGCCTGTTGGAGGAGTTCTTTCGTGCTTTCGTTGTACAGGCACGGATGAACCTCCACATCGAGCACAAGTATGGCCCCGAACCACACCATGCCTACGAATCGGTGTTTAAGGGCGTCGCCCGCGCGTTGCGCCAGGCCTGTGCGCTGGACCCGCGCGAGACGGGCCTGCCGTCCTCGAAGGGAGCCATCTAGTCGTGATTGTTATTCCGGCGATTGACCTCAAGGGGGGGCGCTGTGTTCGTCTTGTGCAGGGACGTGCCGACGCTGAGACTGTCTATGCGCAGGATCCCGTGGCCATGGCCCGTCGCTGGGAGGAGGAGGGGGCGGCCTACCTTCATCTCGTCGATTTGGACGGTGCGTTTGAAGGGCAGCCGATGCACGCTGAAGTCGTTGCGGAGATCGCGGCTGCGCTCAGTATACCGGTCGAACTGGGAGGTGGACTTCGGACTGACGCCCACGTGCGCGCGATGTTGGACTGCGGAGTCGACCGCGTCATTCTTGGCACGCGCGCGCTTGAAGAGCCCGAGGCGCTGCAGGCGCTGGTGGACGAGTTTGGCCGTCGTATTGTTGTGGGTATTGACGCGCGCGACGGCCTGGTGCAGGTCAAAGGGTGGGTCGAGACCAGCAAGATCGGGGCACTCGACCTCGCTCGCCAGGTTGATGCCATGGGGGTCGATACCATCGTTTATACGGACACGTCGACTGACGGCATGATGCGCGGCCACAACGTCGCAGCGACGGAAGCAATGTGCGATGCGGTCTCCTGCAACGTTGTTGCTTCGGGTGGCGTCAGCTCCGTAAAGGATGTCGACGCTTTGGCGGGTCTCGATCATCCGCGCCTGAGCGGAGCTATCGTGGGGAAGGCGCTGTATGAAGGAGCAGTCACGCTGGCCGAATTGCTCGTCGCATCTGGCGAGGTGCCGCGTACGGATGCTCAGTAATGCAGGTACGCCGCCCGCTCGTCGGCATAGCCCTTGTTTTCATGCTTGGACTGGGGTGTGGACGAATCATTCCTGCTCCTGAATCTGCTCTCGTGGCCATGGGTTGGACTGTCCTTGGTCTGCTCGCCGCCCTGTATGCATGTAAGATACGATCGGGAGCGATGATGCGCACGGCGGCACTGCTGGCCCTGGTCTTGTTGTTGGGCTGGATACGCGCGCAGCCCGATGACACGCCGAGGATGGAAGACGTGCTGGATGGCAGGCGAGGGGCGTTGGTCACGATCAGTGGAACCGTTCTTGGCGATCCACTGCCGGTGCACGGTATCCGTAACACGCCTTGCCGATTTCCGCTGCGTGTTGAGCTTGTAGCCCTGGACGGTGATAAGACACAGTCCGTTGTGGGGAGGATCGAGGTGCTGTGGTTCGGGCGACTTGGGTATGGATCCAGTCCGGCCTATGGCGAGCGCTGGGATCTGGAGGGGAGGCTTCGCGCCGCCGGAAACACGGATAGGTCGGATCAGCTGTGTCTGGTTTCAGGGAAGCGACAGTCCGAACGGGTGAGCCGTGGAGCTATGGCAGCTATTGTTCAGTCCTGCCTTGCCTTACGTAACGGGGCGGCCCGAACGCTTCGGCAGGGAGTGGAGGACTATCCGGATGCAGTGGGGATGGTGCAAGCGCTCCTGCTGGGGTGCCGGTCCGAGGTGTCGAAAGAGGCACATGGTCTGTTCGTGCGCACCGGCACACTGCACATCTTCGCAATCAGTGGCCTGCACGTTGGGATAGTTGTTGGGTTGGTCATCTTCATGCTGGCGGTCATGAGCATTCCGCGGCGGTGGTGGGTGTTCATCGTCGCGCCTCTGCTGATTGCCTATGCGCTGGTAACCGGCATGAAACCGAGCGCGATCCGAGCCTGTATCATGGCCATCGTCTTTCTCAGCGCGGCGGCTCTACACCGAAAGGCTGATGGCTTCGCGGCGCTAGCGTTCGCGGCAATTCTACTGTTGTTGTTCTCGCCTGGGATGCTCATGGATGCCAGTTTCGTGCTGTCATTCTCGGTAGTGACCGGGATTCTTTTGCTGTACCCGTTGCTTGAGAAAGCCCTGAGGCCTTTATGGGAACCGGATCCGTTCGCCGTGGAGCGTGAGGCATGGGCCGTGCGGGTAATGCGTGGCTTCGGCAGGAGGGCTGCAGCCTTGCTGTCCGTGTCCGTGGCGGCATGGCTGGTCTCGGCGCCACTCATTGCCGTGTACTTCGGTCGTGTGGCGCCTGTTGGCCTGCTTGCGAACGTCTTTGTGGTGCCGATGGCGTTTCTCATTGTGCTATCCGGGTCCCTGTCGATCGTGCTCGGACTATTTATCACTATGGGCGCCGATCTCTTCAACCACGCATCGCTGGCATTATCGCAGTTCCTGATGGCTGGGTTGCGAGTGTTGGCATTGATCCCCGGCGGATGTGTCAAGGTGGGGTCGGTACCGTTGTGGGCGCCTGTGCTCTGGTATGGACTCCTGGCGATGGTTGTGCTTTATCTGCATGCAGTATCCGGAGGGACACAATCGGGTCAGCGGGAGTTGCATTGAACGATGGGAGTTGAGACAATCGCATCATTGATTGGCTGAGAGAAATGAGTGAAACCATGAGCAAGAGATCTACACAATCGTTTTTCCGCTTGGCTGCGCTGCTCCTGTTGAGCTGCCTGGTGGCCTTTGCCGGGGCATGGGCCGACGAAACCAACGCCGTTGAACCGGTTGCGGATGCCCCCGCCGTAACCAATGCCCTTCCCGTCGAGGTCAACGATGAGGGGGAGAGTGCTGGACAAGCGACGGAGGCGGAACCCGAAGAGTCCGAGGAGCTACCGACGGCTCCCACGGTCCAGGAGGCGCCCGATCCGGTTGTGCCCGCTACGAATGGGGTGCCCTCGGACGTGAGCCCCGTTTCTCCTGCTGCCACAGAGGAAGAAGAGAAGCCTGTCGATGAGCGCGAAGAAGCGTATGACAACATGGAGCTGATGGCCGAGGTCATTATGCACATCCGGAAACACTACGTTGATGAGAAGTCGTTCCAGGATATTACGTTTGAGGCTCTGCACGGGATGCTTCACGGAATGGATCAGCACAGCGATTTTCTTGAGCCAAGGGCGTACGAGGGGCTCAAGGAGGACACGCGCGGCTCGTTCAGTGGTATCGGCATCCACATCGGCATCCGTCACGGTATCCTGACGGTCATCGCCCCAATCGAGGATACGCCGGCGTATCGGGCCGGCTTGCTCTCCGGCGATCGCATCGTCGAGATAGAAGGCGAACCCACGGCGGGGCTGTCCCTGCGCGACGCCGTCGGCAAGTTGCGCGGCGCAAAGGGCTCCGGGGTAACCATCAAGATCATGCGACAGGGCGAGGACGACGCCTTTGACGTGGTTATCGTGCGAGACGACATCGAGGTGCCCAGTGTTAAGGGCACACGGATGTTGACGAGCCGAACGGGATACATTCGTGTGACGCAGTTTGCCGAACCCACAGCCCCGCTTCTCCAGGAGGCACTTGAACAGCTGCTCGACGAGGGTATGGAAGCCCTGGTGCTTGACCTCCGTAGCAACCCGGGCGGTCTGCTGCGTTCTGCCGTCACCGTTGCAGGGAAATTCATCGAGGAAGGTGAAGTGGTAGTATCGACGCGTGGCCGCGCACACAGTGGAGGGCAGAATGTAAAGAAGGCGACCGGCGCATTGCACTACACCGATCTGGACATCGCGGTTCTGGTCAATCGCGGCTCCGCCAGCGCGTCTGAGATCGTGGCCGGTTGTCTCCAGGATCATGGCCGTGCGATTCTGATTGGTGAACAGACATTTGGCAAAGGCTCCGTGCAAAGCGTGATCAAGCTTCACAGCAACGATGACGCGGCCATTCGCCTGACGACGGCCTACTACTACACTCCGGCCGATCGCTTGATCCACAACAAGGGGATTGAGCCGGATATCTCGATTCCGGTGACGCCGAAGGAGTGGCGGCGCGTACTCATTCGCCGCGCACATATTGAGACGCCGGACGTCTACAATGACGAGGAGATCGCCGAGTATGCAGATGCGGTGGATCGGTCTCTCCAGCGGGCGGTCGACATGCTGGAAGCGGTTCTGATCTTCAAGGATAAGCGGTAAGGTGCTATGCACGTTCTGGGGATCGAAACATCTTGCGATGAAACGGCGGCGGCCGTTGTGGCCGATGGACATGATGTGCTCGCGAGCTGCATCTTCAGCCAGGTAGCCCTCCATGGGCCTTATGGCGGTGTAGTACCGGAGATCGCTTCGCGCAGCCACGTTCAGACACTTCCGCGCATGATCGACCACGCGGTGTCGGAGGCCGGCCTTGGGTGGGCTGAGATAGATGCTGTGGCGGCCACGTTCGGCCCGGGGCTGGCGAGCTCACTGCTCGTGGGTGTAGGTGCCGCTCGTGGGTTGGCGCAGCGGCTTGACGTTCCGCTCATTGCCATCAATCACATGGAGGCTCACATCTACTCTGTTTTTCTCGACGCGGAAGCGCCGGGAGTAGAAGCCGTCGTGCCCTTTATCGCCCTTGTGGTGTCTGGGGGGCATACGATGCTCGTGCGCGTTGAGGGTCTGGGGCGGTACACCATCCTGGGGCGCACTGTCGATGATGCGGCCGGAGAGGCTTTTGATAAGGGCGCCAACCTGATGAATCTCGGGTATCCTGGCGGCCCAATCATCGATAGGACAGCGAAGGCGGGGGACCCGGGATCCGTGAGCTTCCCGCGCGGCGCCTCAAGGACAGTCCGATGCTGGGTGGGATGGATCCGGCGCTGTGTTTCAGTTTCAGCGGGCTTAAGACGGCTCTGCTCTACTACCTTCAAGAACATCCGCTCGATGGGTCGGAGGAGATGCTCGCTGACCTCGCGGCATCCTACCAGGAGGCGATCGTGGAAGCGTTGGCCGGACGTTGCAGGATTGCGCTTGAGGGTGACGACGTTCGTGCCCTTGCCTGCGTCGGTGGCGTGTCACTCAACGGTCGCCTGCGCGAGCGCTTGGCTGAAGTGGCGGCGGAGATGGGCGTGGAACTGTTGCTTTCGAAACCGCGCTACTGCGCTGACAACGCGGCCATGATTGCCGGTCTGGCGGGCGCCGTGCAGGGGGTCACGGGCAAATCCGACCTCGCGATGGATATCGACCCGAACATGCGCCTCTAGATTTGTCCATTGATGGTCGCGGGCTGCGGCTATATAGTGCAGCCCAAGGAGAGCGCATATGCCTGATGCTTCGAACGAAGTCGACATGCCTGCAGCTGGGGGCGATGAGGCCCTCGCCCGAACGATCGCAATTGCCAAGCATGAGCTTGAGCAGATGATGGATCTTAACCCGCAGGGGATGCTGCTCGTCGACGCGGACGGGAGCATCTCTCGTGTAAACCGTGCGATAGTCGCCCTGACGGGGTTGGGCGGGTTCGACGCCCTGTTGGGGCAGCCTTTTGCGTCCATTTTCGCGAACGGTGACGAGTCGTTTGTCACGGAGATCCTCGGCAGCGAGGGAGGCACGCAGGCGTTCGAGAGGCATGTGACGCTGCCAAACGGTTTTGTGCGGGAACTCAGTTTCACTGTGGCGGGTGCCGCGTCAGGCGTCCGGGTTATCATGGTTGTCGATATTACGGGCCGGAAAGAACGCCTGGACGAGGAGGAGCGGACACACAAAAAGGAAGCCGTGGCAGCCCTGATTGGCGGCTTGATGCATAACATCAATCAGCCGCTGACCGTCGTCACGGTGACGGCCAAGCTCATGGAGATGGGGCTTCAGAAGCCGGAACCGGATGTGGCAGAGCTTCGCAAGAACCTGGCGACAATCTCGGACCTGGTCATGCAGGTCAAACAGATGTTCGAGAAGGTCGAGGCGGCCTCGGACTACGTTACCGAGGAGTACCTGGCCGGTAAACGCATTCTCGACATCAGCAAGCTGTAGCGCCGACACAACCCTCCAACTGCCGGGCACAACGCTAGAGAGAAGGGCTCTACCCTAGTAGTGTCCGGCGAGCGGATTCCACGGTGTTGTAGAGCAACATCGTGATCGTCATGGGCCCGACCCCACCCGGAACAGGTGTGATCAGCGATGCCTTTTCCTTGATCGCATCGAAATCGACGTCGCCCACGAGCCGGTAGCCACGTTTCTTCGTGCTATCCTCAACACGGTTAACGCCCACATCGATGACCACGGCCCCGTCCTTGACCATGTCGGCCGTTACGGTGTTCGGCCAGCCTGCGGCGACAATCACGATGTCGGCCTGGCGGGTGTGGTAGCCGATATCCTTTGTGCCCGTATGACAGATGGTGACGGTGGCATTCGCATGATCCTTCTTCTGAAGGAGCATGGCCGCGATGGGCTTGCCCACGATGTTGCTGCGGCCAACGACCACAACATGTGCGCCCTTGGTTTCGACGCCGCTACGGGCGAGCATCTGGACGCATCCGTGTGGCGTGCAGGGCAGAAAGCACTCTTCGCCAATCAGCATCTTGCCAACGTTGACAGGATGAAATCCATCGACGTCTTTGTCGGGATTGATCGCGAGCAACGCCGCGTTCTCGTCCATATGTTTCGGCAGTGGTAGCTGCAGCAGGATGCCGTTGATCTTGGGATCGTTGTTCATCCGGTCGATCAGCTCCATCAGCTCCTCCTGCGAGGCGTCGGCAGGCAGGCGGTTATCGTCGGAGAAGATGCCGGCCTCTTCACACGCCTTCTCTTTGGCAGTGACGTAGGAACGGGAGGCAGGGTCGTCGCCGACCAGGATAACGCCAAGGCCGGGCGTAACGCCCTGCTTCTTGAGTTCTTCAACGTCGGCTTTGATCTCGGCCCGCATGTCGGCGGCCAACTGCTTACCATCAATGATCTGTGCTGTCATAGTCTGCTCCTCAGTAGAGTCCGGTCACCTTGCCGGTTTCGGTGTCAACGTCAATGCCGCGGTATGCCGGGTTCGACGCGGTTCCGGGCATGAGTTTGATCGCCCCCGCAACCGGTACCACGAAACCCGCCCCACGATAAACCAACACATCACGGATGGGCAATTCCCAGCCCGTCGGGCGGCCCTTGAGATCCGGATCGTGCGACAGGCTGAGGTGTGTCTTAACCATGCACGTACCGAGAGAGGCGGAACTTGGGTCGGCTCCCAAGGCTTCGATCTTACCCGCTGCAACATCCGAGAAGGAAACCCCCGATGCGCCATAGACCTCTTTGGCGATGAGCTCGATGCGCTCGGCGAGCGGTGTTTCCAGCTCGTAGAGGAACTTGAAGTCGTTGGGCTCCTCGGCTGCCTGGATGACCGCCTCGGCCAGCTCAATGGCACCGTCGCCGCCCTTGAGCCAGTGCTCGGACACGGCCACGAGGGCGCCGGCCGCCTCGGCAATGCGCCGGATCACGGCAATCTCGCCCGGGGTGTCGGTGTAGAAACTATTGATGCAGACCACGGGGCGTACACCTGCCTTCTTGACCGTTTCGATATGGGCCACCAAGTTCGAGCAGCCCTGCTCGACCAGTTCCAGATTCTCGCTGGTATATTCCTCGGCGAGCGGCACGCCGGGCTTAACCTTGGGGCCTCCGCCGTGCATCTTGAGCGCTCTCACAGTGGCCACGATAACCACGGCATCGGGCGTGATGCCGGAAAAACGGCATTTCAGATTCCAGAACTTCTCGAAGCCGATATCGGCGCCAAAACCACTCTCTGTCACATGGTAGTCGGCCAGGCGCGTCCCCACCTGGTCCGCAATGATGGAGCTCTGGCCAATGGCAATGTTCGCGAACGGTCCTGCATGGACGAGAACAGGCTGCCCCTCGAGCGTCTGGAGCAGGCTGGGATTGATAGCATCCACCATCCAAGCCGTCATGGCGCCATCCACCTCCAGGTCGGCCGTGGTGACATCGTTGCCTTGGCGATCCTGGGCCACCACGATCCGGCCCATGCGCTCGCGCAGATCCTTGAGGCTGGTCGCCACGGAAAGGATCGCCATAACCTCGCTGGCCACGGTGATCTGGAAACCGGACTCCATCTGGAGTCCGTCCATCTTCCCGCCCTTTCCGATCGTGATATTGCGGAGCGCCTGTGCACAAAAGTCGAGGGCCCACTTCATCTGCACCGTTCCTGGATCGATGTCGAGGCGCTTCAGGTTGCTCTTGGCAAGGCGTTCGTCGTCATAGTTGTGCTCATGCTGCATGCGGGCGGTCAGGGCCACCATGGCCAGATTGTTCGCATTGGCAATGGAGTCGATGTCGCCGGTCATGCGAATCGAGAACGGCGTCAGCGGAATGCACTGGGCCAGTCCGCCCCCGGCGGCCGAGCCCTTGATATTGAACGTTGGTCCGGCGCTCGGCTGGCGAATGGCGCCCACGACGCGCTTCCCGAGCTTGCCCAGCCCTTGTACAAGCCCCATGGATGTGGTGGTCTTTCCTTCGCCAAGCGGGGTGGGGGTGATAGCCGTGACGTCGATATACTTGGCACGTCGTTTCTCGCCCACACGGTCGAGAACGCGCAGAAAGTCGACCTTCCCTAGCTGGCGTCCCATCGGAATCAGCTCGTCGCCCTGTAGGCCCATCTCATCCGCAATCTGCTCAAGCGGTTTCATCGTTGCTTCGGCCGCCTCGGCGATCTGCCAGTCTTTTAGTTTGGTTGGGTCAAGAGCCATGGTTCTCTCCTTGTTGTAAACGTCCAAGGTAGAAAAGCAGTCAAAGGAGTGTCAAGGTGGGTGAGAGACTATCTTTGTAAGAATGTTGCTGTCTTTGGATATATGTTGCTGAATTGACTGTTCTTCGCTTAGAGTTGCGCCGTTCTGGTCCGAATAGGTGCGATCGAGCGCGTTGTACACGGGTTGACTGAGGACAATCTTGCTGAGGGCGTACTCAATCTCCGCTAATTGGAGCGTTGCGCTACGGGGCCACCAGGCATGCCGTCATATTCCACAACACACGTCGGCTTGCCGCAAAAGATAAAGCTGTTGTTCATGTGGTCACGTTCATCCAATCCAATGCGCCTGAACACATCAGCCCAGGTTGAGAAATCTCCATACTCATTCACTTTGTCATTGGTGACAGGTTGTTCTTCCCATTCAGGATGTTCTTCGACAAATTCAGCGTACACATGTTCAGCGTGGTCCTCGAATTCCGCATTGAAAAGGAATGCTCGCCAACATCTCAATGAGTTTGACTTTGGCCAGCGTGGTTTTCTTTCCGGTAATTAGGTCCATTGACAAGAAGAAGCCCCTTGCCGCGAGCGAATAGGGGTACCTGGGCCTGCCTAAGGACGCCTTCTGCTCCTTTTTCAGATCAATGCTCATATATTCCAACGCTCCTGTGTTTGTGCATTCGTTTGATGTTCCGGGAGAATTGTGTTGTCTGAGAGCCCCGCTTCATTTCCCCCTAACTCTCGGAGATGTCGTCAAGGAAGTCGAACTCCCTAACGTCTTTCCCCGCGCGATAGGGCCCTGACTTTAAGCCTTAACAGTGATGCCATTGCCGCGACAACTCCTTTAGGTGTGCTTCGATCTCGTTGACGCGGCGGCGCGCCATGCTCAAAACACTACCCGTCGCTATAGCCGTTGTAAAGTGTTAGAGTTAGGACCGACCCCACCGCCGGTGTTGTTATGCCGCCGCCAATCTCTTGACGTGGAGCTTTGACGCGCGTTGCTCAGCCAACCAAAGATCGTACTGCACCTGCTGGTTCAGCCAGCTCTCCGGAGTGGTGTCGAACGCCTTTCCAAGGCGGATGGCCATCTCAGGGCTGATGCCGGAGTGGCCGTTCAGAATGGCAGACAAGGTCTTCCTCGCAACTCCGAGCGCTTCGGCGGCGGCGGTTACGGACACACCCAAAGGCTCCAGGCAGAGATCACGCAGGATTTCTCCAGGGTGAGGGGGATTATGCATTCTCATATCTATTGTCTCCTAGTGATAATCTTCGTAGTTAACATCAATCAC
>CAYFPQ010000054.1:0-21434 GCA_964345005.1 uncultured Victivallales bacterium | reverse complement strand
CCGGGCGCGAGTCCGGCCCGCGATGCGGCTCCAAAAGGGTCATGCGTCAGCAATGTTAGGAGTTGGACAGAGTGGCGGGATTCGGCATAGACTGATTGAACGATGCCGAATGCCAATACAGAGTATCTTTCCGGGCTTCTTGAGCGCATGGACATGTTCACGCCGGCCCAGGTCGTGGAGCTGATCGAGGCGGCGCGCGAATCGGAGATGAGCGTCACCGAGATCGTGGCCGCTGAAGGGTATGCGCCGGAAGAGGCGTTCCTCGAGAAGATGGCGGAGATCCTGCGTCTGCCATACGTACGCCTCGGCACCAGCGAGATCGAACAGGAGGTGCTCGACCGGCTCCCGACTAAGGCGGTCTTCCAGTATCACGTCATCCCCGTTGAGATGGACAACAGCGCGTTACTCGTCGCTACAAACGATCCGCTCAATGCGGGGTTGGTGGACAGTCTCCGGCTGGCGGCCGGGGGACGGGTGAAGCTGGCACTGAGTCCATCGGGCGACATCGCCAAGGCAGCCAAGCGGTTCTACGGCGTAGGTGCCGAGACGGTCGATCGCATGATGCAGGACGACCGGTTCGAAGTGGCAGAAGATGAGACGCTTGCCAAGGTCGACGTGACCGAGCTCGATCAGGAAGCCTCGATCGTCAAGTTCGTCAATCAGATCATCTGGGAGGCCGTTCAGCAGGGCTCCACGGATATCCATTTCGAACCCATGGAGGACCAGCTCCGTATCCGCTACCGGGTTGACGGGGTGCTGCATCAAACGCCCGTGCCGGCGCGCTTGATCCGGTTCCAGGCTGCCATCATCTCGCGTATCAAGCTTATGGCAAACCACGATATCGCCGAGAAGCGCCTCCCGATGGACGGTCGTATCGGCCTGCGTGTACAGGGCGAGGATATCGACATTCGTGTCTCGACCATGCCGACGGTCTACGGCGAGAGTGTCAGCCTGCGTCTCCTGCAACGCAAGGGCGAGTTCATCAACCTGGTGGATCTTGGGCTGACCCCGCGTGACAAGGGACTCATGGAGAAGATGATCCATCGTCCCAACGGAATCATTCTCGTGACAGGTCCCACCGGTTCCGGTAAGTCGACCTCGCTCTACGCTTTCCTTCACGAGATCAACAAGATCGATCGGCGTATCCTAACCGCCGAGGAGCCGATCGAGTATGAAATGGGCGGTATCAACCAGGTGCTCGTACGTCCTGATATTGGGCTGACGTTTGCACGTACGCTGCGATCGTTCCTCCGCCAGGACCCCGATATCATTATGGTGGGCGAAATCCGCGACGTGGAAACTGCCGAGATCGCCATCCAGGCCTCGCTCACCGGTCACCTGGTTTTCAGTACGCTGCATACGAACGACTCGGCCGGATCGTTCACACGTCTGCTTGACATGGGCGTGGAGCCGTTTCTTGTGGCTTCGGCCGTGGCGGGTGTGGTGGCCCAGCGCCTGGTTCGTCGTCTCTGTCCTGATTGTCGCAAGGTACACGTCCCGGACAGTGCTCGTCTGGAGAGGCTGGGCTTTCCCATGGGGAAGCTGGCAACCGGCATTATCTATGAGCCGAGTACCTGTGAAGCCTGTCGCATGACCGGGTTCCGGGGGCGCGGCGGGATCTTCGAGGTGTTGCATGTCACCGAAGCCATCGAATCGCTTGTAGTGGCTCGCAGCTCGGCGCACGATATCAAGATGAAAGGCATCGAACAGGGTATGGTGACGCTTCGCGACGACGGATGGCAGAAAGTCCTGGATGGCTTCACGACGATCGAGGAAGTGCTCCGGGTAACGGAGGAGAATCAGTGATAGGAACGGAGATAATCTCGCGCAGAGACGCGAAGGCGCAGAGAGCCCACTGTTGCGCTTCGCGGCTTTGCGGCTTTGCGCGAGCGTTTCTGTCACTCCCCTGAGAAATGCCGGTTTTTTCTTATAGAGCCCGCAAGCGGAATGGTGAAGCGGTCGAGGGTAGTGTCGATGCCCGGGACCGGCGTGCTGCTATGCAGGAGATCGAGCGGCAGGGCCTCGTGCCGGTGTCTGTCCGTGAGGGCGCGAGTGTGGCGTCGCGTGGAAAATCGAAGGACAAGAAGAAGACCGCACCCGTGATGCGCGGTGTGCCCCGCATGCGACGGCGCGAAGTGCTGTCGTTCACCACCGAGTTGAGCGACCTGCTGGCGTCCGGTATGACGCTTGGGAATGCGCTGAACTGTCTGGCCGGCCGTGATTCGGGTCAGCAGGAGAAGCCGGTGATCACCGCCTTGCGCGATGACATCATTCGCGGGGCGAGCATGTCGGACGCACTCGAAAAGCATCCCAAGTCTTTCGGCACGCTCTACTCCAGCATGATCCGCGCCGGAGAAGCCAGTGGGGCCCTCCATGAGGTGCTGCGGCGCCTGGTACTGCATTACGAGCGGATGCAGGATCTGAAGGATAAGGTGGTCATGGCGTTGGTGTACCCTGTGATCGTGCTGGTTATGGGTGTGGGCGTCTTGATCTTCTCGATGGTGGCCGTGGTTCCGAAGTTCAAGAAGATATTCGACACGCTCGGCAGCCAGTTGCCGCTGCCGACGATGATCCTGATGCGGGTGAGTGAGATTACCGTCAAGTACGGGTGGATGATCGCCATCGCGACGACCATCGTCGTGGTCCTGCTCTTTCGCGCTACCCGGTCTGGCCGGGGGCAATTTGTGTGGCACCGCATCCTGCTCAAAGCCCCGCTGATCAAAGGCATCGTAGCATCGTCCGTATTTGCCAATATGGCACGTACGCTCGGAACGCTTCTCGGTAATGGGGTTCCCGCGCTACAGGCGTTGGGTATCGTGGAGCGTACCATGACCAACGTGGTATTGCGCGGCGAGCTTGCCAATGCGCGCGACCGCGTGACTGATGGAACGACGATTTCCGGGCCGTTGGCGGCGGGCAATGTGTTTCCTCGCATGATGACGGACATGCTCTCGATCGGCGAGCAGACCGGGGACATGCCGAGTGCGCTCGGGCACATTGCACGCCGCTACGAGAACGAGCTGGACCGAAACGTGAAGATCTTTACGACGGCACTGGAACCGATCCTGATCGTGATTGTGGCCGGGCTGGTCGGGTTCATTGCAATTGCCATCGTGATGGCGGTATTCAGTATGACACAAGGGTTGGGGTGACGCAGCGGCCAAGGGAAAGGCCGCTTGGCTGGACCGGTTCGGAATACCGAACCGCTAAGGCCTGCGCGACCTTTCCCTTGGCCGCTGCTAGAGTTAGGGGCATGAAGGTAGGTTAATACAGGAGGGCCTAATGAAAGAAACGAGACGTGAGCAAGGTTTACATGGGGCGGCGGGCTTCACGCTGATCGAGGTGTTGCTGGTGGTGGCGATTCTCGGGATCCTGGCGACGATTGCCGTGGTGGGTGTTGGCGGTCACATGGAGAAGGCCAGCATTACGGCTACGCGCGGCAACATCGATGTGATCTGCAAGGCGGTTGAGCTCTACCGCATTAACTTCAACAAGATGCCCGGCTCGCTACAGGATCTGACGAAGGAGACCGAAGACATCGAGGCGCCGTTGCGTGAAGTGCCGACGGATGCCTGGGGCAACGCCTTTACATTCAAGCGCGAAGGCAAGTTTCGGTATACCGTTTCCTCCGCAGGCCCGGACGGCAGTATGGGCACGGAAGACGACCTGACGAATTGAGGTCTCCCTGTGGGAGACTCAACATCCAGCAGCCAACAAGGAACATCCAACCGACCAACGGGAGCTAGGTGGTTCGTATGCGAACCGCAACGAAGCGAAGCGGAGTGGCAATGTCCAAGTGGGTGAGGAGGGAGAATGGTGGGTCATCTGACTGGCCATTCGCAAGACGCACTCACCTGGGAGTTGGGCGTTCCTTGTTGGATGTTGGATGTTCTAATGCCGTGCGTTCAACACCATCCAGCGCCCACGATCATGGAACGCCCTCTCTGCGGCGGCGATCCGCCTTCACCCTCATCGAGGTGTTACTCGTCCTGGCGATCCTGGGGGTGATGGTTACGGTCATGTTGCCGCAGGTGATGAGTTCCCTCCGCGAGCACGAGCTGCGCGGCGCGACGCGCGTTGTGATGTCGTCCGGGCGTCACGCCATGAGTCTGGCAGTGCTGTCGCAGCGGGAAATGTCAGTGACCTACAACCTGGACACTTCCACGCTGACAATCCAGGCCGCGCTGGCGGCGCCGAGTCTTGATGATATCGGAGACGAGTTGGAGGACGCGCCGGAGGCGAGAGACCCGCTTACGGAAGTTGTTGCCGAGGCATGGGAAACGGACGACGTGGGAGCGGGGCCCGTGAACAACGATGGGGCCTACGAAGGCGCGGTTGCGATCGTGGACGAAGAGGTCGTTCACAAGTTCGATAGTATCGTCCTCAGTTTCATCGAAATCGAGGGCGAGGACGGCTACCGGGCGGAAGACGGCTCGCACACGATCATCTACTACACCAACGGCCGCTGTACCCCGCACACCGTTGGCATCGAAGACAACGACGGCGCCACCGCCACGATCGAGATAGACGCGCTGTCATCGGCGCGGGTCTTGGAGAGGGAGTGAGGGGAAGAAGAGAAGATTAGCCGCGAAAGAACGCAAAGAGCGCAGAGAAGGGAATTGGATCGTGGACACCGATGACATTATGGATTTGTGCAATGAAGTGCGGGAGATTGCTTATGCAATACACCTGTTTCACGGGAATGGATATTTGGAAAAGGTGTACGAGAATGCTCTAACACATCGTCTGAGAAAAGCGGGCCATCAAGTTGAGCAACAGGTGCCCATTACCGTTCGAGATGAAGACGATACGGTGATAGGTGAGTACTTTGCGGATATTCTCGTTAATGGTTATTTGCTTGTTGAACTCAAGGCTTCAAAGACTCTGGGTGCGGAGGACAAAGCCCAGCTTCTGCATTATCTTTGGGCTACAGGTATCGAGCATGGTCTTCTCATCAATTTCGGCTCGTATAAGTTCCAGATACAGAAGTTCATCAAGACTCGCGCCAAACCAAACCTAACATGAATCTTTCTCTGCGTTCTTTGTGTTCTTTCGCGGCTAATCCTTCTTCGTGTACGGGAAGTCGGCGTGGGTTCTCTTTGATCGAAGTGGTGATTGCGGCGGCGATACTGGGGGTGTCGTTGGCGGTGCTGCTGACGGCGGCCAGCCGTTGCCTGCTGGTGCTCTCCATCGCCACGCATCATCAGGAGGCGCAACTTGTCCGCAGCCAGGCCGAGGTCGAGCATCCACTGATCGTGACGAACGAGCTTGAGGATCTTGAAGTGCCTTTCATGACATTCGAGAACGGGATGACGTTCGAGCGGGTGGTGGAAGAGGACGATGAGGATGAAGACGACCTTCACATCGTCACGACACGCGTAGGGTGGAGCTGGCGCGGCGCCGAGCGGGTGGAGGAGATTCTGCAGTATGTCTATCACCAGGACGAGGATGATGAAGATGACTAGGCCCCGGCATAGTGGTTTCACGCTCCTCGAGGTGCTGGTGTCTGTGGCCATTCTGGCGGCCATTACGGGCATCACGCTGCTCGCGTTCCACGTCGTCTCCACGGCCTGGCGCAAGGGCATGATGCTGAGCGATAGCCTCCATCATGGCGACTTCGTGATTGACCAGCTTGTCCTTGGTCTGCGTTCGGCCTATATACCGGATGCTGCAGTCGGACAGGACAAGTACGGATTTTCGATAGAGGACAACGGGGATTCTCCACGCTCCAGCGACATGGTGACGTGGGTCAAACTTGGCGCAGCGCTCGTAGGGCGTGACAGCCGCGATCTGGCGAACCCGGAGGCACCCCACCGGGTCGAGTTCTTTGTGGCTGACGACGACGAGGGTGAGTCGGCTGCTGCCGTGCGCGCGTGGAGTCTGTTGGGGCAACCGGAGGATTTCGATCCGGACGAGGTGGAGCCCCGCTTCATCGCGCGCCGCATCGTCGGATTCAATTGCCGCATGCAGGACCCCGAGGCCGACCTGGAGGAAGAGATCGAGTGGATCGACGAGTGGGAGGACACCAACCGGCTCCCGTATTCCGTCGAGGTCACGCTCTGGATGGATCCGGTCGAAGACGGGGACGATCCGATCGAGCTGAAACGCGTGGTGCAGGTTCCACTGGCCCCGCTTTCGTGGGGGCGCAGTAAATCCAACGAGTCATCAAAAAGGAAGAGCCACAGTGATCGCCTGCGCGAACGACGATCGGCGCAGAGAGAAGGCTCTGCGAGTAGCGGTGAAACGGGGCCTGAAGTGGATGTCACACAATGAGTAATCCTGTCACAGGAGAAACGAAGCTTTCCGTTCGTTCCGGTTCGGCCTTGGTGATCGTGCTGTGGAGTGTTGCCCTGATGGCTGTTCTGATCGGCGGGTTCGCGTTTGACTCACATGTCGAAGGCCGCATTACCTACTACTACCGCAACCGGACACGGGCAGATTACCTCGCCAAGTCGGGTATCGAGGTCGCGCGCATGCTGATGATTAAGCAGAAGGTTGTCAGCGAGATGGGCGAAGATGAAGAGCCCGATGAAGATGATCGCTGGTACACCGCGGCCAAGCGGTTGGGTGAGCACCGACGAGTGCTTGTGACGGAGAAGCTGGGTGACGGAGAGATTGTGCTTAGTATCACGTCTGAAATCGGGCGGCTCAACGTCAACCGGATGGGGGAGGAGCTCTGGGAGGCGACCCTCGAACACGCCAACGTTCCCGAAGACTTCTGGCCGGAGATTATCGAGTCGTTGCAGGACTGGATCGACACGGATGAAGATCCACGGACTGACGGCGCGGAAACGGAAGACTTCTACTCGACACTGGAGCCGCCGTACGTGGCTAAGAACGGTCCGCTCGATACGGTTGGCGAACTTCTCCTTGTAAAGGGTTTCAGCCGGGCGATACTATTTGGCGGCCCGCTCGAGGATATCGAAGACGAAGAGGGTGAGCCGTTGATGGTAAGGGGCATTGAGGGGCTGTTGACGACCTATGGCTCCGGCAAGGTTAACATCAACTCGGCGGGCAGCAATGTGCTGATGGTGGTCGCTGGCGGCGATCCGCTTGTTGTAGGGGCCATCATAGAGGAGCGGGACGGGCTGCTGTTGCCGGAAGGTTCGGAGGAAGACACATCGTTCAAG
The DNA here is from genome assembly GCA_964345005.1 of uncultured Victivallales bacterium. Classification (GTDB taxonomy): domain Bacteria; phylum Verrucomicrobiota; class Kiritimatiellia; order UBA8416; family JABMPJ01; genus JABMPJ01. The sequence continues at coordinate 14,304 of CAYFPQ010000054.1, read as the reverse complement.
AACTGGGGGGAACTGACTTCCCGCGTGCTGGATGTGCCGGAAGAAATGAAGGATCTTATCACTTATAGCTCGAGCATCTACCGCATCACGAGCATCGGTCGTGTTGGCGGCGTAGAACGCCGGATAAGATGCACCGCGGAACGCGATGGGGAGGCATTGCGCTTCCTGAGATGGCAGGAGGAGTAGAGTGGCCAGGGGACGGGCAACGGGGTTTGTACTGGACGGCGAGCGCCTGGAGTGGGCTGCACTTGTCCTAACGGGTGACCGTTTGCGCCGGGTCGATCAGGGCATGGAGGTCCTGCCGCTCGAGAGCGAGGAGGCAGCGGACCCGGAGGCCGGTCACGTGGCGGCGGTTGAGCATATTCGGTCGGCCTGTGCTTCGGTGAAGGGGGACACGGCGCTGGGTCTGCCTTCAACGGACGTGCTCCTGCGAGTGGTAAGCCTGCCTGCTGTGGATGACGATGAGTTGGCCGAAATGGTTGAGCTACAGGCCGACAAGTTTTCCCCGTTTCCGATTGAGACGATGGCGGTATCGCACGAGGTACTCGACCGCACAGACGAGCAGTGTCGTGTGTTGGTAGCCGCGGCGCGCAACGATGCGGTCGATGAGCACGCGAAGCTCTTGGTGGAAGCAGGGCTTCGCCCGACAGGCATCGACACGTGCGTCCTGGCTTGGTGGCGCTTGTTGCAGGACGAAAGCAGTGTTCCGATTGAAGGCCGCGCGGCGCTGGTTGTTATCGCCGGGGCAACGGCTGAACTGATTATTGTACAGGACGGGAGCCCCTTGGTCTTTCGTTCGCTCGATTTCGGTCCGGGAACGGCGCCCGCGGACGTGGCCGCAGAGATCGGGCAGGAGCTGAGCCATACCCTGATCAGTGTTGAGCTTGAGCATGGCACTCAACCATGTGGCGTATCGCTTTGGGCATACGAAGATCAGCTCGACGAGTTCGCAACGGCCCTGAATGAGGCGGGCATTGACGAGCTCGCGTCGCAGAAGCTGGATGGGCTGCCGCCGGTGTGTGAAGGCATCGCCCGGCGCCTGATCACGGGCGGCGGGATCGACCTGACTCCGCAGGCGTGGCTCGACGCCGACGCGGCTGCCCGCTATCGAAAACAGATGCTCAGGGGGCTGGCAGGGGTGTTCGGTGTGTGGCTGCTTTGTGTTATCGGGCTGGTCGCGCTGTTTGGCTGGCGCAAGGGCAAGGTGCGCCGACTCCGGGCTCGCCGTGAAACGTGGGAAGCGCCCGCGATGGAGGTACGTGAACTGCGCCGTCGTGTGCGCACGGTCGAGCGTTACACAGATACGTCGCATTCTGCCATCGAGTGCCTGCGCGAGATCAGCCGCATCCTTCCGCAAGGAGTCGAACTGGGTCCGTTTACCTACACCAAGAACGATTCCATCCGGCTCGAAGGCCACGCCGGTCAGCGCAACCAGATCTATGATTTCAAAAGGGCCTTGGACGCGTCAGGGCTATTTCCAGAGGCACAGCTAGGCGGCCAGATTCAGGATCGCCGCCGCAAACGCTGGAAGTTCGATGTGGTCCTGCAGCTTCCAGGCGGGGAGGATTCGTTATGAGAATCACCTCCCGCGAGATGACGCTTGGGTTGATTACGCTGACTGTCGGCCTATTCGGCGGTACGCTATTGCTGGCCCGCTCTCGCCTGGTCGAGTGGCAGAACCTGAAGAAGACGCAGTTGCGACTCCAGGCCGAGATTGAGCGTGACAGCGCCCTTGTCGAAAAGCGTGAGCACTGGGAAACACGATTCGATGAGCTACGCGAGGCCATGCCGCAGTATGCCGCGGAGATGGAGACCGACGTCCTCTGGCTCGGGACGCTGGATACGATCGCCCGGAAACACGGGCTGGAGATTCGCCGTAGCGAGGCCGGGGAAGAGCGTCAGCAGGGCGACGTCTACGAGCTGCCCATTGAATGCAGCGATTGGGAGGGGAGCTTGGACTCACTGGTCCATTTCCTCTTTGATTTGCAGTCGCGCGGTGCTATGCTCGACATGCGCTTTTTGCTTATAAAACCGAAGGCCGGAAAAGTGCTGCGGGGCCGTTTTTCCCTCTCCTGTGCCTACACGCGAGGGGATGGCTCCGGTCCGGGCGAGGCCCTGCCGGACGTCCGTGCGGAATAATGCCCGCCAAGTCCGGCAGAACCTCACCCGGACCTTCGCGGTGGGTAATGAAAAAGATGAAAAGACATAGCAAGCGACGGACAGGATTCTTGATAAGACGCTGTAGATGGTTAGCGGGAGCCTTTGTTGTGGCTCTTATGCTTGTACCCGGGTCTGTCCTGCGCGGGCAGTCGACTCGCGGTAACCGTGAAGATCTCTATAGTCTGAAGTTCAACCAGGCCACGCTGGACATCGTGCTCAACGACTACAGCCAGAAGACCAGGCGAACCCTGTTGGTGGGGCCGAAGACTCCCAAGGCCATGTTTAATCTGCGCAGCCAGGGGCAGCTGACGTTGGACGAGTACCTGCAGGCGGTTGAGACCGTGCTGGCGATGAACGGTATCGCCCTCCTCGATGTAGGGGAGAAGTTCATCAAGGTGATACCGATTGCCGAGGCACGCCAGGAAGCGCTGCGGATCGGTGAACAGGAATTCGAGGTGGTTCTCGATGCGGACGGCAATCCGGTCACGAATCTGACCGGTAAGATCGTGCAGCGGTACGTGGGGTTGGACGAAACCGATGAACTGGTCAATCAGCTCATAACGCTCAAGCATATCGGTGCTGCGGAAGCCGAGGCAGCCGTCGCTCCGTTCAAGCATGCCTATGGGCATATCCATAAGTTCGAGACCATGAACAGTCTGCTCGTGACGGACTCGTCGTCAAACGTCAACCGGATCATGAAGGTCCTGCAGTACATCGATCAGCCGATTGAGGCGCGCGAAGAGCCGCACGTCATTGCCATCAAGTACAGCAAGGCCAGCGAGATCAAGCAGAAGTTGGAGGAGTTGATCGCCGACTCCCAGGAGCAGCAGAAGAAGGTCGCCGTACGCAAAAGCTCGGGCAGCCCCGGAACGGTGAAGCGGACGCCTCCCGGCGTTATTCGCGCACGTACGGTGCCGAAAGCCACGCCCCAGCAGGCCACGGTGACCGAGGAGGTCATCGAACAGGCCGAGCGCGGTATCATCCGCGGCAAGGTCAAGATCGTGGCCGATGACCGGACCAATATCCTGATCATCATCACGCGTCCCGAGAACATGAAGTACTTTGAAAAGATCGTGCAGGTTCTCGATGTCGAAACATCGCCGGACGTGATCGTGAAGGTGTTCCGACTCGAGTTTGCCGACGCCAAGGATGTGGCTTCCATGCTGAACGACCTCATAGGAGCTGCGGCCAAGGAGGAGACCCCGGCGGCGGGCGCCAAGAAGCCCGTGGCTGGAGAGGGCAGTACGGCTCTACGGGATGTGAAGAAGACGACCCCGGCTGTGAGTGCAGACGGCAAATCGAAAGTGGGCGAGCTTTCGAAGGACAACATCAAAATCCTGGCCGATGAACGTACCAATGCACTGATTATCATGGCCAGCAAGGGCGACCTCGTGACGATCGAGGAGATCATCCGGGACATGGACATGATGCTCTCGCAGGTGCTGGTCGAAGCCGTGGTCTTGGAGGTCAACCTGGGCGATACGTTCGAGTCCGGGTTCGACTGGCTGCAACGCTCGATCATCGCCTACAACGAAGACGAGTTCGGAACGCGCTCCCCGGTCGCATCCTTTGCCGGCAGCGGTGGCGGAGGGCAAATGGCGCCGAGCGACAGCCTTGCGTTCTCCAGGGTGAGCGAGTTTCCCAGCGATCCCATGGCTGGCCTGACGTACTACATGACCTTCTTCGACCTCAACCTGGACATGGTGCTACGGCTCGTGTCGACCGATTCTCGTACGAAGATTCTTCAGTCGCCTGTGATCCTGACGACCGACAATAAGGACGCCACGATTGACGTTTCGACCGAGCGCTACTTCTACAAGGGCAAGAAGTACGTCGGCGGCGGCGACAACCCCTTCTATGAAGACGATGTCGAGACAAAGAAGGTGGGCGTCTCTCTGACGGTCACCCCGCGCATCAATGCCAAGAAATTCGTGGTTATGGAGATCGCGCAGCAGATCGACAATGTGTCGGGCGTCCAGACCATCAACGATACCGACTGGCCCATCATTACCAGCCGCAAACTCGAGGCAGACATCTCGGTCGGCAGCGGGGATACCATTGTGCTGGGAGGGCTGGTGGTCAACCAGACTGTGAACACCGAGAGCAAAGTCCCGCTGCTGGGTGACATCCCTCTGCTTGGCCGACTGTTCAAGTCGCAGCGTGACGAGAAGGCGCGCAACGAAGTAATCGTCTTTATCACGCCCTACGTCCTCAATACCCCCGAAGAAATGGAAGCGGATGCCCGGCGACGTGCCGATGCCGCCAGCATTGACGGTATGTGGAAACGCGGGTGGTCGAATAGCCGCCTGGCCGAGCCGAACAAGGCCGACCTGAAGGCTGCCAAGGAAGCCGCCAAGGAGGCCAAGCGGCGGAAGAAAGAGATGGAGAAGGAAGCCAAGCGTCGTGCAAAGGCCAAGTCGAAGGCTGAGCCCAAGGATGACCTGACCGGGCTTCATCCCGAGATAGCTGATTTTGTCGCCCGTGAAAACAAGCGGTGGGACAAGATCCTGGACAAGGTGGACAAGGAGATAGAGGGGGAGATCGAGGGGCCGTGATGGTTCCTGCGGCCCGCTCGGAGAGCGGGCCCTACCTCGCCCTTGACCAGGTAGGGCGAGCTGTCCCCGGCGAGCCGAATCGGTGCAGGAAAGATCCGCGGGAAAAACAACTGCCGTTGGGAGTTGACACCCCGGAGCGGCTTCCTGTATGTTTCCCGGTCTTTTGGTGGGAAGGATTGTGGATATGAAGAGTTTTGTGGCAAAAGATCCTGGACCGAACCGCACTTGGCTGCTTGTTGACGCAGCCGATCAGCCCCTCGGCCGGGTCGCTGTCAAGATTGCGGATGCACTGCGTGGCAAGGACAAGCCGACCTTTACGCCGCACGTGGACACAGGCGATTTCGTTGTGGTTATCAATGCCGAGAAGGTCAAGCTCACCGGTAACAAGGAAGAGAACAAAGTCTACCGTCGTTACTCCGGTTGGCGTGGTGGTCTGAAGGAAACCAAGGCATCCGTGATGCGTGAGCGTCACCCCGATCGCATGATCCGACAGGCCGTCTGCGGTATGATGCCGAAGAACACGCTGAACCGTAAGGCGGCAAGGCGTCTCAAAGTCTACGCGGGTGCCGAGCACCCGCATGAAGCCCAGAACCCCCAGAAGGTGGATTGGTTCTAAAGATCAGGAGTAGCACGTGGCTGAGCAAGCAAACACAAGCGCCGCAACCGGCCGTAGGAAAACGGCAGTCGCACGGGCGAATCTCGTTTCCGGCAGCGGAACATGGAAAGTCAACAAGCGCGAGCTTAAGGACTATTTCCCCAGTGAAGCGATGCGCGCGTTCATCGAACAGCCGCTTCAGATCACCAACACGGTTGAAAAGTACGATGTCATTGCATCCCTCAAGGGCGGTGGCATCAGTGGCCAGGCGGGGGCGTTGCGCCACGCCGTAGCCAGAGCCCTTGCCGCTGATGATCCTTCGCTGCGCGAAGTGCTCAAGAACAGTGGTTGCCTGACGCGCGATGCGCGTATGAAGGAGCGCAAGAAAGCTGGTCAGCCTGGCGCTCGCAAGCGCTTCCAGTTCTCCAAGCGCTAATGGGGTTGTTTCAACAACTGGGCCGGAAGCTGCGAGGCAAAAAGTCTGCAGCTTCCAATGCCCCGTCATCTTCTCCCAGGAGAGATTCCTCCGGGCGCAGTGCGTCCTCGCGCCGTCGCAAGCGTTCCCGTCGCCCCGAGGGCGATTCATGGACGCCCGGCGAGAAGAGGGAGCGCGCTTCAGACCGTCCCAAACGCTCGGGTTACCCCGCGCGTGGTGGTGATCGCTCCCGATCCGATCGTCAGGAACGTCCCGACCGTCCGCCGCAGGAGGGTGGGGGACAGCGTCGCCGCCGTCGTCGCAAGCCCCGTTCACAACGCGCACCCGAAGTCGTGCCCCAGCCGGTGGTTGACAACACTCCGTGGGATCCCGCCACGTTCCAGGTGCCGCAGGTGGACGGCAAGACCCGTTTCCATGACATCAATCTGCCCGAAGAACTGATGCATGCGATCTGCGACCTCGGATTTGAGTACTGCACCCCCATCCAGGCCGAGGTATTCACCAAGGCGCGCAAGGGCGAGAACATCAGCGGACGCGCCCAGACCGGTACCGGCAAGACCGCCGCCTTCCTCATCACCATCATGGCCGATTTCCTGCGCAATCCACTCGAGGGCGAGCGCAAGAACGGTGCGCCGCGTGCCTTGGTGATTGCGCCGACGCGCGAGCTGGTGATCCAGATTGCCAAGGACGCTGTCGCGCTCGGGAAGTACACCGGGATTCGTTGCGAGGCCGTCTATGGCGGTATGGACTATGAGAAGCAGCGCCGTCAGCTCCATGCGGCTCCGGTAGACATTATTGCCGCCACACCGGGACGGTTGCTCGACTACGCTTCGAAACGAGTGATCGACTTGAGTAAGGTCGAGATGATGGTGATCGATGAAGCTGATCGTATGCTCGATATGGGCTTCATCCCTGACGTACGGCGCATTATCGGCCAGACACCGCGCAAGGACCAGCGGCGCACGATGCTGTTCAGCGCGACGCTGACCAATGACGTGAAGCAGTTGGCTTCCCAGTGGATGAGCGATCCGGTTGAGGTCGAGATCGAGCCCGACCAAGTGGCGACCGAGACCGTTGAACAGATCGTCTACAGCGTCACGACATCCGATAAGTTCCGCCTGCTCAAACGCCTGTTGAAGGACTCTGCATTCGAGCGGGTACTCATCTTCGGCAACCGGCGCGACCGGACCAAGCGTCTATCCGACCGATTGCGGCGGGAGCGGGTCTCCTGCGAGCTGCTCTCGGGTGCTGTCGAACAGCGCCGCAGACTCAAGATTCTCGAGAACTTCCGTTCGGGGCGTACTCGCGTACTCGTGGCTACCGACGTGGCGGGGCGGGGGATCCATATCGATAACGTCACCCATGTCATCAACTACGAGCTTCCGTATGAACCGGAAGACTACGTTCACCGTATCGGTCGCACCGGTCGAATCGGCTCCGAGGGCGTGGCGATATCTTTCGCCTGCGAGGATGAGTCCTTCATCATCCCCGACATCGAGGAGTACATCGGCCGCGAACTGCCGTGTCGCATTCCCGATGAGACACTCCTGCCCGAGCGGCGCTAGCGCCTAAGCATTCAGTGGATCGGCGTGCTCCAACATCCAACGCCCAACAAGGGCCATCCAACCGAAGAAGGTAAGAGAGCGAGCAAAGCGAATAGCCAGACGCATGCCCGCACCATTCTCCTCCCTCGCGCACTTGGATATTGGGCGTTCCTTGCTGAGTGTTGGATGTTGAAGAAGGGGCCCCGCATATTCCTTTGCTATGCCATCCATCCATGAGTACCCCATGAACCCTCTATTCTGCTCCATTTTTGCTAGCCTTTCCCCTTTTGATAGGGGATAGTCTCAACTTTGCCTTTTCACGGAGGAAAAGACAGAGAGTGGATATATGGGAACTGCATGGATAGAGATTGACGGCGGTGTCACCGCGCCGTCCGGGTTCCTCGCGGGTGCCGCAAACTGCGGCATACGGAGCGAGAAGCCGGACGTGGCGCTACTGCTGTCGGATCGGGACGCAACGTTGGCCGGTACTTTTACCTCCAATCGGCTCGCGGCGGCCCCGGTTGTGCTCTGCCGGGAACGGGTCGCCACCGGCAGCGGCCGGGCTGTGGTCGTCAACAGCGGCAACGCCAATGCCGCCACCGGCGCGCAAGGCCGGCAGGACGCCGACCGGATGGCTGTTGTCACCGCCGAGACGCTTGGAATCTCGCCCGAATCTGTATGCGTATGCTCGACTGGCACGATTGGCGTACCCATGCCAATGGAAAAGGTTGAGGCCGGTATCAAGGACGCTGCCGAGGCACTTTCACCCGATGGGGGGGCTGCCGCGGCGGAGGCGATCATGACCACCGATCTCGTGTCGAAGGAGATCGCTCTTGAACTCGAGATCGACGGCAAGTCGGTTCGGATTGGCGGCATGGCCAAAGGATCCGGGATGATCGATCCCAACATGGCCACCTTGCTTGCGTATGTGACCACCGACGCCGCCGTGCACGCTGGCGCGCTGCAGGACCTGCTGCGGGAGGCGGTTCAGGACAGCTTCAACCGGATTACCGTGGATGGCGACGAGAGCACGAACGATAGCGTGCTGCTTCTGGCCAACGGTGCGGCCGGGAATACCCCCCTTCAGGTGGATCATTCCGATTGGTCGGCCTTCGCACAGGCCGTACGGCACGTGTGTGGGCAGTTGGCCCGGATGATCGTGAAGGATGGCGAAGGAGCGACGAAATTCGTCTCTGTCACCGTTCAGGGCGCGGCGGATGTCGCCGAGGCGCGGCAGGCGGCGCGGGCGATCGCGAACTCATTGCTCGTGAAGACCTCCTGGTTCGGCTGCGATCCCAACTGGGGCCGGATCTACGACGCCGTGGGCTATGCCGGCGTTCAAGTCGACCCGGATACGATCGAAATCAAGCTGGACGACTTCGTTGCCGTCAGCAACGGCATCGTGGCCGGCACCGACCTTCAGTCACTCGAATCCGTGCTGCAGAAAGATGAGTTCAGTGTGCTGGTGGACCTGCATGTCGGCAGCGGAAGCGACACGGTCCATACCTGTGATTGCAGCCATGAGTACATAAGGATCAACGCGGAGTATACGACGTAGAATGGTTCAGGAAGCCACAGCTAAAGCGCGCGTGCTGATTGAAGCACTGCCCTACATCCAGGCGTTCAGGGATGCCTGGGTGGTGGTGAAGTTTGGCGGCAGCGCGATGGAAGATGCGGCCACGATTGAAGGCGTGTTGGAAGACATCGTCTTCATGGAGTGCGTCGGCATGCGGCCCATCATTGTGCACGGCGGCGGCAAAGCCATCTCGCGTGGGATGGAGGCACATGGCATCCAGGCCAAGTTTGTGAAGGGACTCCGGGTGACCTGCGAGAAGACGATCGCCATCGTGGAGAAGGTCATCAAAGGCGAGGTGAACCCGCGGATCGTTGACACCATCAACGAACTGGGCGGCCGTGCCGAAGCTCTGCATGGCGACGACGTGCTGAACGTGGTGAGAAAGCAGGAGACCGACCCCGGAACAGGGGAGAAGCTCGACTGGGGATTCGTTGGCGAACCCGGCGAGGTCGATGAAGGGCCGATCCGGGCGGTTGTGGAACGGGGCATGATCCCGGTGATTACGCCGCTGGGGAAGGGCGCAGATGGCAAGGTGCACAATGTGAACGCCGATGTGGCGGCGGCAGCCATAGCCAAGGCGCTGTCAGTGCGCAAGCTCGTGTTCCTGTCCGATGTACCCGGGCTTCTGAAAGACCCGAACGATCCCGACTCCCTGATCGAGACACTGCCGGCTTCCGAGCTGGAGCGGCTGATTGCGGAGGGCGTGATTGGTGGAGGGATGTTGCCGAAGTGCAGCAGTGGCGTGGAGGCCCTGCATGCCGGCGTGCGTAAGGTCCACATGGTGGACGGACGAGTAAAACACTCGTTATTGCTTGAAATCTTTACTCAACAAGGTATTGGAACTGAGATCGTATCGACCGAATAGGTAGAGGGAAGGACACAGGGAAGCGTTATGAGCAAGACCGACGAGATCAAGACACTGTTTAACGAGTACGTGATGCCGACGTATAGCCCGTCGCTGGTACTGGAAAAAGGCAAGGGCACCAAAGTGTGGGACACGGACGGAAAGGTATACCTCGATTTTATCGCCGGTATCTCCGTGAACAACGTGGGGCATTGCCATCCGCGCGTCGTGGATTCCATCAAGCGGCAGGCCGATGAGCTGATGCATGTCTCCAACCTCTACTACACCGAGAACCAGGCCCGGCTGGCCTGGCGGCTGTCGCGGCTGTCGCTGGATGGCAAGGTGTTCTTCTGCAATTCCGGGGCCGAGGCCAACGAAGGCCTGATCAAGCTGGCGCGGTTGTGGGGCAGCGAGAACGAGAAGTACGAGATTATCTCGATGACCGGTTCGTTCCATGGCCGGACTCTGGCCACCGCTGCGATGACCGGACAGGAGAAGGTTCAGGTGGGCTTCGAGCCTATGCCGGAAGGGTTCTTCCCGGCCGACTTCAACGACCTGGACTGCGTACGCGCCATGATCACCGACAACACCGCTGCGATCATAGTCGAGGCCGTACAGGGCGAAGGCGGCGTGGTTCCAGCCGATGAGAGCTTCTTCAAGGGCATCCGGGAACTGTGTGACGAGCACGGCCTGCTGATGTTGTGCGACGAAGTACAGTGTGGACTGGGACGGACCGGAAGCTGGTTCGGTTACCAGGCTTATGGCGTCACACCTGATGCAATCTCCCTCGCGAAGTCTCTGGGCAGCGGTTACCCGATCGGTGCCGTTGTGGCCGGTCCCAAGCTGGCCGACATCTTCAGCCCGGGCAAACATGCGTCCACATTCGGTGGAACGCCACTGGCTTGCGCGGCCGCACTCGCGACGCTGGATGTCATGGAGGATGAGGATCTCGTGTCGCACGCCACCACCGCAGGCGCCAAGTTCCTGGCTGCGCTTGAAGAACTCGCCAAGCGGTATGAGCACGTCAGCGAAGTGCGGGGCCGGGGTTTGATGCTGGGCATGGTGCTCGACCAGGAAGCGGCGCCCGTGACCGAAATCTTGCAGGACATGGGTCTGCTCGCCCTAACGACGTCCGGCAACGTAATCCGGTTCTTGCCTCCGTTGAACGTCAAGGATGCCGAACTCGACGAGGCCATTGAGATGATCGATGAAGCGCTCGAGATATGGCACGACGATCTGACCGCTACCGCCGAGGCCATGGCCGAAGCCGCTGGCGCTGTTGCAGAGCCCGCGGACGAAGAAGCCGCGGATGAAGAGGAAGCCGAAGCCGCCGAGGCTGAGGAACAAGCTCCGGCTGAAGAGGCGACCGAGGAAGCTGAAGAGGAAGTCAAAGCCGAGTAAAGATAGTCAGTAGTAGTAGCCCGATGATCTGTTGCGGCTCGCTCGGAGAGCTCGCCCTACCAGATCGCGGGCAAGGTAGGGCGAGCTCTCCGAGCGAGCCGTTGCTTGTGTTGAGGTGAATCATGAAACTCGACGACCTGAAAGGACAGAAAGTGGGACTGTGTGTGTCGGGCGGCTTGGACAGCCGCACCGTCGCGTGCAAACTCAAGGACTGTGGTGTCGACGTCTTGTGTTTCACGGCCGATCTGGCGCAGCCGGATGAAGCGGACATCGCCGATGTCGCGAAGAAGATGGCACCGTGCGGTGCCGAGACTGTCATCGTCGATCTCAAGGGGCAGATGGCAGAAGCCTGCTTCACGATGATCAAGGCACAGGCCATGTACGATGGCGGCTACTGGAACTCCACCGGCATAGCCCGGGCTGTTACCGTCAAGGGGCTGGTTGAGGAGATGCAGCAGGCCGGTTGCAGCATACTTGCGCACGGTGCGACAGGGCGGGGCAACGACCAGGTGCGGTTCGAGCGCTACACCAACGCGCTGGCGCCTGAGATGCACGTCTACGCACCGTGGCGGGACCCCGGTCTGCTCGAGGAGTTCCCCGGACGGTTGGAGATGTCCGAATACCTGAAGGGCAAGGGCATCGACGCCTTCCCGGGCGGCGAAAAGCGGTATTCCACCGATGCAAACCTGGCGGGGCTATCGCACGAGGCCGAGGATCTGGAAAGTCTCGAAACGCCGGCCACGATTGTCGAGCCGACGATGGGTGTCTGGCCATCCGATGCGCCCGACGAGCCCGAGAATGTCGAAGTACGGTTCGAGAAGGGCCGGGCAGTGGCACTGAACGGGACGAGCATGGAGCCGCTCGAGCTGGTGCAGGAGGCCAACAGGATTGCCGGGCGGAATGGTGTGGGGTTCAAGAATGCGCTCGAGAACCGGATCATCGGCACCAAGAGTCGGGGTGTCTACGAGGCGCCCGGCATGGAACTGCTCGGTAAGACGTTGGAGATGGTCTACCAAGCCACACTAGATCGGCGGGCTTTGGGACTGTTTGAAGGGCTGTCCAAGTCTACGACGGTCGGTACTACGACCCTTCAGTCAGTGCAGCCCTGGCTGCCATCGATGTGCTGGCCGACGCCGCGACAGGGACTGTCAACGTAGCGCTCTACAAAGGCAACATCCTGTTCAACAGTCTGACCGCCTGCCCCGCGTCGCTCTACAACGAAGCCGATGCATCGATGGAGGCCAGCGACGGGCTGAATCCAGTCAGCTCCCAAGGCTTCGTCGAGATCCAAAGTGTCGAAGCCCGCGCCCTGGCACACGCCAACCAAGTACGGAAGTAGATCCTCACCACTTTTCGGAAAACGGCGGCCGCTAGGCCGCCGCGGCAGAAAGTGCTCGACGGCGAACAGGAAGCCAAGGTGATCGCGTTGCGTTTGGGCGAGCCGCCCGAGGGTTTCGCCAATTGGTCTCTGCGGCTTCTTGCCGAAAAGGTGGTGGAACTGGGGATCGTAGAATCGGTCAGCCACGAGACACTGCGCAAGACGCTAAGAATGGCGCTATTTTGGATGCAGAAGAAATGGATCGGTATTCCAGGAAGGAAACAGGCCGCACCGCGGCTGGAGGCTTTTACACACTAATCTTGACGGTGCCCATTATTACGTGATCTGCATTTTGGTGTTGATTATAATGCAGACCGCCTTATTATGGTTCTTATGAAAAGGGTGTATGACCAAATAGTGGCCGACCATTTGCGAGAGCAGCGCCAGATGGCATTCGTCAGTGGCCCGCGACAGGTTGGAAAGACAACGACTTGCCGCGCTGCCGGCACGTTCTACTTCGACTGGGACGCGGATGAGCACCGGCGACTGATTGCGCAGGGCTCGTCTGCGATCGCGGAGGCGGCCGGGTTGGACAACGCTGGTAACGAGCGACCGGTTCTGGTCTTTGATGAGCTGCACAAGTATCCCCGTTGGAAGAACTTTCTCAAAGGGCTGTTCGACCTCTACGAGGCACGCTGCCGCATTGTAGTCACCGGATCATCGCGGCTGGACGTCTATCGACGCGGCGGTGACAGTTTGATGGGGCGCTATTTCCTTTTCCGCATGCATCCTCTGAGCGTGGGAGAGTTGTTGTCTTCCGCGCTTCCCGGCGACGAGATCGTTCGTTCCCCCAGGCATCTCGGAGACGAGGCCTTTGAAGCGCTCTGGCATTATGGGGGCTTTCCTGAGCCACTCCTGAAGGCGACGGACAGCTTTTCACGTCGGTGGCGCCGCCTCCGCCATGACCAGGTCTTTAGAGAGGATGTCAGGGATATGACCCGCATACAGGACGTAGCCATGGTTGAGATCATGGGGCAGTTGCTCGAAGAACGCAGTTCTGAACAACTGGTGTTCGCAAGTCTTGCCGGGGACCTGGGCGTAGCGCCCAACACCGTCAAGACGTGGGTGAGTGCACTGTGCGCCCTGCATGTCGGCTTCCTGGTCCGTCCGTGGTATCGCAACCTCTCTTCCGCGCTACGTAAGGAGCCCAAGTGGTTTCAGCGCGACTGGTCGGCCATCAAGGATTCAGGGAGACGCGCGGAGACCTTCATTGCCTGTCACCTCTTGAAGTCCGTCGAAGGCTGGACCGACCTTGGACTGGGTGAGTTCGAGTTGCGGTACATACGCGACAAGCAGAAGCGAGAGGTGGACTTCCTCGTGGTTCGTGACGGTCGTCCCTGGTTCCTCGTCGAAGCCAAGCATGCTGTGTCTCAGCTATCGCCGCATCTGCGCTATTTCCAGGAGAAGACCGGCGCCAGACATGCTTTTCAGGTTGCGATCACAGCTCCATACGTGGATGTGGACTGCTTTACGCTAACGACACCCGTCAAGGTCTCCGCCAGCACCTTGCTCTCCCAACTCTTGTAGACCTCTACCCGTCGCACTGTTTCCGTTGTGGTCATACATCGGTCGAGGCAAGACACCTGAGTGGTTGTTGCCCGGCCCAATACTGGCGCTCTGCGGGCGATCGAAGAGGGAGCAGCATGCGCAGTATCGTGCGCTTGTCGAACACAGCCTGGCGGAGGAAGACGACGACTGGATGACAGCCTTGAAGGAGTCGTCACTGGCAATAGGCGACGATGCCTTCATAGACGACATACGCTCACGCACGATTGAGCTGATGAGCCGATACAAGAAGCGGGAGGATGTGAGTCT
>CAYFPQ010000053.1:20793-22361 GCA_964345005.1 uncultured Victivallales bacterium | reverse complement strand
AGCTTGCTTTGCAAGCGTCATCACATGGTCATCAATGCTCAATGTTGTTCTCATTGGCTGTATTCCTGAGGTCCGCTATTCGAACCGTTTTCAAGTAACCTTCATCTATTGAGCACCATAAACATATTGATGATAACAACAAGCATAAATATGCGGTACGCGGGGGTTACGCGGGGGGGTCACGTCTCAACATCTAACATTTCGGCTATCCCTGCTTCCAGATTCTGTAGATCTGGACGGGCCGGAAGCTTCGCTTCAAGCCGCTTTAAGCCCATTCCGACAGCCGCGTAGTCCATCCCTGCGGCCGCCTGCCCCAACTCCGCGAGCGTCATGCCCGTGTAGCGGCGGGCCTCTACTCGCAACGGTCGCGCCATGCCTCGAACGTTAGCACCATTCGCCCGCCGAGAGCAAGCGATATGTTACATGTTGAGACGTGCGTGTGACCCCTTAGGCCCCTTAGGCCTTGAACTGCGGCATGGATACTGATTGCCGGTGCGGCGTTGACGCTGGGGTTGCATCTTGGGTTCCCTACGCTGTACGTGGGAGGGATATTGGGACACTGGATCATGATGATCCCATTTCTCCATCGCTCTCTTCTCGCTCTGCTTCACCTTGTTCTGGCCATCTACATCTGGCGTGATGCGAAGACCCGTAACGACACGCTGCTCTTTTCCATTCCCGTATGGGTGTGGGGGTTGATGGGACTTTCGCTTGGCGTTGGCGGTTTGGTCATCTACTGGCTGGCGAACTGCTCGCGGTGGGTGAAGGGGCAGACGATAGAGGGCGGCGAGCAAGTGACTGATCAGGCGTTCTGAGCCTTACTCGTGCTCCAGCTTGCCGAGACGGATCATACTCTCGAAATCGTCGACGTCCTGTGGGCGATATTGGGTGAGGACAGCGCGAACCCGCTCAATCTGCGACTCGTCAGCGCACCCAAGCATGCGGCTGATGTCCGCCAGATCCTGGAGTCTTCCGGATTCAAGCTTCATGAGAACGAGAAAAGGGAGATCGACGTAAGGCCGCCCGTGTTCAAACACCGCCGAGTCTAGTGCGTCGCTGACCCAGGGCTGATCCAGTGCAATCAGATCCAGATTGCCGCCAGCCGACAAACGCCATGAGCTGCCGCCAATCGTTAATGTGCCTGTCTTTTGGTGACCGGCGGCCTCAAGCAAGGCCTCTGTCCGATCAAGATCGGCGGCGGGTATGAGTAGATCGGTATCGAGTGTCATGCGTTGTGGCATGTAGAGCGCCGTGGCCAAGCCTCCGACGATGACAAATCGGATATCTCCTAAGTTCGGCAGATCACCTCCCATCCCGTAAGAGACGCCGGTCTCTCGGACAGTGGAGAATGTGCTGCCCGTTCCCGGTTTCGCTCGGCGCTGCGCTATCTCCAGGAGTTTCTTTCGGTCACCTCTCTTCATGAAGTGTCAGTATAGTGCTCGGGCACTTACTGAGCGAGACATATTGGTTCTCAGGTCCTTCGTGCCACGGGGGCGATGGCCGTGATTCGCGCGGGGGCGGACGGATCCCTCGCGACTTGACCGCAGTCGCGCAAAACCACAGACTGT
>CAYFPQ010000053.1:19846-20783 GCA_964345005.1 uncultured Victivallales bacterium | reverse complement strand
GCCTTCATGCAGATCGAGAAGGCTATTGTCAGGACGCACGACCTTGTGGGCGGAGATTACCGCGCGCTTGTGCTGGATGCACCTGTGACCTCCGAGTCAGCCGTACCAGGACAGTTTGTGCATCTGCGTGTTCCTCGTCTCGATGGATCGGTGTTGCGTCGGCCTTTCAGTATCTACCGGGCGCGCCACGGATGTCTCACGATTCTGTACAAGACCGTCGGGCGCGGGACTGCGGCGATGGAGTCGATCACGGCGGGCGATGCGGTCGACATGATCGGCCCGCTTGGAAACGGCTTCCCTCTCGACGCCATCGGCGAGAACCCAGCACTCGTAGCCGGTGGCTACGGTGTGGCCCCGCTCAGTTTCCTGGCCGCTAAGGTCGACGTGCAGGGGACGGTCTTCATCGGCGGCGCGACGGCGCGCGACATCCTGTGCGTGGGTGATTTCAAGGCGTTGGGTTGGACCGTTCACATCACGACCGACGACGGCTCATTGGGTGAGAAGGGACTGGTGACTAAAGCGTTGGACGCGTGGCTGACCGAGCCGCAGGGCGCACCGCCCGTGTAC
This sequence comes from uncultured Victivallales bacterium, assembly GCA_964345005.1. Classification (GTDB taxonomy): domain Bacteria; phylum Verrucomicrobiota; class Kiritimatiellia; order UBA8416; family JABMPJ01; genus JABMPJ01. Next base: position 20,216 of record CAYFPQ010000053.1, on the reverse strand, counting down.
TACGCCTGCGGCCCGGATGGCATGCTACGTGCGGTAGGCGAGCGAGCAGTGGCGGCCGGGCACACGGCGTGGCTGTCGCTCGACAAGCACATGGGATGTGGCGTTGGCGCTTGCCTGGCCTGTGTGCAGAAGATCCGTGACGAGAACGGAGAGGTGTCGTGGAAGCGGGTCTGTAAGGATGGCCCGGTGTTCGAGGCTTCAGTGATTGAATGGGATGCGTAGTAGATGAGTGATCGACCTGATATGTGCGTAGACATCGCCGGAATCCGGATGAAGAATCCGGTGATGGTGGCGTCGGGTACCTTTGGCTACGGCCCCGAGTATGCCGATCTGGTCGACATCAACTGCCTTGGCGCGATCGTGGTCAAAG
>CAYFPQ010000053.1:8966-19836 GCA_964345005.1 uncultured Victivallales bacterium | reverse complement strand
GAAGGCAATGATGTTCCTCGCATGATTGAGGTGCGGGGCGGACTGATCAACGCGATAGGGCTGCAGGGGCCGGGCGTGGACGGATTCGTCGAGACATACATGCCCTTCCTGCGCGAGTTCGATACTCCTGTCATCGTCAATATCTGGGGGCATGACGAGGACGAATACGAAGAAGTTGCCGCCCGCTTCGATGGAGTCGACGGCATCGCCGGTCTTGAACTCAACATCTCCTGTCCGAACGTTAAGGAAGGCGGTATTGCTTTCGGTACGGATGTGAAGATGGCATCCAACCTGATCAGTCGCTGTCGCAAGCGCACCTCGCTGCCGCTGATCCCGAAGCTGGCACCCAACGTGCCGCAGGTGGGGCTGTTTGCAAAAGCCGCGGAGGAAGCCGGCGCTGACGCCCTCTCCCTGATCAACACATTGCCCTCCATGGTGATTGACATCGAGACCCGGCGGCCTGTGTTGGCCAACCGGGTAGGGGGGCTCTCCGGACCCGCCATCCATCCGGTTGCGGTCAAACAGGTATGGGAAGCCGCACAGGCGGTATCCATCCCGATAATCGGAATGGGGGGCATTGAGACCGCGGAAGATGCGCTGGAGTTCATCATTGCCGGTGCAGCCGCCGTGGCGGTGGGGACGGCAAACTTCACGGATCCGGGCACAGTCGTGCGCGTGATCGACGGTATCGAGGCCTACCTGCAGCGGCACGGTCTTGCGAGCGTGGGCGAACTGGTGGGGACCGTTCGTGAATAGGCGTTCCCGGCTGACGGTTCTTGCGGGTTCCTTGCTCTTCATCGGGCTTGCAGTGTGGTGGTCGGTCTGGTTCCCGTACCGTCCCAGCAAAGTGCGCGGCGCCATACCTTTCCATGCCATCATGGTTAGCGAGCACCATGACTTGGAAGCCGACGCAGAACGCCTGCTTCAGAATCCGTCTCTGCGCGAGTCCATTCGCGTTCTGGGTGGCGACCTCGAGTCCATTGATGCATTCATGGCCAGTGGGTTCGGTCGGTGGCTGACGACGTGTCTTGGCGGTCGGCACACGGTTGCGGCCTATGTGCCACGTTCGCCTACTGGTGCGTCTGCGGCCTGGATGGTGTCCAGTTGGGGCGGCGTGCGGGCCCAGATTATGCGTTGGTTGATGGGGGCGGGCCTGATCCCGGGTTGGGAACGACTGTCAGACCGGTCGGCTGTTGCTTGTTATGTGTTGAACGGGCCGCCGAGTGGGCCTGTGCTTTCCGCGACGGTATACGAGGGCGTTGTCCTGCTTGCTTACTCACGTGACCGCGGGGCTGTTCGTCGGATGGTTCGCCGGTTGGCCTATGGGCATCCATCATCGCTGCAGGTTGCCAATGGAGTTCCGCCGCCTGACCGTGCCCGAGTCTGCTGGATCCCGCAAGTCGAGGATGCGCCCCACAGCGAGTACGCGTGGAATCTGCCGTCTACGAACCGAATTGAGCTGATGGCGAGGTGGCCGGTCGGTATGCCCGTGCCAGTCGTTCAGTCGGCGGCATCCCCGGGCGGCCTGCCATATCTGACGTCCGGTTCAGTACTGCCTCCGGTTGAGTCTCCTGAGCGCGTTCAGCTCAGCGAGGATGAATGGCGTCGGCTCAGTGCGGGCATCGGTTCGCTGAGTGGGGCGGTCGTCCTTGGGCCCTCGTCGGCTCTCAACTCGTTGCTGGTGCAGGGCGATAAAGAGGGCCTCGGTGAGCTCTATCGCGAGACCATACGTCCGAAACTCGATCCCGGGGGCGTTATCGTGGTTGGCCTTCTGCGCGACGCTTACAGCGGTAGACTGTTGAAGATCAAGACGCCTTCGCTTGCGCTTGCGGTGAAGACGGTTCCGGATCTGGACCTGGCATCCGAGTTGCCGTCTCTCCTGGATCGCTGGAATGCACGGCTCGGTCTTTCGCTGTTGGCTCGTGAGCGAGGCGGGGAGGGAATCTTCACTATCGATGAAGCGCGCAACGGCATCTACGCAAGCATGAAGGCGAGCGAGAAGCCCGTACTCTGGCAGTCAGGTACCTGGCTCTTTGCTGCCAGTAACCTCGCGGCAGCGCGTGAAATAGTGAATGCACTCGAGACGACGGAGGAATCGCCTCAGTCTGATTGGTGGTCTACAGTGTCTGCCGCCCCTGAACGGGTGCATGGTTGGTTTGGTTTTGAGGCGGCCGGATCGGCGGTCCGGAAGCTGGCGGCCCTGCATGCCATCGTCCAGATCGCGCAGGGCGAACGAAGCGGCCCTGCCGTTGTTTTGATGGAACGCACGGGGAGGGCTGTCAGCGCACTTGAGCCCTTCGGTGAGGGGCGTCTGCAACTGCAGGTCGGACCGGACGCCTGGACACTGGATGTCCGGGTTGGTCATTGATTACGACTGTGGCCTCACGTATGCTCACGGAGATGAAACGGTCTCTCAAGATTCCTGAGCTCCCGGCTTCAGTTCGCTTTCTCCTGTACACTGCCATCGGTATCCTGGTCTGGAACTATCGTTCGGCTGCAATCCATGACCTGTTTCTCGTAGGTACTTTCGTCTATGCGCTCATCCGCAATCCACGCGGGTTTCTAATCTGGCTGAGACCCGGAGGCGTGGCGTTTCTCATGGCAGGCATCATGATTCTTGTGCGCCTACCGGCCGCCGGGGTGGCTGGGGAAAGTGGCCGGGAGCTGCTGAAGTACGCCGACATCGTGTTGGCGGCACTGGCTTTGCCTGCGCTGATGCCAACGCGGAAGAAGATTGAGGCCGCGCTATTCTACACTGCCTGGGCGGTCACGGCGATCCTGGGCTATGACCTCGCGCGGATGGTGGCGGCACTGAAGCACCAGGTGCTCGATCTGGGACATGAACTGGAACCGTTCGCTTTCGGGCACTCGAACCTTTCGGCCATGATGGGGGGTGCGGCCTGTTTGGTGCTTCTCAGCTTCGCCCGGATGCTCTGGGCACGTCGGATGGCGGCGGTGGGGTGTCTTGTTGGAGCCGCTATTTGCCTGGCGCACTCGGTATGTATCGCCTCGCGTGGGCCGCAAGTGGCGCTGCTGGGTTCTTTCGGACTCGCCGCAGTTGTCCTGCCTGTTGGCTGGCGACGAAAGGTTACGGTGGGTCTGTTGATGATACTTGCCCTGGCGGCCCTGGCCGCGAATGCGCCGCTGATCAACCCGCGCTTTGCGGATTGGGAGAGCGTTCGTACCTTTACCGGGCGCGATGTGGTGTGGTCGCATTCGCTGGCACTGATCAAACAGCAACCATGGATCGGGTACGGATGGGGCAGAGCGGTGTTTGAGGAGGTCTACCACGGCTCTTCGCCGCCGTTCTCGGTGTTTCACTACCATCATGCACACCAGTACATCCTCCAGATAGCATTCAGCACGGGCTCGATCGGTGTGGGGCTTCACGTGTTCGGGTGGGCCACACTGGTGGTGCAGTTGCTTCTGGTACTGGGGCGCTCACAGAACATGAGCCAGAGACTGTTGCCTGGGTTGGTCCTCCTGCTGATCGGTTACGTGCATATCTACGGGCTGGCCGACTGGCCTGCAGGTGTGGCGGGAGTCATGCTGACGGGTTTGGTTCCGATCGGGCTGGTTGTCACGAGCTGGTCGTCGGAAGAGTAGCCTACGGTCGTGCCGAGCGCTGTTCCACCCACTCATAGACATCGGCGAGCGTCTGCTCCCACCCATCTGGCCGAGTGCGCAAGGCCAGAAACTGGTCGAACAAAGCCAGGAATGCTTCCCGCATCACGCGCAAAGCCATCATCCGCTCCTCGAATTTACCCACCGGGTCCATCGCTTCACCCTTGGGGAGTTTCAGTCCGCGGAAGATGAACGTGTCAGCATCGAGCGTCATGGACCAGACCGCATCACCTTGTGCCATCGTGAATACCGCGCGCCGGAGCTTCTTTCCTGCCATCAGGGCGGCCTTGGCCTCGGTTGCGACCATGGGGGATCCCTTGCGCAATGTGGTCTCGTGCGCGCCACCGCCCTCGAACACGAACGTCAACGGGCCTTCAATGATGACACCGCAGTCGTCCGGCAGGGCATTGCTCAGTGCGCCCGTCTCCGACGCATACCAGAGCCATGTCAGAAAGTCCTGGCCGACCGTATCGGGTGCTCCGGCATATTCGAACTGGGGCACGAAACAGGTCGGAGTCAATTCCGAGAGGTGCACGCCGCCGCGTTGCACAGCAGCCGTCTCCGGCTCGATCGGTATCAGCGTCACACCCGTTGTGCTTCGGAAGTGAAGTACGAGCGCATCAAGCTGCTTATCGCTCGTGGCGGAAGCGCAGGCCACCTGGTCGTTCTGGTCGTACACCAGCGCAATACCCTTCAGCGTCGGCGGCATCTGCGGCAGGAGCCGGTCCACAACCGCTTTCTTGATCTCAGTGCGCTCTGAGCGACGCAGGTAGGCCAGCCCGCGTGCCTGCATCTCTGCGAGTTCCTCCATGCGGCACTCGGCCTTGAGGAGGGCAGGGGGAATCTTGCGTTCGGCCTGCATCAGGTAGAGGTAAAGATAGCCGGCAACGGTGGCGTTGTCGTCCGTGATACTGTTGTCCAGAAGATGTCGACTCGTAACCCAGCCATCAACCGGTTCGCGTCCCATGTCGAGCACTGGCGGCGCTGCGGCTGCTGCGAAGCGCTCGACGACATCGTCCGGCAATCCACCCGGAACATAAAACATACGACACGTTACCGCTCCACTCTCAAACGCCACAACAACACTCTCCCTTGTTGGTCAATCTCAGAAGCAGCAGGCTATCTTAACCGGGGTCGCGTCGGCAATCGAATTGCGCGATCGGCATCCAACTTCTGCAGTCCGGATGCCGTGTTCTGCCCTGGAGTCTGACCCTTGGGTTTGCGCAACAGCACAGATCGCTTTCGCAAGCACTGTGTTGCTTTACCGGGAGGCTGGCGATACAATCCGTGGCTTTCAATCGAAGAGGAAGCAGGGGAGAAGCACTATGCCCGCAGTTGAGATTAAACCAGATGTCCATTGGGTTGGCGTGAACGACCGAACGACCGACTTGTTCGAGGGTATGTGGCCCATTGCACGCGAGGGTGTGTCCTACAACAGCTACATCATCAAGGATGAGAAGACAGCGATCATCGACCTGGCGAAGGCAATGAAGACAGACGATTTCTTCGGGCAGATCGCGGACATCACCTCGCTACGCGAAGTCGACTACGTGATCATCAACCACGTCGAGCCCGATCATACGGGGGTCCTGCGCACGCTCAAGGAAATGGCCCCGGACATGACGATTGTCTGCACCCAGAAGGCGGCCGATCTGCTGGAAGCCTACTATGGCATGCATGAGCACATGATGATCGTGAAGGAGGGTGACACGCTCTCGCTGGGTAAGCGGACGCTCCACTTCGTCATGACACCGTTCGTACACTGGCCCGAGACGATGATGACTTACGAGTCGACGAACAGGATCCTCTTCTCCTGTGATGGCTTCGGGGGGTACGGAGCACTCCAGGGCGCGATCTTTGACGATGAGTGCCAGGATCAGGGATTCTACGAGCGTGAGTCGCTTCGCTATTTCGTCAACATCGTGGCCAAGTTCCGGGTCTCCATTCTCAAGGCGATCGCGAAGCTGGATGCCGTGGAGGTCGACATGGTGGCGCCATCACACGGCCTGATCTGGCGCGCTAATCCCGGCAGGATCGTCAATCTGTACAAAGAGTGGTGCCACTATCCAGATACCCCGGGTGACACGGCTGTCACATTGATCTACGGCTCGATGTACGGCAACACGGAGACGCTCATGAATGCCGCCGCACAGGGGATTGCGAGCGAGGGCCTGGATGTGGAGATCTTCGATGCCTCACGTTCGCACACCAGTTACATGTTGCCTTATCTCTGGACCCGGCGTGGCGTCATGATCGGGGCTCCGACGTACGAGGGGAACCTTTTCCCTCCTGTGTGGGAGGCCGTGCGTGAAGCGACGACCAAAGGGATTAAAAACCGTCAGATGGCCATGTTCGGCAGCTACGGCTGGACCGGTGGCGCTCTGCGTGACCTGAAGAAGATCGTGGAGCCGGTCAAGTGGAACCTGGTCGACAGCCTCGAGGTTAAGGGCGGGGCCAACAAGGAAAACGTCGTGGTGGCCGAGGAGTTTGGGCGTAGGTTTGCGCTGACCCTGAAGGCTGACGACGTGGGATGATGATCCGCGGCCCGCTCGGAGAGCGGGCCCTACCTGGTCCTCGATCAAGCTGCGCCATCGGTACGGTAGGGCCCGATCTCCGAGCGGGCCGTCAGTGCTCTACTCTTCCCCAAACAAGTTGAGCTGGTTCGCGGCATCAGCCGCCGAACGGCGGGGACGGTGTTTCGCAATCTTGGGCTGGCCGGTCTCGGCCAGTTCGCCCTCTTCCAGGTTGGCCAGGATCTCTTTGGCGCGCCCGATCACGTCATCCGGCATGCCCGCGAGGCGCGCAACCTGGATGCCGTAGCTCTTGTCCGAGCCGCCATGAACGATCTTGCGCAGAAATGCGATTTCATCGTTCCGTTCACGCACCAGCACGTTGTAGTTCTTCACGCCTTGCATGGTCAGGGCGAGGTCGGTCAACTCGTGGTAGTGCGTGGCGAATAGCGTCTTGGCCTTCACCTGCGGGTTGTTGTGCAGGTACTCCGCCACGGCCCAAGCGATGCTGATGCCGTCGAACGTACTGGTGCCGCGCCCGATCTCGTCGAGCACGATCAGGCTGGCGGCCGTGGCATTGTTCAGGATATTGGCCGTTTCCTGCATTTCTACCATGAACGTACTGCGGCCGCGTGCCAGGTCGTCGCTGGCGCCAACGCGCGTGAAAATGCGGTCGACGACGCCGATCTCGGCTTCCTCGGCCGGGACGAAGGATCCCATCTGGGCCATGACGACGTTCAGAGCCACCTGGCGGATGTAGGTGGATTTTCCGGCCATGTTGGGGCCGGTAATGATGATGACCTGGTTCTGCTCGCAGTCCAATAGGGCATCGTTCGGCACGAAGCGCTCGGCGTCGGGCATCTGTTCGACCACGGGGTGGCGGCTCTCGCGCAGCCGTAGCGTGTGCGAGCCGGTCATCTCAGGACGGGTATAACCCAGGGCCAGCGCGCGGTCTGTCAGCGCGGCCAGCACGTCCAGTGTCGCGACCAGGTCGGCCGCTTCCTGGATCGGTCCGGTCTGCCGGACAACTTCGTCCCGGACGGCCACGAATAGCTCATGCTCCAACTCAACTGCGCGGCCATGCGCACCAAGAATCTTGCCCTCGTACTCCTTGAGTTCCGGCGTGATGAAACGCTCGGCATTGACGAGCGTCTGCTTGCGCGTGTACTCCTCGGGCACATTGGCGAGCTGGGCCTTGGACACCTCGATGTAGTAACCGAATACTTTGTTGTGGCGGACCTTCAGGTTCTTGATCCCGGTTCGCTCCTGTTCAGTCGCCTGGTACTCTGCCAGCCACTGACGGCCTTGCGTCGCCGCGGTCCGCAGCTCATCCAGCTCGGGATTGTACCCGTCGCGCAGAATGCCGCCCTCCTTGAGCGTGACAGGCGGCTCATCAACCAATGCGGAGGTAATGTGATCCACAAGCTCCGGCTGGGCTTGGAGGCGGGTATTGATATCGGTGAGCAGGGGAAGATCGGAGCCGCCGAGGGCATCCTTGATCGCGGGAATGCCGTCCAGTGAACGGGCGAGCGACAGGACATCACGCGCGTTGCCGCCTCCGGAACTGATACGCGCGATAAGGCGTTCAATGTCGCGCACATTGGTCAAGGCCTCGACGATCTGATGAAGGAGCGCGCGGTTGGATGAGAGTCCCTCGATCACGTCGTGACGAGCCCGGATGGCGTCGACTTCCACAAGCGGGCGCAGCATCCATTCGCGCAGTTTACGTGCCCCCATGGCGGTACGTGTTACGTCGAGGGCGTGCAAAAGCGTGGCCTGCGTGTCGCCGCCGCGTCGTGCGATCAGGTCGAGATTCAGACAGGTTGCCTCGTCGAGCAGCATCGTCTCGCCAGCGTGGCGCACCTGGAAGGCGCGAATGTGGTCTACGTGACGCCGCAGGTCCTGCTTCACATAGTAGAGCACGGCGCCCGCCGCGCCGACGAGAGCCGGGTTGCTTTCGCAACCGAATCCGTCCAGCGATGTAACGCCGAAGTGGCGTACCAGGAAGTCGTTGGCGGCCTCGTAGTCGAAGGTCCAGTCGTCGCACGTTGTAACCTGGGCGGCGGGGAAGTGCCGGAGGGTACCCACGACATCCTCTTTGGGCATTTGTTCCTCCGCCACCAGGCATTCGGTAGGACCGTAGCGACGTAGCGTATCGTTCAGGACGGCAGGGCGATCCACCACCGTGCCCCAGAAGAGCCCCGTCGAGAGGTCGAGCATGGCGAGGCCGAGCTGTTTGCCCGACGAGTAGACACCCGCGAGGTAGTGGTTACGATTGGATTCGAGCACGGCATCCTCGGTCGCCGTGCCCGGGGTCACGATGCGTGCCACCTCGCGTCGAACGACGCCCTTGGCGGTGGCGGGGTTCTCGACCTGTTCGCAGACGGCGGCCTTGCAGCCGGCGCGGACGAGCTTGGCGAGGTAGCCATCGAGGGCGTGGTGGGGTACGCCGCACATCGGGTACCCGTTGCGCTTCGTCAGCGCAATGTCCATGATCGGGGCCGCCCGCTTGGCGTCCTCGTAGAAGAGCTCGTAGAAATCGCCAAGTCGGAAGAGGAGTATGACGTCATCGGGCAACTCGCTCTTGATCCGGCGGTACTGCCGCATCATGGGAGTTGTCGTCTTCGCCATCGCGGTATCCCTCTTAGTGGTGCTGGTCGAGCTCGGCAGACTTTCTAAGGCTGGGCCAATAGTTGACGGTGTAAATCCAGAGCGAGATCATATTGACGGCGAGCCCGATGGCCTCAAATACATAAGCGCAGACGGGAGGAATGAACTGCCAGGGGCACTCCTCAACAAGATAGACCAGGCAGATCAGAGGGAAATTGAGCGCGGTGCGGACCTTGCCCGACCAGTGTGCGCCGCCGCTGACGTTGTGGATAGCGCCAATCGACCTGAGGAATGTGACCCACTGATCACGCGACAGGAAAAGGATTGTAATGACGAGCAGGAATATCCCATGGCCAATGTGCCCGTTCTGTACCGTCACGAAGACCAGGAGGGGAAGGGTGGACAGGTAGAAGAACTTGTCCATCAGCGGGTCCATGTGCGCACCAAGTGCGGTTTGCACGCTGAACTTCCGCGCGAAGTAGCCGTCAAACAGATCCGTGATAGCCGAGGTGACCAGCATCGCGAAGGTCACGAGGAACAGCGGCACCGAGGGGCGCATGGTATAGACCACCGCCCCCGCAGCGAAACCGAGTACAAGCGGAAACCGCACGATGGTCAAAGCCGTGACAAATCCCAGCTTGATCTTTCTGGCCATAGGCTAGCCCCGGCTGATCCTTACGCTCCGAGCTGGTAGCGCACGAAGCGGCGGATCGTGAGGGTGTCATCCACGCCCTTGCCGACTTCGGCGAGCAGTTCGGTGACCGACTGCTTGGGCTCCTTGACAAAGCCCTGTTCCACGAGACAGATCTCGGAGAAGAACTTCTTCAACTTGCCATCGACGATCTTGTCGATGATCTGTTCGGGCTTGCCCTCAACCTGCTTCGCGAAAATGGCGCGCTCGGACGCAATCTCGTCTTCCGGCACATCTCCGGCAACCAGGTAGGCAGGGTTGCTGGCTGCGACATGCAGCGTCAAGTCGCGCAGCAGCTCCTGGAATGCGGGAGCTTCGGTTGTTTCGGCCTTCGCGCACCCGAGCTCAACCAGGACGCCAACCTTGCCGCCCATGTGGATGTAGTCGGCAATCGCGCCGGTGCCCTGCGGGCTGAAGCGTACGTTGCGGCGGAGCTTGAGGTTCTCGCCAATGGAGGCGATCCTGTCGGTCAGCTCGTCGGCGCAGACGTCGGATAGCGGCTCGTCGGTGGTTGTCGACTTGGCAGCCATCTCGACCACGAACGCCTTGAAATCGTCGTTGCGAGAGACGAAGTCTGTCTCGCAGTTGACTTCCACGAGTCCGACCGTCTGGCCGTCATCGCTCTTGGCTGATGCGATGATGCCCTGGTTCGTGGCCTTGGCGGCGCGCTTCGCCGCTACCGCGATTCCGCGCTCGCGCAGCAGACGCATGGCCTCTTCCATATTTCCGTCGGTCTCCTGCAGCGCCTTCTTGCAGTCCATCATGCTGACGGCAGTGGCGTCACGCAGTTCCTTAACCTGTGCAGCGGTAATTGTTGCCATGGGGTATATCTCCTTCGTTCGCTTATTCGGACTTTTCTTCGGCCGCCTCTGCGGGCGCTTCTTCTTTCGCGGCTTCGGGCTCGGCCGGGGCCTTGGCTTCAGCGGCGGGCTCTTCAGTCTTGGCTTCGGCCTTTGGTTCAGGCTTCTCCTCGGCAGCAGCCTTGGCCTTCTCGGCGGCCTTGGCCTTGGCATCGGCTTCCGCCTCGGCGCGTGCGGCATCTTCCTTGGCTTTCAGGTCGCGGGCAGCCTTGATAGCGGCTTCGCGCTGCTTGCGTGCCTCGGCTTCAGCCCTCGCGGCCTCCTCCTTCTTGCGCGCGATCTCGGTGGCGACGCGTTCGTACTCGCGGGCGCCCTTGCGGACACGCATGCCGAGTGCATCGGAGATCAGTTTGATGGCACGGATGGCGTCATCGTTGCCCGGAATGATGTATTCGATCGGGTCCGGATCACAATTCGTGTCGACGATGGCGACGACCGGGATGTTGAGGCGCTGGGCCTCGTTAACCGCGATAGCTTCACGGTTGATGTCGATCACAACCATCGCGCCCGGCAGTTCGGTCATGTCGGCGATACCGGAAAGGTTGCGGCGTAGCTTCTCGAGTTCGCGGCGCATG
>CAYFPQ010000053.1:0-8956 GCA_964345005.1 uncultured Victivallales bacterium | reverse complement strand
GCATGCTGGCGGCTTCCTTCTTGGGAAGCGAGGCAAACTGGTCCTCTTTCTCGATATCTTCGAGTTCGCGCATCCGGCGCACGCTGCGGCGGATGGTGGTGTTGTTGGTCAGTGTGCCGCCAAGCCAGCGATGCACGACGTAGTGCTGCCCGGCATCGGAGGCAGCGTCCTTAACCACACTCTGGGCCTGCTTCTTTGTGCCCACGAAGAGTACGGACTTGCCGCTCGTTGCAATGTCCTCGACGAACGTCATTGCCTCGTCGAGTTTGCCCAGGGTCTGGGTCAGGTCGACGATGTGAATGCCATTGCGCTTATCGAAGATATAGCGCTTCATTTTGGGATTCCACCGCTTGGTCTGGTGACCGAAGTGGAGACCTGCGTCGAGCAGATCCTTGATGCCGATACCGGCAGAGGATGCAGATGTAGCCATAGTTGCCTCCTATATACTAGTGGCGGTTTTCCGCCTCAATCCGCTTTGGCTCTCCCGGTGGCACAGGGAGAACACTCGCTTCTATCCCTGCCTTCTCACAATGAGAAAGGTCCTTACGGGATCCAACAGGGCGCGTAAAGTAGCAGAATTGGCGACGAAGACAAGAGGAAAAAGGGTTTCGGGTTGTCTGCATGCCCAAGGCAGGCTTTACTTGGTGGGTATCCGAGAACACGGAGAGATGCTGAGATGAGGAAAACAGTCTACGAACTGGTCAAGAGTTTCTAATGACTTCGGCGGCGGACAAGGCGAAAGACTTCATCGATAACGAACAGGCATTTCGCCTGGGTGCTCTACCAACCGAGCAATCGCACGCGGTTACGGCCCACCTCAGCCGCATCATAGCCAATGACCTCCATGCAGGCGTTCGCCAGCTCCTTGCTGTCGATCGCGATATTCTGGCCGTAGCGGAGCGAGTGTTTGCGGGAAAGGAGTACGCTTCGCTCGTCGACGCTTTCGAGCTGGCTCTCCGCAACGGTCACAAGATTATCTTTACCGGTTGCGGGGCAACCGGGCGTCTGAGCATCTTGCTTGAGGCGGCCTGGCGTGCATTCTGGCGCGACGACCCGGAAACGCACGTGTGCGTGCAGCCGCGACTTCCGGGAATCGCGGATCGGGTGCGCAGTGTCATGGCGGGCGGCGACTATGCCGTGATCCGGTCGGTGGAGGGCTTTGAGGACTTCCCTGTGTTTGGGAAGTACCAGCTCATTGAGTCCGGTGTTGCTGCCGACGATGTGGTGGTTGCCATCACTGAGGGCGGCGAGACACCGTTCGTGATCGGCACGGCATGGCAGGGCCTGGAATCGGGTGCAAGCGTGTTCTTCGTGTTCAACAACCCCAGTGCGGTACTGTGCGAACACGTGGCACGGTCACGAGAGATCATAGAGGATGATCGTATCACAAAGCTGGACCTCTCCTCCGGGCCCATGGCCATAGCCGGGTCGACACGCATGCAGGCCACGACGGCCGAACTGCTGGTGGTGGGTGCGGCGCTTGAAGCGGCGCTTGAGCGATTGCTTGACGACGGCCAGAACCTGGGGCTGCAGAAGGATTACCCGATGCAGTTTCGTGCGCTCCTGGATCGACTGGCCACGCCGGAAAGCGTGGATGAATTATGCGATTGGATAACGCTGGAGGAAGAAGTGTACGGATCCGGTGGACGGGTGACCTACGCAGTAGACGACATGCTGCTCGATGTCATGACCGACACAACCGAGCGTTCTCCCACATTCAGCTTGCCGCCGTTCCGCCCACACGGCGATGACAAGGCGCCGGTGTCCTGGGCCTTTCTGAAGGATCCCGGACGCAGCACGCCAGAGGCGTGGCGGCACATGCTCGGCCGTAACCCGTTGGGCCTGACCTGGGGCGCGGATCTCTACCGGGACCTGGGCGCCCCGGATGCACTGGTGGATACGCCGCCGGAGTTGGGACCGGAAGCCATCTTGCGTTTCAAGATCGGGAATGAAGAGGACGGCTCCCGAACAGACGCGCAGCCTTCTGTCTTGGTTCGGCTTTGTAGTCATGGCAGAACGGTGCCCGCTACGCTTCGGGACGAGGTGGAGTACGATCGGGTTGTGGACATGGCGATTCCGCATGACCGGCCGGTCGAAGGAAGTGTTCTGCGGCTGTGGGAACACCTGGCCGTTAAGCTGGTGATGAACACCGTGTCCACTGCAACGATGGCGCGGCTCGGTTACGTAGCCGGGAACTGGATGGTGCACGTCTCGGCGTCGAACAAGAAGCTGATTGATCGTAGCGTTCGGTTGATCGCATCGGAGATCGGCATGTCCTACAGCGACGCCTGCCACGAGCTGTTTATCACGTTGGAACAACCATCCGGGGGATCGCCCGTTGCAGAAACGATAGACCGATTACTGGGTCGATAAGGTGACTCGGCTGGCCGACGATCAGGACTCTTCCGAAGCCGTGATGATGCTCTCCATGTCGGACTGGCAGTGTTGGAAGGCTTCGACCACCTGGGGGTCGAACTGCTTGCCCGCATTGTCGATAATCTCTTTCACGGCTTCGGCATGGGGGATAGCCTTGCGGTAGACACGTTCGCTGCGCATGGCATCGTAGGCATCGATGACGGCGAAAATTCTTGCTCCCATGCAGATGTCCTCGCCCTCCAGTCCCTGAGGATAGCCGGAACCGTCCCACCGTTCGTGGTGCTGGTGTACGACCTGGGCTGCGTCCTGGAGGAACTGGCTGGATCGAAGGATGTCGTAGCCCGTCTGAGAGTGGGTTCTCATGACGGCCCATTCCTCGTCGGTTAGCGGTCCGGGCTTGAGTAGAATGTTATCGGGTACGGCAATCTTGCCAATATCATGCAGGAAGGCGCCGGTGGCTACGTTCTCCTGTTCTTCGCTGGTCAGTCCCAGTTCCTGGGCCAGGGCGACGGCCAATTCGCGTACGCGTTTACTGTGTTTGCCGGTCTGCTCCTCGCGCGCATCGAGCATGCGGACGAGCGCGTCGAGTGTGAATTCGTATGACGCCTGAATGTCCTGCAGCGAAGCTGCAAGCTTGGCGCTGCGCTCACGAACCATCCCCTCGAGATGGGCCTGGTAGCGATCGTTTTCAATCTTCAGCTCGCGATACTCGCGCGCGCGGCTGATGAGAGCGAGGAGCTGGCTGCGTTCGATGGGTTTCTGAATGAAGTCGTAGGCGCCTTCGCGCAGGCACTGGATAGCGTTGTCGACCGTGGCGTGGCCGGTCATCACGATCTTGATGATCGAGTCATCCAGCGCGGTCACCTCGTGCAACAGCTCAATGCCGCTCTTGTCGGGTAGACCGATGTCGGTGAGCAGCGCCTCACGTGTTCCCGGGTTGGCTTTGAGGTGTTCAATCGCCTCGGTGGCGTTGGGGAACGCGATTACGTTGTGCTGGTCACGCTCGAGCATCAGTGTGACGAGGCGCCGCACCCCATCCTCGTCCTCGACGACAATGATGTTGGCGCCTTCGGCGCCCGGCTGGATGAGATCCTCCTCTACAGTGGTTTGTCCCGGTTCGGGCAGGGGCGCGTCTTCGTTGGGGAGGTAGGCTTTGCCCGGCCACACGCAGATTCGGTTACGCCCGGCCCGCTTGGCCGTGTAGAGCGCGCGGTCGGCTTGTCCGAGCAGCGCTGAGTGGGTGGAGGGCTCGGAGGGGTTGTCGCTGGTGGCCACCCCGATCGATACCGTGATGTTGAGACGGTGCGAACTGTGGCAGAAAGTATGGTGCCGCGTGCCGGCGAGCAGGCGCTCTGCGAAGGCGCGAGCATTGGCGTCGCCGGCGCGGGGCAGAATGGCCACGAACTCATCGCCTCCGTAGCGGGCGATGATGTCGGTGCTGCGAGCGGCCTTGCCCATGACCAGGGCGAAGTCGCGCAGGATCTCGTCTCCGATGGAGTGACCGTAGGCGTCGTTAATGGTCTTGAAATTGTCGACGTCGATGACCACGACGCCCATCGAGGAGTCATAGCGTTTGCATGTCAACCAGGCGCGGTCGAGCTCCTCCTCGAGCCGAATTCGGTTGAAGATGCCGGTCAGTGGATCGCGAGTGGCCATACCGTGCATCTTGCGCAGCGCTGTGAACACGGCCGATATGTGGTTGGCCGTGTGGTAGAGCAGGGAAGTGTGGTGCGTGGTGAACGGATCTTCGCCCAGCGTTGCCAGGGTCAGCAGACCGCGCACCTCGTAGTCGATCAGCAGAGGGACGGAAAGCATGTTGCCTACCTTGGACGGTGCTTTCTCCTTCAGTTCCGCACCGTCGACGTGAACCTGCACGGTATCTTCGTCCAAGTCGTGTGTGCTCAGGACTCTAAACCGTTGTACCATCTCCTCCTGAACGGTGGTGATGAAGCCTGGCGCCACGGTGAGCTGCGGCGAAAGAATCATGGTGGGGTCCTGGTCCTGCTCTTCAACCAGAATGCCTACCAGGTCGGCGGATACCATAACGGCCAGAGCGTTGCCGAAATCGCGTAGCGCTCCTGCCATTGTCTCGGTGCTCAGCGAGCGATGACTGATCCCTGCCAGCAGCTTAAGATGCTCACGCATCAACTCGATCGCGTCACTCTCGTGGATGTTGGAGTTCTTGGCCTGCCGGGCGTTTCCTTCTTCCTGGATCGTGTTGACGAACGTTCTTATGTCAACCGGCTTCTCCAGGATGCGCGTGACCCCCATTTCTTTGGCCTGTTCGGGTACATCGCGGGTGACGTATGCCGAGATGATGACAACGCCGAGGTCGGGCCATATCTTCAGGGCTTCGCCGATAAAGACGATCCCGTCCATTTCCTCCATCTTGAGGTCGACCACCGCGACATCGAAGGTCTGCTGCATGAGGAGTTGCAGTGCGGAATGGCCTCCGTCAGCGGCAGAAACAGGATACCCCTGATCCTCAAGCACGTCGCAGTATGTCTGGCGAATGGCAGGGTCGTCGTCGACGACCAGAACCCGGAACTTGTCTTCCTTTGAATCCGCCTTCTTACGCGCCATAGAAAACGTCTCCTGATGATACTCGCCACGCTTGGCCTCGAAGTATAGAGGGACAGTGCGGCCCGCGGCAATACCATAAAATGGTTGCGCCACAGGAAGGGAAAGCCGCGATGACGAAATACCCAGGTACGAAGGGAGCCCGAAGTCCGCGAGTGTGCGAAGGCTCAGCCTTTCCGACGTGCTATGATCCGGGAGACAGCGCGGATCATTCGTAGGATACGCTCGAGGATGCCTGGACGCTGTTCTGTTTCATGTTTTGAGCTTTGGGTCTCTTCTGGGCCGGGGCTCTTGGGAGTTTCGGGCTTCTGTTCTTCCGGTTTCCGTTCCTCGAGGGCGTGTTCGATGCTGGGGATGCCGTGGCCGTTGAGCTCGTTAGAGAGCACGGCGTAGGGACCGGAGGGGTCGTTGTGCACTACGTGGAAGTCGAGGAACACCTGGCAGGTGAAGGCGCCAAGCTCGGCGAAAAGGCCCTGGGCGTGGATGACGGGGCAGGGGCGGATATACTCCAGCCCGGTGACGTGCTCGCGGAAGATGACGTAGGCGTTGTTGTCCTGCGGCAGGCTGAGCCCCTCTGCAAGGCTCCTCTGCGTGAGCGTCTTGGTTCCGTCGGGTTGCCTGATGGCGTAGGCGCTCGATCGGGAGATGTGGCCGCGCGTATCCGCGTAGCGGTTATGGTAGACCACGAGCGCCCGCTGGTCGCCCGAACGGTTGGAGTAGGCAAAGACGTCTTCGTTGACATGTCCGTCTGTCGTGTAGAAGTCGTAGAGCCGGAAGTTCGCAACTTCTGCAAAAAGATGTCGCCGGTGGAGGAGTGGAAATATCTCGGATCTGTGACGCTCGACCATCCACGGGTCGGGTGTCTCGTCCCAATAGGCGCACCGATACTCCATCCCGTACTTCTCGCGATAGCCTTCCACCTGCCCGTGGCCGAACATGGGCAGGCCGGGCATCGTGGCCATGAGTACGCAGATTCCGAAGTACTTGTCGCCTTCGCCGAACTGTGCGACTGCTGTCTCTTCATCCGGGTTGTTCATGAAGTTGACGTAGCGCTTCAGGATCTCTGCGTCGAACTCGAGTGTGCTCTTGATGAGCGTACGGTAGTTGGCGTTCTCTTCGGACTTGAGCATATTCATGAACGCGCTGTTATAAACGCGGTGCATGCCAAGCGTACGAACGAAGTAGCCCTCGGTCATCCAGAACGCTTCCGCGAGCAGAAGTGTATCGGGCACTTCGGCCTGTACACGGTCGACCACCTGGCGCCAGAACTCGACCGGGAACGCCTTGTCGAACTCCGCCTTGGTCATGCCGAACTCGGACCGTGACGCGATGTCGCCCCCGGCGCCCGGCTCCGGGAACCAAAGGCGTTGGTAATGCTTCCTCGCCAATGTCATGGCGGCATCGAAGCGGATGATCGGGAACATACGCGCCACATGCAGGATGGTCTGTACGACGGCCTCGCGCACCTCGGCGTTCAGGTAGTCGAGTTGGGCGGTATCGTTCCATGGCATGCTCGTGCCATCGTTGCCGTGGTAGATGAAGCGTTCCTCTCCGGTGTGGTGGTCAGTGCGCTTGAACACAACTGCCGCATCAGAGTGGTTGTAGTAGTGGTCTTCAAGGTAGATCCCGACGCGGTCATTCTCGGAGAGGTCCGCGCCGTTGAAAGTGTAGGCGGGAAAGGGACTGTGGTCGAGCTGGACAAACCAGTCCGGGTGTTCGATCACAACCTTGCTGTCGATGCCCATGTGATTGGGAACCATATCACTGGCCAGGCGTATGCCGCGCTGCCGGGCCCGATCGCGTAAATTCTCGTAGGCGGCATAGCCGCCGAGATCGTCGGCGATCTCGTATTCGTAGAGCGAATAGGCGGACGCCACGGCCTCGGGATTCCCCATCATCTGCTTGATGCGCTTGGACGCATGGCTCCGCTCCCAGAGCCCGATCAGCCAGAGCCCGTTGAAGCCGGACTCGGCCAGGCGGTCGAGTTCCGGGTCCGGGATGTGATCGAGCCGGTAAAGGTTCTGTTCGTACTGACGTGAAAGCTGATCCAGCCAGACGTAAGCGTTCTTCGCGATCATCACAACATTGGGCATCCAGTCGAGGTCGTCGCTGTAGCGTTCATGATCCTCATCAAGGTCCGTGAAGTCGGGCGTGTGGCTCGGGCCGGGTCCGTCGAAACTCGGCTTCTGCTCTTCCCTGATGAGGTCGAGTCCGTTGGACAGCAGGTCGATCCGCTGCCCGAGGACGTCACCCCAGTGATCGCGAATATACTCGAGTTGGCCGGCGAGCGAGTTCGGTGAGGCCTTGATCGGCGCTTCGAGTAGGTCCAGCAGGTTCGCTTTGTCCGGACCCAGTCCGGGCTGGCCACTAAGGAACGTGCGCATCGTCTTGATGATGTCGGAATACTCCGTTTCCGTCTCGAGCGTGTCGTCGTCGAACAGCTCGATATAGGGAGTACATGCTGGGTTGATGTTGCCCAGCCACAGGAGCAGCATTTCCTCGAGTGCCTCGTGCCGGTGCGGTTCGTCGCCCGTGCTTCCCGCAAGATAGTCGGCCGCACTGTGGTTGCCCCGGTAGACATCGACCACGGGGAATTGATCGGCAAACCGCAAGAGCGTGTCATCGACGGAATCGGCCGCCACCTCGGCCTCGGTCCACTCCAGCGCATCGCCCAGAAGTGCCGGGTTGTTAGCTTCGCGATACGCCACAATCATGAGATGCATCATCTCGTGGAGCAGCGACATCGCGTTGAGCTGACCGGCCTGGACTGTCTGATCGGGTTGCTGCACGAGATCACGGTTCTCGTTCATGCGCTGCGCAAGGAGCCGTGCGGCCTTGAAGTTGGGTAGCAGTACACGGCCGCGCAGCGTGAAGAGAGAGTCGCTGATCTGGTACGCATCGCGCGCCGACCGTGCCACATGGAACTCGCGACGGTAGTACGAGCCCGGACACCGGTCATGCTTCGGCCTGCTTGTCATGATCGATTTCTATTTCTTCAGCAGCTCTGAGTGAGGCCCCGTACGCTCGAAGATCACCATGCCTTCTTCGAGCTTGTAGATGAGTAGCCAGTCGCCAGCGAGGTGGCATTCCCGTCTGCCCTTGTAGCTCCCGATCAACTCGTGGTTGCGGAGTTCCGGGGCCAGGGGATGCTGACTGGCAATCCAGGTCATGACTCGCTTGAGACGCGACATGTCGCGACCCGATTTGAGGGACTTCTTGTAGTCCTTCTCAAATTGCCTGGTCGTTTTCAGCGTCAACATACGTCGAGCGCCTCAAACATCTCATCGAGACTGTCGTACGTATTCAGATCTTTCCCTCGATCCGTGGCTTCAAGCGTCTTGCGGGTAAGCGCATTGGGGACTTCCACGGGAAAGGGCAACCCCTTCCGTAGTCGAATCTGACTGTAAAACATGGTTATCGCTTCCGTGGTCGTGACTCCCAAGCGGTGAAGGAGGGTCTCCACATCAGCCTTCAGTGTCGGCTCAATTCTGGCCCTGACTGTTGCTGTTCTATTCATTTCTCAATCCTCCATTTCTGAGATCATGATAGCCCGTATGGGCTACATGGGTCAAGCGTGCTCTCGCTCCTCGTCTCCTCAAATCGAACGCTCGGCTGAGCGGCGGCTTTAGCGTTACGCTCCAGCCGGATATCCCTCGACCTGCTATCTGTAGGGGTCTTTTCTGTCGTCGACTGTGAGGATGTAGACGATATGGTTGTCCGTATCCACGATGTAGAAGACTCTGAACTTGCCTATTCTATAACGCCAAGTGTCAGGGGTGTAGCCGTGAAACTTCTTGATGTTGTTGCCCCAGAAAGGCTCAGCCTCCAGTTGCGCATAGACGAAGGAGTCGAGCTTTCGTCTCAGGAAAGTGGTGTCGCGAGACGACAGCTTCTTGAGGCGCTTATTGAACTCGTCGGTTTCGAATATGCGGAACTCAGACAAACCGGCTATAGCGCTCACCGGAACTGATCCACCGGCGCTCATGTAGACTGAGCCACC
>CAYFPQ010000052.1:15845-22386 GCA_964345005.1 uncultured Victivallales bacterium | reverse complement strand
CATTGACTTTCCTGAAAACCACATTTCAGGGGTGGCGGTTTGCCATGACCTCTGAGAAAGAAGGAAAGCTCTTATTGACGTGTGTGGACCGCGTGATATGATCAGCCAAAGGTGAGGCAGTAGCGCGGAACGCCCAATGAGTACCCTGCGGGAGATAGCGGAAGAGACCGGTCTGGCGATCGGCACCGTGTCGCGGATTCTACGCGGCAAGCAGCGGGTCGCCCAGGATACCGAGAAACACGTTTTCGAGGTCGCCGACCGGCTGAAGTACCGTCCCAACATGCTGATCCGGGGCATCCAGACCGGCCGCTCGCAGTCGATTGGTGTCGATATGAGGATTCGTGTGGACGGATTCCGGGCTCCGATTCTATCAGGCATCACGGACGAGTTGATGAAGGTCGACTACGTCCCGATCGTGGTATCGGGAGGCCCCGACGGGCATCCTGGCCAAGCTGACCGGATACACTCCCTGGTGGACCGTCGCGTTGACGGCATGATCCTGTTCCCGGATATCGATACGGAGCCGGATGAGTATCTAAAGAAAGTATGGGATCGCGGCATCCCGCTGGTGACAGTCGACCGGATGCTGGTTCATGCGCATGCCGACTTTGTCGGAACCGACGATGTTGAAGGAGGGCGGCTGGCGGCACAGCACCTTCTTGGTCTGGGGCATCGCAGGCTGGCTCATCTTGCGGCGCCACAGAATGTGATGACGGCCCAGAACCGCAAGAAGGGGTTCGATGCGGCTGTTTCCCGTGTGGTCGGCGCTACGGTGAAGACGCTTGATGAAGAAACGTGGCTCGCCGATCCGGTGACAACGCGAGAACTGCTTATGGCCGCAGATCGGCCGACGGCGATCTTCTGCGACAACGACCAGATGGCTGTCGGGCTATACGCGGTTGCCAGGGAGATGGATCTACGGGTCCCGGATGATCTCTCCGTGGTGGGATATGCCGATCTCCCGCTGAACCAGGGCATGCAGCCTTCTCTTACCACGTTGCGACAGAACCCTTACGAGATCGGTGTTCTCGCGGCACGTCAGGTGCTTAGCCGCATCGAAGGGAAGTGTACGGACGAAGAACCGGTCCGCGTCTGTCTGAAACCGGAGCTTCTCGTACGCGAATCCACTGCCGAGCCACCCAACCACTACTAGTCGACGGCGGGTCTCGCCCTGTCCCGGAACGTGTCGTCGCCGAGTTCCTCAGGAAGAATCAGGCGACACCAAACGTGTAGCTTGTTCGCTGCGAATAGGTTTCGCCGGGACGCAGAACAGTACTTGGGAAGCTGGGGTGGTGAATGCTGTCAGGATAGTGCTGGGCTTCAAGGCAGAACCCGCCAAACTGACGATACACGGCTCCGCTCTTGCCTGGGGTATCCTGCAGGAAGAAAGAGGTGTAGAGCTGAACGCCCGGCTCGGTCGTTTCCATCTCGATCGTTCGTCCCGTGGTGGGCTCGGCGATGCGCACGGTCGCGCCCTCGACATCGTCGAGGCAGAAGTTGATGTCGTATCCACGCGGCCTGACGTCCATCTGCGCTCCGATGGGGCGCGGGGTTCGGAAATCGAACGGTGTTTCTTCGACCGGAGCGACCTCGCCACTCGGTATCAACGTCTCCTCATCCACGGGCGTGTAGTGCGTGGCTCTGATTACGGCCTCGTGACCCAGGACATCTCCGGCACCGTGACCTGCCAGGTTGAAGTAAGCGTGGTTGGTGAGGTTGATGATGGTGGTCCGATCGGTTGAGGCCTTGTAGTCGATCGCGAGTGTGTTGTCGTCCGAGAGGGAGTACGTCACGGCAACGGTGAGGGTGCCGGGGTACCCCTCGTCGCCATCAGCGCTCAACATGCTGAAGCGCACGCTATCGTCTATCACTTCAGTATCCCATACGTACTTGTCGAATCCTTTGGTTCCTCCATGCAGCGAGTTGATCCCATTGTCGTTGAGCGCGAGGGTGTACTCCTGTTCATCCAATGTGAACCTGCCTCCCGCGACGCGATTGGCCACGCGGCCACACACGGCCCCAAAGAAGGGGTTCTTCTCGGATGTGTATTCGTCGAGCGTATCGAAACCCAGCGTGATATCGTCGAGACCCCCGTCACGGTCCGGGACGTGTATGGCCTGTATGGTGGCGCCGTAGCTAATGACCGAGGCGGATACGCCATTGCTGTTCGTCAACGTAAAGCGCGTGACATCTTTGCCGTCGATGGCGCCAAAGGGACGCGTAGTGATCTGTGTCATGTTATCCTCTGTTCCTTCCTCTCGACGCTCATGCGCCGGAAATCCCCGCCATCGTGGCAGCGAGTTCAAATGCCGCAACCAGGTCGCGTGTATCGGCGATGCCCTGGTAGGCGATATCGAAAGCTGTGCCGTGATCAACCGATGTCCGGACGATCGGTAGGCCAACCGTGACGTTCACGCCCTCGTGGAAGCTGAGCATCTTCAATGGGATATGCCCCTGGTCATGATACATACAGACGATCGCGTCGTATTCACCGTCGATCGCCTTCATGAACAGCGTATCGGCCGGGACGGGGCCGTAGGCATCGATCCCCTCTGCGCGCGCTGCTTCGACAGCCGGGGCGACCTCATCCGCGTCCTCGTCACCGAACTTACGGCTCTCGCCGGCGTGAGGGTTGAGCGCCGCAATTGCAATGCGTGCCCGGGGACGGATGCGCTTGACGGCGTCGCTTGTCAGCCGCGCCACTTCGAGAATGCGCTCCTTCTTCACCCGGCGGATTGCTTCCTCCATCGAAACGTGCGTTGAGACGTGTGTCGCGATGACCTTCGGCGTCACGAGCATCATTGTAAAATTCGTGACCCCACACATCTCTGCAATCAGTTCGGTATGGCCCTGGAAGCCGGGGTAGGTGAGCCCGCTCGATTCTTTATTAATGGGAAGTGTCATGATCGCGTCAATCGTGCCGTTCAGTGCCGCGCGCGTGGCCAGCTCGACATATTTGACTGCGGCATCGCCGGACCGGCGAGATACTTCGCCCGGGCTGATGTCTTCCTGTTTCAATAGTCCCAAATCGACGACGTTCAGCATGCCCGCCACCGGGGTATCATCGATTGCGATCGATTGGATCTTGGCATCGATTCCCAGTTTCGACTTGGCGAACTCGAGGACGCTGATATCGCCGATGGCAACGAAGCTGTGGTGCAATTCGCCGTTCGTGAACGCGCGCAGCAACAGTTCGGGACCTATCCCACACGCGTCACCCATGGTAATAGCAATGCTCACTTCAAATCACCTGTCTTTATGAATCGGTGGTGTACTGCCGATGTGACCTTCTTGCCGGAGCGGGATGTGAAGGTAACCTCGCCGTTGCCAAACTGAACACGTGTGACCCGGTCGAACTTGCGTGGAATGCGAACGGCGCCCTGGATGCAGTTGACGACGGTCGGGGTGCGTTTGGAAAGCGGAATGGAAGTCTGAATACCCTCCGCGCTGATGTCGTTTTTCAGCACCGACGCTTTCAGGCCTTCTGCGTGATAACCGCAAACATCCTCCAGACCGATGCAGCAGTTGTGCCCGTTCCACGGCGCACCGTGGCGCCCGCGATTCTCCATCCACATTACTGTTGTCGGAAGCACGGACGAATCCTTGAGCGCGAACCAGAGGTAACCGGCGTCCGGGGCGACGGCACACGTCCACGCGGGTTGCCGCGACGGTTTGGCATAGACCGAGAGGATGTCGACGAACCCCTCGCGTGCAGGGAACACGGAACAGTCGGTGTACGGCGCATCCTTCCAGATTGTGGGCACGCGCCGGAGATGCTTGAACCGTTCATTCGCGGCAAGGGCGTAGTACTCTGAGTCTGCCGTCTGGCCGGCTGCGCGCGGCGAAGTCTGGCCAAACAGCAAGGGCGAGGTGGATACGTGCAGTTGGCCGCAGGGCGGGGGAGCGAGAGTGGCGTGGTGGCCTAACGGCATTCTGCCTGAGAATCCTGTGAGCGTGTGCTGAAGATAGACCACGTTCTCGCCATCGCATAGAGCGATGCGCTTCGCGACCTTACCCGGTCGGACTTTCGGCTCCATTGTCAACGTGAGGCCGGTGATGCCACCGGCCTTGATGAATCCGCTCTTCCGCCAGCGTCTGTAGGACGTCTCGCCGTGGACCCGGTGGTTCTCGCCTTTCCACGATGGGTTGCCGCCGAAGGGCAGGCAGAAGAAGTCACCGCGCAGTGTCTGCAGTACCGGTTCGTCCTGTTTGGTGCCTTCGCCCTGCCAGGGGCTTATGTAGTAGGGTTGCAGGGGAGCGTCTGTATCGGCAAAGAACGTAATGGGTGCCATGTGTCCGCCGAGACGTGTAACGGCACAAGTGACGGCGTTTGACTTGATCAGCCAAGAGTCCTGGCCATGGAGATTGACGGTTTGTGGTGTTCTGCGCATATGTGACCTCCCCGCTAATTGATTGGGGTCTACTGACTAACACGATGCCGGTGTCCTGTCTAGTGTCCTGTCTCACAAATGAGGTAACCATGAACGAGGCGAGCGCTTCTTGAAAAATCGACCTTCCACCGGGAAACCTTGCATATACGGCAGGGCGTTGTGCATTGGGGTGTGAACCATGAATGTAGCTTTAGGAAGCATTGTGTATTGACGCAGCGGAGAATAGCGACTATTGTCGGCGATGTTACGTGGCATCACGTGGTAGGGGCGCTCTCTGCGCCTTGTCCGTGATGATAGTGAATCAGCGCCGGTTTAGCGGGCGAAGCCCTGGTTGGGCGAGAAAGCCGAGGAGAGGACGATGGCTGAGTATTGTAGAACACCTGTTGATGTACCGAACGTGGAGACGAAGTACCGGCGGATCGTGACGCCGCTGCCTGTACCGGAGTCACTGCCGATTTTCGAACGACTGGAACAGTCGGAGCCGCGTTCAATGCGGGGTCAGCCGCCAATCGTGTGGGACAAGGCAGAAGGCTTCACCGTTTGCGATCGTTGGGGCAACCGCTGGATCGACTGGTCGTCGGGCGTACTGATAACGAACGCAGGACATGGCCGCAAAGAAATCTGCGATGCCCTGAAGGCTGCCGTCGACCAAGGCCTGCTTACCTCTTATGTGTTCGTACACGAGAAGCGCGCGGAACTGACCGAGCTGTTGCAGTCTTTGTCCCCCGATCCGGAGCAGTACCACGTCTTCCTTCTGAGCACGGGAAGCGAGGCCACCGAGAACTGTATCAAACTGGCCAAAACCTATGCCGTCGAGAAGCACGGGCCGGACAAGCGCGTCATCGTGTCTTTCCAGAACGCGTTCCACGGGCGGACGCTTGGTGCCCAGCTCGCCGGTGGAATGCAGAAACTCAAGACCTGGATTGGTACCCCGTCCCCCGACTTCGTCCAGGTGCCCTTTCCAGATGGTTACAAGAATGAGGACACATCGTTCGACCTGTTCCTGAAGACACTGGACGAGAAGGGCGTGAGCCCGGCCCAGGTTGCCGGTGTCATCTCGGAGACATACCAGGGCGTCGGGCCTGACTTCATGCCGGTGGAGTATGCACAGAAGCTTGAGGCATTCTGCCGCGAGCACGACATTGTTCTGATCATGGATGAAGTGCAGGCCGGTTTCGGGCGAACCGGAAAGATGTTCGGTTACCAGCACTACGGTATCACTCCGGATCTTGTTGCATGCGGTAAGGGGATCAGCTCCTCGCTGCCGATTTCCGCAGTCATCGGACGGGAGGACATCATGGGTCTCTATGCGCCCGGTTCCATGACGTCCACGCATTCGGCGTCTCCGCTCCCGACAGTCGCAGCACTGGAGAACCTGAAGATCATCGCTAGCGAAGATCTTGCGGGGCGAGCGGCATCGCTTGGCGACATCCTCGTTCCGGAGCTGGAGCGGATTCGCCAGAAGCACCCCGAGGTGCTGGGATGTGTGCAGGGCAAGGGGTTGGTTGCGGGCATCCAGGTGGTGAAGCCGGGAACCAAAGAGCCGAATCCTGACCTTGCCGTGGCGATCAATGTTGCCTGCTTCCAGAAGGGGCTGCTAATGTTTGCTCCGGTCGGCATAGGGGGTGAGTGTCTGAAGATCAGCCCGCCGCTGACGATTTCGGAGGAGGCGTTGCGGGAATCGATTGCCGTGTTCGAAGAGGCCATCGACGACGTACTGCGATAGAGGCTGCCACAAGCCTGGAGTGATGGGATGGCTACAGCCGGGTCAATGACCGGGAACGATGGCGTGGGGAGTGACGGCGCCAGGCTCTGCGACAGTGTAACGCTTACACGCGGCAAGGTTCTGAACCCGGAGGGTCTCGCAGGCGGCTTACGGGGCCGAGAGAGCGACAGACCGGTTCTGGTGATGCTCGCCGCGGGGAAGGGCACACGGTTTGGCCGTGACCCCAAGTGTATTCAACTGATTCACGGCAAGCCGTTGGCGCGCTACTCGGTGGACGCCTTCCGTTCTGCAGGCGGCGAGCAAGTCATCTGTGTCGTCGGCTACCGGTATGGCGAGGTGTCGTCGGCCCTGGGCAACGACAACCTCTATGTCCGTTCCGCCAACCCGGCGGGAGGGACAGCGTTTGCCGCGTTCGAGGCTTTCA
>CAYFPQ010000052.1:0-15835 GCA_964345005.1 uncultured Victivallales bacterium | reverse complement strand
GGAGCTGGAGACGGAGAATCCGCTGCTGGTCATCTGCATGGGTGACCGGGCAGTGCCGGCCACCACATTCCAACGGCTGATCGATACGCACACGGGGAGCGACGCGGAGGCGGATCTTACGCTGCTGACCGCGGAATACGTCCCACCGGCACACCGCGGTAAGGGGCGAATCCTGCGTGATGCAGACGGGCGGGTGCAGCGGATCATTGAAGAGCGTGATATTGCTAACCACCCGCCCGGGCCTCACCAGGATGCACTTCTTGATTTGACGGAAGGCAACTGCCCTCTTTACATGGCGCGCGCGGAGACATTGATCCGTTACCTCCGGAACCTCGACAACGCCAACGCCCAGGGACAGTACTACCTGACGGACATTGTTGAAGCGCTGGCCAGGGACGGTGGTGAGATCAGGACGATCACGACGCGTCCGTCCGAGGTGGAGTATGAACTCCTCTGTTCGGACGTCACGCAGCCGAAAGATGTTGCCCGGCTTCGACAAAATCTGGCGATGAGTGCGGACCTGGATACGCCGTGGGAGCAGGAGGCGGAGTCTGTTGCCCGCCAGATTGCCGAGAACCGGCCGGAGGGGCAGGTGGCGTCGATTGCTGGTCAGTTGGAGCAGCTGGCACACATGGTGCAACACCAACGGCTGACCCTTGCGCCGAACGAACCGATAGCGATCGGCATCTCCGGCGGACGACTGCGTCTGGCGTTTATGCACCCGGACATGGTGCGTTTTTACGGCCCCGCGTGGCAGATGCCCATCGGTGCGATTAGCGGCGATGGTGACGAGCAGATCGTGGTGCTTATCCAGGAGACGCAGGATGGGCACCTGCACCTGCACCCGTACGACCCGCAGTATCGGGAGAACGTGAGCGCGCTTCCGTCAAACATGGACTGCATGTATCCGGGCGAGGACGTATCGAGCCTGCACGCGTACGAGGCATTCGGCCGACAATTGAGCCGGGAGGTGCTGCTGGCGGTGGGGTACTTCGATGAGGATGAGCTCGCGAGGCGCCGCGCCGCAGGGCTGCCGCTGCCCCCTTCAACGCGCTGGGCCGAGGTCAGCACGCGCCGCCCGTTTGCACTCTTTTCGAATGCGTTGGCATCGCTCAGGACACTGGCTGTTTCGGGCGATCGGACCGGCGATGCTGTGGGACGCCAGCTTGGACGTGATGCGTTCGGCGGGCTTCACGCGTTGATTACCGGTCGTATTCCTTGTGGTGGATTTTCGAGTTCCTCAGCCGTTACTGTCGGTGCACTGAATGCATTGGATGCTCTATATGGTATCGGGCTTCAAGCGGATGAACTGGTGCGCCTCGCTTGTCAGTCCGAGTATGGGACGGGTGTGCGTGCCGGCTCGCTGGACCAGGCCACGGAGCAGAAGGGGCGGGCGGATGCCGGGGAACTGATCTCGTCGAATCCACGCGATAACTACCGTTCGCTCGGGACGCATCCCATGCCGTCCGATCGCATCCAGGTTTTGTTCCCGTTTACCGTGGACCGGGACAGGGAAGCATGGCGCTGGTCGTGGGGTTGTTACGGTGAAACGCCGGGGGACGGTCCCTTGACGGCTGCCGAGACACGCATGATGACCGGTAAGGCCGCAGAGTGCGCCGCCATACTGGTGCGGTTGCCGTTGGGAACAGACTTCTTCAGTGAGATCGAGGGCGACCTCCTGTCGAACGGATGCCTGGGCGAGGAGCGCCGTCGCTGGGTAAGTGAGCTGCTCCGCCAACTGCCGGTTCAGATCAGTATCGGGGAGTTGCGCGAGCAGGTTGGTTCGCATCGCGACTGGTATGCAGAACAGCTCATGGAGACCGAGGGGTTGAACCGGGAGGAGGCATCCCTCGAGGCGGACGCAACTATCGCGGCACTGTTTTCCGGTTGGCGAGAGCCGACCATGATGTATCCGGACGCTGACGGAGGGCGGAGTCAACAACAGGGCGTTCCGCTGCGAGCGATGGTGGCCTACTTATTTGCGGAAGTGGCTAAGAACTTCCATCTGATACACCATCCCGAGGAGTGGATCGGCACGGTCACGCTCTCGCAGCGTGGCGACCGGTGCGTGAGCATCGATCCAGCGGCGCTGCCTGACCGCGCCGAGATGGAGCGACCGCTGCCGTGGGAGGAGGGCGTGGAAGGGGTGACGCTGATGGAGAGGTGGCTTGACCGCTTCGGCGCCATCCCGTTCGACTTCAACGAGGGGCTTTCGGATGATGATTTGGTGGGTGGCGAGCCCCCGCTGTTTCGTAGGCTGGCGGGATCCAGTTTCTTCCGCGGGCTGGCGCTGATCGATCTGGCCGAGGCCATGTTGAAGAGAAGCTTTGGCGATGATGCCGTGGCGGTCCGAGTCAATGCGGCGGGGCAGGGCGACTATTTTCAGGTGCATGTCGACAAGCAGTTGGCTGCGCCCGATGACGTGAAGCAGTTCCTGCGGGCGGCTTTCTATCAGCGCTTTGGGATTGCGCCTGTGCCGGAGTTCGTGGAGCCGCACAGTGGTGGCGGAGCTGTTGGGGTACGCCTCAGTCGATACGATCTCCTGCCGAATGTCATTCGCAGACTCCGCATGCGTGAGCTTCGCCACGAAAGGGGAGTCTGAGATGAATGCACAGCCTACGTGTTATCAGGGCGAGTTGGCCGACGGACGCCAGGTCGATGTCGAGGTCACGGACGGTCTTATCACGGGTGTGCGCGACATCGCGGCAAAGCGGGACCTTCCCAGTTTCTTTCCTATACTCGTTGACCTGCAGCACAATGGTGCGTTGGGGTGCGCGTACGGGGCAATGGCGGAAGACGACCACCACAGGTTGCACGAGACGGCAACTCTGTTGCGCCGACACGGTGTGGGACGTTGTCTTCCGACACTGGTTTCGGAGTCGGAGCCGGCTGTGCTGAAGGCTGTGTCCTGTCTCGATATGTGGCTCGCCGCCGACGCCGATCTGTCCCTGCTTTTTGCCGGAATCCTTCACGAAGGGGGTAATATTTCGCCCGAGGATGGATGGCGGGGCGTGCACCCGCGCGAGCACATATATCCACCCGACTGGGATCGCGTGGCGCGCCTCGATGAGAAGAGCGGGGGACGTATCCGTCTCGTAAATGTGGCGCCTGAAGAGCCGGGCGGATTGGAATTCGTGAAGCGGGCAGTTGGGGCCGGCAAGCTGGTCGCCCTGGGACACTGCAATCCGAATGCGGCCACCGTTCATGCGGCGACAGCGGCGGGCGCATCGCTTGTTACGCACTTTGGAAACGGTGCGCGAGGCGTCGTGCCCAGGTTCGATAACCCGTTCTGGGCAATGCTCAATGAGCCGGGCTTGACGTTTAGTCTGATCGGCGACGGGTTCCATATCCCAGCCGACCTGGCCGGTGTGGTGCGGCGCTGCAAGGGCGCGGATGGGTACTACATGGTGTCGGATGCCGGCCACCTGTCGGGGTGCCCCCCCGGGCATTACGAAGCTTATGGCGAGGAGTGTGTCGTTGAGACCAATGGCCACCTTCATGTAGCGGGTGAGTCCAGGTTGGCCGCAGCCTGGTTCCAGCTTGATCGGTCGGTTGAGTGGCTTGTCGAGACGCAGGGGCTTCTTCTGCGCGAGGCATGGCGTCAGTGCAGTGAAGTACCGGCACGGATTCTCGGATTGGATCTGCCACAGATCGAGGTGGGGGCCGAAGCCTCGTTTGTGTTGGCGCACTGGGATTGTGGCTTGGTCATTGACCAGTCTGTGCATCGGGGGAGGGCATACCTGGATGCCCCGATTCGTCCAACGGATTGTAGTCTTACTGGTTAGAACCGAGAGGAAGAGAAGCATGGATAAGAAGATAGATGTAACCATCGTGGGCGGAGGAATGATTACGAACGATCTCATTCTGCCGTCAATCTACCACCTGCAGCGCACCGGGGTTGTAGGCGGCATCGATATTTGCGCCCTGGACAGTGCTCCGTTGAAGGCGCTGAGTCAGAACGAGGAGATACAGCAGGCCTTTCCCGGGCAGGGCTTCGTCGCGCACCCGGACTTCGCCGAGCCGGAGGAGAACAAGTATCCTGAGCTGTACAAAGAGGTTCTCGCCGCCATGCCGCCACGCCAGGCCGTAGTGGTGGCGATGCCCGACCAGTTTCACTACGAAGTGGTGAAGCTGGCGATTGAGTGCAATCAGCACGTGCTCTGCGTGAAGCCGCTTGTGTTGCACTACGAGCAGGCTGAAGAACTTGAGGCCCTGGCCCTTGAGAAGGGGCTTTTCATTGGCATTGAGTATCACAAGCGCTTCGACCGTCGGGCACTCCTGGCACGGCGTCACTGCGAGCTGGGTCAGTTCGGCGACTTCGTTATGGGCGAAGCCAAGATGATCGAGCCCTACTTCTACCGTTCATCCAACTTTCAGAACTGGTTCACGTGCGACAAGACCGACCCCTTTGTGTATGTCGGTTGCCATTACGTCGACCTTGTGCAGTTCATTACGGGGCTTAAGCCTGTTTCCGTCTCGGTTGCCGGCGTGAAGAGCACCTTCCCGAACGGGAACGAGGGCTACATGTGGGCCAACGGGCGCGTGACCTATGAGAACGGT
This sequence comes from uncultured Victivallales bacterium, assembly GCA_964345005.1. Classification (GTDB taxonomy): domain Bacteria; phylum Verrucomicrobiota; class Kiritimatiellia; order UBA8416; family JABMPJ01; genus JABMPJ01. Next base: position 11,275 of record CAYFPQ010000052.1, on the reverse strand, counting down.
GCCGTGCTGTCCGTCATAGATGGTCTGGGGTATCCCGACGAGGGAGCCGGGAGCAACGAACAGTGCCTGACGATGTACTTCGAAGGCGACGGCAAGACCGGGATGCTCAAGCACAACGATCAGTTTCGGGGGGTGAGCCACAGCTACCTCGAAGGAATCGGTTGCGCCGGGTCCACGTTCAACTACGTCAACCCGGACTTCTACCGCCTTGTACCGTGGGAGGGCGAGGGCTACAAACCGATCGGCTATGGCTACGAATCCGTGGTCGCCACGATCAACATGATCAGCCGGATCGAGAACGAAGTCGATGGTTTGGACGATGACGCGTCGTTGAGTCAGCGACAGACGCGCATCCGCGAGGTGGATGCGAAAGGCATCATTGCCACACCCGCCAACAGTAAGACCAATGAATTGGTTGTCGAGGCGGCGCGTGCCTCCATCCTCGATGGCGGAAGGGAATACCGCATCGTCTACGAAGAGCCTCCAAAGATTGAAAAGGTCTAGCTCCGGGCGCCCCTCTTGAGCTATGAATGGATCGGAACACGCGAGATCCGCACCTTCAATACAACGGAGAGGCTTGAGTAATGAGTACCTTCCTGGGTATCGGGGCTGGCCCGATCCAAACTGGAATTTTTGTGAGCGGCGCAGCCCGTGGCGACTATTCGCGCATCGTGCTGGCTGATGTGGATGAGGGTATCGTCGCCGCCGTGCGCCGGTCCGGTGCCATCACGGTGAACACCGCACAGCGGGATTCGGTGGAGACCGGCACGTACGACGGTATCGAGATCTACAATCCTCTGGACAAGGACGATGCTGTCGCTTTGCAGGAGGTCGCAGCCGATGCCACGGCAATCTGCACTGCTTTGCCTTCGACCGCATTCTATCGGCACATCGCCCCCTGGTTGGGGGATGCCTTCCGGGCTGCACCGGATGCCCGCCGGTACGTCTACACGGCCGAGAACAGTACCACGGCAGCCGATGAGTTGCGGGAGGCGGTTGGGGAGTTCCCGGCAACGTACTACCTTGACTCGGTAATCGGAAAGATGAGTAAGGTGTTCACGGTCGACGACTGCGACCTGCCTGTGTTGGCAACAGGACTGAACCGCGGTCACCTTGTCGAGGCATTCAACGAAATCTACACGGGCACCGCTCCTGGGATAGAGGATGTCGGGATAGAGGGACTGTATCCCAAGCCGAACCTGCTGCCTTTTGAGGAGGCCAAGCTCTATGGCCACAACACCGTTCATTTCGCCTTGGGTTTGCTATTGCAGGCGAGGGGGGCGAGCAGGATGGACCAGGCGGCTGACCATCCGGATATCCTGGCGGCCGCGCACCGGATGATGGCCGATGAGTGCGGCACAGCGCTTTGCCGCAAGCACGGCGGTGTGGACCTGTTCTTCGAGCCCGAGGCATTCCGCGCGTTCGCTGAAGCGCTTGTCACACGCATGGTATCGCCCACACTTCAGGACGATGTGGAGCGTATCCTGCGGGACATGGAGCGTAAGATGGGGTGGAACGATCGGCTGGTCGGGGGCATCAGGCTCTGTCTTGACCAAGGCGTTGAACCTGTCGAGCTTCTCTCTGCTGCAGGACTGGCCGCGAAGAGTTGCTTCGGGTCAAATCAGGAGTCCGTCAGGGAAGGGCTTGCCAGTCTGTGGTGTGATGCGCCACGTGATGAGGCAGGTGATCTCGTCGACAGGATATCCCGGTCTGCCCCTCCATCTGACTCTCGACCGGAAGCAATCCGCCTGCCCGTCGATGTCGCATCGGACTGATGTCCGCAAGATGTGCTGAGACGGCCATTTTCTTGTTGATCGAACCGAGCGGCTTGCTACTGTTAATACAAACGGTTGTATAGCGAATATACGCGGCGGTTGTATAGCGGGGTTGTAGTGCGGAAAGTGACGATGAGCGATGTGGCTAGACGCGTAGGGGTAGACCTCTCGACGGTGTCGCGTGTGTTGAATCGCTCGTTTGACGGGCATACGTACGCCCCGGACACTGTCGCGCGTATACGTGAAGCAGCGGATGCTCTGGGGTATCAGCCGTCACTGGCCGCTCGCTCCCTGCGGACCGGCAAGACCATGTTGTTGGGGGTGCTGGTGTCGGACATTGGCAATCCGTTTTTTAGCGAGCTGGCCTCGTCTCTGGATGATTGTATGGGTGAGCATGGCTATCGGTTGGTGATCTCCAACACGAGCGAGGACCCTTCCCGACAGGCTGATCACATTGATGGGATGTTGGCACATGGGGTGGATGGATTAATTGTCTCGCCGAGTGGGAAACGTGGTCTGAGTAAGGCGGCTAAGATAGGGGTGCCTGTTGTAACCATTGACCGGCCGCTACGCGAAGCGGGTTTTTCGTACGTTGGGCTCGACAACGCGGCGGCGGGGCGGTTGCTGGCCCGGAAACTCAAGATCCGTGGCTATCGGCATATCGGTGTTGTGGTGCCGGAGATCAAGACGGACCTGACGTTTCATGAACGACTGGCAGGACTGCGGGAGGGACTGAAGACGGAAGGCTGTGCGCTGTCATGGACGGTCCGTGTTCCGGCAGTGACAGCCTTGCAGAATGAAGCGCGAAAGGCCGTGGAAGCAAGACTTGAAAAGGCGGCGAAGCTTCCCGATGCCGTGGTGGGGCTGAGTAATGTCTGTACGCTGGGCATTATCGAAGCGCTTGCGGATCTGGGGTTGGATTGGGGCACATCTTTGGGGGTGGCGGGGATCGACGATTTCAGCGCTGCACCTTTGGTACGGCCCTCGATTTCGGTTGTAGCCCAACCTACACGGCGGATTGCTGCCGAAGCATTCGGTTTGTTGTTAAAGCTTATGGAGGTGCCGTTGCAACGCCGCAGAGGCAAGACGGTGCGGATTAAGCCGATATGGATGGAACGAGAGTCGTTGCCGAAACGAGAAAGGAAGTCAGGTTGAAAGCTGCAATTATCAAAGAGCCGGGCGTGGTCAAGATGGGGGATGTCCCCGAGATCGGATCGCTTTCAGAGTATCAGTGTTTGTGTCGGAACATCTACGGGGCATCCTGTTCAGGTACGGACCGCAAACTGATTCATAACAAGACGCCGTGGCCGAACGAGTATCCTGCTGTGCTGGGGCACGAGAATGTGGCCGAGGTGATCGAGGTCGGGGCGAAGGTTCGCAATTTTGCTGTGGGTGATGCTGTGCTTCGCCCGGTGTATGTGTATGCTGGCGAGGAACGCAACGGCCTTCATGCAGCCTTCGGCGGGTTTTCCGAGCTCGGTGTCATTACCGACAGCAAAGCAATGAAATCGGACGGGCTTACGGAGTTCAATCCGTATGCCAATTTCCAGGTCAAGATCCCCACGGCGTGGAAGCACGACCAGTCGGCCGTGATGTTTATTACGCTCAAGGAGACGTTCAGTTGGCTGCAGAAGCTGACGCCATTGTACGGCAAACGCGTGGGCGTGATCGGTGCTGGAGCGGTGGGCCTGTTCTATACACGTCTGGCATCCGTGTTCTGTGCCAAAGAGGTGACGACGTTGGACATCAAGCCGGATCGTTTTGATCGCGCGCGCAAAGTGGGTGCTGACCGGTGTGTGGACCTTGGCGCTGGAGAGAAGCCCGAGCAGCCGTTTGACCTACTTATAGATGCGGCAGGAATCTTGTCGAAGATCGGCGACTTCATTCCATTCGTCGCCATTGGCGGCACCTTTGCCGTGTATGGTCTCGACCATACCTTCACTGCAACCTTCGAAGGAATGGGTAGCGGCATCACCTTTGCCTTCCATAACTCCGACGAAGCGAATCCTCTGGTCCATGACACGTGTGTTGCGTTGGTGGACAAAGGCATGGTCGATCTCAGTGATTTCCACTCATCGGTGGTGCCTTTTGACGAGGTGCCGCAGGCCTACGAACGGATTGATGCAGGAAAAGAACTGAAGGTGGTGTTCACATTCTAATGTGCTGTCTCGCAAACAAGCTTTCAGAATACGTAAGTCGTTGTCATTCCGAGCGAAGCGAGGAATCTCTGACTTCTGCGTGGGCGGAGATCCCTCGACTTCGCTCGGGATGACACACGAGTTATACGAACGTAATTGTGAGACACGATACTAACGTAGTCGACGACTGCAAAGGGGAGATCGAGAGATGTTGAAGAAACGGAAGTTGGGCCGGACAGGGATTGAAGTATCGGAGCTGTCGCTGGGTGGCTTATTCATCAGTTCGCATGGTACGGATGCTGTGTCGGCGCAGGATGTCATCAAGCGCGCTCTTGAGCTGGGAATCAATTACATCGATACGGCGCCCGGTTACATGGACAGTGAGCAGGTACTCGGCGATGCGCTTAGCAAGATCGATGAACCCTATATCCTCAGCACAAAGCTGGGATATGTGCCTGATCCATTTGAGGCCCGCAATGCCGACTTTTTGCGTCAGGCATTGGCGGATAGCCTGAAGCGTCTACAGCGTGATGCCGTAGATATCCTCATGATTCATGAGCCGGATCGTCCTGAAATGATGGACTGGTGGGGCGACTCCGAGGATGCCACGGGGCCGGTCATGGATGTTCTCAATGAAGCGTTGGAAGCCGGACAGACGAAACACATTGGTTTGGGGGGAACCACGGTTTACGAAATGGCCAATGTTGTCAGTACCGGCAAGTTCGATGTGCTTCTGTCAGCGTTTAACTACGATCTTCTATGGCGGGAAGCGGAGCCTTACATATTCCCGCAAGCTATTGAGCACGAGATGGGCATCATCTGCGGCTCCCCGTTGCATCAGGGCGCCCTGGCTAAGCAATACCTCAATGATGTCAACAAGCCGGCTCGCTGGCTGAGTGCGCCGAGGCAGAAACAGCTCTTGGCCTTATATGAATTCGTCAACGATTGCGGCATGCCGATGCCGGAACTGGCATTGCGGTTTGTGTTGTCCAACGACGCGGTGTCGACGGTACTCACCGGCGTACGATCCGTGGAAGAGCTTGAGAGCAATGTCGCATCAGCTGAAAAGGGACCGTTGCCGGAAGGTGTCCTTGGCGACCTGAAGACTATTGCCGATATGGTTCCGTTTCGTCCGACACTGGAGCCGTGGGGATTACCGTTTGAAGGATAGGAGCAGGGAGTAGTTAACCGCGAGCGATCGCAAAGAACGCAGAGAAAGAGAATGCAGGCAGGATAGTAAGGGGAGGAACGAGATGGATATTCCGACGATCAGTAATGACGAGTTTGTGGCACGCAAACAGCGGGCAGCAGAACTGACGGCTGAGGCCGGCTATGACGTGCTGCTGCTGAACTCAACGGAAGCGGACTATGCGAATGTCCGCTATTTCTGCGACTACTGGCCGATCTTCGAGATTGCCGGGGTTGCGATCTCACCGGCGGGCGAAGCCTGCACGCTGATAGGGCTGGAGAGCGAAGCCTACGCACAGGATCGCAGCAAGATTCAGAATATCCACATGTTGGTGGAGTATCGCGAGTCGGCCGATCCGCAGTATCCGGACATGACGGCCTCCAGCTTCAGGCAGGCCTTCGAATCCATCGGTGTAACCAACCCCAAACGGATCGGCGTGGGGGGCTATCTGGTGACGACAGCCCCGGTGCTGGATGGACTGCGGGCTGAATTTCCGGATGCGGAAATCGTGCGGGCCGATGAGATCATGGTCACGATGCGCAGCATCAAGTCGGAAGCCGAAATCACCTGCCTGCGCAAAGCTTTTGAAATCAGCGAGACGGCGGTTGAAGCGGTGCTGGCGCAGATCAAACCCGGCATGACAGAGTTACAGGTATGCGGGATTGTACAGCATGCGATCTATATGAACGGCGCCGAGTACGAAGGGATGCCGCAGTATGTATTGTCCGGCCCCAATTCGCGCCACGCGATTTCGCGGCCCACGCACCGTGTCATCGAAAAAGATGAGCTGGTGCAGCTTAATCTGTCAGCGCTGGTCAGCGGGTATTCGTCCGGGGTGGGCGTGCCGGTGTGCATGGGCACCATGACCCCGAAGATGCGCGACCTGGTGGAATTCGGTCTCGATGTTCATGCGAAGACGATCGAGCGACTGAAAGCAGGCGAGATCGCCGGGGATATCGCCAAATGGCACCACCAGTATTTCGTTGAGAATGGCAGGGAAGACAACTTCCTGTACGGACCGTGTCACGGGCTCGGTATGATTGAAGTTGAGCCGCCGTGGATGGAAACCAATAGCGAATACGCACTGGCACAGAATATGACGTTCCAGGTCGACTCGTTCTTCCAAGGCGATGAATACGGGCTGCGCTTTGAGAACGGCGGCCGGGTGACGGCCGATGGCTTTGACCTGTTCAGCGGCAAATTCCGCCGGGTGATCGAGGTAGGGTAGAGGAGGTGTCCCATGCGTTATGAAATGATGTTGCCACACCAGATCCGGAAGGCTATTGACGAGAACTGGCCGGTTGTATTGCCGCTGGGGGTGTTGGAGTATCACGGGGAACACTTGGCGGTGGGTATGGACACGTTTGCCGTCACGCGAACGGCGGAACGGCTCGAGCAGGAAATGGATATGGTTATACTGCCTCCATTCTATTATGGGGCGGGTAGCCATGTCGTTGAGTCCCCGGAGCGCCGGGGCACTGTTCACGTGGATTCCAGCAGCTTGGTTCCGTTTGCGCGCGATCTATTCCATAGCCTGCTGCGCATCGGCTTCCGCAATATCCACTTTTTCATCCATCATCAATCGGAGAACTTTGTTCAGGGCATGCCGACGGATCTGGCGTTCAAGCTGGCCGCACGACAGATCATCTTTGAATATCTGACAGAGGAGCGCGGCGAAGGCTGGTGGGGTGACAACAGCATGGCCGACTACTATGAGGGGCACGAGCACGGCGACAACCCGTTCAACTGGATCCAGGGACATCCGTTGATGGATGCGGCGATTATTGAGCAATATCCGTTTGATCACGCTGCCGAAGGCGAAACGTCGCTGATGATGGCGCTCTGCCCAGAAGGTGTGGATATGGAGCAACTGTCCACGGAAAAGTGGTACTTGGAGGCTGCTCAAAGGGCGAATAAGGAGCTTGGGGAGAGGGGCGCGCAACTTGTGTTGGACCGTATGCGCAAGATCCTCAAGCCGGGAGCATAGACAATGGGCAAGCAATATGGATCGAAGGTGTGGTTCTTTCCGGATGGCGATCTGCCGCCGGCGGGTGATGTGGACCCCAAGGGACACGAATCGCTTCTGATGCTGAATCCTAACGACGCGGATGCGGAGGTCGTGATTACGGTCTATTACGAAGATCGCGATCCCGATGTCTTAGCAACACAGGTTGTTGGCGCTCAGCGAGTTCGCTGTATCCGCACGGATCAGCCCATAGGCGATTATCGGATTCCTTCCGGGCAGTATGCCCTGAAGCTTGAAAGCTCCGTACCACTGGTTTGTCAGATCGGTCGAATGGATGTTCGACAAGCTAACTTAGCGTACTACACGGTAATGGGGCATGCAGAATGACTGAATCACCGAGAATATGGCGTTCGCCCTATAGCGATTTCGGGAAGAACACGAAGGTTCCGGATGACCGTCATGACGAAACGGTTACAGCGGTTGACGTGTATGATGACGATGCGTTACGCAAGATTGCGGATAGCGGGTTTAATGCTATCTGGGTGCATGGACGGCTGCAAAACATTGTTCGTACGGATGTGTTTCCGGAACTGGGCAAGCGCTCGGCACGGCACCTCCGCAACATGCGCAAGCTGATTGCGCGTGCGGATCGGTTTGGCATTAAGGTCTTCATTTACATGCAGCCGCCACGCGCCATTGATGTGGACAGCCCGTTCTGGAAGAAGCACCCGGAGATCGGTGGACATGAAGTGGACTTTGTCACAGATGACGAGTTTCCAAGTCGATATCGTTCGTTATGCACCTCGACGCGTAAGGTCAAACGCTATTTAAAAGAAGCTGCCTCGACGCTAGCCGCTGAGCTTCCCGATCTTGGCGGGGTGATTCTTATTACGGCGTCTGAGTATCCCGCGCATTGTTGGTCACGCTGCGGTAACATGCCCGATGCCATGGGACATCGCCACTACCATGCAACCGACTGTCCCCGGTGTGCAAAGCGCGAACCGTCCGAGCTTGTTGTCGAGATTATCAAGCTGATTCGGGATGGCATTCGCAGGAAGTCAGCCACGCAGCAGGTTCTTGCCTGGAACTGGGCCTGGGAAGGTTACGAAAAGGCACCTTGTTCCGGTATTCTCTCGCAGTTGCCTGACGATGTCGCCCTGATGGTGGGGTTCGAGCAAGGCGGTTTCAAGACCATACTGGGCAAGCGCCGATCCATTGAGGAATACGCCGTCTCGTACGCCGGTCCATCTGTCCAGTTCAGGCAAACCCTGAAAGCGGCTCAGGAACGTGGTGTCGAGTTGATCGCTAAACTTCAGATCGCCGCGACCCACGAACTGGCTACCGTTCCCAGTATTCCGCTCATCGGCAATCTTTACGATAAAGCCAGGGCGATGCGCAAGGGCGGGGTGTCCGGTTTCATGGGATGCTGGAACTTCGGGAATATGACATCGGCAAACACGGCGGCTTTCAACCGGTTCCTGATGGCAGAGCAACTTCAGGGGAAGAAGAAGGCCCTGATGAGCTTTGCCGATGAGTACTTTGTAGACTGCAAAGCAGACTTTGTTGCGTCCGCTTGGGAGACGTTTGGCGAAGCAATGGATTCCTATCCATTCTCCATACCATTTCTATACAGCAGCCCGATCAATTACACACTGGCGTATCCGTTAAAGGCTAGACCACTGACCGGCCGCCCGATGGGGCGGTCCTGGCAGATGGATAAGCGCGGAGATGATTTGCAGCCCTCGCTTGCTCCGTACAGCCTTGAGGAGGTCATTCGCGGACTGGGTGAGCAGGCTCGGAAGTGGAAGCAGGGCGTGAAGCTGCTCGAAAAGGGGCTGAAGTCTTCCCACAGTGCCGCTGCCCGCTCGGAGTTGGACAACGCCTGGGTTTGTTATCACATCTTCCGTAGCGTTTGGAACGCATACCGGGTCTACAAGTTGCGACTGAACTGGTCGGACAAGAAGGAGGCGGCCTTCAAGCGCATCGCCACAAACGAGTTGGCCAACCTCGAGCAGGTCTTGCCTATCGTGAAGCGTGACAAGCGCTTCGGCTATCACAGCGAAGCGCAGGCCTACATGTTTGACGCTGCCAAGATCCGACGAAAGATTAGACAGCTCACGGATGCGTGTGAAGATTTATGACCTCGCCGACTGTTCCTCTTCGCTCCGTGTTCTGGTCTTGGGACCACCGTCGGACCTATCGCTTTGCCGCTTGATCAGAATGAAGCTGATTGGAAGGGAGCCCTGTTGCGGTGCCACCGATGTGGGTTCACTATGCATAGGGACAGAAAGCGATCCTGGCCGCTATGCATTCTTTGACGGGTCGGGCTGCTCGGGAATCGGTAATGGTTCGCTTCCGGTAGGCATAGGCGGATAGTCCGGCTCGGCGATGCCCTTAACGAGATCATCGACTCGAATGGTACGCTCCTCTGCCATGGAATGGTTGGCCGCCACCCCGGTCATGATGGACCAAGCCCCGGCACGCTGGTCTGAAGCCCGCAAGTATTTGTCCTTAGGTTCGCCGGCCGGATCAAAGATATAGCGCAGCATCACGGGGTCGGCACCACCATGTCCGCCTTCGGCCTCCCAGAGGTCGACTTCATAGGCGGGTTGCCAGTGCGGGTAGACACGGGTCCAGGAGCCCTCCTTCTTGAGGGCCCCGGGAACGGTACCATCGCCGTTGATGTAGACCGTTTCTTCGCAACGATGCTCGATACGCCCTCGGGAGCCGTTAAAGGAAACGAGGTGTCCTTCCCACGGCATGAAGGCGTTCAGCGAGTAGGAGAGTGTGGCGCCGCTGCGGTACTTGACGATGACGTTCATGGTGTCTTCGATGTCGATGTCGGGGCTGAAGACACACCGGTCACGGAAATAGCCATCGTGGGCTTCGTGTTTCAGAAACAGGTCGGTTAGAGGTTCGCTTCCTGCCATATCCAAGAAGAAAGGACACTGTGAGGATTCCCGGCATTGGTGGCAGCGCTCGCCGCGCTTGGTCAGGCCGTAGCGCTCGGCGGTCTCAGGCGTGTAGAACTCACGCTTGCCGTTTGCATAGACCGTTTCAGGTACTGAGGAAAGCCACCAGTTGACGAGGTCGAAATGGTGGGTGGATTTGTGCACCATTAGTCCGCCCGAATTCACCTTGTTGCGGTGCCAGCGACGGAAGTAGTCTGCGCCGTGGCGCGTATCCAGCAGCCAATGGAAGTCGATGGACAGTATGTTGCCAATGACTCCAGACATGAGGAGATCTTTGAGCTGTGTGCGGGGAGGGGAGTAGCGGTAGTTAAAGGTGACGGTAACCTTCTTGCCTGTGCGCTTCTCCGTTTCCAGAATCCGAGCGCATTTGTCCGCATCTGTGGTCATTGGCTTCTCGGTGATAACGTCGCAGCCGAGTTCCATGGCTCGGCAGATGTACGTATCGTGGTAGCAATCGCGTGGTGTTACGATAACGCAATCGGGCTTGGTTTCGGCAATCATCTTGTCGAACTCCTCGGCGGGATAGCCTTTCAGCTCCGTGCCGAGCTTGGCAGCACCGTCTATCGCCCGTTGGAGTCGACCGGGATTGTTGTCACAGTAGCCCACCATCTGGCAGGCCTTCGGGAAGGTCTCCAAAACGGCTTCCTGAAACATGGCCGCACGTCCACCAAGTCCAACCTGTGCATATCGCTTGCGCTCACTCATGGAATATTCCTTCGCTATCGTTAGGTTGCTGCTTATCTATCTAGTGTTTATGTCGATTCTCGAATAACAAGTCGTGTTGGAAAGAGCTGGCTCCATCCTGACTTCGGGGGAGCGTCGCGGCCAATCTTTGCCAGCAATATCTCTGCCGCAGCTCTGCCCACTTCGCGGTTTGGCTGGGCAACGGTGGTGAGTTGTGGCCACGCCAAGCTGGCCACACTGCGATCATCAAACCCGACCACTGCGATGTCCTCCGGGATGCGTATGCCACGCCGATGAAACCCGGCCAGTAGGTGCATGGCCACAGTATCAGAAAACACCTGTACCGCATCCGGGCGAGGGCTGTAATCCAGGAGATGGGTGATGGCCTGGTCGTCCTCGCAGGACAGTGTGCCGGCCTCGATCACGATGGGGGACAGGTGCAGATCGGAAATGGCACGTTCGTAGCCATCAAGTCGTGTTCGATCATGAGGGGCGCCAAAGTAGGCGATATGCCGTCTTCCGGCAGCATGCAGATGCTCTACGGCACGATA
>CAYFPQ010000051.1:0-22484 GCA_964345005.1 uncultured Victivallales bacterium | reverse complement strand
CGTCAAGAAACCACAACATGTAGGGGGCACTTGAGTAAGTCAGCCACCCACGTTCTTGAATGTCTGTATTCTCGTCCGGATGAAACAGAATTCAAAGCAACGGCGAAGAATGCCTATCCAGCACAGATCACGAACAGGGAAGACTTATTACCTGCACGTCGGAGTCACCAAGACCGGGAAGCCGAAGTATTTCTTCTCCCGCAAGCAAGATGGCGAACTGGTCGATGCGATTCCTGACGGGTTCGAGATCTATGAGAATGTCAACGGGCTGGTGTTCCTGCGCCGCATCCCGAAGCAGATCATCCTGTCTAAAGAACTGGCGCTGGTGGAAGCCGCACTAAAGGCGCATGGGGAAGATTGGGAGTTTCGGGCGGAAGTGAAGAAGGACAAGATCACCGTGCATGAATGCGGGCCCGATATCGACGGCATCAGCGACCTTATCAAGGCCTATGCCGGCCGATCTTGGACCGATGACGAGAAACGGCAGCACGCCCACTACATGGCTGTCATGCGGTTTGTCCTGGAGGACGAGACGGCCCGGCTGTTCACCACCGAGCGGTTCTGTTTCAAGGGCAGCATCGACGACTGGATCTATGTTGGTGGTCCTGCCGATCTGTCGGACCAGGTCGAGCAATACATCAAGCACCTGGGGCAAGAGTCATTCTACGAACTGTACTGAGGAGGACACCGCCGCGGCGTTCGAATTCATTGGCGTCTGGCCTATATATGGGGTAGCCTCCAGACAATTACAGTGCATCAAGGCGTGACGGTATGGTTCTGACAGACAAAGAGAAGGCTTCAATTAAGCAGGAGTTGGGCACGGCGCTCTCTCGTGAGGCCGAGGTACGCCGTGTTGTTGTCTTCGGCTCTTTTGTGCGGTCGAACGATCCTCAGGACCTGGATCTGGCAGTCTTCCAGGACAGTGATGACGAGTACCTGACACTTGCCATGCGTTACCGGCGTGATCTGCGGCCGATTGCCCGCCGGATCCCGATCGATGTTTTTCCGCTCAAAGCCGGTGTCTCCACTGATCCCTTCCTGAAGGAGATCGAACAGGGAGAGGTAGTCTATGAAAGATAGCGCGGCCAAATGGATCGCTTTCGACGGATTGCTGATATACATGAAACTCCACCTCACAGGAACATCAAGCCCGTTCCTCCAACACCTCGGAACCCCTCTCGGCAGCTCGGCTCAAGTCGAAGCAGAAGAACGAATGGCGCGGGCTGCCCACTCCACGGCGGACTCCGCAAGTTCGAGTGCGCTACGCCGGTCCTTTGGCGTCAAGGGTGGATCCTCTCCTGGATAGCGTTGCCGCACGGCGTACTTGGTCAGGAGCGGCAGTTGAAGCAGCGAGGGAGGGATGGTCACGTCAGATGGCAACATGCTCAGGAGATAAGCAAGGTCGTGGCTCCGTGGCACGCGTATGGCATGATGCACCAACACAGCCTTGACTGCCTTCTCGGCCGCCTGTTGCGCATGGAAGCAAAGGTGCTCGTACAGCAGCCTCTTCGTCTTCCGCATTCTGGCCAATGCCAAGTCACTGCGTGCGTGACGCAGCCAGTCCCGCGCTGATCCCGCCTGTGGCAGCTCAGACGGCATAGACCTCTCTCCCATAGGAGAGGATCTCCCCATATATGAGCCCAGGGTTGTCGCGGTTCTTGTCGAGCACGGACTGCTTGATTACCACAAAATCGCAAGGCATCGGCCTATCGCAGACCTCCATGTTTAGGCGGTCTGTCAGCTCTTGAGGGTGCTCGCCTTCCGAGACCACGACCAGGAAATCGAGATCGCTGTCTTCGTCAACATGCTCCGTCGCGGCCGATCCAAACAGGATAACGCGCACCGGATGAACCAGCGCGACAACCTGGTTGACGACCTGCCGAACATTCTTCCGTAATTGTGCCTTAGTCATGACCAAAGACTATGTCAGAGATCGACGAACGGCAAGCCCGATACTGCGGAGAACACCGAAAACACATGAATCTCCTCATCAGTAAGTCGTTTGTGCCGGTTTGTGCCAAATCCGCTGTGCAGCTCTGTGCGGCTCCCTGCAACATCTTCCAGATGGATTAGACTACGAGGCGCGCGGGCAGCGCCGAGAAGAGGCCACTGCCGCAGGTAGCGGCTCGCGAAGCGACGAGGACGTCGGGAGACGTCCGAAGCAAATACTCCTTTGCCAAGGCTATGGTCCGATGCTTCCTCCTTTGCTAAAGCTACGGAGGACAGGCTCTCCAACTGAGCTACCGGGGTATGTGTTGATAGTCAACGAGTTACACAACGCCGAAAAACCTGAATGCGCGTCTTTCTGGGGGTTGTGCCAAATCCGTCCCGCAGATCAGTGCAAGACTCGCCACAAACTCACACTCGTCGACTGCCCAAAACAGTAAGCGAATTGACCCACCCGGTCAACCGCTCAGGTCGATCCCGTTTGCCTCCGCCCCAGGCCTACAGCTGGGAACCGCCTACTTCATCAAGCCCCGGCCGCACAAAGCTCTTGGCACCTGGAATGGCTTGGAGGAGCCCTCGCTGAAGCCTGCTCAGAATTGCCAACATCTCGATGATTTCGTCTTCCCGATGCGTCACGCTTCCTCCTCGTAGTCGGTCTCGTCGAACGGCCGACCGGCTGAATCGAGTAACTCCTCTGCAACCACCTTCAGATCGGTATCCGAGGACTCCAGCCACTTGTGCGCCTTCTTTCTTCAAGAAGTCTACGTATGTAATGTTATTCGCTTCGAGATACTCCACAAACATCTCATCAAAGCGCTCACCCTTTTCCAAATCATAGCGCACATGCGCCCACGGGAACCCGTGCACCGGATAGCCGTCCGTCCTGCCACGCGGAAGATCCCGACGCATCCGGCATACCGGTGGTGGCCCCGCGACTTGAGTTTTTTTACGACCGCGCGCTTAAACGGCTAAGAGAGGTCGGGCGGAAGAACATCGCCATCATCGCTCTCGCCAATACCGACGTATGGGAAATGATCCCAAGGATAAAGCGATGTTTCTCAAAGCATAAACTGAAATGGCACGACGAATGGATGCAGGGCGCCCCATTGCCGGGCACCGAATGGGCACGGAAAAATGTTCAACTGCTGTTCAGCGCCAATGCCCGGATACGACCCGACGCACTGATTGTGGCCGACGATAACCTTGCTCCTGCGGTAGCCGCTGCTTTGCGAAAACTATCGGTACGCGTACCCGATGACCTGCACGTCGTCTCCCTGTGCAACTACCCGACCATCCCCAAAGTCGATCTCGATTTTGAATGGGTTGGCTACGATCTCTTTCAAGTACTTCAGAACGCCACCGAACTCTTCAGGCGTTTGCGCGAAGGACTATCCATCCCTCTGTCAACCCGCATCCCTGCCCGACATTACGCCGAAAAGTAACCCCTCAATCACTTCGAAAAACTGCCTTGTCAAACCTGCGGATGAGAAGGCCATGAAGGAGCCGTTTCGCCTACGGTAACTCTTCCCCGTCAAAAATTGCGCTGCAAGTTCCCCTGCTGGTGCCGTTCAACTGGACCGAATGCAAAGCCCTTTTTTCGTCAGAGAAGCACGTGCCATTGTGCTTCCATAACTCCTTCCGAGCTACTTACAAAACTCTGCGGGCGCAACGGAGTGCGCCCCTCCATTGGCAAGAGATAAACGTTTTTCCGCCATTTTGGAGGGTTCCGCTCCGTCGGAACCCGATTTAACAAACGTTTTCCAAGTTCCTCTTCCATTTGAATCCTTCCAAAATCTTCCCGCCGTACCCAAGGCAATTCCCGAATAATGATTGATTTTCGCGATCAATTATCACGATATATTATTGATATACGGGAATATCGTGCATATATTATGGTTGACTTTTGGGATCGTTCTGCGATATATAGAAACTAAACAGCCACCAGGAAATTTTATTATGAAACGAACAGCAGAAGATAAGATACTTGAATGGGCAGATTCCAGCCGTCGAAAACCTTTGATTATTCGCGGTGCTCGTCAGGTGGGTAAAACATGGTTGGTGGAAAATTGTCTGGCAAAGCGATTCGATAATCTTGTCAAGATCGACCTTGAAAGCCAACCGCACTTTCATGAAGCATTTTCCGGCGAACTGACACCTGAGAGAATGCTCAACGTGATCGAGGCTCGCACCGGAAGAATTATCCCCGGCAAGACGCTTTTGTTTATTGATGAGATTCAGTGTTATCCGCGAGCTATTACAGCTCTTCGATATTTCTACGAACAGCTGCCCCAGTTACATGTTGTTGCCGCAGGTTCAATGCTTGAGTTTGCCTTCGGGCAGATTTCTGTCCCTGTCGGTCGGGTTCAGTATCTGCATCTACAGCCGATGACCTTCTACGAATACCTGTTGGCTGTCGGCAAGGATGTTATGGCTGAAAGGATACTGGAGCATCCACGCAATCATAGCAAAGCGGTTGTTGATGTGATTCACGAACAGCTTAAGCATTACTTCTTTGTTGGCGGAATGCCGGAAGCTGTCGCGGCGTATCGCGACACACGCTCTATGCTCGAAGCATACGAGGTACATTCTGAAATTGTCGCATCGTATCGTGAGGACTTTGCGAAGTATCGCCCGGCGGTCGATTACACCTGTTTGGATACGATTCTTGAGGCCGTTGCCCAGGCGGTCGGTCAGCAAATTGTCTACACACGACTCTATGAACATGCCACGGGTAAAACAAATCGCAGAGCATTCGATTTGCTCTGTAAAGCAAAGTTGGTGAATCGGATTGCTTCGGCAAATCCATCGGGTTTGCCATTGGGAGCAGGTGGAGGCAAACGCTTCAAGGCCTCTGTGGTAGATATTGGTCTGATGCAGCACCTATGCGGCATTGATCCATCTATGGCGGTCGGGAAGGATAATCTTCTTTCTATCTATAATGGTCAGCTTGCTGAGCAGTTTGTGGCTCAAGAGTTTTTAGCGTGGCATAGTGAAAAACTGCACTATTGGTCGCGCATGGCCAGAAGTGCTAATGCTGAGGTGGATTATCTCTCGGTGCGTGATGGTGAAATCTATCCTGTCGAAGTTAAATCGGGCCCGGCGGGACGGCTCAAGAGCCTGCATCTGTGTCTTGAGAGCTACCCTGGCTGCAAGAGGGGATGGGTTCTGCGGGACGGGCCGTATGAGGAATTGTCGGAACAGAAGCTGGTCTTCTGGCCCCTGTATGCCACGCCACAGCTTGGCAATCGTCAGCGCTTGGGCCGTTAGCCTGATGCGAGCCGCCGAAGCATTCAGATGAGCAGGGAGCGTTGCCCCTTTGCGGGCTCAGGGCACGCCATTGAGCTTCCATAACTCCTTCCCTCTCAATTCAAGCATCTACGATGTTGCGCTGTAAATCCCGCCAGCCGTATTTGCTGAAGCGTTGCCAATGGCGGTGGTGATGGATTGGAATGACTGGGCTAGACTGACAACATCGGCGCCAACGCTGATGAACTGGTAGCCCATGTCGACCAGCTCCTGGAAGTTGTCAATGTTGCCGGGTGCGCCTGCAAACTTACCGTGCTTGCGGGCAACTTCGGCAACACGCTTGCGGGTTTCGGCAATTCTCGGATTATTCCACTGCGCGGGCGTGCCGATGCCCTGACTAAAATCAGCGGCACCAAAGCACAGCATGTCAATTCCCTCAAGCGCCGCAATCGCATCCAGATCGTCCAAGGGTTCAGGGTCTTCAATCTGCACGACAACAAAGCGTTGGTCATTCGCCTGCTTGATGTACTCTTCCGGCGGCAAGAGGCAATACGCCCCGTCGGCATATCCTCCATCCAATGGGCGGCGGCCGATTGGATGAAACTTGGTGTAGTAAACAATCTTCTTCGCTTCTTCCAGGTTCATCAGGTGCGGCACCATGATGCCGGATGCATCCATTTCGAGCGGATGAATAAGGTCGCTGTAACTCCCCCGCTGCACCCGCACCAAGGTGTCCATATCGTGCATCTTGCCGGCACGGATATGGTTCTGAATCTGCTCAGCAGTGTGCGGCAGATGCTCCATGTCGAGCCACACGCAATCGAATCCACTCATGGCGGCAATCTCAGACACGACAGGGTCAGCCAAGTTCAGCTTCACACACGTCGCCACCCCACCTGCTCGCATCTTCGCCAACACTCTGCCCGGTCGCATCTTGGTTGTCATCTGAACTCCTTTAATTCACCACAAAGAGCACAAAGAAAGATCCATTACGAACCCTTCCCTCTCCTGCTTTGCGCTCTCTGCGCTCTTTCGCGGTTAATTTTTCTTATGAACAAACTTTAATATCGCTCACCAACACGCTTGCGCCATCCTCCTCCCGGCTGCGAATGCCGGCAATGATGATCTGCATCAACTCCACGGTTTCTGAGTACTCAAACGGTAATGTACCGGTCCGCAAGTACTTCACAAATTCCACCAACTGCGCCTTGAACGCATAGAACGTGTCCTTGAACTGAACGGACATATTCCCCTTTGTGCCATAGAGCCCCATGCACCCGAACGCGCCAAACATATCCGCCACTGCCGCCAATACGACATCGACACCGCTGCTGTGTTTGCAATGAACAACATTGGCACCCTCCGTTCCTGTATTCACAACGCTTTTCCATCCGCCGACAGCCAAGAAGGGATAGACGCCCTCTAGAGCATGAATCCCGTAGCGTTCCCAACTTTTCGGCGTCGTCACGGTGATCAAACGCAGATCGCCGACTGCATCCAATTGCCCGCGGGCCGCAACAAATTCCTTGGCATAACGCGTACAACTTGTCGAGAGGATGGCCCTACCCTCACGCTGCCACTGGACAAACTGCTTAAGATGATCCTCGCGATCCGTTAACGGCTTATCGATGAACACCGGCAGCCCCGCTTCAATGAAGGGCCGCACGCGCTCCACATGCTCGCCGCCCTTATCGGTCGGGATAATCACGGCATCAACCGCGCCGATTACATCTTCGGGGGCATCAACCACATTCGGAATAAACGTTGATTTGGCCACCTTCTCGGCGTCGACCGCATGATCACACCAGATATGGGTGACTTCCGCTCCGGGTATTCCCAAGTCACCTTCGGGTGCGGAGCCAAGGTACTCGGGGATGACCGGATAACCACACTCCGCCATAACGGCAGCATCATATTCACCATTAACAATCGCCGACCAGCTATACGGATGGCCGTTGCCCTCAACCATGCCTACCATGGCCAGCTTGATGTTATCTGGATTCCTTACCAGCGACATTCAATTCACCTTAACCTTAACCACAACTTTCGTTACCGGTCCTGGCTCCCCATTCGCAATCCCCGGCATATGGGCATCCTCCGGGTAGAGTACGGTGAATTCTCCTTTCGTCATCGGCACAAACTCACCAAGCCCTTCAAGAAACAGAACATCCGACTCCGTGCTGTATTCTTCGGTAACTTGCATACCAGCGACATTACCGGTCCCGATCAGCTCACACCCCTCAACCACACACTGAATATCAATGTAATTGCGGTGCGCTTCCCACTTGGCCGCTTCACGCAGCTTCGTCTCGTATCGCTGAATCATCGCGAAGATTTCATCGCCACGGATCTCGACCTTGCCCTCCGGCATGTCTGCAAAATCGGTTTCCGCCAGATATTCCAAGCCCGCCGCAATCCGTTCCCCAAGCCCTGAATAGCGCTCCGCATTCTGGAGTCGATCCACAATCATTGCTCTCTATCTCCCCTCCTTGAACATTGAACCTGTCTACCCTCCGAATCCTTAACGAAGGAGGGAGCCTTGAACGCTTTACGCATGCATCCCACCATCCATCAAGATATTCTCGCCGTTAATGTAAGCCGAAGCCTCTGAGGCGAGAAACACGACCACGCCCTTGATATCGTCATCATTGGCCATCCGCCCAATAGGCACCTTTTTGGTGTAGTTCTTCAAGAACTGATCAGGTTGATTGGCGAAAATTCCGCCCGGGCTGATCGCATTCACGCGAATATGCCTATCCGCCAGCACCCGAGCGAGATAACGTGTCAATGTCAGCATACCACCCTTATGAAAAAAGTAATCCGGTGGCGGCACACCCATATCGGTGCCGTCATAGTTGCTCAAGTCCGGCCCGAACAGTCCCATCATCGAGGCAATATTCACAATAGCGCCGCCTCCGCCCTGTGCCATCAGATCGGCCATCTCTCGGGTGATATCCAGCAGACCCGTGGCATTCACCTTCATCGACCTTTCCCAGTCTTCCAACGGCGAATCATACGTTTGCATCGTCCGTGCCACTGCGCAGTTGACCAGTACATCCAATCGACCATGCCGCTCGGCAATCTCCGCCTTGAGCCTCATCACCGACTCATGATCCGCTTGGTCAACGTAGAGCGCCTGCACATCGAGGCCCTTCTCTCTAAACCCGGCCGCGACCGCCTCGCCGTCATCCAGAAAAGGCGATGCCGTTATCACTGTTCCATCCGCCTCCGCCAGCGCTTCCGTCATGCACCGGCCATACTTGCCCTCTCCCCCCGTAATCAAGACAACCTCATCCTTCAAACTCAACAACTCTTTAACATGCATCGCTTGTTGTCCTCTCTAATTTGTTACGTCAACCAGCCTGATCGGTCCCATTTCGGCAAATCAAAGAAATCAGGGGCCGGATAACCAAGCTTCTCTGCTTTCTCCAGCGTCGCCTCATCCAGACCGTTGCCTTCAGCAACAGACAGCGCCTGGTCCAAGTATTCTTCTTTATCAATCCCCACTAGAACGGAGGACACCTGAGGCTGCGACAAAACAAACTTCGTCGCCAGTTCCGAAAGCGTCGGCGCTTGCTCGCACAATAGATCACTGTAAAGAGCCCGATGCTGCTCAACAGCCTTGAGTTCCGGATGCAGGTTACGCCCCCGATCCGTCAAGATGCCTTTGAACAAGACCGAGCGAACCACAATGCCTACACCACGTTCCACCGCCAGATCGAAGCACACATGCTGCCGCTGATCCATTAGATTATAGGCAAGCTGAATGACATCCCAAATGCCGCTCTCAATGGCGGCTCGTGTTTCTTCAACGGTATAGGTCGAAACGCCAATAGCCCGTGCCACCCCATTTTGTTTGAGTCTCAAAAACGTCTCAGCAATGGATTCATTACCAAGAATGTTCAGGTCGGCATTGTGCAGCATGTAGACGTCCACATAATCACTCTGCAATGCAGAAAGGCTTTCTTCTAAAGAGTCGACAATAATGGCTTTCAGAACACTGTCGGGGGGCAATATCTTGTCCGCACCATAAACATGCCTACATTTCGTGCAGATAACAGCGTCTGCCCTTCTACCCTTGAACGCCTTACCCAGCAGATCCTCGCTACACCCGTACCCCCGAGCGGTGTCGAAGAAGTTAAGCCCCTGATCAACAGCGGTCCGAAGAAGCCCGATCGATTCGAACTCAGAAAGCATATCAGACTTACCGGTTACCCCAATCCCGTATGGAACGCCTAGCGACACGGTTCCAAACGAAATCTCGGAAACTTCAATTCCTGTGCAACCAAGGTGCCTTTGCCTCATTGACAGACCATCCACATGTCATTATCGTTTCTGATGTTCCAATGCAAATTATCTCTTTGTTATTGGGATAGTACAAATACTCTTAATTACCGAATCTGATGATTATGTTGCCGAAAACGATTCACTGCCTCACAAGCACCTACGGCGAATTTAACGAGACCAATCATATCGGACCTGCGATGTGGCCGCATTTTGATCTGATTTTCATCCACGAGGGGTCGGTCAACATTGAACTGCTGAAGCGTGACGAAATTCAACTGCGGTCAGGACAGGCGGTTCTTATTTATCCTGACACACCGTTCTATGGATATTCGTTAACACCGTTAACAAAGTGTTCCGTTCATCACTTTAAGACAGATACAAGAGAGTACTCTGACAGAAAACAGGGCTTTGAAACCTTTCCCTCGTGTCCAGTGCTTTCACTTGAGCGAGACATCAGACGCCTTGTTGAACTGGCCCTTGCAAAGCCCAATCCTCTCGTCAAGGAGATGCGGGCAGCAGTAATGGCACTGATTCTTGCGCAACTCCGATTGGGAAATAATGCAGAAGCAATATCGGGCCCGACAGGCACCGAATTTCTCCCCTTGATCCAGTGGCTTCGCGAAAATACAGACAAACCGATCAAGCTTTCTGATATGGCAAAGAAAACTAACCGCTCCCCAAGCCATTTCCGGGCGTGCTTCAAAGCTCAGGTAGGTACAAGCCCCGGTGTCTACTTCCTAAACATGCGGCTCGACGAAGCGGCCCGTCTCCTGCGCGAAACACTGCTTCCCATCAAGGAAATTGCTGCCCGCGTCGGCTACCATGAAATTCCCCACTTCTACCGCGCCTTCAATGCTCGCCACGAAACAACCCCCAACCGCTACCGCCAAAAACACCTGCCATTGGCATAGCGACGGCTGCACGCTTGCGT
Organism: uncultured Victivallales bacterium; assembly: GCA_964345005.1. Taxonomy (GTDB): domain Bacteria; phylum Verrucomicrobiota; class Kiritimatiellia; order UBA8416; family JABMPJ01; genus JABMPJ01. The sequence goes on along the minus strand of CAYFPQ010000051.1, from coordinate 12,073 downwards.
TCGCGATTACGACTCCTATGCCTCGCTTAAAAATGATCGGTTACCGCCAACGCGTTATAGCCCTTTTTCACATACAACATGGCTGTCTTCCATGGCGGAAACGCTCCGTCGGAAACGGTTGAATGGGCATGCAGGTTGACCTTTCTCCATCCGTCGACACCGCAGCAGCACCAGTCACCGCCGTCTGGATACTCCGGTTGAAACCAGGCGCTCCGTCCTGTCTCATTGGTCAGCGTAATCCGCGCATACCCCGCCGATTGGGGTATTTCAAATTTGAAGTCTGTGCCCTCAGCCGATTCATGAACCTGCCCGCCATCTACAAGCATGAGTGCTCTGACCTTTTCAGCCACGGAAATGGTGATACAGGTGCCCTTCCGCTCATAGGCCGTGATATCCACACCTGTCGAGGCATAGAAGCGGCCCGCCATCACCGTTTCCAACAAAACGTCGGGGGCGCTGGAAGGACTGGCAACCTGTATGTAGGCATGCCCCATCCCGGCCGCGGAATGGGCATCATCGCCGGCAAAGCCATACACCCGCTTCCCGGCCGAGAGCAGTACATCCCACGTGCCGCAATAGTTACCACTCGGATTGTCTTCATGATTGTTGATTTCAATACCGAGATATCCGTTCAAACGAAGCAACAGCTCATGCGGAAACAGAAACGTGGGACTGTCAGGATGAGCAATCACAGCCACTCCGCCCGCTTCATTAATAGCGTCTATTACGGATTGCGGATCCCTATTGTGTGGGTTGATATGATACCCCAAACCCAGAATATGACCGCCCATGTCAATATTGTACTCCCGTCCCGAAATGACACTGAAAGGAAACGCCTCGCCACCCTTGATAAAGACGATATCGTTGAAAGGGCGGACCTCGCCATGCTTCTCCACATCGCCGCGCAACAGATAGCAGCCTGCGGGCAATTCATCTATATCCAGGGACACGACGACTTCGCCGTCGCACTCGATCTGTCGTTGCAGAACACAATCGGGTTCATTCAAGCGATGCACATTGAGTTGCAGCACGGTTTTGGGTTCAACATCCGTAGGGACAGGCAAACGAAGCTGCACCTTAGCATTGTGGTCCAGATACAGTTCCTCCAATTTCAGGTCCCACGCTTTGGCATTGGGATGCACATAGCGGAGCAGGCGATGATGACTTATGCATTCGCCCTGCGAACACCGTACCGTAGCCGCAATCCCGGCATAGCCGAAATTGCCCCCGGTATACTCGCAACACCAGGCAAACTCATGATCCGATACCGTCACCGCACCCGGCGCTGATGGAGCGGTAACAACCGAATGCGTTACCCAGGGCGAAGGCCGAACGGGTTTATCGATCTTAAGCAGTAGTCCGGCATCAAAATCATAGTGCTCATCGCTCACCGCCAGCCCTGATAATTCAAGAGGGGTAAAACTATCCACCAGATGGAAGTCAATCTGCGGCAAGGTAACGTGACTGTAGATACCGGAACCATCCGCCGGGCAATAACAGATGTTCCAGGGAACTGTCGGGGCATCCGGCATCAATCCTTCAAGTTGATCAAGATTGAGAACCAGAATAACTTCAGCATGGCCGGGCGTTTGCTCAACTCGTATATCCGCCTGAATGGCCACGGGCTTCATCTTCGGTTGCTTCTTGCTTAACCGTACCTGTAGAAACTCGGCCCGGCCCTGCCAGTCCACGACCATTTGAAAAAGGGGAAACTCTCGTTCCCTGAAGCGGAAGAACAACTCCCAATGATCAGCGGCAAAAATACTCGCATTGGAATTCTCCGGCTCACGCACCTCAAGATGGCAAGGATCATCACACCCCAGTCGAATTGTCAGTGCGTTCCGGCAAAACCTCATCTCCACATCGAGAAACCGTACATCCTCTTCGCGTGCTAACAGGTTTCGGAATGTTTTCATGTTCTCCTCATTAACCGACACTGGCATCCCCTTCCACCCCATCTACAGGTCCCGGCTCATCGGCAAGCATGTGGTGATCGACCACGCGGCCGTCATCGCGGGTGTCGCGTTTGGCGGTGGCAAGAATGCCGAACATTTCTCTCATGTTCCTGACCCCGCCCACCATGAACCACAGCGTGGTTCCAATGCCCGCGAGCACGCTCACGACCGTGTAGAAGGCCCAGTACTTGGCCCAACTGTCAACCCCCACGTCATGGGTCAGGTTGTAGATGGTGCCGGTCATGAACACACCCCACCAAAAGAACATCCAGACAAACAGAACAAAATAAACGATGCGGTCGCCACGAGTGAATTCTTTGCTGGGCGCAATTGCGCGCCACCCCGTCACTGGCTTAGTGACCCCCTTCTCATGATCGCCCTGAACGGCGTATTCTCCACGATGCAGCATCCGGTCCATGTTAAAAGCCGGCCGCCGCAATACGAACGCCTCAAACAATGAACATCCCACATAACCGCTGATGGAGAGGAGTACCGTCAGGAAATAGTACCACTGACTGTCGATTGGAAAGGCATCTGGACCCACTGCCCAGTTAATACCCGACACACGATTCGAAAACCCCTCAATGACCCAAGTCAGGCCATTCAGCAAACTCGGGTGCTCGCTCAACCACGGGTACACATGCGGAGTCCACGCGGGGCGCAGTATGAGACCACCGATTCCCATCGTGCTGCTTACCGCCAAGGCGGTCGCCGCGCCACTGACCGAAGCGCGTTTCCAATACAGTCCGCCGATGATTAGCGCCCCCGCCCCGCCCAGCCAGATGGTTCCCGTGGCGGCAAAGAACATCAGAATGAATTGGGTTTGCTTGAACAGCAGGCTGAAACAGAAGATAAACACCGCCACAAACAAAATCGAACCACGCAGCCACCACATATGTTCGCGAGGCGACATCTCTTTCTTTCGGAAAGGAAGAATCACGTCCTGAATGAAAATGCTACCCCAAGAATGCAGATAAGTGTCATGCGTCGAGATAAACGCAGCCAACATCATCGCGCAAAACATCCCTACCAGTCCAACGGGCAGGACACGGGCCAAAACCAACGGCACGGTCATCTGATCCCGAACGGCCTCGTTCTCAATCAGGTTGAGGTTTTGGGTAATGGTGCCGGCCTCCGCAGCAAACACAGGGCTGTGCATGATCACGTAAGCTCCAATCGGAACGATCATCATCAACAGAACCAACATGATACCGCGCCAGCCGCCGATGATACCGGCCATTTTCTGTTCATGCGCCGATTTGGCCGCGGCAAAATAGCCCTGCGCCCCCTGCCAGGCCCGCGCCGCGTAGATGCTCGAGAAGGCTCCGATGATGAAGTAAAAATAGTTAAATCCCTCTAATCTAGCTGTATGGAAGGGATGAATCATTGACGCATCGGCGGGAGCGGTCTTCAGCGCCTCGATCACCGTCGCCCAATCAAACTTGACGATCAGAAAAGCAAGAATGGCCAGCAGCACGACATTGGTGAACATGCCCTGAAGAAAATCCGTCACCATCACTGCAATCTGCCCCCCGAGAAAAACGAAGAACAACGAAATGGCGAGCAGAAAGATCATTACACCGGCAAATGTCGACAGTCCCAGAACAGGAATGGTTTCAGGTAAGCCGCAGTAATAGATGAAGAAGCGGGCGCCGACAGCGGGAAAGATGCCGAAGTTAATGATTCCGGACAACCATGCCAGGATTCCCGCAAAAACACGGACCTTTCTGCTGTAGCGAACTTCGAAAAACTGGGCCATGGTCAGCGCCCGAGTTTCCCTATAGCGGTAGCTCACAAATCCGGCCATGGTCAGCCATATCGTAATGGGCACCGTCATCTTGGTCCACCAGGCTGCAGTAAACCCGGCGGTGTAATACATCTCAAACATGGCCACGACGCTGATCGCGCCCATGCTCGCCATACCCTCAGAAATACAGAGCATATACCGCCCCGCACAGCGGCTTGCCACCAGGAAGTCCGCCACACTCTGCGTGTATCGCTTCGTAAAAATCGCCATCGCGGTCGTCCCGACCAAGACCACCAGCACTATTGTCCAATCAATCCAATGCATATGTACCTTTCTTTCCTCGTTCCGTCTAAGAATCCGCCGCTAAAGACCGTCCTCAAACCCGTAGGTTTCTTTCTTGGTGTTACTCATTTGCACGCCTTCACATTGTTTGCGGAATACAAGTCGGGTGTAGACAAATAGCGCTCACCTGTATCGTAAAAGAAACAGATAATGGTCTTACCGCCATACTCAGGCCGTTGAGCAAGCTGACTGGCCACCCAGGCCGAAGCGCCGGACGATGGCCCCACCAGCACACCCTCGCACCCGGCAATACGCCGCGCCCAGTCGAACGCCGTCTCGCTTTCCACCAACATGATTTCATCCAGGTTGTGTCGCGACCGCTCGAAGTTCTCGGTAACGAACCCGGGGCCCACCCCAGTTATCTTGTGCTTCCCTTGCTTGCCACCGGAATAAACCGGACTCGCGGCAGGTTCGAACCCGACAATACGTATATCGGGGTTCTTCGATTTGAAGAAACGCGACAGTCCGTCAAACGTTCCGGATGTACCCAAGCCAATCACAACGGCATCAATATTCCCTGCGGTCTGCTCCCACAGCTCGGGCCCGGTCGTCAATTCGTGGGCGATACCGTTGTCGGCGTTGCCGTGTTGATTCAGGAAGAAGGTGTCGTTGGGGTTTGCTTCACAGTACCGGATGGCCCTGTCTCTAGCGCCTTTGGTATGTTCCGCGCCAGGTGTAATCACGACTTTTGCGCCATAGGCGCACAGGACCTGTTGGCGTTCCACGCTGCACAGCTCACTCATGAAGATGCGCGTCCTATACCCAAGAATGGCTCCGAGGCTCGCAATGGCAATCGCGGTGTTGCCGCTGCTGGCTTCAACAACTTCCGTCTCGGAGGTGATATCCCCACGATCCATGGCGGATCGAATCATATTGAGCACCGCCCGATCCTTGATAGAGGTGGGATTGCAGCACTCCATCTTAGCCAAAATGCGTGCCGGCGAATCCGCAAAGAGCTTCTGCAGCTCAATCAACGGTGTATGCCCAATCAGGTCAATAACAGATCTGCCTAATACTCGTTCTCGTGATGTCACTGTTCTGTTCCCTGACTATGGTACGTGAAATCTACAAGAGTGGGAGGAAGCGTCGTATATATCGAAACAGCGATATATATATTCAGCAAACGCTCTATGCCCGTCATGATTAGGATGAAAGGCATCGCTCATCCAATAGAAATGGCTATCGGGATGGGCTTTCCAGAATTGAGTGTGATCAATCAGCGGAAGGTTATGATCCGCGGCAACCTTGCGTATGACATCCATATAGGAATCAAAGTAAGGAAGCCGATCCGGGGCCTGGCCAGGGAGAATCGGACATGTGGTCTGCAATACCGGTAAGGCTTCAAGGCCGCAGATTTTCGTCGTAAGGTTCACCAGGTTGCTCTCGAATTCATCAATCGCAACGGCATTATCCTCACTGCAATCATTCATCCCTATCATTAACAAGACAACGTCCGGGTTCCATTGAGCAACACGCCAATCGAAACCGCTCAGGAGATCACGCGTGTCATTACCGCTGGCCGCGGTATTGATTACCACATCCAGCTTTCGCCCAAGCTCGTGGCGAACACGTTCAGCGAAGAGTTCTGTATAATCCCTTTGCCCAAACGTATGCAGGGCTCCATGCGTAATGCTGTCGCCATAGAATACCCACTTTATGGGGTCATTGGATTTAAGAAGCGCTTTGATTCTCTTCATCATTGACTCCTGCCTGGTTTCAGGTTTCGGCCCTTATGCAGTACAACATTCTGCTCTTCGAGAATCTGTTGCAGTGCCTGCACATCGATCTTTCGGATATCCCCCGCCTCAATCGCCAACTTTGCCGCACAACCGGCAGCCTGGCCGATACCGGTACAGGTGGCGTTGATGCGTGATGAAGAGAACGCGACATGCGTCGCGGAAATCGGCCGACCCGCAATGAGGACATTCGAAATTCCCTTCGGCGTGATGCAACGATACGGAATGCCGTAAGACTGGTCGATATGGCGACCGATACCGGTGTGAATACCGTCTGGGTCGTGAATATCAATGGGCCAGCAACAGCGAACAATCTCGTCGTCGAAATTCCTGCCGCTGATTACATCGTCTTCCGTGAGCACATAGTCGCCCGTGAACCGCCGCGTTTCCCTGACCCCAATCTGATTAGCCGTTTGGGTGATATAGGCATTCTCAAATCCCGGTACCTGCTCCCGGAAGAATCGCAACAGCTCCTCGGCCTGCCGCGTTCCTTCGAAACGGGCTCGGGTCAATTCTTCAGCGCTCGTGGCATCGAACCGCGTGATATGCACCATGTTCAGCGTGGCCTCAGAGTCGCAGCCGGGATGATGCAGATAATTGGCTACCACATGATCGATAGGCACCTTGTAGTCGTGCTTCCGCCAGATCTCCGTAATCTCCGACATGGTGTTGGGCGCGCGGCTTCGGTCGATACCACCCAGCTTAACAACCAGCGTAGCGGACTGCATCAGCCCGTCCGTTTCACGCCCCTTCTCGTACGGACACTCCAGCATCGCCGCCAAGTCACCATCGCCGGTGGCGTCGACAAACAGCTTCGCCTCGATGGCCTGTATACCCGACTTCGATGCCACAATGACGACTTGCGCCTTGTCATTAGTCTTCACGGCATCGATGAGCTGCGTATAGAAACGGCACTTCACGCCACTCTCGGCCAGCATTTCGAGCAAAACCGCAGTCAGCGTCTCCGGATCCCATACAATATCCCACCATTTGCTGACGCCCCCTCGAGCCGCGACCCGTTCTTTAACTTCCGCGGCAAACCCCGCAACAGCAATTTCATGTTCCGTGTATGCGCCTGACACGGCGCCAAGCAACCCGCTGGTCGGAATCCCGCCGGGCCGTCCAAAATATTCGATTAATCCGACATTCAACCCGGAGCGCGCTGCGCAGACCGCCGCCGCCACCCCGGCCATGCCGCCGCCGGCCACCAGCACATCAAACGAATCAACCACTTCTACTTGCTTCTCAGGTATCGCTATGGCCGTCATTTCAAGATCCTTTTCAATCCCGTTTTCGCTATCGTCGCACTTGTACAAACTCATAGAGCGTGCCCGGACAGGGATTGATCATCAGTGTGATCCGATTATCCCTGTCCTGCTCAATCCGCCCGTAGCCACCTGTAATCGTAATGTTATTCCCGACAAATTCGCCGACCTTCGATCCATAGTCCACCAGAACAAGCTCCAAGCCGTTGGCATTGTCGTAGTCGGCAATATCCACTTCCAATGTTGCGTTGGAATCAAGCGTCAGCGTGCCGTCAACGGTCACAGCCGTGACACCATTGCTGCCGGCCACGAACGTGAACGTGCTGCTGTTCGTCACACTCATCACATCTGCGACGACCTCGCCGTTTGCGCCTTCGACCGTCAGCGTGCCGTTGGGCACATCCAGAAGCGAATCGTTCGCCGCGTTGGTGACGTACAGGCAACCGTTCGAGACCGTCACCGCATTGCCAGAACTGGCCGGTTCATCACCCACAATCAGGTCATCAAAAACCTTCATCGTCCCACCATCACTGACGGTCACTGTATTATTGCTGGTTGCCTGTCCGCCACCATAGTCACGGCTGATGATGAATACGTCTCCGACATCCAACAGCGAGTCGGCGCCCGTTACCAGTATGGAGTTGTTCCCGCCAGGGTTCGCAACGGTCCCCTGCCCCAGGTAAATAGATCCATTGGGAATACTGATCTGCCCCCCGTCAGAAACGATCACCTGGTCCGTCGTCGGTGCCTCATGCCCAATCAGTATCCCCGCAGTGGTGCCCCCCGTCATCTCCCATAGCGAATTGTTGCCGGTCACAATCACCGTATTCGTGGTGCCTGCGTTCTTAGAGGGATTATAAATCCGCCCCATGTAGCTTACGTTTGGCCCGCTGTTGCTCAGAGTCGCGCCATTACTGATCACCATCAGCGCTGTCCCCGCATTTTCGCCAATGTACATCCGCCCGTTATGATTCAGCTCGGTATCCGGTCCACTTATGTTCAGCGTGCCATGCCCGGCTAGATCATTATTGTAAGCCAAGATGATCTTGTCGTTGACATCGTCGAAGGTAATGACATTGGTTCCGCCCACGATGTTCCATGTCGCATCGCGCGCGGCGCCGTAGTACGCCTGCCCGATAAGAAAGCTGCTCCCGCCGAGCGTGACACCGTGTTTAGTCGTTAATGCCCCCCCGAAGAGCGACCACTGAAACCCGCCGTTGGTTGCGACGATTCTGTCGGCAATGATCTCTGAATCATCTTGATACATCCGCAGTTGCGCATCAGAACTCGAATCCTCCCGGAACACCAATTCCGCGGTTCCAGCGGCATTGGTTAGGATGATCGCGCCGTTTTCCGGATACATATGAACGGCCGAGGAAGCGCTCTTGCCCACCACCAGTTGATTGGTGATCACCCACGTGGTCCCCTGGAGATCCAGCGACTGTGTCACCGAGCCGCTGTCGAATACGACATTGGCATTCCGGGCCGCGTAGGGCCAGGTGACGGTATAGCTCGCATCGTTCGTGAACCAGGCACTGCCGTTGGTCATCGGCACACCCGGATCCCAGTTGCCTTCGACATGGAAGACACCTCCCGCGTCGTTCGTCCAGTACGCCGTTGCATAGAAGTTGGTCGGCGAAATGGCCTCGGCATACACCGGGTGGTCAACAGCTCCATAGGCCGGCACAACCAGTTCCGCGTCACCGCAGGTCGCATAGGTGAAATACGAGGATCGGGACACCGTGGAGGTGATGACCTGATCGGTAGGATTGTGGACCTCAAGGTTCAACTTCCATTCACGAACCTGCGTCAGGTTCAGCCACAGGTTGGTATCGTCCGCCGTAAAGGGATGCCCGATAAAGATAGCACCGTCCCGGTCGTGCTCGCCGGCGAACTCCATCGGAGATCGGTGACAGTAGGCCTTATTGTCGTGCATACCGAGCGGCCGGAACTTGTCTTCGTCGCGGTCATAAAGCACGCTGGTCCACCTGCCGTTCAGGTTCGTAACGATGATCGGCAGGGAAGCAGGGAAGTTGCTCGGCATCGTAATCTCGCCAGCAAACCCCTCGCCCTCACCATCGATAGTCAGGATATACTGCTGGTCCGAGATCGCGCCCTGTTCGGCATTCACGGTGTAGCTGACCGTGTTGCTGCCATCCAATCCCAACTCATCACGCAGGGCTTCCGGAAACGCCAGGGCGCCCGGGAGATTGGTAGTCGAGGGCGTATCGGAACCGGTAATGAATACCATCACCCGATAGTCAAGCGTGTCTCCCTCCTCAAAACTTTCGCCCCACACATCAACGCCGACGTTGACATCATAGAAGTGCCCGCTTGCCAGCGAATAACGCCGTATGTTGAATGAGAGGTTCGTATCAAGCCCCATGACCCCGACGGAGCCGAAGGGCGCCGGATAGAAGTACGCATAGGCGCCCGGATCCAACGTGCCCTTGACAGCCCACGTCGACCCCGCCGTCGAATAGTCGACATTGGTCACGAGGTTATCCGCCGTGTCGGAGTGCTGAACGGCCACATAACCGTAGTCGTCATACGCACTCCCTGAGTTAATACGAAGCACATTCACGGGAAAAAGAGTTCCACTCGCGGCAAGGGTTACATCCTTCTTGAATCTGATGCTGCCTTCCAGAATTACCGGCGCCGGGAGATGTCCCGCATGACTGAAGGTGATGTAACGCAGGTCAGCCTCGTAGAGGTCGTTGGTGACCAAAGGCCCCTTCTGCCAGGGATTTGGTTTAGAATTATAGGGAACACGCATGTTGTCCTGATCATACAGCAGACGCAACCCGGCGGCCTGGATGGCCACATCCGGCGAACAGAGGTCGCGACCGATATCACGGGCCACGGCCTTGCCTCCGACCGTCCCGTTCGTGGTCACGACGCTGAGCTGCGGCGAGGCGCTTGCCGCACGATAGGGCTGACCGTCAAAATGCGGCAGGCGCGAAATATCCTGATTCACATAAGGAAACAGCGACTCACGAAATCCGCTTTTCTCCATGCTGACCGGAGCAGCATAATTACCATGCGTGCTGCCGCCGATGCCGTTCATCGCTTTGGGAGCAGGCAGGATCGCAGTCCCCAGCATGTTGTTGCGATCCGAGCACCAATTCAAATACATCAACGTGTTGTAGTCCCATAACTCGTCACTGATGGCCTGACGATCATCGTTATCCGTCACAATCAGAATCAGATTTTGCATATCGTGATGAGTCAACATCAGCGTATGCTCGAAGGAGGTCGCACCGTCCGGGTCGAAGCGCCGAATCTCTTCCTGTCCGTCCATCACACGAATATCCTTGAGCCCCACATCGCTGGAGGCCGCCAGCTTGATGAACCAGCGGTAGCGGGCCCAATCGTACCATTCTCCGGAAAATCCACGAGCGCTGCCCCGCCATTCATCGATACGCGGTCCGCTGGACACGTAAGTCATTGGCGACATAACCGTATTGTCGCCTATGTCATCCGTGAATCCATCCAACCCTTCAGAAGCCGGAAACTGGTAGATTGTCTTGAAACTGCCATTCGTCCAGGCCTGTTTCAGCTCGTTGGTCGAATCGATCAGGTGAATCGCCATGGGCGACACCCATTCTGTACGCGCGGCGCATTTCTGATAGGTATCCAGCATCGTGTCAGCGAGGACACCGTTGGTGTAGGTGTAGATACTGATGAACGGACAGTGAAAATTGTAATTCTCGGGCGGAATCCCGTTCGGCAGCTTCTCGTCCAACCGAAAATTGCCATGGGCCATCTTGTATCGGGAGCCATTAGCGGTAACCCAGGCGTACTGTCCGCCAACGAAATTGGTATCTGCATCATAGGCATGAAGAATCTTGTCTGCCTCCAGCCACCCTGACTGCGGAAGCGTAATACCCTTGCGGAATCCAAAATACCAGACATCCAGTTCCGACTGAATCTTGATGCCGGGAATCAGGATCAGAGTTTCGGTACTGTAGGTGTCGCAGTCGGCCAAGAAGTTAGTGAACTGGCTCGTGGTGAGCGATGCGTAGTCTTCGAGAAACACCAGGTACTGAAGCCCGAGGTTCGTGGCCATCGCGGCGTATTCAGCTACGGTTGCATCCCCACCACTGTAGGTGCTGCGCACGCCAATGATGCCCCGAAACTGATCCGGATTGGCGCTCAGTGACGGATCCGTATCCCCATCTAGGAAGTCGGCCCATTCGAATTGTTCGATAGCAAAGCTGTTGGTGTCGCTCTCGGTAATAGTCACACGCCCGGTGGACATGGAGACCTCGCCCAGCCAGTTGACAATATTGGTCAACAGTCCATTCAGATGAGACGGTTGCCCTTCCAGCGCATCACCCGTGAAGATTCCATCCACTAAGGGGGAGACATCGCCACACCAGAAATCGGAGTAAATACCGTTAATTCCGCAGACGGCCACTCGCCCATTGGTTTCCGAGCCGCTGACCTCCACTCCTTCACAAATCGCAACCAGCGGAGGAGGATCCGCCGTCATGTTGGTGAAGCACTCCTGCTGATAATACGGGTCATCCATCCCCTCGGTCGCCCCAAACACCTTGAACCACGTATCGTTGGTATCCACCGCGGCCAGTACCGTCCAGTTTGAATCGACGTTCATGGGGGCCGTATTGGCATTCCATAATGTCGAAAGCGACGTTGCCGCACCAGTCTTCTGACCGATCGGATGCCAGAGATTGGTCACACCCGCCGTCAGGTCATGGGTGGCTATTACATCGGTATAGCCGCATCTCAGCCAGCCCAGGAGCGTCTCGGTCGGATCGTCATGCATGAAGCAGCCGGTCATAATGTCAACGCCATAGCCGCTCACCAACTCATAAGAGGCCTTCCTGGCATTCGAATGCGGCATGGGAAACACCATCAGTCCGCCGCCTTCCGCGAGCAAATCCTGTATGTCCGCGTAAAGGGCTTCGGTTTCTTCCTTCAACTGATAGCCGGATGGATCAACAGTGGAAATGTCGCGTCCACGTAACTTGGGACTGCTGTCTCATGCTCAATGAGACTCACGCC
>CAYFPQ010000050.1:3771-22532 GCA_964345005.1 uncultured Victivallales bacterium | reverse complement strand
ATTACGCGGCATGTAAGACGGTGTCGTTTCTAACAACGGTCAAAAGACACCGCCAGACTCCGCTCTTGCTGCGCTCTTAGCTGCCTCTGGCTTCGCCACACTGGTATATTCCGGGGACATCCTTTACAGTCCAGCCTTCGCTAAAGCTACGGACCGACAAGCCATTCCGGGCATCAGCCTTGGCTAACGCTACGGCCTGACGGGTCATGGTTTGCACATTGGCAGTTGCCCTGAGTTTCGACTTCGTGTGAAGGATGAGATCCCCGGTTCAACTCGAAGGCCGCGGGCGTGGCCGGAGAAAACGCCGCGGGTAAGGAATTCAACGTTCATAGGTTCAAAGGTTGGGAATCGCCTCAGAACCTTGAACCTCTGAACCGTGAACCTTGAACCCTCTCAGCGGAGCTGGCTAGTTCTACGGGATGCTCCCTTGCCGACGCTAGGTCAAGGGCGTTCACTATACCTCGAAAGCGGCGAGACCGTTCAAGTCGAGCGTGGCGAAGTAGTCGTCGACAGTCTCGGCCCGGCGAATCTGAACGACGTCACCGCTCTCCCGGAGGAGCAGCTCGGCGGAGCGGAGCTTGCCGTTATAATTGAAACCCATGGCGTGGCCGTGGGCGCCGGCGTCGTGAATAACCACGAGATCGCCGGGAGCCATTTCAGGCAGAGCGCGATCAATAGCGAACTTGTCGTTGTTTTCGCAGAGCGAGCCGGTGACGTCGTACACATGATCGGCCGGTGCATCTTCCTTGCCGACCACGGAAATATGATGATAAGCGCCGTAAAGAGCCGGACGCATGAGGTTCGCCATGCAGGCATCGAGCCCGGCGAACTTTTTGTAAGTGTCCTTGATGTGTCTGACACGCGAGACGAGATACCCGTACGGTCCGGTGATCATGCGCCCGCATTCCATGTACAGGTTCAGGGGTTCGAGACCGTTGGCGACGATGGTCTCGTCGTAGTGTTGGCGGATGTGATGGCTCAATTGTGTAAGATCGACGGATACATCGTCCGGTTTGTACGGGATGCCGATGCCACCGCCGATATTGACCAGTTCGAAGCGGATATCGAGGGTGCGTGACAGTTCAACGACCAAGTCGAAGAGAATCTCTACGGTTTCGGCGAAGTAGTTCCGGTCCAATTCGTTCGAGGCCACCATGGTGTGGATGCCGAAGCGCGACACGCCCTTGTCGCGGGCCTGACGATATGCTTCAAAAAGCTGGTCGCGTGTGAGTCCGTACTTCGCTTCTTCCGGATGCCCTATAATCGTGTTTCCCTTCTTCAGGGGGCCAGGATTGTAGCGAAAACAGAGCAGATCGGGCAGGCCGGCGTGTTGCTCGAGGAACGGCAGGTGTGAGATGTCGTCCAAGTTGATAACTGCACCCATGCTGCGGGCTTCACGAAACTCCGCCACCGGCGTGTCGTTGGAGCTGAAGAATACGAGTTCGCCCGACAAGCCTGCTTGCTGCGCCAAGCGCAGTTCTGCCATGGAGCTGCAGTCAACACCGAAGCCTTCAGCATGGAGAATCTTAACAAGGTAGGGGTTTGGTGCGGCCTTCACCGCGAAGAATTCGCGGAATCCCGGGTTCCACGCGAAGGCGGCGTTCACGGCACGCGCGTTGGCGCGTATAGCTTTCTCGTCATAGATATGAAATGGCGTGGGATACTCTCGGGTCAGGGCTTCCAGCCATTCAGGGTCGAACGGGCAGTGCTTCGTTGGCATAATTCGTCCTTTCACGGGCACTCAGGGAACAACGCAGGCGCTCAACTGTCAAGCCTATCCGGCTCGGTCGAGAGCGGCGGCAATGGCGTCCGCGAGCTGACGCATGACGATCGGTTTGTGGATTACATCGGCGAAACCTTCGCGCAGGGCATCGGCCTCGGTGTACTGCTGGCTGTAGCCGGTGCAGAGGATAACAGGCATCTCCGGGTGGACCTCTTTGATTGCCAGCGCCAGTTCCCGTCCGCTGATTCCGGGCATCGCAAGGTCGGTCACCACGAGGTCATAGCGCTCCGGTGACTGTTTGAACATGGTCAGCGCCTCCTGGCTATCCGTGGCGATGGCGGGTGCGTAGCCTAGTGCACGCAGCATCTTCACAGCCATCTGGGCGACGGCTGTCTCGTCGTCGACGAAGAGCACGGTCCGTCCTTCGCCGGCATGCGGCGACGGGCTCCCGGTTGTGTCATCCGCTGCCTGCTGCTCAACGACCGGCAGGACGATATGGAATATGGTGCCTTCGCCCAGGATGGACTTCACCGTCAGTGCGCCCTTGAGCCCTACGATGATGCCGTGTACCACGGCGAGTCCCATGCCGGTGCCCTCGCCGCTCGGTTTGGTCGTGAAGAAGGGCTCGAAGATGCGCTCGATTGTGGCGTCGTCCATTCCGCAACCGGTGTCTTTGACCATTACGCGAAGATAGCGACCCGGCTCGAGGTCGGGAAACTCGGATTGGGCTCGTCCGCCGATCATGAAATCGCTCGCGGAGACTTCCAACTCGCCGCCGCTTTCCCTCATGGCGTATGCGGCATTGGTGCAGAGGTTCATCATGACCTGGTGGATCTGCGTGGGATTACTTATTACGACGTCCTGGTCGGTCTTAACCACGCAGTTGATCGTGACGCCATCGGGGAGGGAGGATTGCTGAAGTTTGGCGACTTCCTTGATGATCGGGATCAGGTGGACGGGCTTGTTTTCATGCTCGCTCTGACGACTGAAAGTGAGAATCTGCTGAACAAGATCCTTCGCACGGTAGCTGGCTTTGTGAATCTCCTTGAGAAACTCCGCGTTGGGTGCGGTGTCTTTCATTCCGTGAAGCATGATCTCCGTATATCCGAGAATGGGCGTCAGGATGTTATTGAAGTCGTGTGCGATGCCTCCGGCCAGCGTTCCGAGAGCCTCCATCTTCTGGGCTTGCTGGAGCTGGCGTTCGCTACGTTGGAGGGCTTCCTTTGTCTGGACTCGGCTCGTGATATCCTGCACCTGGAGGAGATGGCCTCGAGGAGTATACTCGCGGTCCATACCCAGGTTCAGCATCAACACATCCAAGTGCCCAACACCGCGTCGGCTCGTAACATAGAGGCCGTCCGTTCGTGCTCTGTCGAAATCGATGCTCATTTCGAACTGCTCGGTCTCGCGCTGCTCCAGCACACGGCGCATCCGTTCCGGGACAAAGGGATTCGAAAACGGGTCGAATCGGGCGAACTGCTCGGCATCGGGCGCGCCGAATGTCTTGAGGCAGGCCGGGTTGACGTTCAGTAGCTTGCCGTTGCCGTCATAGAGCGCGACGCCGATAGGGGAGTGGGAGAAGAACTCTTCGAAGCGTTTCTCGCTCTCCTGCAGATCCCACTTTGCCTTTTCGCGCTCGGCGATGTCATGTGCAGTAGAGATGATCATGGGTTTGCCTTCCAGTTCGAAGGCGTGCGAGTAGATCTCAACGGGTATGTGATCACCGTCGCGTGTAAGGAATGAGCCGGTGTACTCGGCATGCCCTTCGGCCTGGATCCGCTCCACGAGCTGCCGCACCGGGCGGATCGCAAGGGCAGATTCACGATCCATGATCTCATCGTCGGACATAGCGACAAGCTCGGACCGCGTGTAGCCGGGGAGCGATGTCACGGTGTCAGAAACCTGGATCTCGAGTGGCGAGAGCTCGAGCAGCTTCTCGCGGCTATAGCCGAGTGTCTCGCAGGCCACAACGTTCACTTCGGTGAAATGGCCGGGCAGCCCGTCCTCTGTGAGACCAAACATGAACACCATATCGGTAGTGTGTGCAAAAAGGATCTGGTAGAGACGGTCTTTGAGTGCGAGAGCGGTTTCCGCGATGACGCGGACCTCGTGCTCGTTTTTCAGTTTGCCACGCTCATAGCGGAGCCGGAGCGAATGCCGGTGCACCTGGCGGACAAAAAAGATGTAGGCCGTGACACACGCTGCGACTAGCGTGATGGTGCCCACCAGAAATGCGAGCGCAATGCTGTTCACCGTGTCCCCGACGCCTCATTCTGTGTCCCGGCCGCGATCAGGCGGATCCCGGGATGACAAATTCGAACAGGTAGGGGGATGAACCGGTGCCGACACGAATCGTACTGCCGTTCTTCAGCGGGCAACGACCGCCTTCGTCATGGCCACCTACCGGCTGATCGTCGACAATCGTTCCACAGGCACTGCCGCGATCAACCACGACATAGCTGCCATCGTGTTCCTGTTCGATCTGAAAATGCTCACGTGAGACGTTGAGTTTCTCGCCCAGGTCCAGCAGGTACAGATCGTTCGTAGGGGGAGCGTCGGTTATCCGCCGCTCGATCGATCGATACTCGCCATCCACGATGGCGACACGCCGTTCCCGCCCAACCCGGAAGGGTACATGTCCGATCGGGCGCTCATCGCGCTGCATGGACTTCTTGGCCTCTTCGGTCAGGGCGCGCAAAATGGGCGCTGTCGTGCTCATAGGTTCTTTCTCCCGTTGGGTTCAGTGTCACCAAATGGTGCGAGGGTGTCAAGTGTGCCCGAAGGGCACCTCCTCGATGCGGCCCTTGACGGTAACCCACAGTGTTGTGACATCACAGTCGGGAAAAGCGTCCTTCACGCGGTCGTGGGCAAGACGGAGGTGAATAAATTGCTCGCCCTTCTCAGTTGGATTTCCCGCGCAATCTTCGTGACCCACGATCGCGATGGAGGTAGAGCCGTGTTTACTGACCGAGATATCGAGGCAACGCATGATGTGCTCGACCAGCATCAGGTCATCGCCCTTCGCCAGGATCAGGTTGGGGCCCGGTGCCGTGATGGTATCGACATGCTTGGCATGGAACCGTTTCTGCAGAAACTTGATCACCGGCAACTGCATCCGCCCATCCATACAGTTGATGACAGTACAGAAGGAACTCATAGCGATGTCTCCTTGTTGTTTTCCAGAGCGCAAGAGTTTGTCATTCCGAGCCTGTCGAGGAATCTCCTACGCAACGAAGAAGCCTGAGATCCCTCGGCAGGCTCGGGATGACACACTGCATGTAACAGCAGACTAGCGCGCCCATCTCCCCGAAGTCTCGATCAGCACTGCGATCTCGTCAAGTCTCTCGTCGACATCTTCAGATTTCAGCCGCGGGAAACGTGTGCCTTGCATCAGGTAGTCGTGGCGACCGGTGAGCATAACCTTGCCGTCGCGGGTTTCGACACGGCGAATGCCGTGGTCAGCCGCCGTGACACGGATAGACCCTATTGCCAGGAGGCGGCGGGTGGCGTCGGGAAGCGGACCGAACCGGTCGGCCAACTCCTCCTCCAAACGCCGCAGGTCTTTCGCATCGGATGTCTCGGCGAGCTGGCGATAGACCCCGACGCGCAGGCCTTCGTCGTTGATATAGCTGTAGGGGATGCCGGCGGTCGAAGGAGATGGCTCTCCGACGGGGGAGAGGTCCAGAAAATCAAGTGTCACGTCGACGTCGACCAGGCGCGGGACGGGATCGCCCTTGAGGCGGGCGACGGTACGTTTCAGCAGTTGGCAGTAGAGACCGAAGCCGATCGCGGTGATGTGTCCGCTCTGGGCAGTGCCGAGCAGGTTGCCCGCGCCGCGGATCTCCAGGTCGCGCAGGGCCAGGTTGAATCCGGCGCTCAGCGAGGAGTACTTGCGCAGGGCGCCGATACGCTTGCGCGCGTCCGGGTCCACATGGCCCTGTGGCGGGAGGAGCAGGATGGCGTAGGCCTTACGACTGGAGCGGCCCACGCGCCCACGCAGCTGGTAAAGATCGGCAATCCCGAACCGGTCCGCCCGGTCGATCAGGATCGTGTTGGCGCGAGGGATGTCCATCCCGCTTTCGATGATCGTGGTGCAGACGAGCACATCGAACTCGCCATTGACGAAACGCGACATGACGCGCGCCAGTTCCCCGGCTGCCATCTGGCCATGAGCGATCTCGAAACGTGCTTCCGGTATGAGCTTGCGGAGGCGGTTGCAGACCGACTCAATCGTCATCACACGGTTATGCAGGTAGAAGGCCTGTCCCTCCCGGTTGATCTCGCGAAGAACGGCTTGTCGAACCGTTGCCTCGCTGTAGCGTGTGGCCGTTGTCTCGATTGCGAGTCGCTCCAGCGGCGGCGTTTGCAGGAGACTCAGGTCACGCGCACCGGTCATGCTCATGTAGAGCGTGCGTGGGATGGGTGTGGCCGTAAGGGTCAGCACATCCACCAATGTACGGATCTGTTTGAACGCCTCCTTGTGTGCCACGCCGAAGCGTTGTTCTTCGTCGATGATCACAAGCCCCAAGTTCTCGAAAACAACACCGTCCTGCAGCAGGGCGTGCGTGCCGATGACGATGTCAACCTTGCCCTCGGCCATGAGTTTCAGAGTTGCGGTGCGCTGGCCCTGGCTCCGAAACCGGCTGAGCATCTCGATCTGGATGGGATAATCGGCCATCCGAGCCGCGAAGGTCTCGAAGTGCTGCTGGGCCAGGACGGTGGTCGGCACGAGCACAGCAACCTGCCGCTGCCCCATGACGGCTTTGAACGCGGCGCGCATGGCAACTTCTGTCTTGCCGTATCCGGCGTCCCCGCAGAGCAGACGATCCATTGGGCGCGAAGATGCCATGTCGTTCTTAACGGTGGCGATGACGTCATGCTGATCCTGAGTCTCGCGATAGGGGAAGGCGGCTTCGAATTCGTGCTGCCATGCGGTGTCTTCGCCGAAGGCGTGGCCCCGCTTCATATTCCGTGTGGCTTGGGTTTCGAGCATCGTGGCGGCCATATCGGCAATAGCCTCCTGGGCAGCGGCCTTCTCGCGGTCCCAGCGCCTGCCGCCCAGCTTGTGCAACGGGGCCGTCGCACGGGATACGCCGACATAGCGACTGAGTAGATGGGCTTGGGATACGGGCACGTGCAGCCGCGCGTTGTCGGCATACTCGACGGTGAGCACCTCCTGGTTCTGGCCGTTGAACGTGATCTGGCTCAGTCCCTCGTAGCGACCGATGCCATGCTCGACGTGCACAACGAGGTCCCCTGGTTCGAGGTCAGCCATCTCGGCGATCCGCGCGCTGGGGCGTGGTCGTGGTTTGCCGGTGGCCGTGAGGGGATCGTATCGGCGTCCCCGCTGCTTGTGGTACCCATACAGGTCCGGCTGAGCGACGAGCACTAGCCCCAGTGCCTCGCTTCGAAAGCCCTCGGAAAGGACTGCCGTGACCAGGTGGAGTTTGCGGTGCCTCTTTCCCGTGGCGATCGTCTCCTTCAGAGTCCCTTGGAGATGTCCGGCAGCGGCTGGAGTATCCAGGGCCAGAATAACCGTGTCCCCGCGGTCTGCACCGGCTTGAAGGTCGGTCAGCATTCGGCGACGAGCCTGATCGAGAAGATCGGGCTGAAGAACGCCCCTGGCTTCAGGCAGGAGATCGGGAAGCGGCCTGACATCGTCGAGGATCTGGGTACTGTCGTCCGCCTCATAACCACCAATGTGCACTTGGATCGCTTCAGGGAGGGTTCCCAGTGTCTTCAGCAGGCTTCCGGTCTGCTCAATATCGCGGCCACGCCGCCGTTCGCGTGCGGCAGTTTCGAACAGCTCGCCGTGGTGCTTCAGTGCGTCGGGGTCAGACCACGTGAGCAGGCTGTTCTTGGGCAAGTATGCGAGGATGCTACTGCGCTCCTCCCGGTCACTCCATTCACCTGCCGGCGGTATCCGGGTTTCGGTCAGTTTCTCGATCGACCGTTGCGTGGTGGGATCGAAAAAGCGGAGCGACTCGATGTGCTCGCCGAAGAACTCGATGCGGAGTGGCCAGGTGTGGCTGAGTGGCCACACGTCGAGCAGGCCACCCCGCGTCGCGGCTTGGCCCTTCTCGTCAACCACATGACCCAGCTCATATCCGTCAGTGGCGAGCGACTCGGCCAGTGCTCCGGGAGCGATCTCTGTCCCGCACGATAGATGTCGTGTTCGAGCGCGCAGGTGGTCGGGAGAGAGGGTCTTGGGCAGTAGGGCCTGGATACAGGTAACAATCACAGGGGCAACGCCCGGCGAGGTGCGGTTGACATCGAGTGTTGCGAGAACGTTGAGTCGGTGTCCGGCAATCTCAACGTCCGGCGGGTCATCTGGCGTGGGGATCGTACTCCACGGCGGCAGGTAGAGCACGGGAGCCGTATTGTCCGTCGCCAGGCCAAGCAGATCCTGGTGCATCGTTTCAAGCGATTCCTGGCCGTCGCAGATCCAGACGAGTGGACGATCGAAGCGGGAGCGAAGCGCCCAGAGCAGTGCCGCCTCGGCGGCCGCCGGCAAGGCGGGGGTCGAGAGCGAGGTCAGGTCGTCCGAGAGGTCGTTCAGGACCGCTTGGATCCGTTCGACGACCGTGCTGAGTGTCACCTTGCGCGCGGCCACGACGATCCCTCTCCTGACCTCCGACTTCTGACCTCCGACCTCCGTATCAGTACAACTTCCGCATATGCGAAGGCGGAATCTTGAGAACGAGGCGGTACTTGGCGATGGTGCGGCGGGCGATCTTGATCCCCTGCTCCTCGAGTTTCTTGAGGATGGTTTGGTCGGAAAGGGGCTTGGCGGGATCTTCCTCCGCCACCATCGTGGCAATCATGTCCTTAACAGTCTTGTTGGAGACCTGGTTGCCATCGGCTGTCTTGATGCCCGGGGTGAAGAAGTACTTCATCTCAAAGATACCGCGCGGCGTGCGCATGTACTTGCCGTTGACCGCGCGGCTGACAGTGGTCTCATGTACGCTGACAGCTTCAGCAATCTCGGCCATAGTCAGCGGCTTGAGATGAGAGACGCCCTGGTCGAGGAACTCGACCTGTCGGTCCACGATCTCGGAGGCGATCCGGAAGATGGTTTTCTGGCGCTGGTGGATGCTCTTGATCAGGAACGCGCCGGCGCGGATTCGGTCGCGGACATACTCCTTTACCTCGTTGCTGGTGTCGGCGGCCTGGAGCAGGCGGCGGTAGTGACGGCTAATACGGATGTGCGGGAGCTGGTCGTCATCCATGATTACGATGTATTTGCCTTCCACTTTCTTGACGACGATCTCGGCCACGACATAGGTGGCCACTTCGTCCGAGTAGATGCGACCGGGCTTGGGGTCGAGTGTAGCAATAAAAGCGGCGGCTTCCTGGATTTCCTCCTGCGTGACCTTGAGCTGTCTAGCCAGGTCGGTCTGCCGACGCGCCCCGAGCTTGTCGAGGTACTTGTCGACGAGCATCTCAACAAGTGTGCCACGCTTGCCGACGCGGGAGAGCTGGAGCATCAGGCACTCGCGCAGGTCGCGCGCGCCGACTCCCGTGGGGTGGAAGTCCTGGATCAAGTGAAGGATGTCTTCCAGTCGGTGGAGGTCGACGTTTGACGTGGCGGCAAGCTCTTCGAGCGAGCCGGTCAGGTAGCCGTCGTCGTCGATACTGCCGATGATCATCTCGCCGAGGCGGAGCTCGTCGTCCTCGAGTTCGCTGAGCTGGATCTGCTCGAGGAGGTGTTCCTGCAGGCTCTGCTGTTGGGGGAGGGAGTCGAGCAGAAACTGGTGACGCTCATCGTCGTCGGAGGTGTAGGGTTGGCTTTCCTGATTCTGGAAGAAGTACTCGCGCCATTCCTCGTCGAGATGAGAGAGGGCTTCGAACTCCTTATCGAAGTCCATCGCTTCGGCCTTCTCCGTTTCGCCGTCGCCGGGCTCGATCTCGATCTTCTCGTTTTCGGTGATCTTCTCTTCGATCGTGGGGTTTTGCTCAATCTCATGCTGAATCATGGTGCGCAGGTCCATGATGGGGAGCTGGAGCATCTCCAGGGATTGGCGGAGTTGGGGCGCCAGCACCATTTGCAGGCGCTGTTGCTGGCTTAAGGCTAGTGTTTGGCTTGGCATCCTTCTCTCCCTTAGAGATAATACAAGACTATAGACCGCTGGGTTGGCTTCACAAGCAAATAGCGCTTCGGAGCAGGGGTGTCCTCTGGGCTGGAGCACTGCCTCGCTTCGCTCGGCCTGCTAGGCCTCAGAGGGCACCCCTGCTCCTCCGCTGAGGGCAGTTGAGTTCCGGGGGTGTCGGGCGGACATGGTGTAATGTGCGGAAGTACTTTGACGAGGGTGGGCAGAGGTCGTTGGCCGCCTTTGGCGGATGTGTTCGGTGGTGAGATTGCCCGGAGGCGCGGCGCTGTCCAGGCGATGAGAGTCTTGATATGGCAATGCGTGTTTGTGTCTTAGCTAGTGGTAGCAAGGGGAATTGTACCGTCATGGCGACGGAGTCGACCCGGATTCTCATTGATGCGGGGTTGAGCGGGAAGGAGACGGACCGCCGGTTGCAGGAGGCCGGGTGGGAGCTTGATCAAGTGGATGCCATCTGCGTAAGCCATGAGCATGACGATCACAAGGCCGCACTAGGGATTCTTCAGCGGCGGCTGGGCGTGCCCCTTTATTCGAATGCGGGTACGATCGAGGCGCTGGAGCGGAATCCGAAGCATACGGGATTGGACTGGCGAATCTTCAGTAACGGATCGTCCTTCCAGGTTGGCGATCTCGTTGTGAAGCCCTTCTCGGTGCCGCACGATTCTTATGATCCGGTCGGGTTTGTCGTGGCGGCGGGAGGTGTGCGTGTCGGGATTGTTACGGACATGGGTACACCGACCGAGCTGATTCGCCAGCACCTGAAAGGTTGCCGTGCCATCGTTATCGAGGCGAACCATGACGAAGACCTGCTGCGCGATGCGGCGCGCCCATGGTCACTCAAGCAGCGCATCGCCGGACGCCAGGGCCATCTCTCCAACAGACAGGCCGGTGAGCTGCTCGCCGAGGTCGCAGGCGATGCGCTCGATGTTGTCTTTCTCGCGCACCTGAGCGCCGACTGCAACGAGCCCGACATCGCCGAAAAGACCGTCCGCGAAGCCCTCGACGAGGCCGGACACTCTCGTGTCCAGATCCGCCACACCTACGCCGACCGCATCAGCGAGGTGGTGGAGCTGAGCTGAGTCGCGAGATCACAGCTTCTCCCAATTCCGGACGTCGCCCGGGATGATCGTGAAGAGCGGGTGGGGGTCGGGGATCTTGATGTTCCGGACGTGTGCGAACTGGGCCGGGCTGCGCTCTTTCAGCTTTGCCAGCAGGTGAGACCACTCGTGCATGAGCTGCCCCTCTGTTTCGGCGATCTGCTTACGCATCCTTCCCTCGCCGATCCGGGAGCGGTCAAAGGAGTAACCGCGGCTCGTCGCCTCCTCTCGAATTCCCCGAAGGTAAGTGGCGATGGCGGCTGTTGGGGAGCGTAGGGCTCGGAATCGTATGAGCTGCGGGTGGTGGCGGTAGCCCTTTGTTTTGCCCTGTAGCACGGCTTGTGCGAGCAGACTCTCTCGCCAGACGGCTGTCAACCCCTGTCGGTCAAGGTACCTGGGGTGCAGTGTCCAGATTCTCATCGCAGATACTCACATGGATCGTCAGGATGAAGAGGATGGGGAGGTCCTTTCAACGGTATCCAGCACGGACCGGGCGGCGCGATCGGCGGCACCGGGAGGGCCGAGGCGGCGGTTGACTTCGTCGAGCTCGGCAAGGGCGGTGGCGTGGGCGGTGTCGTCGCTGAGAAGTGGCTCGATGGCATGGGCGAGGTCTTCGGGCTTGGCGGAGTACTGGAGCCGCTCGTCGGCGACCTCGCGCCCGGCAACGATATTCACGAGTCCAAGATAGTCAACCTTCGCCAGCATGCGATAGAGCAGGTATGTGAAGAACGCCGCGCGGTAGGTGATGACCATCGGGCAGCGCATCAGCGAGGCTTCCAGCGTGGCGGTTCCGGATGCGATCAGCGCGGCACGGGCTTCGCCCATGACGGGTCGAGTCTGTCCGATAGCCGTTTCGCAGTGGGTGGGTCCGTTGGGGTTCTCAGACTGTACCTTCGATACCAGGTCGGCTGCTGCCTGATCGTGCACCGGAATGATGAACGAGGCTGTTGGGTGACGCTCCTCGATCAGCTTCGCCGCCGCCCGCATCGATGGGAGGATGCGCTCGATCTCGTGGTTGCGGCTGCCCGGCAGCAGCGCAATACGCGGCTCCCCTTGCCAAGGCAAGGGGACATGTTCTGCCTGGCGCGCTTCAGTGATCTCGTCGACCAGGGGGTTGCCGACGAAGTCGACCTGTAGGCTGGTCTCTTTGAAGTAGTCGGGCTCAAAGGGAAAGAAGACAATCAGCCGGTCGAGCATGGCGGCCATCTTGGGAATCCGCGCCTGGTGCCACGCCCATACCTGCGGACAGACGTAATAGATGGTCTTGAACCCCATCAGGTGGGCTCGTTCGGCGAAGCGCAGGTTGAACCCGGGGTAATCGACCAGGATAACGGCATCCGGTTGGCGGCTGCGCAATACGGCGAGCATATCGTAGAAGATGCGGCGCAAGTGGCGGTATTTACTGACGACCTCGGCAAAGCCGGTGACGGCCATGTCACCGATATCGACCACCGTCTCGACCCCCGCCGCGCGCATCTGCTCGCCCCCAACACCGAAGAATGAGATGTCGGGATTCTGTGCATGGATAGCATGGACGAGACGGGCGGCGTGCATGTCGCCGGACACCTCGCCGGCAATGATCATCAAGCTGGTTGGTCGGGCCATAGCTACGATGGGTTGGTTTCGATAACGTGGCAAATGTCGGCGGCGAGCTGGAGGGCCTTGGAGCCTTGTTCACCGGTCACAACCGGTTCACCGCGTGTGCGCACACACTCCACGAACGACCTCAGTTCGTTCTCAAGTTGGTCGCCCTTCTCGGTGGGGATGTCGACCACGTGCATGCCATCGGGGCCTTTGCGATGCAGTGTCCCTTCTTGCTTGCCGTAGTCAAGGGCGGCATAGACGTCGTCCTGGAACACCGTGATGGTGCGCATCTGTTCCGTGCTGATTCGACTGGCGGTCACGTTGGCCACGCATCCGTTCTCGAAACGCAGACGGACATCGGCGATGTCTTCGCTCGGGCTCATGACCGCCACGCCAAACGCGCGGATATCCACCACCGGCGAACGGACCAAGTGGAGAATGATCTCCAGATCATGAATCATCATGTCGAGGACCACGCTCACCTCGGTGCCGCGCGGCGCGGCGCCCTCGCGGAAGGGCGGATAGGCGCACATACGAATGGCCTCAATGAAGCTGGGGGTACGCATACTGTCTTCGAGGAACTGCATTACGGGGTTAAACCGCTCGATATGACCAACCTGCAAGATGAGTCCTCTCTGCTGTGACAGTGTCACCATATCTTCCGCTTCGGCGGTGGTCACGGCGATGGGTTTCTCCATCAGCATGTGCAGGTTGTGGTCGGCGAGCTTCCGGTAGGTTTCGTTGTGGAGGTGGGTCGGCACGACGATACTGGCGGCATCGGCGGCATCGGCCAACTCTTCCATGTCTGTGAAGGCACGCGTTTCGTTCTTCTCGGCGATCTCGGCCGCACGATCGGGATCGACATCGAATACGCCCACCAGATCGGCATCTTCAATGGCGGCATACTTGGCCGCGTGCCACTGGCCGAGGCTTCCGACGCCGAATACGGCGACCTTCAGCTTCTCTGACATAGTCGTTCCTCTGTCTGCGGCCCGCTCGGAGAGCGGGCCCTACCTGGCGCCGCCATCGTGCGACGCCTCCATATCGATTCCGATAATACTCAGGCCCAATGCGTCAGCGGCCAGGATGAGGGGCTCTTTCTCCAGGAAGATGGCTTTTCCACCGCGGAACGCGAGGCAGGTTGCGCCGGCCTTCTTCAGTGTCTTGATCGTTCGCGGGCCGATCACTGGGATATCGAAACGCATATCCTGGTCCTGCTTGGCTATCTTCACGACAACGGCGCCGGGACCGCCGAGCTTGCCGGCACGTCGGATGGTCTTGTCGGTGCCTTCAAGTGCCTCTACCGCGAGGATGATCCCCTCTTTCACAACGAGTGTCTGACCGATCTCAAGTCCGGTTGTGGTCTTGGCGATCCGGACACCCAGGTCGATATCCGCCTGTTCCCGCTCATCGGGCGCACGCGTGGTCAGCAGGCCGGTCGCGGGCATGTATTCGTCCATGAACGCGGATGCAGGCAGGACCTCGATGCCGAGCTTGTGGATCTCGTCGATAATCATGCCGAAGACGGTATGGGGATTCTTGACCCTGAGCGCCATGAAGGTCTTGCGTGCCCATGCGTCGGGTCGGAAGCGGAATATCTGCGTCGGGCGGAGTTGTCCGGCCATAATGGCGTGCTTTGCTCCGCTGTTGCGCAGGGAGTCGAGCATCCTTCCGATCTGTCCCAGGTTGATCCAGTCGACTGAATCCGCCAGCGCCGCCAACCGGCGGTTGGTCTCGCCCTTGAATGCGACTAGATGGATGTGCGACACGCCCCGTTTGCGGGCCGCTTCGGCCAGCAACCGCGGGTAATCGCCCCGGCCGGCGATCAGCGCAAACCGTTCTGGTGCTGTGTTATGCATGGGGTGACTATGCCGGTTCGGGGTTCATGGTTCAAGGTTCAAGGTTTCGAGTCGGTTTGACCTTGGCTTTTGGGTGATGGGTGGCATTATGACGTGACGCCCGTTCGAGTAGTGGTTTCCGGGTGGTAAGGATTTCGGATGAGCAATGATATCGGTATGAAGGGGCGGTCGCTGCTGACACTTTCGGACTTGTCGGATGCAGAGGTCGTGTGGCTGCTGGACCTGGCATTGAAGCTTAAGCAGGACAAGCACGCCGGTTTGTGCGGCCAACGGTTGGCCGGCCGGCACATCGCACTGGTGTTCGAGAAGATGTCTACGCGGACACGGTGTGCAGCCGCCGTGGCCGCCACGGATGAAGGTGGGCTGACCGAGTACCTTGCAGCAACGGAGATCCACCTTGGCAAAAAGGAATCGGTCTCGGACACGGCGCGGGTGCTGGGACGGATGTTCGATGGTATCCTGTTCCGGGGATACCGGCAGGAGACCGTGGAGCTCCTGGCTGAATACAGCGGCGTACCGGTATGGAACGGACTGACCGATCTTTCGCATCCCACGCAAGCTTTGGCCGATCTGATGACGATAAAGGAGCGGTTCGGTGAACTGGCCGGGCGGAAAGTGGTGTATGCGGGCGATGGCCGCAACAATGTGGCGACCTCGTTGATGCTGGGGTGCGCGATCAGTGGCATGGACTTTGTCAATTGCACGCCCGATTCGTTGCAGCCGACGGACGACCTGGTGGCACACGCCAACCAGGTGGCGGTGGAGCGAGGCGGGACCGTATGCGTCTGCAACGATCCCGTCGAGGCGGTTCAGGGTGCACACGTGGTGTATACCGATGTCTGGACGTCCATGGGCGAAGAGGAACAGTTCAAGGCGCGCGTGGAGCTGCTGCGGCCCTACCAGGTCAACATGGAGCTGATGCGGGCCACCGGCAACCTGGAGTCGGGTGAAGCGATATTCCTGCACTGTCTTCCTGCCTTCCATGATCACCGGACCGAAGTCACGCAGAAGATCGGTGCGCTCGAAGTAACCGATGACGTGTTCGAAGCAGAGTTTTCGAAGGTGTTCGACCAAGCGGAGAACCGCCTGCACACGATCAAGGCACTCTTCGTTTCATCGCTCGAACGGGAGTAGGAGGATATCATGGCGTTAACGGATATATCCTGGGAGGAGTTCCTTGAGCTCGATCCTGCGGCAAAGGGTCGCCACCTCAACACCGAGGATGGGCGACCGTTCCACGCTTTGATGACGCAGCAGTTCGACCGGCAGGCCCTGGACACGCTTGGCGAGCTGGCCACGCGGATTCGGTTCCTGGCCAAGACCAAGGAGGGTATGGAGTTCCTGGCCGGGCTCCTGCCGCATCGTCGCGCCATGCTCTACTTCACCCAGCCCAGTACGCGGACGTTTCTTTCGTTCTGTTCCGCGTGCGAGATCCTCGGTATGCGGATTGGGACCGTACGTGACACGGCAACATCCAGCGAGCGCAAGGGCGAAACGAAGGACGATTCGGTTCGGACGTTCAGTTCATACTTCGACTGCGTGATTATGCGTACCCAGGTGGGCGGGCTGGCCGAACGAATGGCCTGGGTGCTGTCGAACTCCGAGCGGCCGGTACCGATCATCAACGCCGGTTCGGGGAAGGATCAGCACCCGACACAGGCCCTGCTGGATATCTATACGTTGCAGCGCAGCTTCGAGCAGCGTGGCGGCATCGATGGCAAGACCGTGGTGTTTGTGGGTGACCTATTGCGTGGCCGCACCGTACGCTCGCTCGCCGCACTCTTGACCAACTACGAAAGCGTTCACCAGGTGTTTATTGCGCCGCCCGAACTACAGGTGGCCGACGATGTGTTGGCGATCCTCGATGCCAACGGTGTCACGTATGAGTTGGGCGATGAATTGGCCGCTGCGGTGCCCACTGCCGATGCTATCTACATGACACGCGTGCAGGACGAGTGGGATGCCGAAAAGGGTGAAAGCGCGAAGATAGACATCGAGCGTTATTGGCTCCAGGAAGCGTACCTTGAGCAGCTCAAGCCGGATGCGGCGATCATGCATCCGCTACCGCGCCGGCACGAGATTCCGCATTCCATCGACAACGACCCTCGGGCAATGTACTGGCGCCAGATGCGTAACGGCATGTGGGTTCGTACAGCGCTGATCGCCACGATCTTCGGGTGCGATGGAGAGATAAACGCGTTCAACCAGGCGTAAGGATGCAGTGTTTGCCGACACGTACGGTTCATGCGGCGGCCCGCTCGGAGAGCGGGCTCTACCATGTTGAGGAAGGTAGGGGCCGCTCTCCGAGCGGCCCGGTTGTGCGGTGGCTTCTATGCTCGCTGATGACCATGTCACTGTTCGCCGCCGGCTGTGCCTCCGTCCGGCCTTGTGGGAATCTTGAGCTGGGGTTTGTGGCTGCCAGCGACAGGAGTCCCGAAGGGGTCGATCGCTGTCGTGCAGTGGGCCCCATTCTTGAGCGGCAGAATACCGGCGAGGGCCAGACCTTTACGGGCATACGGCCTTTCTATTCGCTCACCGCAGATGCCGATCGGGAACGGAAGCTGCATGAGATGCTGTGGCCGGTGGGTACGGTGAAACACCTTGGCCAAGAGAGCAGTTGGCGTTTTCTGTTGGCCTATGGGCACGATTTCGACAACACGTCCCCTGGCTCCCGATACCGCGGAATGGTCTTCCCCCTGGTCTTCTGGGGCCGTGACAAGCATGATACCCCGTACTTCAGCATCTTCCCGCTCGGCGGTACACTCAACGAGTTCCTGGGCCGCGACCGGATCGTCTATGCGCTCTTCCCTCTGTACGCGCATAGCATGACGGGTGACATGCGGAGTTGGCACTTCCTGTGGCCCTTCATCTCGCGCTCTCAGAGCGAAGATGTGTCGCGGCTGCGTATCTTTCCCTTCTACGGCCGGTCGGAAGACGAAGGCGAATACACAAAGCACTTCGTGCTCTGGCCATTCTGGACACATGCCCGCTACCACGAGCCCGGGCACAGTGGGACATCCTACATCCTGTTTCCGCTCTACGGTCGCACCCGTACCGAAGACCAGCAAGGCTGGCTGGTCCTGCCCCCGTTCTTCCGCTGGTCAAAGACGGAAGAACGCATGGAGCTGAACGCGCCTTGGCCGTTCTTCCAGTATGCGAAAGGCGACTACAGCAAACTCTTTATCTGGCCGCTCTGGGGCAAGCGTGAGCGTGAGGGCCACAGTTCGTCCTTCTTCCTGTGGCCATTTGTGCAATCGCTGCGTGCGGAGCGCGATGCGGAGACGTTCAACCGCTTCTTTCTGCTACCGTTCATCTACCACGACCGTGTGACGGAGAAATTGGCGGCCGGTGAGGATAGGGAGCCAGAGATCACCTCGAACTACTTCAAGCTGTGGCCGTTGGTGTCGTACCGGCGCGAAGACGATGCATCGCGTGTGCGCCTGCTTGAACTGTGGCCGCTGAAGAATACAGGGCCCGTTGAGCGCAACATGGCTCCGCTTTGGACCCTCTACACGCGCACGGCCAATGCAGACCTGTTGGAGCACGAGTTGCTGTGGGGGCTCTTTCGCTACCGGCGTGACGGTGCGGAGTCCAGGCATGTCTCGCTCTTCCCGCTCTTCTCTCGCAGTCGATGCGATACCGATGGTGCGAAGCGGCAATGGTCCTTCCTCCTGGGGCTCCTGGGGCGCGAACAGGACGAGGATCGCTCTACCTGGCGCGTGCTGTGGTTCCTTAAGTTCGGAGATTGACAGCGTGGGTATCTCGGTGGGACGCTCACGTCAAGGATCGTATGGTAACACGTGAACCAGAGTATTTTCCGCCTGCGGAGAACTTTGTCGCGCGCTTAGGGCGTCATGTTCTGTTCTTCTGTCGCTCGGTAGGGCAGGGAGGTCTGCTGTTTCTTCAGGCCGCAGTGGCGGTCCGTTTCGCCCTGACCAGGCGCGCGCGGCAAGAGATCGTCATGCAGATGTTCATTTCCGGCATCAAGAGCCTGGGCGTCATCACCGTGGTGGCCCTGTTCACCGGCATGATCCTGGCCCTGCAGACCGGCATCGAGTTGAGCAAGTTCAACCAGGAGGTCAACATCGGAACCGCGGTGATGGTTTCGATGCTTCGGGAGATGGGTCCTTTCATGACCGGCCTGATACTGGCGGCCTGCGTGGGATCGGCCATCGCGGCGCAGTTAGGTACAATGGTCGTGTCGGAGGAGATTGCTGCGCTTGAGATCATGTCGATTGACCCCGTGCGTTTCCTCGTCATGCCGCGTCTGGTGGCAATGAGCATCATGACGCCGCTGCTCGCCTTCTACACCTGTATCATTGGCGTGATCGGGGGTGGCATCGTGGGTGCAACTCAGCTCGGGGTGTCGTGGGTGGCGTACGTTGACAAC